>CP133159.1:1347000-2056500 GCA_030913385.1 Cytophagaceae bacterium ABcell3
TGGGAGACCATGATATGAAGTGGTATACTATTGGTCTTTCCGTTATGGCCACCCAGGCAAGTGCCATTACTTTTCTGTCTACTCCTGGCCAGGCCTATATTGACGGAATGGGTTTCGTGCAATTTTATTTCGGGCTTCCTTTGGCTATGGTTTTCTTGTCAATTTTTGTACTGCCCATTTATTATCGTTTGAAAGTTTATACCGCTTATGAGTTTTTAGAAAACCGGTTTGATTTAAATACGAGGCTTTTAGCAGCGTTTTTGTTTCTTTTGCAGCGTGGGTTGGCGGCAGGTATTACCATTTATGCTCCAGCAATCATTCTTTCTTCGATCTTAAATTGGCCACTGAACCTCACAAATCTCCTTATTGGTATACTGGTTATTATTTATACAGTATCAGGGGGGACAAAGGCGGTAAGTCAGACGCAAAAACAGCAAATGGCTGTTATTTTTGCTGGTATGGTGGTGGCCTTTTCTATCATTGTATCGCTGCTCCCGGACAATGTGTCTTTTGGCGGTGCTATGGAAGTGGCAGGAACCATGGGGAAGCTTGAAACCATTGATTTTTCCATTGACTTGGAAGAGCGGTATACCTTTTGGTCCGGAATAACTGGTGGCCTTTTTTTGGCTTTGGCATATTTCGGAACAGACCAGTCTCAGGTGCAAAGATACCTATCCGGGCGATCAGTTACGGAAGGAAGGTTGGGACTCCTGTTTAATGGTATGTTAAAAATACCTATGCAGTTTTTTATTCTTCTGACAGGGGTCATGGTATTTGTGTTTTATCAATTTGTCCAGCCTCCTGTCCACTTTAATGATGTTGGACTTCAAATGGTGAGGGAAAGTGCTTATGCCGATAGCCTGAAGGGGTTAGAGCAAGAATACCAAGCAAACTTTGAGCGAAAAAAAGCTGATATCGAAGAAATGCTTGAGCTTTCTGCCATAGATGCAAAAAATGCAGCAGAAGAGAAAAAGAAGGTTATCAATAAGTATGAATCCCGTAATAATGAAATAAGGGAACAGGTAAAAGGGTTGATCTCGTCTGTAAATCCAGACGCTGAAACCAAGGATGCCGATTATATTTTCGTGACCTTTATTATTAACTACCTTCCCACAGGTGTTATTGGTTTGTTGCTTGCCGTTATTTTTTCAGCCGCCATGTCATCAACAGCAGGTGAGTTGAATGCCCTTGGGTCTACAACAATAGTAGATTTTTACAAAAGGGTGGTAAAGCCAGACGGTAGCGACCAACATTATTTGATGATGTCTAAGCTTTTTACTGCATGTTGGGGTTTTCTTGCTATTGGGTTTGCTTTTTTTGCCTCCTTGGTAGACAACCTGATACAAGCGGTGAATATCCTAGGGTCGATATTTTATGGTACCATTTTAGGGATATTTGTAGTGGCATTTTTCTTCAAATGGGTTAAAGGCTTGCCGGTTTTCATTGCGGCAATTATTTCCCAGATTTTTGTCATTGTCTTATATTGGGCTTCAGATATTGGTTTTTTGTGGTTTAATGCATTTGGTTGCCTTAGTGTAATGCTACTTAGCACGCTAATTTCTTTTGTTTTGAAACAAAATGAAAGGTAATATAGAATACTAGTCTAATTTTGTACACGGTCTGGTAAATAGCTTGTTTTAGCTTAGTTTCGGTATTTTTTGTTTCTTTAAATAAGAACTAATAAACGTTTTTATGTCATCTGATCCTCCAAAAGATAATTTTGATAAAAAATCAATTCCTTATAAAGAGGGTTTTAAAACCTGGTTTCGCATAGCCCTTTATAGCTTTGGAGGTCCGGCGGGTCAGATTGCAGTTATGTTTAAGATTTTGGTTGAGGAAAAGAAGTGGATCAGTGAAAGCCGTTTTCTTCATGCCCTTAACTATTGTATGCTTCTTCCTGGACCTGAGGCGCAGCAGTTGACTATATACATAGGCTGGCTCTTGCACAAGGTAAAAGGGGGCGTTACTGCTGGGGTTCTTTTTGTGCTTCCTGGATTTATATCCATATTGATACTTAGTTTACTTTATACAGGGTATAGAGATACAGACTATGTACAGGCCATTTTTTATGGTATAAAACCGGCGGTAATGGCCATTGTACTACAAGCTGTTTTTAAAATAGGAAACAAAGCCCTGAAGAATGAGGTTATGGTTGTCCTTGCTGCTTTAGCTTTTATTGCCATTTTTTTCTTTGATATTCCTTTTCCGTTTATTGTCATTTTCGCTGGGCTTGCGGGATACATTGGCGGTCAAGTATGGGAGCATAAGTTCTTGGTCATCAAAGGTCATGAAGCTACAAAGCAAGTTGATGTACAGCAATATTTTATTGATTCAGTTTTTACAGAGAGGTCTGTTCGGCCTTCGTTTATATCATCTCTAAAAACAACTATTTTTTGGCTCGCACTATGGTTGCTTCCTATCGGTGTTATAGCTTTAGTGTTAGGTCGCGACAATATTTTCGCTGCCGAAGCCATTTTTTTCAGTAAAGCTGCCGTCGTAACCTTTGGTGGCGCTTATTCTGTATTGGCATTCATAGCCCAGCGTGCGGTAGAGGTTTACGAATGGTTGCAGCCTGGCGAAATGTTAGATGGTTTGGGTATGGCAGAAACCACGCCAGGCCCCCTGATTCAAGTTGTACAGTTTGTTGGTTATATGGGTGCATGGCGGCATGCCGGAACGCTCGATCCTGTAGTCGCAGGAGTGTTTGCTTCTTTTCTGGTGACTTGGGTCACTTTTATTCCTTGCTTCATGTTCATATTTTTAGGGGCTCCCTATATTGAATATTTGCGGGGCAATAAAATCTTGAGTACCGCTTTGTCTGCTATTACGGCTGCCATTGTAGGGGTTATTTTAAATCTGGCGGTTTGGTTCAGTATCCACACACTTTTTGAAGATGTACGTGTTTGGGAAGGCTTCGGCATGTCTGTGGATGTGCCTGTGTGGGATACTATAGACCCTGTTGCCTTTTTTATTGCCGTTGCTGCCTTTATTGCCATCTTTAAATTTAAAGTGAGTATTTTTAAGGTCTTGGGAGCGAGTGTTGTGGCTGGGCTTATATATTTTCTCGTTCCTCAAATAATTTTATAAGTTCTAGCTTAAATTGTCTGTCAGCTACTGATTGTTGTTGATAAAAGCTTCCTTGTTCGTAATTTTTCCTGTCTCTATTATCGGTTAATATGGTTTTATATTTAAAATTTTTAACTTTTTTGTATAAGATTTTAAGTATACTTAAAACTTTTATTATTTTTAGATAAAGTTTTAAGTATGATTAAATATTTTGTTAGTTGTTGGTGGAGTTTTAAGTATGCTTAATTTTAGTTGTATAAATAATTTTGTATGAGTCCGAAGACAGTTTTTCATAGAGAGAAGTATTTAAAAGCTGTTAAACCTTATATCGGTAAACAGTTAATAAAGGTTTTTACCGGACAGAGACGAGTAGGTAAGAGTTATTTGATTTTTCAAATCATAGAAGTTATTAAAAAAGCGTCTGAAAAAGCTAATATTATATATATTAATAAGGAAGAGCTTGAGTTTGATTTTGTTAAAGATCATATGGACTTGTATGAATATGTGATAAGTCAAAAAGTAGAATCTGCGCAGAATTATGTATTTATAGATGAAATTCAGGATATTTCTGGGTTTGAAAAAGCTTTGCGCTCTTTTGTTTTGGATGAAAGCCTAGATTTATATTGTACAGGATCTAATGCTAATTTATTATCCGGTGAGTTTGCAAATTTTTTAAGTGGCAGGTACATAGAAATAAATGTGCATAGTTTAAGTTATCAGGAATTTTTGCAATTTCATCATTTGAAGAATGATGAAGGGGCTTTAAAAAAGTATCTTAAATATGGGGGCTTGCCTTATTTGATTCACCTGCCCTTGCAAGATGAAGTGGTTTTTGATTATCTGAAAAACATTTATACCACTATTATCTATCGAGATATTGTTGAGAGGTATGCATTAAGAAATGTGAGGTTTTTAGAGAAACTTACGTTGTTTTTGGCAGGAAATATAGGGAGTCTATTTTCCGCAAAGAAAATTAGCGATTTTCTTAAATCACAACAAGTCAAAATTTCCACTAATCAGGTACTAACTTACGTCCAGTATCTAAAAAATGCCTTTATTGTTTATGAAGTGCCTCGGTATGATGTTTTGGGGAAAAGGGTATTTGAAATTGGCGATAAGTACTATTTTGAAAACTTAGGTATAAGAAATGCTTTGTGGGGGTTTCGCTTGGAGGATCAGGGTAAAATTTTGGAGAATGCAGTGTATAATCATCTGATTTTTTTATCCTATCAGGTCAAAGTAGGGGTGTTGAATAAAGAAGAGGTTGATTTTGTAGCTGAAAAGGCAGGAGAAATCCTGTATATACAGGTGGCTTTAAGGCTTGATGAGGAAAAAACGATAGAGATGGAATTCGGGAACTTACTCAAAATTCAGGACAACTATCCTAAATATGTTGTTACTAGGGACGGGTTTGAAGGAAATACATACAAAGGTATACCTGCCATTAGCTTGATGGAATTTTTACTTTGGGGGAAATAGTTGTCTACTTGTAAATGCACAGGTTATAAATTATTCCAAAATATATTT
Source organism: Cytophagaceae bacterium ABcell3 (assembly GCA_030913385.1). Taxonomy (NCBI): domain Bacteria; kingdom Pseudomonadati; phylum Bacteroidota; class Cytophagia; order Cytophagales; family Cytophagaceae; genus Natronocytophaga; species Natronocytophaga cellulosiphila. The sequence goes on from CP133159.1 coordinate 1,351,594, forward strand.
CAAAAAGAAGGTAGAAAATAAAAAAGCAGGCTCCTTTTGGGAAACCTGCTTTTAGTTAAAGTGAAATCATAATTATTTCCACTCAGCCAGCGCTTTTTCAACATTGGCTTTCCAGAAAAAGTAGCTGTCTTTGTCGCCAAGGTCTTTGGCTATTTTCGCAGCTTTGATAGCTTCTTTCATTTGCTTTTTCTCAGCAAGGATTTGAGCTTTTATCCAGTTGTTGTACCAGTGGCTTTGAAGTGAAACGGAAGTATTTGCAAGCTCTAGGGCTTTATCCATGTCTTTTTTATTCTCCAGAAGGTAACGTGCGGAGTTGGCAAACGACCTCCAGTTGTCTTCCATAGATTGGCTGATGTTGGCCATTGCCTGTTCATGGGTATTCAATTTTACCTTAAAGGGAATCCTTAGTTTTTCCCACTCAATAGAGACCGTTGCTTCTTCATTGTTGAAGTCTGTTATAAGAACGGCAAAGCGTTCGCGTAACGGGGCTTCTACTGGTTTAGCTTTTATGCGCAGTAGGTCGTCTTCCTCTTTATATCCTCTAGTGCCACCTTGATTGGTATCTTTGTTGAGAATGATTGTCCATTCATTTTTAGAAGGGATTGTAAACAAAGCGTACTTGCCGGCGGGTACAGTTGTCCCTTCTATTGTAACGTCTTTGCTAAAAGCAATAGTGGTTGCTGCATTGGCTCCTGTACGCCATAGCTCATCGTATGCAACTAGATCGCCCCATATTTGTCTACCAGCCACTGCCGGGCTGCTATATTCAACAGAAATATCTGTCAACCCTACTGTTTGGGTTATAGTCGCTTTGGGACTTGGTTTAGGTAAGTCTTGGGCAAGTGCTCCAAAGCTTAATGCAGCAGCTAAAACTGCGGTCAGTAAAAAATTACCTTTTTTCATTTTTTTATTTATGTGAAAGTTAATTGTTCAGACAATGAAGTAATAAAGAAACGTCTGCAATTGCAAATTATTCTTATCACCCTCTTGTCATTAATTGATTAATCTTAGCTTTTTTACTGCTTTATGTCAATTTCTTAAGCATAAACATTTTTTAGCTTTAAGTTTTTAAATATAGTATGAGAACAGCAATTATATATGCTTCTAAACATGGCACTTCAGGCAAAGTGGCCGATATTATTTCAGGCAAGCTGTCGGCGCATGATGTGACTGTTTATAGCTTAGCAAAAAACGGTAATCCTGATATTGGGTGCTATGACTTGGTCATTATTGGAGGGCCAATTTATGCTGGGAATCCATTGGATGCTATGAAGAAGTTTTGTGAAAAAAATCTTTCAGATCTTCTTCAAAAAAAGGTTGGCTTATATCTCTGTTGCATGAACAAGGCAGAGCAGCAGTCATATATGGAAAATTCCTTTCCTGAAGAACTCCGAAAGCATAGTTCTGCTTCTGTGATTGCCGGTGGGGAAATGATTCTAGAAAATATGAGTTTTTTTGAAAGGCTGATCGTGCGGTTTGTTGCCAAAACAAAAAAAAGTGTCTCCGCTATTGACTATCAGGCCATAGACAAATTTGTAGAAGAGATAAAGTAGTTATTTTATTTTATTATAGGATTACCCATTTAAGTTTAAAATGCTTTAAACTGTCTTTCTTAAATGGCGATATGTGTCATCGTTAGAAAATAAGGCGGCCATTGATGAAATTGCGTTAAGAACTTTATAAGCATGAAGCGGCCAAAAAATTTGCTGTTTAAGCCCGACGCAAGGAGGTGAGTTTCATCCCGATAGCTATCGGGATAGCGTAATGGTTATAAAGTTTAGCAAATTTCATCACAGGCCTTGACTTTTTTGCTTACTTTTTTTGTCTAAGAAAAAAAGTAAGGCCCTGCCGGCGAGGCAAAAAGTAATTTAGCGACCCTAAGTATACTAATAACACATAAGATATTTAAGTGGGTAACCCTAATTTGTTATTTTCTGTAATCGTCTAGAGATTTCTGTCTTATAATATGATATACAATGCCAAAAGATAAGTTTAGTCCTGAGGCATTGGGCCAAATTCTTGAGTTTGATATGGCTTCAGGTGCTTCATTTTTAAAATATCTCACGTTTGTTTGAGCAAAGGTTGAGAGTCCTTGTAAATAAAATAGCCCTGCCGAATATTCTACTCTTTTCTTTGGCCCTGAATAGGCTAATCTTAGCCCTGCTTCTAAAGAAAAGCTTTCGTTATTAGGTCCGTGCTGGCTGGTGGCCATAGTAAGGGTATCTTCATTGCTAATGGGAATTGGCGATGGGGCTGCTTCATTATTATAGTTTTGGGAGATTAGCAGTCGTATGCCTGCATAAGGTTGTAAACTTAAATAACTGTTCAGCTTGTGGGAGTATATTAACCTAAGCGGTATGTCATGGGAAGTGTTTCCTGTGGTTATGGAAGTGATTCTATTATTGTCTGAAAGTAGCCATGAATAGCGCAAGGTTCTGAACCTGATATAGCCCGTTTCAATGATCAGGTTTTCTGACAAGTATCCACCCAGACGGATGCCTCCAGCAGATTGCATGCGGTTATACCTGTCATAGTTTATGTCAATAAGTCCGCCGGGGTCATCTGCATGATAAAACCCGTAGTGGATGTTTCCTTCTAGTCCTATATACAGGCCGTTTTGAGAAAATGCTGATATTGGGAGTATAAAGACAATGAATAGAGCTAGCAGATGCTTCATAAAAGTGTTTTTTTCCTTTCGGCTTCTGAAAGACATAAAAAAAAGATGCGTCGCATTTGTAGAAATAACGAATCATTCTTATGAAAAAATCTTATGAGTTATATTCAACTATTATGCCATAAAACATTACCAGTTGTATATGGGTGCTTGGCTAAAGGGGAGGAGTGATACTATGTGAAAAATATGTAGGAAAAAAAGATGAGGGAATAGCCTCATCTTTTATCTTGTTATTCATTTACTGGAATAAAACACACCTGTTCATGCGCTGGGCCAGGTTGTCCAAATAAGTTGACTATTTTGTCCACCCTTATTTGCTCCATCGTGTTTAAAACTAAAAAAGTTCCTTCCTCATTTTCCTTTACATCAACGATATAGCCAGAAGAAGTTTCTTTGTCCTCTCCTTGGTAATGTTCTATCAACCCTGTTTTTTTTAACCTTATCGCCTCTTCTATCATCAGTAAAAAGGCTTGCGGTACTGGCACAAACGACTCTTTCATATTTCCCCCCTTCTTTTTTTGAAGAACAATATTTCGGGGTGGAAAATTCCTAGAGGCTTGCTATGTGAGAAAATTATTTGACTTAGACCTTGTGTCGAGGCAATTAAGCCTCACCCAAAGGCACAAAAAAACTGTACCAGTTCTAGTGGTACAGTTTTGATTTTTGATGAGGGGTGGCTATTTATACCACATCCCCATAAAGGTCAAATTCTGTGGCGTCGTGGATTTTTACATTCGCAAAATCGCCAAGACGGACATATTGATTCTCGGCGCTTACGAGCACCTCGTTGTCTACTTCTGGTGAATCAAATTCTGTTCGGCCAATAAAATAACCACTTTCTTTACGGTCAAACAGGACTTTATAGGTTTTCCCTATTTTTTCTTGATTGAGTTCAAGTGATATCCCTTCCTGAACTTCCATGATTCTTTGTTCCCTTTCCTGTTTCTCATTCGGACTGACATCGTCCTTTAACGTATGGGAATGGGTGTTTTCTTCGAGTGAATAGGTAAATACCCCAAGCCTTTCAAACCTAGTTTCTTCCACAAACTGGAGCAACTGTTCAAAGTCCTCTTCTGTTTCGCCAGGGTGTCCTGCAATAAGTGTAGTTCTTAATGCTATACCAGGCACCTTTTCCCTAATGGATTGAATAAGCTCCCTTGTGCGCCTTTCTGTAATGCCACGGCGCATAGTCTTTAACATGGAGTCAGTAATATGCTGTAGTGGCATATCCAAGTAATTGCAGATATTAGGACGTTCATTCATTACATCCAGAATATCCATTGGAAACTGGGAAGGATAGGCATATTGTAGCCTTATCCAGTCTATGCCTTCTACATCAGAGAGGTTTTTGAGTAAGTCCGCCAAGTTTCTTTTGCCGTAAATATCCATCCCATAATCGGTCAGGTCCTGCGCGATAAGTATCAGTTCTTTGGTACCTGTTCTTGCTAGGTTTTTGGCTTCCTTGACCAACTCCTCCATAGGGCGGGAGTCAAGTTTCCCACGCATAAGCGGGATTGCGCAAAATGAACAAGGCCTGTTGCAGCCTTCCGCAATTTTAAAATAAGCAAAATGTTTGGGCGTAGACGTTAGCCTTTCGCCAATGAGCTCATGTTTATAATTTGCTTTGAAGAGTTTTAGAAGCCTTGGGAGTTCATTGGTGCCGAGAAAAGCGTCTACGGCAGGTATTTCTTTTTCCAGGTCATCCCTATAGCGGGCAGAGAGGCATCCTGTTACATACACTTTTTCTACCAGCCCTTCATTTTTTGCTTCTGCATATTGAAGAATGGTGTCAATAGACTCTTGTTTAGCATTGTCAATGAAGCCACAAGTATTGATGATCACCACATTTGCGTCATCTTTATCAGATTCGTGCTCTGCTTCAATGCTGTTTCCTCTTAATTGGGTGAGGATATTTTCAGAGTCAACTAGGTTTTTAGAACACCCGAGGGTGACTATATTGACTTTCGTCTGTTTGTTTCCCTTAGTTTTCAAAGTGAATTAAATTTCTTTAGGCAAAAATATGTAGTTTTTGCCATAGGTTATAAGGTTTAGTGTTGAGTTTTGATCTATTTCGGCAAATTTTAAAGAAAAAAAGCTGTCGAAACAAGGAGTTAACGGTGGGGGCTAGTAGTTATTTTTTGAATAGAGAATCTACAAATTCGTTTTTGTTAAAAATTTGTAAATCGTCAATTCTTTCACCCACGCCTATATATTTTACAGGGATTTGGAATTCGTCGGAAATGCCTATCACAACGCCACCTTTTGCCGTGCCATCTAGTTTGGTAATGGCAAGGGCGGATACTTCTGTGGCTTTTGTAAACTCTCTTGCTTGATTGACTGCATTTTGTCCTGTACTTCCGTCTAATACCAGAAGCACTTCATGAGGGGCATCAGGAATAAACTTCTGGATGACCCGTTTCATTTTTGCAAGTTCATTCATTAAGTTAACCTTGTTGTGTAATCTTCCGGCGGTATCTATAATTACCAGGTCAGCTTTCATGTCCACGGCTTTTTTTACTGCATCAAATGCTACAGAGGCAGGGTCAGTGTTCATGCCGTGGTCAATAACAGGCACGCCCACTCTTTCTCCCCACAGTTTTAGCTGGTCTACCGCTGCCGCACGGAAAGTATCTGCTGCGCCGAGCACTACCTTTTTACCTCTATTGTGGAATTGTGAAGCAAGCTTTCCAATGGTTGTTGTTTTACCTACACCGTTTACCCCAACCACCATAATTACATAAGGACCGTCAACTTCTGGGATATAAAAATCCCGTAGGTCACCGCTGTTGTTTTCAGAAAGCAACTTGGCTATCTCTTCTCTTAAAATGGCGTTTAGTTCTGACGTGCTGACATAGTGATCTCTTTCTACCCTTTCCTCAATCCTTCTGATAATCTTGATGGTGGTTTGCACACCAACGTCAGATGAGACAAGTATCTCTTCGAGTTCATCAAGAACCTCTTCATCTACTGTAGATTTGCCCATCAAAGCTTTATTCATCCTGGAGAAAAAGCTGTCCTTGGTCTTTTCAAGTCCTTTGTCCAGAGAATCCTTGTTTTCTTTCGAGAAAAAGTCAAAAAACGCCATTGGGGAAAAGTTTAGTTAAACGTCCTTAGATTATTGTATTGGGCTAATATAATAAAAAAGTCCCATAAAGGGACTTTAATATAAATGATAATGTAAGGGAATTGTTATTTTTTTAATGTTTCCTGTACAAGGTCAAGAAGCACAATTTCTTCTTTGAAGGAATAAGCGCCGGTTTTCTCATTTTTTACTGCTCTGATCACCTTTGCGTAACCTTTGCTAGCATCGGCTTTTTTGAGGGTAGCAACTACTTTCTTAGCCATTGTTATTTAATTTCTTTGTGTACGGTATGTTTCTTTAAAATCGGATTGTATTTTTTTAGTTCAATCCTTTCAGTAGTATTTTTTCTGTTCTTGGTTGTGATGTACCTGCTAGTGCCAGGCTGGCCGCTGTTTTTATGTTCGGTACATTCAAGAATAACCTGAACTCTGTTTCCTTTTTTAGCCATGACTTAAAATATTTTTTATCTTTTTATAATCAGATGTTCTTGCCTTTTTTTCTGGCCTCCTTAAGTACAGCGCTAATGCCTTTTTTGTTGATTGTCTTAAGCGCAGTTGTAGAAACCTTTAGTGTTATCCACTTATCCTCCTCAGGGATATAAAATTTCTTTTTATGAAGGTTGGGATAAAACTTTCTTAAGGTCTTATTATTTGCATGAGACACTTTATTTCCAACCTGAGTTCTTTTGCCTGTTATATCACAAACCCTTGCCATGATTTTATCAGTTTATTTTTTAGATAATTGGGATGCAAATATCGGAATAATTTGTGGTACCGCAAAATATTTATAGAAAAATTATTTTCTGAAGCCATAAGGACAATGTTTACAGCCGTTTTTACAGCAGTATCCTCTGTTTTTCAGGTATTTTTCTGTAAAAACCAAAAGTCCCTCTTTATTATAGTAAAAATCGTGGCCTTCTTTTAGTGGTTCTTTCTTGTTTGTCTTTTGCATCTTCTTCATAGTTTACCTATGCCTAGCGCCACGGTTGTCATTTTTATTTGCTAACTTGCAACGCATTTAGAAAAAAAATGGTTTCATTTTAATCCTTGCAAATTTATAAACATTATGACTGAAAAAATTACCTCATCAAAGCAAGCTATTGAGCTAGAAGATAAGTATGGTGCGCATAACTACCATCCATTACCTGCTGTATTGGCAAAAGGAGAAGGGGTGCACCTGTGGGATGTTGAAGGTAAGCACTACTATGATTTCCTTTCTGCTTATAGCGCCGTTAATCAAGGCCATTGTCATCCTGAGATTATAAAAGCTCTTACAGAACAATCTTCTATCCTTACTTTAACCTCTAGGGCTTTTCATAGTGACAAATTAGGCGCTTGTGAAAAATATTTGTCTGAAACTTTTGGGTTTGACAAAGTTTTAATGATGAACTCTGGGGCCGAAGGTGTGGAAACTGCTTTGAAGCTTTCCAGAAAATGGGGTTATCAGGTAAAAGGCATATCTGAAAATAAGGCGAAAGTGATTGCTGTAGAGAAAAACTTCCACGGTCGTACAACTGCTATCATTTCAGCTTCAACTGATGAAGTGGCACGTAACGAGTTTGGACCTTTTCTCGAAGGTTTTAATATTATACCTTATAATAATACTGAGGCTTTGGAAGAAGCGCTTAAGGATCCAGAGGTATGTGCATTCTTGGTTGAGCCTATTCAAGGTGAAGCTGGTGTTTTCGTACCTTCTGACGGATACCTTAAAAAAGCGAGAGAGCTTTGCTCTAAATATAATGTTCTGTTCATTATTGATGAAATCCAAACTGGTATAGGTAGGACTGGTAAAATGCTCGCTTCAGAATATGAAGGCATCAAACCTGATGTATTGATTCTTGGTAAAGCAATTTCTGGTGGTACATACCCTGTTTCTGCTGTACTTGCAGATGACCCTGTTATGTTGACTATCAAACCTGGCGAGCACGGTTCTACTTTTGGTGGGAACCCTGTAGCATGTGCGGTAGCGGTAGCTGCTATAGAAGTCATTAAAAAGGAAAACTTGATTGCAAATGCACTTAAAATGGGTGAGTATTTCCGCAAAAGGATGAACGAACTCAAAGATAAGTTGGACTATGTGACTGCTGTTCGTGGTAGGGGTTTGTTAAATGCTATCGTTATTAAAGAAAAAGATGGTAAAACTGCTTGGGATGTTTGTGTAGCACTTAAAGATAATGGACTATTGGCCAAGCCGACGCATGGCGACATTATCCGTTTTGCTCCACCATTGGTTATTAACCAAGAGCAAATGACCGAGTGCTGTGATATTATCGAAAAAGTGCTTTTAGAATACTAAATAAAAATAGCTATGCTTAGAAGGCCTAGAAGAAATAGAAAGTCTGAAGTTGTAAGGTCCTTAGTAAGGGAGCATGAAGTACAGGTTTCTGATCTTATTTACCCTTTGTTCTTAACTGATGGGGTCAATAAAAGCACAGATATTGCTTCCATGCCAGGCATTAGCAGGTATACGATCGATCTAGCAGTTAAAGAAGTTGAAGCTTGTATGAACTTGGGGGTAAAGGCTTTTGCGCTTTTCCCCCAAGTTGAGGAGTCTCTTAAAGACAAGTTTGCGACAGAAAGCTATAATGATACCAACTTCTATTTAAAAGCCATCAAGGAAATCAAAAAAGAGTTTCCTGAGTGTTGCATTATGACAGATGTGGCCATGGATCCCTACAGTAGCGATGGGCATGACGGTATAGTGGAGGATGGACAGATTTTAAATGATGAAACATTAGATGTGCTTGGTAGAATGGCTTTGGCGCAGGCGCGTGCTGGTGCTGATATTGTTGGCCCTTCTGATATGATGGATGGTCGTGTAGCTTATATAAGAGAACTTCTGGACGATGAAGGCTTTGCTAACACTTCAATTATGTCGTATACGGCTAAATATGCAAGTGCTTTTTATGGGCCTTTTAGGGATGCTTTAAACTCTGCCCCTAAAGCAGGGGACAAAAAAACTTATCAGATGGATCCCGCAAATCAGAAAGAAGCCCTTATAGAAGGGGAACTGGATGTGATAGAAGGTGCTGATTTCTTAATGGTAAAGCCTGCTTTGGCCTACCTAGACGTGATTAAATCTTTGTATGACGAATTTGAATTGCCTATTGCTGCTTATAACGTAAGTGGAGAATATGCCATGATTAAAGCGGCTGCTCAGAAAGGATGGGTAGATGGTGACAAAGCGATGAAAGAGTGCTTGTTGAGCATGAAAAGGGCTGGTGCTAAAATAATTCTTACTTACTTTGCCAAAGAGTTTGCGCTATCTGTTAAAGGGTAAACCTGAAATATGCATAACGAATCTAATGCATAATCCAGGTTAAAGTTTTTGTAATTGAAAAGAGTATATTTAAAAAAAAGCCTCTGGTATTATCAGGGGCTTTTTTATGAAAGTTCCTGCGCTGTTGCTGTTAGCTTAAAGCAAGTCCTCTCTAACCAGCATCAAAATTGCCGTATGAGGTACTATGAAGTACTTCTCGTTGTTGTAGGTGATTTCATGGGCACTGTTCTGAAGGAAAATGGCTAAATCTCCTGATTTAGCTTGCAATGGTATGTATTTAACACTTTCATCCTTTTCTTTCCATGGTTCATCATCCATGTCGGTAGGGATAGGAATAGGATAACCAGGGCCAGACTTAATTATATAGCCACTTTGAATCTTTTCGCGTTCTTGGACGCCTGGAGGAAGGTATAAGCCTGTTTTTGTTCTCTCTTTAAAGCTTTTAGGTTTTACAAGTACCCTATCTCCAACTAAAATAATATTCTCTAGCGTATTTTCTATTGAGACCATTTTTTGTTAATTATTCATGCAAATTTAAGCAATCGTTCACTTTGGGGACAATAGAAAGGTTTAAATTGTTTGCTGTTTTTTTGTCCATTGCTAGAAGGGCAAATTGTTATTCCCCCCCCCGCTTACCTTTTTTACATCAAAAATGCCCTTGTCATTTCTTTTTTTCCTGGAGGGCCAGGAAGGTTTTCTACCACAAAACCCAGGCTTTTTAAATCTCTTCTGAATTGTCCACTTGCGCAGTAGGTGACCAATACGCCTTTAGGGTTCATTGCCTGCTTTACTTTTTCCAAATTAGACAGGCTCCAAACCTCTGGTTGTTTGGCAGGGGCAAAAGCGTCGTAAAACACCACATCTGCTTCTATCCGAAGGGTTACATTTTCCAGTGTTTCATTGTATTTATTAAGAAAGAAGTTGTTTGAAAGCTTTATTTCTTCGTTCATGGGTGCTTCATGAAGCTTTAAGAATGTTTCTTTATACTTACCTTCTTCTATAATGACCGGGTAATTAAGATTGCTGTAAACCTCTTTTATTAACGGGTATGGTTCTAAGGTATGATAGTGTAGAGTTAAACCTTCTTGAATGGCTGTCCTGAAAGATAGGAGGGCATTTAGCCCGGTACCGAAACCAATTTCCAGTATAGTGAGTGTTTTTTGTTTTTGGGCAATAGGGGCAATGCCTTTTTCAATAAAAACATATTCTGATTCCTGTATAGCACCATGATGAGAATGATAGGTTTCATTCATTTCTGGAAGGAACAGGGTGTGAGAACCATCTTTAGAACTGATTATTTCTATTTTGCTCATTTATTTTGTTTTAAGCTGCATTGAGCATCCTACTATCTTGGTTTAACCTGAAAGGCAAAGTTACCTTTTTTTTGTAAAGATCTTCTCATTGAAATCTAGGAGTATTTTATACTTAGTGGACTCTTTTTGTTAATGTTTTAATGTAATATATGTTATATTATTAACTTATTTTATATAAGTTTTTCTTTATCAGTAGTTGTTTTTCGTGTTTGTGTGGTGTTTTTTATTGTATTTGCTTGATTGTGGACAATTGTGTGGATAAGTTTGGCTGTGTAATTTTTAACAACAAAAGGCAAATCCTGTTTATGAGTTATATTTCAAGTAAAAATTAAAAGAGAATGCCACAAGGAACAGTAAAATTCTTTAATAGCTCAAAGGGATTTGGGTTTATTAAACCTGCCGAAAACGGCGAAGACATTTTTGTCCACTACACAGGTCTTATTGACGAGATCCGTGAAAATGACAAAGTTCAGTTTGATGTAGAAAACGGCAGAAAAGGCTTAAATGCCGTTAATGTCGAACTGATGAGTTAAAACTTTCAACCAGCATCTTGTCCGCAGAATTATTTTTTTAATAGTTCTGCGGTATTTTTTACCCTATTGTAAATGCCCAAGAATGCTTTGTGAAAATTATTTTATAATTCTACGAATGATATGTGACGGCCTTTTTTCTGTGCCATTTATTATCCTTATCTGATATTCGCCTAATATCCCTATGGCAAAAAGGATAATTCCTCCCAAAAATAAATTTACTGTAATAAGCGAAGTCCACCCTTGTACGTGAACACCTATGAATAGTCTTTTAAAAATAAAATATGTGCCTAAAATAATGCTCAAGATTGAAATAAGGCTGCCAGTAACAGCTATTAACTTGAGCAATGCCGCAGAATTGTTAAATAACAAATTGGAGAATGTTTGCCACATTTTTTTCAATGTAAAGCCTGAACGGTTGTGTGCCCGTTTGGCATGGGTGACATTTACCATTATAGCGTCTTGACTCACAAAGTACAACAAAGCTTGGATAGAGGGGTACGGTGTATTGATTTTTAGCATAGAGTCAATGACGTGTTTGTTGATGAGCCGAAAAGGGCTATTTTTTACACCAGTGGGTTTGTTTATCAACTTTGCTTCTGCCCAGCTATAGATACTGCTTAATGTTCTCTTGATTATATTATGCTCTTTCTGGGGAAAGTGGCCTAATACAATATCATGATGTTGTTGCTGTAGTAATAAAGGGATGTCTTCAGGAAGGTGCTGTAAGTCATCATCCATCGTAATGATAAATTTGCCTCTGGCGTATCGGAATCCAGCAATTAAGGCACCAGCTTTGCCAAAGTTTCTCGTCAATTGGATGCTGGTTATGTTCGGATGGTGTAAGGCTAATTGCTCCAAGGTCGGCCAGGTTTCAGAAAATATGGAGCCGTCATCTATTAGTATAAGCTCCCAAGGCTCCATGACAACTTCTTCAAATATTGTTTTTAAGCGGTCCTTGATCTCTACTACAGATTCCTGTGAATTGTACACTGGAATAACTACAGAGTATGTTGGTGATGCGCTTTCCATTTAATATTTCCAGATTTTTTTTAAATCGATGTTTAGAAGCTCTGCTAATTGATGGTTGTATGGCTTATAATGGTGCTGCAATTTAGCGATTATATTTTCTTTATAATCAATGCTTGTTTCTAGCGGTGCATTGAGTATCGAAAAGTCTATAGGTTGGCTTAAACCTAAAAAGTCACCTAATTCTACAGCAGATCTGTTGCAATTATTAATTAGATTTTCATAGAACAAGATCAGGATATTGCTCGGTTGGAAAATGTTTAGCCATGGTTTTATGTACCGGATATACTCCCCTCTAGCTTTATATTGGTAAGGCGATACAGAAATATGACTTTTAGAATAAGCAGGAGGGGGTTTTTCTTCCAAGAATACCTCCCTTGGCGTCCGTGGCTCTAGGTTGTTGTTTTTAGTAAACTGATAGTTTGACAATGCCCGGTATACCGGATCTCTTAGCAGGATTATAACTTTAGCCTCTGGAAATATGGCCTTAATACGTTTGGGGACGGTACTGCTTTCTATGTAAGAGGTGCTTTTTTCTCCAATTGCTATCGCTTGCTTTGCATTGGAGAAGTATTGGTTTAGGTATATTTCTTTGGAAACCGTCTCATTGAGAAAGTATTTTGGTTCAGGGAATAGTGGCTGGGCCATGTAAACCTCAGGGTGCATGTGAAGCAAGCGGGCTAGTGCTGTTGTGCCACAGCGCTGACAACCCGCTATTACAAAATATTTCTTCGGGTTTATATCGGAAGACATATAGTAAATGCGGTGCCTTCTCCTGGAGCAGATTGTATTTTTACTGAACCTTTATAGTTTTCTACTATACGTTGCACAATAGCTAAACCGACCCCTGTGCTTTCTTTGCTGCCTGTGAGTGCGCCTGTATTGAATATTTCAAATATTTTCTCGTGGTATTTTGGGTCTATGCCCGGGCCATTGTCTGAAATTGTAAAAATGTGGTGCTTGCCCTCTTTAGAATAACTTGCCTTAATATATCCTTCTTCTTTGTCCATATACTTTACAGAATTGCTGACAAGGTTTTGGAATACTTGCTTTAAGCAAGTCCTATTTATAAAGATTTTAGGAAAGTCCCCCTCCTTAACGAAGTTTACCTTTTTCTTTCCTGATGCGTCTTCAAAAACTTCATCAATTACAGCGCCTGTATCTGTGTCTACATCTTGTCCCATGCAGTTTCCCATTCGAGAATACTGAAGTATGCCATCAATAAGTTGTTGCATGTGTTCAACTTTGGTCTGCAACATGCCAAACATTATTTGCCCCTGTTCGTCCATTTGCTCTTTATACTCATCCTTGAGCAGATCCGATAAGGCTGTTATAGAAGCCAAAGGTGATTTTAAGTCATGGGAGACAATATATGCAAACCGGTTTAATGAATCGTTTGACCGGTTTAGCTCTTCAATTTTTTCCTCCAGTCCTTCACGGGCTTCTATGAGCTTGTCAGTCATAATGTTAAATGACTTCGATAGCGTGCCTAGTTCGTTCTTTCTTTGCAGGCTTACTTTTTTGCTCAGGTCTCCTTTAGAAATCCGTACCGCAGCAGAAGTTATCTTTTCAATAGGTTTAACTAAATAATCAGATAGGAAATATGAAGTGGTAATGAAAATTATTGCAAAAATAATGGCAATCCAAATAGTAAGATCCCTGATGAAATGGACGGTTCGAAGTCCTTCTTCTGTATCTAGTTTGGTAATGAGTCCCCAGCCGGGGTAGTCCATATAATGGGTTATGGCTAGCACACTTTCATTTCTGTAATCAGAAATTTCCTCAAAAAACGCCTCTTCCCCTTTCATAGCTCTTAGTGTTGCTTGGTCGGTAGTGGTGTCTACTGGAATAAACTGCCCATCAGGAACAAACCTCGGTGGAAAAAGATATATAATTTCTCCTTCTTCATTCCTTACGGCAATGACTGTTTCTCCAGTTTGCCCCAGTCCAAAGTAATCCTTACCAATATCTTTAATTTCGTGGGCAAAAAACTCTATTAGCAAACGACCTATGTGTCTGTTTTTATGGTGTACCGGAGTGGAGATCTGGAATATCAGTGTGTCGTTTTTTTCTATAAAGTAAGAATTTTCTGAGTCGTGGCTTGATATTTTAACCCTTGGGCTTGTATAAGCACTCCCTATATAATGCGGTGTGCTGGAAGCTACAATTACCCTATTGGTATCTTGGGCGTGGACATCCTTTACATGAGGCATTGAAGCTGCGTACTCAACCAAGGTAGCTTCTACCTGAGCTAAATATTCTTCTTCTTCAGTTAAATGAAACTGATAGAGGTTTTCTAATATAACCGGGAGGGAGTGGAGAGTTCTAAATTCGCCTTGACGGTTTAGTAGGTAACTCTCCACTACTGTTTTTTTATGCTCAGCTACAGAGGAAAGTTGGTTTTCAACTTGCTCTACAAATCCAGCACGGGCATAATAGTAAAATATAATACTGAAAATACTTATAAAAAATAAGCTTGTAAGAATAAGTATGCTTGCTAGTTCCGTTTTTAATCTCATAGTTGGTTCAGTTCCTTATTGCTTAAGCATAGGAAAGACGAATTACGGAGAACTTCCTTGTTATAGCTAAAAGGTTTTTTGTTTGCATCTAACATAGTTCCCCCGCTGCTTTCCAAAATGGCCTGTCCTGCAGCCGTATCCCATTCCATAGTTGGCCCATGACGGTAATATATATCGGCTTTGCCTTCTGCCAGCAGGCAAAACTTTAACGAGCTTCCTATGGATACTTTTTCTTTTACATCATATTTTGACAATACATCATTCTCTTCTTCAGATGCATGAGACCGGCTGCCAACAGCAACTAAATTGTTAACCCTTGTATTGGTTTTTAGTTTTGTATTTTCCCCTTTCTCTTCTTTAAAAGCACCTTCATCTAAGGATCCGTAATACAGCTCTTCGCTTACAGGTTTGTAAATGACTCCTAAAAGAGGCTTGTTTTTAGATATTAATGCTATGTTTACTGTAAACTCGCCATTTCTTTTGATAAATTCCTTTGTACCGTCCAAAGGATCTACCAGCCAAAATTTTGTCCAGTTTTTCCTTTCTTCATAAGGAATATCTCTACCTTCTTCTGATAGTATTGGAATATCTGGAAAATGTTTTTTTAGCTCTGACTCTATGACGGCATTCGATTCTTTGTCGGCCAAGGTCAAAGGTGAATCATCCGATTTTATATCTACTACATTGAAAAGGTTCTCATTATTATATACCTTAAGTATCTCGTTGCCGGCTTTTATAGCAATGTCCTTAATTATTTCAATATTCATGTTTTTGTATTATTTTATATTAATTTATTGATAAACAAATTATTTGCTTAAGTCAAAAATAGATAATTTTAGTAAATTTTTATTATTTGCGGCAAAATATACTAATTTTGCATCTTCTGAAACTACTATTTGAAAATTGGACAATATTCACCCGATATTTGATACGGTTCTTAGCCGGGAAAAGAAAGAGGCACTGTTAAAGCAAAAGTCTGCAGTTGTTTGGATGGTTGGCCTTTCTGGTTCTGGAAAAAGCACATTGGCCAGGGCTTTAGAAAAAGACCTTCATGCCAAAGGTTTTTTAACTATGCTACTCGACGGGGATAACCTTCGTACAGGCATAAACAACAACTTGGGCTTTAGTGAAGCTGACCGTATGGAAAACATTAGGAGGGCTGCGGAAACATCTAAATTATTCTTAAATTGTGGTGTCATAACTATTTGCTCACTTATTAGCCCAACGGAAGAAATCCGAATAATGGCAAAGAACATTATTGGTGAGCAAGACTTTTTTGAAGTATATATCAATGCTCCTTTGGAAGTATGTGAGCAAAGAGACGTAAAAGGGCTTTATGAAAAAGCTAGAAAAGGAGAAATTAAAGACTTTACTGGTATAGATTCTCCATTTGAAGCACCGCAAAAACCTGCTGTTGAAATCAGGACTGACCTGTGTTCAATGGAGGACTGCAGAAATACGCTTCTTGAAAAAGTTTTAGAACGAACAGAATATAAAGTATAAATTTACACTGCCGTGAATTATAATCTTACCCATTTAAAGCAGCTGGAATCAGAGGCAATATTTATCATGAGGGAAGTTGCTGCACAGTTTGAAAAACCTGTGCTGTTGTTCTCAGGAGGTAAAGACTCCATCGTAATGGTAAAACTAGCCCAAAAAGCTTTCTGGCCTGGGAAAATTCCTTTCCCGCTTCTTCACATCGATACAGGACATAACTTTCCTGAAACGTTGGACTATAGAGATAACCTTGTAAAGGAAGTCGGGGCAAAACTTATTGTACGATATGTGCAAGACTCCATAGACCAAGGACGTGCTGTAGAAGAAAAGGGGCCTAACCCTAGCCGTAACTCCCTTCAGACAATCACTTTGCTAGATGCGCTCGAGGAATTTAAATTTGATGCAGCTTTCGGTGGTGCAAGACGTGATGAAGAGAAAGCACGTGCTAAAGAGAGGTTTTTCTCGCACCGTGATGAGTTTGGCCAGTGGGATCCTAAGAACCAACGTCCAGAACTATGGAATTTATTTAATGGGAGAAAGCATGTTGGAGAGCACTTCAGAGTCTTCCCTTTGAGCAACTGGACAGAAATGGATGTATGGCAGTATATTGCCCTTGAAAATATTCCTATCCCTTCTATTTACTTTACCCATCAGCGTGAAGTGGTTAATCGTAACGGATCTCTATTGGCTAAGTGCGAGCACATCACCTTGATGAAAAATGAGTTTTATGAGACCCGCACTGTACGGTTCAGAACTGTAGGTGATATGACTTGTACTGGGGCTGTTGAATCTTCGGCTTCTACTATTGAGGAAATTATCAACGAAGTTGCTTCTGCCAGACAGACTGAAAGGGGAACAAGGGCTGATGACAAACGTTCAGAAGCGGCTATGGAAGATAGAAAAAAACAGGGATACTTCTAATTAAGAACCAGCTGTTAAATAACATTATTTACTGATGACAACTAATACCACAGAAAATACTTACCTTAACATGGATCTCCTGAGGTTTTCGACCGCAGGAAGTGTTGATGATGGAAAAAGTACCTTGATCGGAAGGTTGCTGTACGATTCCAAATCTATTTTTGAAGATCAGCTTGAGGCTATCGAAAAAAGTTCCGAACAAAGAGGTGACGGATATGTTAACCTCGCATTGCTTACCGATGGACTGAGGTCTGAGCGTGAGCAAGGTATTACCATTGATGTTGCTTATAGGTACTTTGCGACCCCTAAGAGGAAGTTCATTATAGCTGATACGCCTGGACATATCCAGTATACTAGAAACATGGTTACAGGGGCTTCTACTGCAAACCTTTCCATTATTCTTGTAGATGCTAGGCACGGTGTAGTAGAGCAAACATGTAGACATGCATTTATTGCTTCTTTGCTTCAGATCAAGCATTTGGTGATTTGTATCAATAAAATGGATTTGGTTGATTTTAAGGAAGAGGTTTTTAACGAAATCAGGGACACCTTTTCTAAATTTTCTTCCAAATTGTCTGTGCCGGATATTCAATATATTCCTATTAGTGCGCTCCATGGCGATAATGTGGTGGAGAAATCTATCAACATGCCTTGGTATCAAGGTGGTACTTTACTTTATACTCTTGAGAACGTGAACATAGGTAGTGATTTGAACTATGTTGATTCTAGGTTCCCTGTTCAGTGGGTTATAAGGCCTCAAAATGATGAGTATCATGATTTCCGTGGCTATGCAGGACGTATTGATGGCGGGGTTTACAAGCCTGGTGATGAGGTTATGGCCTTGCCAAGTGGGTTTACCAGTAAGATCAAGAGTATTGAAACTTATGAAGGTCCTGTAAAAGAAGCATACCCTCCAATGTCTGTGACGATGACACTTGAAGATGATATTGATGTAGGTAGGGGGGACATGATCGTTAAACCAACCAATCAGCCTAAGGTAGGGCAGGATATTGAATTGATGATATGCTGGCTTAACGAGAAAAAGCTTCAGGTGAATGGTAAATATGCCATCAAGCACACCACTAAAGAAGCAAGGTGTGTGGTGAAGGAAGTTAGATATAAAGTTAATATTAATACCTTACACAGGATCGAGGATGATTGTACGATTGGCCTTAATGATATTGGCCGTATCGTCATTCGTACTACCGCTCCTTTGTTGTATGATAGCTATAACAAAAACCGCCTAACCGGTAGCATTATCTTGATAGATGAATTTACCAATGAAACAGTGGGTGCTGGTATGATTTTATAAAAAAACACTTTATTTGTGCATTGAAGGCAGGAATTTTAATTTCTGCCTTTTTTTATGAACTTTCGTTTAAAAAACTGCTGTTGTGTTGCTATAATTTAACTGGATTATGCAATAGATTCCCTCATGATGGGGCAAAATATCAATAAATCAGCACTTTTGGGTCGCCAAGCATAACAGCGCTATGGTTAATATGTAAGGTGTGCGATGCGACTGATTTGAAGTATTTTGCTGCCTAATAGAGAGATCTATTCCATGTTTCAGGTTTAACCCAACCAGCACATGAAACCGTTTATACTTAAGCTTCTAATAATAGCTGTGGCATCGCTATATATGATGTCTTGTAGTAAGAAAAGAGACGAACCTCCTAAACCGTCATCTTCTCCTCCAGTGACAGAAGAGCCTTCTGTCGAATCGCCTTCTCAATCATATCCTTACGGAACAGAACTGAATTTTTGTCCTGACGTGGATGATGATGAATCGTTGAGAAGGTCTTACATGGCCAATAGTACTGGCGAATATATCGTAGTGCTGAAAGAGGAAAATACTAATGGTGCAAGAACTGGACGAGAAGACAGGGTAAACCGTTTTTTGAGCAGAAGACCATTGAGTTCCAAGCCTTCTCTGACATATCAGCATAACTTCTCTGGCTTTGTTGGACAAATGACACCTGAGGAAGCCGAAGAGTTAAGCAAAGACCCTGAAGTGGAATCAGTGGAGCCTGACCGTATTATCTCTATTGAGCAAGAAGATGTTGAAATAGCATCTCTTTCCAGTAATCAAATTACCCCATGGGGAATAAGAAGGGTAGGTGGCTTTGCATCGGGCAAAGGGAAAGTGGCTTGGGTACTAGATACAGGTATTGACCTTACGCATCCCGACTTGAATGTTGACAAGGAGCGTAGTATTTCTTTCATAAACGGTAGTGCGTCACCTGATGATGATAATGGACATGGGACACACGTTGCAGGTACGATTGCAGCTATAGATAATGAAATCGGGGTAGTGGGTGTAGCAGCAGGGGCGACGGTGGTCGCAGTCAAAGTGATGAATGCTGAAGGGAAAGGGCGTATATCTTCTATTATTAGGGGAGTTGAGTATGTGACGGAGAATGCTAATCGTGGAGATGTAATTAATTTTAGTTTAGGAGGGGCAGGTATTTCCCCAGCTTTAGAGCGTTCCGTTGATAATGCTACCAAGAAAGGCATTTATCTGGCTATGGCCGCAGGTAACAGTAGTACTTATGCTTGCCTTAATTCTCCTCAGCGCATGAATGGACCTTTCCTTTATACCGTTTCCGCTATGGATGTTAACGATAATTTTGCTTCTTTTTCTAATTACGGAACAGGCCCTGTAGATTATTGTGCCCCGGGAGTTAGGGTTATTTCTACATCGCCAGGCGGAACTTACTCTTACAGTTCCGGTACATCTATGGCAGCACCGCACGTGGCAGGCTTGCTTTTATTGCATGGAGATAATTTTAGTACCTCTGGCTATGTGAATAAAGACCCAGATAATATTCCTGACCCTATAGCATTTAGAAAACAGGGTTAATGAGGCGATATACTAAGTTATGAACCTGAACTACGTAATAGAAAGTTCTATTGCATAGTTCAGGTTGAAATTATGAAAATGTGCTACAATGCGGTTTTAAGTTAATCTTTTGATATAAGTGCCACCGCATAGGCAGATACACCTTCCGCTCTTCCTACAAAGCCCAGATTTTCGGTGGTGGTGGCTTTGATAGAAATATCTTCTTCTTCAAGATTGATAACCTCTGCCAATACTTTCTTCATTTCTGGTATATGAGGATTTACCTTAGGCTGCTGAAGGCATACAGTGCAATCAATGTTCCCGATTGAGTACCCATCATTTTTTAACAGCGCTACAACTTCTTTAAGAAGTATTTTGCTATCAATCCCTTTATATTTTGGGTCTTTATCTGAGAAGTGATACCCTATGTCCCGCTTGTTAGCAGCACCTAATAGTGCATCACATATTACATGTATCAGGACATCTGCGTCCGAATGCCCATAAGCACCATGTGTATGGGGAATTTTAATGCCTCCTAACCAAAAGTCGATTCCTTCTCTTAATTGGTGTACATCGTATCCAAATCCGACTCTAATTTTCATATTTTGATTTAAAAAAATGGACTATTTGCTTTTATAAAATAACCTTGAGCAATTATTATCTATCAATGTTTTCTTTGCTAGACTTAAAATGCCATCTGTGCTAACTTTTTCAATTTTGCCTCTTTCTTGATTTACTAGGTCTGGATCTCCCATTAATGTGGCAACAGCAAGATTCATGGCCCGGTGCAAAACCTCTACCTCTTCAAAAACCAAAGAGGCTTCTGCTTGATTTTTAACCTTCTGTAATTCATTTTCCTCTACGCCTTCTTTTAGTAAATTGTCTATGACAGCATTTATTTCACCTGCACCATCCTCACATGATACGCCTTTGTTAAGCTTACCACTAATTACTAATAAAGATGGATCCAAAGAGCCGGTAGTATAAGCGTTGATTGAGTTGAATACATTTTTTTTGTCAACTAATTGCTTGTATAGCCGTGAAGACTTTCCCCTGCCCAAAACATCGCTCAGTAGGTCTGATGTCTGGTATAGGTCAGACATTTTTCCTGGGGCATGATAAGCTAGGAAAAGTGCGTTTAAAGGAACATCGGTATGAACTTCTTCATGTCTAAGTTCTTTTTGTGTAGGTTCTTGTGGTATAGACCTGTTGTACGGCTCGCCTGCTTCTATTGGACCAAACCATTTTTTAGAAAGTCTTTGTACTTCTTCAAACTTTACCCCTCCTGCCACTACCATGATGGCATTATTAGGAATATAGTATTTATGGAAAAATGACTTTACATCTTCCATAGTAGCATTTTCTATATGCGAAATCTCTTTGCCGATAGTAGCCCATTGGTAAGGGTGGACTTTGTAAGCAAGTGGACGTAGCCTTAGCCAAGCATCTCCATATGGTTGGTTCAAATATCTTTGTTTAAACTCTTCAATGACCACGCTTCTTTGGACCTCCAGTACATGAGGGTCAAAGGAAAGGCTCATCATCCTGTCTGACTCTAACCAAAAGGCTGTTTCTAGGTTAACAGCAGGTAGGGTCAGGTAATAGTTGGTAATATCGGGGGAAGTAAATGCATTGTTTTCCCCTCCAACTTTTTGTAAAGGTTCATCATAAGAGGGGATATTGGCAGATCCACCAAACATTAGGTGTTCAAAAAGGTGAGCAAAACCAGTTTTTTGCTCATCTTCATCTCTTGACCCTACATTGTAAAGGATATTTACCACTGCAATGGGGGTGGAAGGATCTTCATGTACTAAAACTCGTAAGCCATTGTCCAGCGTAAATTCCTTATAGTTTATCATATCTTAGTTGTAAGAGTTAATTAAATTGTAAGATTACAAAAAAAATTAAAGTATATTAAGCGTACAACGGAAAAAACCTAATAGTCTTGTCATGTAAGGCATAGTGTTTATTTTTGCAGGCTTATCAAATGTGCTATGAAATTTAACAGAAAGATATATTCTGATGACGTGTTAGTCAAACTGTACCGTAACTTGTTAAAACCAAGGTTGATTGAGGAGAAAATGTTACTGCTTCTACGTCAGGGAGAAGTCAGTAAGTGGTTTTCGGGTATAGGGCAAGAGGCTATTTCAGCGGGTGTTGTGTCAGCCCTCGATCCTGATGAATATATACTGCCGCTTCATAGGAATTTGGGCATTTTTACCGGTAGGGATATTCCCCTAAGTCGTTTGTTTGCTCAATTTCAAGGAAAGAAATCAGGATTTACCAAAGGTAGAGACAGGTCTTTTCACTTTGGTAGTAAAGAACACCATATTGTAGGTATGATTTCTCATTTAGGGCCACAATTGGCGGTAGCAGATGGTATTGCTTTGGCCAATAAGCTGCGCAATGGTCAAAAGGTGTCTTTGGTATTTACAGGAGACGGAGGTGCGAGTGAAGGTGATTTTCATGAGGCGCTCAATGTGGCTGCGGTTTGGGATTTGCCAGTGATCTTTCTAGTTGAGAATAACGGTTATGGCTTGTCTACCCCCATTAATGAGCAGTATCGGTGCCATACTTTTTGTGAAAAAGGGCCTGCTTACGGAATCGATACAAAACAGATTGATGGAAATAATATTCTTGAAGTCTATGACACGATTAAAAATATAGCAGCAAGTATACGCAATAACCCGAGGCCAATGCTCATAGAAGCCGTTACTTTCAGGATGCGGGGACATGAAGAGGCGTCTGGCGTAAAGTATGTGCCTGAAGAGCTATTTGAACAGTGGGCAAAGAAAGATCCGGTTGAGAACTACGAGATGTATTTGACAGAAGAGAATGTGCTGGACTATAAGCAGGTTTCTGATATAAGATATGAAATTAAAGAAGAAATTGACAAAGCTTGGCGGGAAACTGCTCAGGAGCCTGTACTTAGAGCAGATAACCATGAAGAGCTGAGTGATATTTATGCTCCTTACTTCCAAAAAGTGGTGAAGCCTCAAAGTAGCACTGTTAGTAAAAAAAGGTATGTCGATGCCGTATCTGATGCGATAAAGCAGAGTATGGAGAAATATGATAATCTGGTGCTGATGGGGCAAGATGTGGCTGAGTATGGAGGGGTTTTCAAAGTTACCGAAGGTTTTGTAGAAAAATTTGGCAAGTCCCGAATCCGCAATACTCCACTCTGTGAATCAGCTATACTCGGAACCGGATTTGGCCTTTCTATTTGTGGGTATAAGAGCATAGTGGAAATGCAATTTGCAGATTTTGTTACTTCTGGCTTCAATCAAATTGTAAACAACCTTGCCAAATCTCATTACCGATGGGGGCAAAATGCCGATGTGGTTGTCCGTATGCCTACAGGTGCTGGAGTCGGTGCAGGACCATATCACTCTCAATCAACTGAGGCGTGGTTTTTCCATACACCAGGTTTGAAAATTGTTTTCCCGTCCAACCCATATGACGCTAAAGGGCTTTTAAATGCTGCTATAGAAGATCCTAACCCTTATTTATATTTTGAGCATAAGCAATTATATCGTTCTATTAGCGGAGACATTCCTGACGATTATTATACCTTGCCTATAGGCAAAGCTCGACTGGTGGAGGAAGGTGGTGATTTGACCATTGTAACGTATGGCGCTTGTGTGCATTGGGTGGTAGATGCGGTAAAATCTATCGAAGGCCTTTCTGCTGACATTATTGACTTAAGGACATTGCTTCCTTGGGATAAAGAAGCGGTGATTGACTCTGTTAAGAAGACGGGAAAAGTTTTGGTTGCTAATGAAGATTGCCTTACTGGAAGCATAAGTGCTGAAATTGCTGCTTATATTGCAGAGTTCTGCTTTGAGTATTTAGATGCGCCGGTCATGCGCGAAGGTAGCTTGGATACCCCGGTTCCTTTTGCTGCTCCTTTAGAGGAAAACTTTTTGCCAAAAGAACGTATACAAAATAAGATAAAGGCTTTGCTGGAATTTTGACCAAAAGTGATAACAGTTTGGTTGATAAGTCCGTTATATTAAGATTCCGTTTTTTAATGGTAAAATATTAATTTGCCGATAGCGTTAAATTTTGTAAATTTGAGTATGTTAAAATCTATATTTTCAGGTAAAAGTTTTTGTTTGACTTTTGTCCTTGCCATGTTTTTTATGGTTGCCTCAACTTCTTGTGGTAAAAATAATTACCCTTGCCCGGCCTATGATTCAAATGCTGCCGATCTGGACATGTTTGATGAAGAGGGCGATTTGAAAGGGAAGAGAAAAGGTAAAGCAAAAAAAGGAGGAAGGGTTGATAGAAGCACTGGCTTGATTAATAAGAAAAACCCTAAGAAAATCAGAAAGAAGCGCAAAAGACGTCTTTAAGTGAGGACATTTTGCCTATCTAACCAAAAGTGTGAATGAGATATTTATCTATAGTAGTAATCTTTATATTTAGTTTATTTTTAGTAGATCTAAATGATGCCTATGCTCAGAAGGTAGATAAATCTGTACCTGTTAAAAAATCACGTTCGGAAGGCCCTAAAAACAAAGGGTCAAAAGTGCGTAAGCGAGAAAGCCGTTCTAGTGCCCCTAAAAATGATGGGTCAAAGGTTCGTGTACGCGAAAAACGCTCCAAGGCTCCGAAAAATGATGGTTCAAGAGTACGTGTGCGGGAAAGTCGTTCGAAAGGTCCGAAGAATGACGGTTCGCGGGTACGGGTGCAAGAACGAGAAATGAAAGGGCCTCGACATGATACGCGTGTAGTGGTAGATAGAAACAAGAAGGTGCGCAAGTCAAAGCAGATGCGGTCTTATAGTGGAGATATTAGACCTTCAGAGTCTCGTATGGAAGGACCTCGTAACTCTGACGGCTTGGTGCTGGTCAGAGGGGTTGATCGCAAAGAGCATAAGCGCATTGCAAATAACCGGGGAGATATAGGTGGTAATTTTTTAGCAAAAAGGGCTAAGCATAGAAAGAAAAAGAACAGACAGATTTCTAGCTCCAGTGGAGACCTTCTTGTGAGGGGACTACAAGCAAGAGCTAAAAAGATAAGGAAGAAGAGCAAGAAAATTGCAAATTACAAAGGTGACATCATAGTTACCAAGCGGAAAAAGGGTATGCATCCGAGCTCTGTTTATAGAGGAGGAAAGGTTAAAAACTCTTATACGGCAAAAGAACGTTATAGAAGGAGAATGCTTAAGAAACATGGAAAGAACAATAAGCATTCGGATCAGCCTAATTACATGAAGAAGAAACAGAAAAAGCCAAAGTACGATAAAAGAGAAAGCGAAATCTGGTATTAATATGGAATGGGAAGAACTAAAAGATGCGGGTACCCTTGATAAAATTAATGAGGTATCTAAAGAGCAACCGGTACTTATCTTTAAGCATAGTACAAGGTGTTCGATAAGTGACACAGCTTTGAATAGACTGGAAAGAAACTGGAAAAAGGATGAAGCGAAAGGTGTTGTGCCTTACTATTTAGATTTGATATCGTTTAGAGATATTTCCAATAAAATTGCCGAAGTATACGATGTGAAGCATGAATCTCCTCAAGCACTTTTAATAGTGAACGGGGCATGTGTATACTATGCTTCACACATGGGCATAAACCTAAATGAAATTTTGTCCAACGTGCCAAAAAATTAAGAACTGAGGGCAAAGATCTACCGCAAGCGATCTTTGCCCCTTCTATTTTTCGATTATTCCCTTCCATCGCTTTTTTCTGTTGCTTAATTTTTAGGACATTCCCTTGGGAGTGAATGCGTCCAGTTTTTTAATACGGTTTGCCTGATCCCACTTTATAGCACCTGTACACGCACCTTTCTTTATCTTCTAGAAAGTGTCCGAGTTTTCTTATATGCCGTTAGAAGAACATCTGCTAAGTCTCTGATTTATAAATTCACTCAATTATTTGGTATTGTAATCTGAAAAAATAATATTTGAGTAACGGTGCTTGCATCACAGAGATAGGCATTTTTAGTTTTCTTAGCTTAGAAATAAGATTTTTATTTTACTTGTTGGCTTAGTTTATCTGTGGCGGTTTGTGTCACTTGTTCATAGAATGCTGATTTTTTAGTTTAAATTTTTAAACTATGATTTTTGAGGTTTTAGAAATAGTCAAAACAGAGTTAGACCACTACCTTTTTCAAGACGAGGCAGAGGGAGCGGTGATCCTTGAAAATATAGCTGGCCTAGATAGCGAGGGTGCCAGTGAAATTAAGGACAAGGTAGTGCTTTCTTTATTAAACCTTCAAGAAGAGAAAACGCTTAAGAATTTCACAAATAATGATAGTGATGGTGACAAGTCTACCTATAGGCATCCGAAAGTAAATCTAAACCTGTTTTTTATGGTTTGTGCCAACAGGAGTACATATAAAACAGCTCTCCGAAATATTTCTAAGGTAGTTGAGTTTTTCCAGTCCAAAAAGGTCTTTACCCAAGCAAACTCTGTGTATGAAAGAGATGGTAACTTGATGGAGCAAATTTTGGATTTCCGGTTTTCTGTTGAGTTGTTTACGCCAAGTTTCGAAGAGTTGAATTATATATGGGGCATGTTCGGAGGAAAGCAAATTCCTGCTGTCTTTTACAAACTAAGCTTGATTGAAATTGAAAGCCCACGTATCAGTGCTGAGGGTGATCTTATTTCTAATATAAACCGAGCCTATAAGCAGTTTTAATATGGTTTCATCATCGTCCTTCCGTAAAATATTAGACTTTTCAGTTTTGCATGGTTTTTACCTGAACAATGGCCATGAGCCTTTTGCTGATATGGATGAACAGGAGAAGGAACGGATGCTTAAATACTACCAGTGGTCTTCTTTTATGGATATAGAACCAGACAGCCGGACTCAAAGGTTTTTAGCTGGACACCAAATGGTTTTTCGTAAAACACGGACGGGTTTTTTTATTGCCGCAAAAGTTGACCAAGAGCATAATCTTAAACCTTTTGTCCCTTTAGATACTAGTTCGGTTTTTACTTTTAATGTGCGTTTTAAAGACCCATATTTTGGCAATTACACACATTTAGGTATTGACAATAGTCGAATTCTATATATATCAAATAAATCTTTACATATAAATACTGAACTAGTTATCCCTGCATTTTTAGGAAACTCAGAGGCAGTCAGCGACACATTTCTTTTTGAAAAATCTATACTTGAGGAGGAGGAAGAAGGAGATCATATATTTGATTTAAGTGCTAATGGAATTATTGAAGTATTCGTAAGGTCAAGTTCTGACGGTGGGAATATAATTGATGAAGAAGGCTATTTTGTGGAGGATGTTCCTTACTTTTCTGTATACTTTGAAAACAGGAAGACTTACTGGAAATACATTGACCAAGAAGGAGTAGTGGTCTATACCTCAGAAGAAGCTTTACCTCTAACACTTAGGGGGTACATTGATTTAACTGAAGGACAACTTTCTGGAAGCAATGCTTTTCTGCCTAACCCAGAGCCAAAAAGAATAAAATATAGCAACAACAAATATTACTCTGAAATTTTCATATAAACATTTTTATTATGGCAACAACTTTTAGAACACCTGGTGTCTACATTGAAGAAGTAAGCAAATTTCCCCCGTCGGTGGCACAGGTGGAAACAGCTATTCCGGCATTTGTCGGATATACCCAGAAAGCTTTTGTAGACGGTGATGATTTTCACAAAGATGAGGTTATCAAACCTATAAAGATTTCCTCCCTTCTTGAATATGATTTTTTCTTTGGTAGTGGCCCTGACCCTTCAGAGGTTGTGGTTGAACTGAACAACGACTATACGGTAAAATCTGCTAAAGTAAACAGCATTAACCTACTGTATGATTGTGTAAGGATGTTTTATGCCAATGGAGGTGGGGACTGCTATATAGTTTCTGTAGGTTCTTTTAATGATAAGAAAAGTGATGTTGAAAAAAAAGACCTTTTAGCAGGTTTGACCAGTTTGGAAAAAGAAGACCGGCCAACCTTGCTGGTTATTCCAGAAACTGTACATTTAAGTAAAGCAGAGTCAGGGGAAGTGCATGCTGCCATGCTTAAACAGTGTAATAAATTACAAGACCGTTTCGCTATTCTCGATGTTAAGAACGGTGATAAAGAAACCAGTCCTTCGGTAGACCCTGTTAAAGACTTTCGGGAAGGAATAGGGACGAGCTATTTAAAATATGGTGCTGCTTATTATCCATGGCTGAGAACTACTTTGTCTTTTGATATTAGTTATGATGCTGTGGTAGGGGGTGAATACAAAGTAGCAGGTAATCAGAATATAGTAATTGATTCCTTTTTTAACCAAGAAATTGTTGAGGAAATTGAGGGTTCAGGGAAAGTAATTGATAAAATTAACTCAGATGTTATAGATAAAATTCAGGAAGGTAAATACAAGGATGGCTTTGAGGGTTTATATAACATCGGTACTGACACGTCTGAAAAACCTGACTCTTTAAATAAATTATTAAATCCGATTTTTAAAGACGGAGGAGGGTATTCTCTTTTACTACAGAGTTCTGAAGTGTTTGATGAAGTAATTGATATTGAAGCTGACCCTTATGCCTATAATTTTACATCTTTAGATGATGCGGATGTACCCAAAGATGTTCTATTGAAGTTTGAATCTTTAGTTCAAGATATTTTGTCAGAGCTTCAGGAATTCCGCAAAATTAAAGTAGAAAATCTTTTAGAAGTTGACCCTGTTTACAGAAATATAGTCAATGCCATTAAACAAAAAGGAATAGTGCTTCCTCCTGGTGCTGCCATGGCTGGCATTTATGCAGCAGTGGATAATAATCGGGGTGTGTGGAAAGCACCAGCCAATGTCAGCGTGACGGCAGTAAAGGGGCCATCAATTAATATTACCCATGAAGAACAGGGTAGCTTAAATATTGACCCTGATGGAAAATCGGTCAATGCTATCCGTGCATTTACTGGTAAAGGAACTATGGTATGGGGTGCAAGGACACTCGCAGGAAATGACAATGAATGGCGTTATATACCTGTCAGAAGGTTTTTTATTATGGCAGAAGAGTCCATAAAAAAAGCTACAGAGCAATTTGTTTTTGAACCCAATGATGCTAATACTTGGGTTAGGGTGCGTGCCATGATAGAGAACTTCCTCACCTTACAGTGGCGTGCAGGTGCTTTGGCGGGAGCTAAACCAGACCAAGCTTTTTATGTCCGTGTAGGATTAGGGCAGACTATGACTGCACATGATATATTAGAAGGAAGAATGATTGTGGAGATTGGTATGGCTGTAGTCAGACCGGCAGAGTTTATTGTCCTCCGTTTTTCTCATATGATGCAGGAATCTTAATTTTTTCACTTTAAAATCTTAACTAATAATGAGTTATCCTTTATCAAAATTTCATTTTTCGGTACAGCTAGGAGATACAGAAGTTGGCTTTACCGAGGTTTCCGGTTTAGAGATTGAAACTGAGCTAATAGAATATAGAAGTGGGAACAGTCCTGAGTTTAGTACCATTAAGATGCCTGGCATGCAGAAGTATTCAAATATCACTCTTAAAAAAGGTACATTTAAGGGAGATAATAGATTTTTTGAATGGTTCAATACCGTCAGTCTTAATAAAATAGAGCGACGAGACTTAACCATTAACCTGCTTAATGAAGAACATGAGCCTGTGGTTGTATGGAAAGTAAAGAATGCCTGGCCCGTGAAAATAGAGGGTACTGACCTAAAAAGTGATGACAATGAAGTGGCTATTGAATCTATTGAATTGGCCCATGAAGGACTAACCATTCAAAATGACTGATTATGGCAGATGGCTATCCTTTGGGCTTTTACTTCCGGGTAGTTTTTGATAACGCTGATAAGGATGGTGACGGAAAAATTCAAGATGCTAGTTTTCAATCAGTATCTGGACTTTCAGTGGATGTTCAGACTGAGGATATTGCCGAAGGTGGTGAAAACAGGTTTCAGCATGCGCTTCCTGTGCGAAAACAGTATCCAAACTTGGTTTTAAAACGGGGGCTAACGACCAATTCAAAATTGACTGAATGGTGCCGTAAGGCTGTAGAAGATTTTGATTTTGAGCCTACTGATCTTCTGGTAGAACTGCTTAACGAGGAGGGTGAACCTCTGATGTCATGGAATGTGCTTCATGCGTATCCGGTTAAATGGAGTGTTGATGACCTCAATGCCCAAGAAAGTAAGATTGTTATTGAATCCATTGAGCTTTCCTATAACTATTTTAACGTGATTAAATAATGCCGATAGAAATTAGGGAACTTCATATCAAAATAATTGCTGACGGGGAAGAAAAGAAAGCAAAGGTTGCTGATAAAGTATCAGCGAAAGAAAAACAGGAAATTATTAGAGAATGCATTGAGCAGGTAATGGAAGTGCTACAGCAAAATAAAGAACGGTAAGATGAGTGGAGGAAAGTTAGAAAAGTTGACAATTAAAGCTTACCGGGACGAAAAGTATAATGACCCTGTGGAAGATGGTACATTTACTACTTTGCTTAACCCGGAAAAGTATGTTTATAGCTTCAAAACGGAGCAAAACGAAGATCAAGCGCCAGGGACTAGTGCTGTTGCTACTAAGTTTAATAAAATTTTACCTCAGACCTTGGACTTGGACTTCCTATTTGATCGTACGGGGACAATTAAAGGATATGAAAGTAGGGAGGATGGTGTAATTGGCGATATTGAAAAGTTTAAAGAAGTTCTAAATAAGTATGATGGGGAAACCCATAAGCCATACTACTTGCTCATCTCTTGGGGTGTTTTGCTGTTTAAGTGTCAGATGAAGGAGATGAGCATTGAATTCAAGCTTTTTAAACCTGATGGAACACCGATTCGGGCACTGGCCAGAACAAAGATGGTGGGCTTTGTAGAACAGGATCTAAGAGCTGCAATGGAAAATAGACAATCTCCTGATCTTACCCACCATAGGATCGTCAGGGAAGGGGACACCTTGCCATTGCTCACGAAAGAAATTTATGGAGACTCAAAATATTATCTGGAAGTAGCCAAGTTTAATGGTCTTGTAAACTTCAGGCGCTTAGAAACTGGTACAGAATTGATTTTTCCACCTTTGCAAAAGCAGAAGTAAATGAATAACAGCGGCACAGGTTTTGTCACCTATAGGATATTGATTGACGGAAATGAAGTTCCTGGCACAATACCGGTCAAAAGTATTATGATTTCTAAAGAAGTAAACAGGATACCTTTTGCTAAACTGGCCATTATAGATGGTGATCCGGCTAGTCAGGACTTTGAACATAGCAGTGGTGGCTTATTTGTGCCTGGAAATAAAATTGAAATCAAGGCTGGCTATCACTCTGATGAAGAAACTATTTTTAAGGGCATTTTGGTTCGTCATCATGTTAAGATCAGGTCAAATAACTCCTATCTCTTGTTAGAAGCAAAAGATGAAGCTGTGAAGATGACTTTAAGGAGAAAAAGCCGGTTTTTTTATGAGATGTCTGATGCGGAAATAATGGAAGAACTCATTTCTGCTTACGATTTAGATATGTCGGTAGAGGCTACAGAGGTGAACCACCTTGAAAGGGTACAGTACCGTGTTTCTGATTGGGATTATTTGATGTTAAGGGCGCAGGCAAATGGTTTTATATGCTTGGTGGACGATGGAAAAATAACTTTGTCTAAGCCCGATTTTGATGAAGAACCGGTAGAAACTGTTTCTTTTGGTGCTACAATGCTTGAATTCGATGGTGAAATTGATGCTCGAAACCAAGTTTCTAACGTAGTAGCGCGTTCATGGAGTCACGTTGAACAAAATTTGTTAGAAGCTGATGTGGATACGTTGGCATTTGAGACTAATGGAAACTTATCATCTTCTGAGCTTGCTGCTATTTTTGGTGACGATTCCTTAGAGGTAGCCCATGGTGGTGCCAAGGGAGATGCCGAGTTGCAAAATTGGGCAGAAGCTAAGATGGCCATGCATCAAATGGCCAAAAGCAGGGGGCGTGTACGCTTGCAGGGAATCCCTTCAGTAAAACCAGGTGTACAGCTTTTGCTTGAAGGCGTAGGGGATCGATTTAATGGCAAGGCTTTTATTTCTGGCGTTACGCATCAAATAGTAGAAGGGAACTGGACAGCAGATGCTCAATTTGGGTTAAGCCCGGAATGGTTTGCTGAAACCAATGCCTCTTCTGTTAATGACCTTCCCGCTTCTGGGTTAAATACTGGTGTACATGGTTTGCAAATTGGTGTAGTGTCTCAATTAGAAGGGGATCCTGATGGCGAAGAAAGGGTTTTGGTGAAACTGCCAATTATAGATAACCAGGAACAGGGGATATGGTGTAGGCAAGCAATGGCAGATGCTGGAAATGGGAGAGGGCTGTGTTTCAGGCCTGAACTTGAAGATGAGGTGGTCATAGGTTTTATCAATGGAGATCCTGATGATGCAATAATCCTGGGGATGTTGCACAGTAATGGACGGCCTTCGCCTATTGAGGCTTCTGATGAGAACCACTTGAAAGGTATTGTTACAAGGGAAGGTCTTCAGTTTTATCTAGACGATGAGAAGAAATGTATGGTATTAAAAACACCTGATGGTAATAAAATTGAAATCTCTGACGAGGAAGGTGCTATTTTTTTAGAAGATAGTAATGGAAATAAATTAGTGCTGGATAATGCTGGGATCAGTCTAGAGTCCAATGGAGACATTAATATAAAAGCTGGAGGAGATGTCAATATTGAAGGGATGAATGTTTCGGCTTACGCCAATGCTAAGTTTGTCGCAGATGGGGGTGGTGGCGCTGAATTGACAAGCAGTGCTATTGCTGTTGTAAAAGGATCTTTGGTACAAATAAATTAAAAATATGGGAATGCCTGCTGCTAGAATAAATGACATGCATGTTTGCCCTATGGTAGATGCATCGGCCCATGTAGGAGGGCCAATTATGCCTCCTGGTGAAGTTACTGTATTAATTGGCGGTATGCCGGCAGCACGAGTAGGCGATATGGCTGTATGCACTGGCCCGCCTGATTCTATAGTGGCTGGTTCAGCAACAGTTTTCATTGGTGGCATGCCTGCTGCTAGAATGGGCGATACAACTGCTCATGGTGGTACAATTACTATTGGCGAACCTACTGTTTTAATTGGATAATGGATAAAAAAGGTTTTTTAGGAAAAGGGTGGGGGTTTCCCCCAGAATTTAACAGGGTGAAAGGAGAAGTGAAAATCTCCACAGCGGAGGATGATATTAGGGAGAGTTTGCATATACTTTTGTCCACTCGTTTGGGTGAAAGGGTGATGCAGCCCGATTATGGATGCAATTTAGAGGCCCTAATGTATGAAAGCCTTACCTTAAGTGTCAGAACCCAAGTGTCAGAACTTATTAAAACGGCTATTTTATATCATGAACCGAGAATTGATGTAGAAAAAATTGACATTTATTGGGGAGATGAACAGCGTGGCGAAATTTTGATCCAGGTTAATTATCGTATTAGGTCTACAAACTCTCGAAGTAATATGGTATTCCCTTTCTATAAAGAAGAAGGGACAAATGTTTAAACAAGTCAATGAGTATAGACTGTAATAAAATATTAAATGTTTTAAAAAGAGAAGGCACTGACCAGCAAATGCGTGTGCGTGGTAAACTTATGTCTGATCAATTAAACTTGATTGATTTTGACTTGAGCGACTGGGTTTTGTTTGCATTCAAGTTTGCTGATTATGTTAAATTTCCGGAAAAAGATCCTTCCGGTATAGGAAGAAATAACTGGCGTGACTTCTTTAACTTATTTCCTGAGGAAGGTTATAAAGAAACCGACCTTGAAGATATTAAAGATTCAATTGCTGCTTTTTTAAGAAATGCAGAACAAGAACATAATCTGACGCCCCACCTTACCCTCTATGTTGTTTTTTTAAAGCTTATTCAAAAAAGTCAGAAAAGGTTCAATGGACTTACTAAGCGACACCTAGATTTTTATTATCAAAATATTCTGCATATAGAGAAAAAGCCTTTAAGGTCTGACCATGTTTATGTGCTGTTTGAATTGGCTAAAAATTTCTCTGAAGGCAGAGTTCCTCAGGGAACATCTTTGGACGCAGGTAAAGACCTCGATGGGAAAAAACTCATTTATAAAACCACAGAAGAGGTTGTTGTTAATACTGCCAAAATATCTCACTTAAAAAGCATTTACCATCAAGAGGCAACAAACAACCAACCGGGATATTTAGGCGCAGCACCTGTGGTTAATAGTAAAGACGGTTTGGGAGAAGAATTTTTGGATGGTTCAAAAAGTTGGAGGCCTTTCAGAAAACAAGCTTCACTTTCTGCCAAACTGGGCTTTTCTCTATCATCGCACATGTTGAGGTTGGCAGAGGGAGAGCGGAAGATCGAAGTGTCTTTTTCTTTTGATAAGGATGTTGAAATAGATGGTGCAATTGGGGAATTGTTTTCAGTAACATTGACTGGGGAGGACGGGTGGTATAAACCTACAGGAGGAATAGTTTCAAGCATTGCTGAAAGAACCTTGACTTTAACTATTCGCCTTAATGAAGATGAGCCTGCAATAGTTCCCTTTAACAATGACTTGCATGAAGGATCCTATAGAGTGCATGAACCTGTAATAAGGGTTAATGTTGATGTAAGTGGCGATACTGGCTATGCTTTTTATTCAAAAATGAGTAAAGCTATTTTTTCCTCTTTTGAGATTGAAGTGAAGGTGGATGATGTAAGGAATGTCCAGTTAGAAAATAGTTTTGGCCCATTAGATCCTCAGAGGCCATTTTTCCCTTTTACGCCAAGGCCTGTAAAAGGAGGATATTTTCAGGTTTCTTATGCCGAAGCACTGCAAAAGAACCCTGAAAGTATCACGGTGGAAATGGATTGGGTAAACCTGCCTGATGATTTTAAAAAACTTTATGAGGCGTATGATGCAGGTGTGGAAGGGAGTTCTTATTTTACGTTTACTGAGGCAGGGGCAAGCAATGATAAACACCTGCTTTTTCAGGGCTCACATTTTAACTATGAATTTACTACAGGACTTGATAAAGATTTAAAGGTAAAACTTACTGAAACTTTTTTGCATGAAATATACCCCAGAATATACACCCAAAAAGCGATTAACCTAGGGTGCGGGGACAAACTGCCTAATGAGCCATATACGCCGCTTGCTGAAAATATCAGTTTGTCGTATAAAGCTACTTTAACTGTCGATCTTAACGAAGGCAATGATGGCAAGGCGCTTTTTTTTCATGAATTGCCTTTTGGCTATGTGCAGAAGTTTCCTAGAACAAGTCAAGAAGAGAGTAGCTTTAATTTATTGCCGGATTATGATTATGGAGGGGAGCTTTATATAGGTTTGGAAAATGCCAGTCCACGGCAGCAGATATCACTTTTGTTTCAGTTGACAGAAGGAAGCGAAAACCCATTGTCTGTAGATAGGTCGGCAGGCGAACGTGTCGAGTGGGCTTTTTTAAGTAAAAATGTTTGGAGAGAGCTTCCGCCGGAAAGCATTCTTAAAGATCAAACCAACAACTTTTTGCAAAGTGGTATATTTAGATGCGTTCTCCCTGTGGGGGCAGACGTTGCCAATACGGTGTTGCCTACTGGGTATCATTGGTTACGTGCCAGAAAAAAGAAAATATCTTACGATGCCGTATGTGAATTCGTAGATGTTAAGGCACAAGTTGTTGAAGCCAAATTTGAAGATAATGGTAATAACACTGGTCATTTAGAACATGGGCTTTCTGAAGAAACCATTTCTAATCTAACTCGGCGTGTAAGCGCTTTTAAAGGAATTGCTCAGCCTTTTCCTTCGTTTGGAGGTCGCTTGCCTGAAGCAGACCTAAGTTTTTATAGGCGTGTGAGCGAACGGCTCAGGCATAAAAATAGGACTGTGTCTTTATGGGATTATGAACATATGGTTTTAGAGAACTTTCCTCGAATATATAAAGTGAAGTGCCTGAACCATACTTCTGGAGACAATTATCAGTCTCCGGGATATATAGAAATTGTAGTTATCCCTGATACTGTAAACCAGAAGGTTTATGATATGTTTCAGCCACGGGTGAGTCAAGCTGTGCGTGACCAAATACAAGATTTTGTTAGCGCACGCAGCTCTTTTCATGTCCGTGTAAAAGTACTAAACCCATTGTATCGAGAGGTAAAGGTGAAGCTGAAAGTAAAATTTAAAGCTGGTTATGAGGAAAATTATTACAGGCAGGAAATTCGCCAAGAAATTAACCGGTTTTTGGCTCCTTGGGCTTATGAAAAGGAAACGCTCCCTGAATTTGGGAATTCTTTACATAAAAGCTTATTGATACATTTCCTTGAAGGCCTGGAATATGTTGATTATTTAAGAGATGTTGAAATACAGGTAAAGGGATCAGGTGGGGAGTTCGATAAAGTGTCTTCAGGTTTTGTGCAGGACTCAAACCCTAAAGCTATTTTAGTTCCTGCTGATCGACATTCGGTTGATTTGGTTGAATAACCTGCAAATAAATTTTTTTTGAAATGCCTTTTGCTAAACAATATAGTACAATACCTAAAAACGTATCATCTAACGATGATTTGGACTTTGAGTACCTTCGTCGTGAAGGGATTGCGTACATAGAAAAATTCGGAAGCAAGCTATGGACGGATTATAACACCCATGATCCAGGAATTACTATGCTTGAGGTCTTGTGCTATGCAATTACCGATCTTGCGAATCGTGCTAGTTTGCCTATGCAAGATATTTTAGGTGGTAAAACTAGCATAGAGGGACAATTTTTTAATGCCGAAGAAATGCTGCCTTCTGCGCCTGTTACCGCTCTTGATTACCGAAAATTGATAATTGACAGGATAGATGGGGTGAGGAACTGCTGGGTAAGTAAAGAAGAGGTTGTGTTATATGCAGATACCAAGAACAACAAGTTAGCCTATAATAAAAAGGCATTTGAAGGGACTTCTGAGCACCGTATTGAAGAAGTCAAGGTGCAGGGGTTTTATAAGTTTCTTTTAGATGTGCATGAGAACGTAGATTTTGAGGAGGTCAAAGCAAATGTCTTTAAGGTTTATCATCAGAACAGAAATCTATGTGAAGATCTTTTAAAAGTAGAAAAGGTAGCTTCTTTCCCTGTTCAGGTCTGTGCCAATATAGAGTTGCTTCCTGAAGCTCATGAGGAAGAGGTCTATGCCAACATCTATTTGGCTTTAGAGGATTATTTAAATCCTTCTTTTCGGTTTTATTCATTGGCGGAAATGGTAGAAAAAGGGTATGCTACAGAGGATATTTTTGATGGCCCTCCGCCAGTGAATGGCTTTTTGGATACGAAAGAAGTTAGCAGGGCAGAATTGAAGACGGAGGTAAGGCTTTCGGACATCATTAGTTTAATTATGGAAGTTGATGGTGTCAAGGTTATAAAAGAGATATCTGTTGGTAGGTGCGATGGAGGGGAAAACCCAGATCGCTGGGTGTTGCCAATACCGGCGGGAGAAAAGCCAGTTTTATGCGATAAGACCATTTTTAACCTTTTCAAAGGAGTATTGCCGCTGCACCTTAATCAAAAAAGTGTGGAGCGTGTAAAAAGGAGGATTTTGCGAAGAAAATCAGAACGAAACAAAGTTTTGCCAGAAGATTTAGCCTTTAAAATTCCCGAAGGTGAAAAATTTGACCTAAGTGCTTACAGTTCTATTCAACATGATCTGCCTGAAGTATACGGTGTTAGTGATAAAGGTTTGCCAGCACGGGTAGGTAAAGCACGGCTACAAAAAGCGAAACAACTGAAGTCCTATCTTTTGTTTTTTGACCAAGTGCTGGCTTCTTATTTTAAACACCTGGAAAAGGTAAAGTCAGTGCTTTCTGTGGGGAAGGATTCATCAGGTCAAGAAACCGGCTATACGTATTTTACTCAATTGATCAAGGACATCAAGGGGGTAGAGGAGATTGTAGATTATCCAGACGATGACGATGAGCTAGGAAGGCGTCTTTTTTATGAACTTGACAATACCACAGAAAGGCGGAACCAGATTCTTGATCATCTTATAGCCCGGTTTGCTGAGAACTTTGGGAACTATGCTTTTGCCATGAAAAAGCTCTATGGTGATAGTGCAGACGACCTACTTTTATATAACAAACAGCGCTTTTTGTCAGGTTATGATGTAATGAGTCGCGATAGGGGCAGTGCCTTTAACTATTATGAACAGCCTCCTGGCAAGCTTTGGAATTCAGAAAATGTTTCTGGGTTTGTAAAAAGGGTTGCTGGTTTGGCTGGTATAAACTGTATTAACAGAAGAAGCTTTGCTACCTCTTTTATACAGGTTTATTTCTATAAGAACAGTGTAGACAAGAGAGAATACCGTTGGCGAATTAGGGACAAGAAAAACCGGATCATGCTTTCTGCAACTAAAGGATACCCTAATGCCGAAGCTGCGACTGAGGAGCTTTTTTTTGCGATACGCCAGATTGTGGAGTCTGATGAAAGAGTAGTAGAGCACTACCTGGAAAAGAAGACAGAAGAGGTCTTTGAGGTAGAAAACTTTCAGGTGAGAAAGTCAGCTACTTCGAAAACGTTTAGTTTCAATATTGTTGACCCTGATGGAAGAAACCCAGATTACATTATTGCGCGGCAGTTTCGAAACCATTCCGATAGGCTAATGGCTTTAGAAGCAGCAAAGGATCTGATCCTTTTTATGAAGAAAGATTTTACGGATGAAGGCATTTATTTACTGGAGCATATTCTGCTGTTGCCTGAAAAAGAAGAAGCTACAGAAGACATGTTTCTGCCTATATGTTCAGATGACTGCAACAGCACCGATCCTTATTCTTTTAGAGTAAGTATTATTTTACCTGGGTTTGCTTACAGGTTTGCAGATCAAGAGTTTAGGAGGTTTATGGAGAACCTTATTAGAGAAGAGCTGCCTTCGCATATTTTGGCAAAAATTTGCTGGCCGGGGTATCGTGAAAATACAGAACCTGAAGTGTCAGATAGTGAAGGTTATGACGTGCCTGATGGTTGCAATAAGGAGACCAATCCATTATTGAAATTTGAATCCGCCTATCAGGAATTTTTAAATGCTAAGGCTTACGTTCATAAAAAACAAGAAAAGTCGGATTATCAAGAAAATGTAAAAGCGCTCATCTGCGCATTAAATGGTTTACATTCAATTTATCCTTCTGGTAGGTTAATAGACTGTACTAGTGAAGATGTTGAACTAAAGGGCAGGATTGTCCTTGGAAGAACCACATTGTAAATAAAGAAATATTTTTGTCATGAGTCAAAAGATTTTTTCATCTGGAACTTACCGTACCTACAAACAAGACCAGGTACTAACCGATAAACAGCTTAATGAATCTATAGCTTTTTTTGAAAGCCAAGATAGACAGTCACGGGTATTTTTACATGGTGTGGGAATTGTTAATGGATTTGAAATATACTGGTCAGGAAATGATACAATAAAGCTCAAGCAAGGTGTTGGTATTACTACTGATGGCGATCTTATTGTTCTGAAAGATGATAAAGGTTTAGTTTCAGAACTTGAGTTCTCTTATTACAGGCCTTTCGATGATGATAAGGCTAGATATCCCAAGTTTAAAGATCTTGAACTGTTTGAGCTTATTCCTGAAGATAAAAGACAAAATAATGACGAACAATTAGTTCAGTCACAATGGAGTGATTTTATAGCTGTGCTGTACTTAGAGAGTTATGGTAGAGATCCAGATTTATGTGCAGGTATAAATTGCGATAATCAAGGAACAGAGCAGGTCGCTAACCTTAAAATTCTTGTTTGTAAAGAAGGAATTGATAAAATCATCAGTTCTGTTCATCACGATGATTTTCGTAATGATCCAACTATTCATGAATTAAATAAAATTCGCCTGAAGAGGGTGAGCTTTTCGTCTTTGGGTTCCGGTGAAGAAGCACATGTAGAAGGAAAGTTGAGGAAAGCTTATGAAGAGGTTGTAAATGAAGATATTTTGGGTAAGTTGTCTCAAGAGGTAAGAGTAGTTTTGGAACGTTTCCGAGAAGGTCATGATGTAAATTTGCTGAAGATTAAGGAAGAAATAGAAGCAAATTATGGTTTTCAATACTTTTATGATTATGTAAAGGATATTATAGATACATTTCATGAAATAAAGGCACTTGCTCGTGAGCTACTTCCTGTTTCTCTTCCTTCTGTTGATGCATTTCCGAAACATCTGCTTTTAGGTAAAATGTCCAATGAATTAGATTCTTATGATTATCGTCATAGGTTTTACCCTGCTCCAACTACTGATTCTGTTCAACGGTATAACAAGTGTAAAAGCCTTGTAAAAAGGTTAAGGCTACAGTTGCAGTTGTTTAGTTTCAGTACATTGAAGGGAACTGAAAGAGCGACTCTTCGGGAGAATTTGCAGAGGGGAATCCTAATTAACAAGATACCATCTATTAATTTAATTGACAATGTGCGAATTGACTTTAACCTAGACCAGAAAATTCCTCCTTTTCATAGACCTGTGCAGCGAAATGAAGTTGATCTGGGAGGATTAGGTGGGTCTGATGTTAGGATAACCCCTTCGCAACTGCGGGGAAAACTAGGTGATAGGGCAATCCCTTTTTATTACAACCTTTTAGTTAGTGACTATGGCGACTTATTGCGCGAACATTGGAACTTTTCTAAAACCCGTCATAATGAGCAGTATGAGGTCTACTCCTATTATCGAGATACTTATCCAGAAGGAGACCCAGGGAATGCCCCTCTTGAATATGACCTTGATCCATATGATTTTTTCAGGATTGAAGGTCATCAGGGTAAAAGCTTAGATGAGGTATTGGTAACGATTCGCCAGCAGGTTAAAGACTATAACCTAGATTTCGATGTAAAGCCGTTGGCATTAGAAGCTTCCAGTATATCTGATATTAATACAGATGACTTCAAAAGCTATTTTGGAGATCTTGAGTTAAGCTTTAGCCTTTGGAAAAAAGATATTAAATGTATCTTGGATAACGCTATCAACTTCTTTGATGAAATTCAATTGAACGTGAAAGAAGATATTGAGGAAGGCGATAAAGAAGAAGACGAAGAAGGAGGGGGTGGTTTAATTGACTATAAAAAACCAATATTTACGATTCCTATGGCGGATGCTCGTTTTGAGGAATACCCAAGACGTAGCATTGATAGTGTCAATGTGTTAGAAAAGGATCTAAAAAATATTGGAGCTGTTAGAGATGGTGGGCAGGAGTTTGTTGGAAGCACTACTAAGGACTTTAAAATTGCTTCCGAAAAACTTATACGACAGGAAGGTCATGAAGAGGGAGAGGGTGTTTTGGATTTTTCGGATAAAAATGTATTAGTTTCTAGATTAAAGGAAAATCAACTAGGGTCTATTAGACAGGTTGTAAAGGAAAGTTCTAATGTAAGAGAGTTGTTAAACTCTGATATTTACAACAAATATTTTAGTGGACTTTCTAAAGAGGAACGGAGGGTAATTAATGCTGCTTTGGCTATAGTAGATGTTTTGGAAGCTCTTAAAACCTATGTTTCCGAAAAGCTGAAAAATTTAACTGATATAGATTTAAAAGCTTATGGAGATAAGCTACAGTCAATAAATGATGAGCTTTCTAGTTTTTTAGCGCTGGCAGAAACCTCAGAAATTTCAGAAGCAGAGAAAAGTTACCTGAGGGCGAAAGTTTCATATTACCTTACCGTTGGCTGCTCAATGGAAACTTTGGGCGTCCTTGCCACGGAAGTAGAGAAGCGTGAACAAAAAGCTTTGTCTCAACTCAATTTTTTATCCTTTATAAAAAACAATCCTGGTGCAGAGCATCATGCTGGGGTTTCTCGTGGGGGAACTTTTATCTTGGTTTATAATAAGGACGGTGTGGTTGTTGCCGATTTTATGGTGCCATGGAGATGCTGTTCAGAAGGCATGCCTGTAAACTTTGTTTTCCAGCTGCCTGAACCAAAGCCTCACCTTAGTTTTGACCGCAATGTGTATTGTCTGGGTGGAGATGATGAGCGGGAAATTACCTTTGATGTATATCCTTTAGATGGAGACGTAAGGCCACAGGGTGAACTGGATGGTGTGGTTATTGAAGGAAACAGTCTTAAAATTGACTCTGATGTATTTCCTGAAGACCGTTTAGGAGAACCTGTTTCTTTTACTGTAAATGGGCAAAATGTAGATGCTATTTTAGTAGTGTATAAGCTTCCTGACTTTGAGATAAAGTTAGAACAGGCGGTAGTGGGCAAAGCATTGAAGGTAAAAGCCGAGTTGGGATCAGATTATAATATTGCTGGTTTAATCTTTGTTTGGAACTTTGGTGAAATAACTCAGACAGGAGTGGATGTTGTTGTACCTTTCGAGAGATTAAAACTGGATGAGAATTTTTCTCTAAGAGCGGCCCTTGTTGTTTATCAGGAAGAGATGGGGTGCAGTTATCGGAAGGAGGCTACTATTGACTTTGCTCACCTGATTCTTGATCGACATATCTACTGTTTGGGAAGTGATAATGAGCAGGAAATCAGCTTTGAGGTATATCCTTCAGATGGAAATGTGAAGCCGGAGGGTGGACTGAATGGTGTTGTTATTGAAAAAAACAATCTTAAAATTGACCCCAAAACCTTCCCTGAAGACCGTTTAGGAACCCCTGTTTCTTTTACTGTAAACGGGAAAAGTGTAGATGCAACTTTAACAGTGTATAAACTTCCCGATGTTAAGATAAAAGTAGAACAAGCCATAGTAGGGTCAGATTTGAAGGTGATGGCTGAAGGGCTTTCTGATTATGATGCTGATAAGTTGACCCTTATCTGGGATTTCGGGCATGAGGTAAAGGCTGAAGGGGGGCGGGTATCAGTTCCCTTTGATAAACTTAAATTAGGTGAAGAGGGAAGTCTTTCAGTTAAACTCACGGTCCAGGGAGAAAAAAGTGGATGTTTGAATACTAAAGAACTTGATGTTTATTTTAACGACGTGTCATTGGAGTTGAAACCTAATGTTTTATGTTATGGTAGCGAAGTGGGGATAATGGTAGATGTGAACCCTTCTAACGGGGAAATTGTCCCAGAAGGAGTTGATGATTATAAAATAAAGGATGGGGTGCTTACATTCAACTGGGATGCTTTTCCTGAGGATAAATTAAGGGAACCTATTTCCTTTAAGGTAAACGGGCAGCCGGTAAACGAAAAATTGACTGTTTATCCATTGCCACAATTTAAATTGGAGTTGCCAGTAAATCCAGTTGCAGGAACAGATATAGAGGTTGCGTCAAGTCCTGTTTATGAAAATGCAGATTACCTGTGGGAGCTTGGAGAGATTACTTCTACAGAAAAAAGGCCAACAATCTCATATCGTCAATTGGGTGCTGTCAACAATGAACTAAATGTTGAGCTAACTATTAATGAACATGGCTGCGCTACTACTGAAAAGGGACAAATTGTTTTTCAAGAGGTATACTTGGAAATGCAGCAAGAAATAATTCTAGGGACACAACAGCAAACTATCAATTTTGACTCAAATGGGCAAGTTCAGCTTAAAGAGAATATCTCAAACATTTCAGTAGACAATGTACAGAAAAAGATAAGTGTGGACCCTTCCAACTTTCCTAATAAATGGATCGGTCCCCATATTCGCTTTACGGTAAATGGTCTTGACGTTGAAGCTTATTTGGTAGTAAAAGCACCTGAGGTTCCTGAGATTTCAATAGATAAGCATGAATTCTGCGAAGATGACAAAAGTGTTCCTTTTAAAAATGTACCAGAAGGTATGGTATTATCGGGGAATGGAGTTGTATGGTATGAATCTGGTTATGTTTTTGATCCTGCTCAGGTTACGTGGGGTGATAAAACTGCTCTTGAGGTTGCCGTAATAGCAGATAGGAAACAGGTTTTAAGGCTTAAGGTATTTAAAAAGCCTAATGTTGGTCTAGAGTATTCCATAAAAGACAACCGAACATATTTATCCGTTTTTGGACTTTTGGAAGAGGCTTCTCTTTATAAGTGGATTGTATTGGATGGTAACGATCGGCAGCTGGAAAGTTTTGAAACTAATGAACCGCACTTAAATTTGGACATCTCTCGTTTTAGAGGTAATGATCTTATTCAGGTAAGGGTATTTGCTCAAATTAGTGGTGTTTGTAGGAGTGCCGAAGGGGCAATAGAAATTCCTTTAACTGAAAAGCCTGAGGAAAGAGGATGTATTGAGCAAGGGGTAACGGAGGTTGAAAAATATGACTTTAGGAATGCGCCTA
This sequence comes from Cytophagaceae bacterium ABcell3, assembly GCA_030913385.1. Lineage (NCBI taxonomy): Bacteria > Pseudomonadati > Bacteroidota > Cytophagia > Cytophagales > Cytophagaceae > Natronocytophaga > Natronocytophaga cellulosiphila. The sequence continues at coordinate 1,395,389 of CP133159.1, forward strand.
AAGTTTTACATCGCCACGAAGCATTCATTAGTTTTACAAGTTTTTGGAATAAGGTGAAAGAAGGTCCTAAATTATTCTTAAGTGGGGAGCAAAATGAATTGGTCAATGAATCTTACATGAAGTTTTTTGACATATTGCTTGGTTTGCTAGAAGAGGGGGAAATGGATAAATCGTTTGAGCCTTTCGTTTCAGATAGCATTAAGATGTTTTTTGTTTTATTAAAATGTCAGGGAAAAATGCCTTCTGAAGAATCTAATGAAGTTTTTGGACGTATGCAAATTTTCCTTAACTGGAGTATCCATCAGGGGCAGGATCTGGAAAAATTAATTAGATTTTTGGAAATATATGTAAAAGAGGAGGTGCAAAATGAACAGGCTTTAGAATGGGCATATGACTTTCTGGAAATGTTGAACACAAGGTAATATATAATGACTTCTTCGCCTGGGTATCTCATCCATAAAGTCTTTTTGGAACTGAAAGTTTCTGATCAGTCTGTTGCTTATAGCTATGCAGACAATATTAAAAAACTGCTAGAAAATGAACTGTTGCCAGAACTTGAAAAACTATTGGCGGAGTTTGAGCATAAGACCGGTGGAAGGTTCATACAAATCGACTGTTTGAATGTTCAATTAAGGGATAGCTTGTTAGCAGCAAGTGGAGGGTTAGATCAACACAGTTTTTTTCAAAGGATAAAAAGTGATTTTATAGAGCAGCTAAGAAAACAGTTGGTGGAGGGTGTTAATTTAGAAACTAAAGATGGACGGGCATTATTGAAAGAAGTACCTCAAGGTGACAGAGAAATTCAAACGGTGCTTTATATACTCAAGCATGGCCACAAGCCTTGGTGGCTTGGAGATAGTGAAGAAGTATTATTTTTTTCTAATTGGGACAGGCATAATGAAAAGGTAAAGAACTTTTTGCGGAAACCGGGTTTTCAGGATGGTCTTGTTAAAGGGCTTGCAAATAAGCGTTTTCTGAATAGGTTGATTAATCAGATGTCCTCCCAGCAGTTGGAATTCATTTGTGAGGCAATAGCTAAAGGAAAATTTAAGGCTGACATTTCTGCAGAACTGGAAAAAATAGCAGATTTTATAAAACCTTCAGGTAGTAATACTTCAGTCCTATGGGAACTTATATTGGCTACTTTTGATAGAGAAAGGTTTGTGCAGGTTTTTCAGGAGACAGTTCCAAAATTGTCAAGAGGTAGTTTTAAAACAGGCCTTCCTGAACGAGTGTTAAGTATTTTGCAAATTGCTGGAAAGCTACATCGGTCTAACTACCTGTCTCAGCCTAACTTTTCGGAACCTTTGTCTTTGTTAGTTCAAGATGGGGGTGAGCAAAACCTAGAAAGTTCAGAAAACAAGGTAAAGGAAATCAATGATAATAAAAGACCAGTAAAAGAACCTAGATTATCAGAGGGTAATATCAAGGCTGGCCGAACAGAAGAAGACAGTAAAAAGGAAGGTTTTAAAAAGAAAGCCATAAATAAAGAGCCAGAAGGTAAAGCGGAGACCGGAAGTAGAAGCGTTATGGGGAAGCCTGGGGCTGAAGGCAAAGAGCGGGGTAGTTCGCTTGGCTTTGATAGGGGTACACCTAATACAGAAAAGGGGACTCCAGAGCATGGGCAAAAAAATGATTCGGCAAAGCAACGTAGTTTTGGCGCATTTTCCGAAAGAGAGTATATTGAAGAAGAGACCTTTGATGAAATTTTTGTGTCTCATGCAGGTTTGGTATTGTTGCATCCATTTTTTAAGAACTTTTTTCAAAAAACTGGTTTGCTAGAAGGAAAGGAGCTGGTAGATAAGGCAATGGCGGCACACCTCTTGCATTATGTGGCTACAAAAACGGAACAGGCCTTTGAGCACGAAATGCTGTTTGAAAAGTTTTGCTGCAATATTCCGGTGGGGGAACCACTGCCTAGGAATATTCTTTTGACTGATGAAATGAAAAGGGAAGCGGAAAATCTGCTAGATGCTGTTCGGGTACATTGGAAGGCATTAAAAGGTACCTCTTCAGATACTTTGAGGGCGGAATTTCTTTCTCGGAAAGGTAAGCTGATGCTTAAAGGGAATTTTCCAAAACTCATTGTAGAGCGGAAGGTACAGGATATACTATTGGACAAACTACCTTGGGGTATTGGCATGGCTAAATTCCCATGGAAAAAGGAAATGGTATTTGTGGAGTGGTAGTCATAATTTTATAAGACTGACATTATGAAAAAAAGCAAACATTTTTTATCTTAAAACTTTAACAGATAAATAATTACTTGAATTATTTTTTGCAGCTAATGCTGTATGTTTAATTTTTAGAAGTATTTTTTAACAAGAAATTGATTTTGGATTTTTCAGAATGACTTTTCTTACAAAGCAACATAAAGCACGACCTAAATCAATTGGGCATAACCGTCCTTTTTTTCAACCACGCCTGAAAGTTGGAAAAGCAGGAGGGAAGCATGAGAAGGAGGCTGATGTTGTTGCAGATCAGGTGGTAAAAAAAGTTGAGGATAGCCAAAAATCGATAGTTCAAGAAGGAAATGAAACAACTAAAGCTCCAGTCGAGTCTGTAACGCCAGTACAGGATAGCGATGAGCTAGTACAGCCTAAAGAAGACAAAGAAGATGATATTGTCCAGAAATATGCATTAGGTTCAGAAGGTGTAGCCGATAAGCAAGGTCTGGAAGATGAGTACGAAGTGGCGCCGGAGACAGAAAGTGCATTGAAGAAACCTTTAGGAGGTAAAGCACTCGATGCTCAGACGCAAGAGGAAATGGAAAAAGGCTTTGGAGCAGATTTTAGCAATGTCAGGATACATACCGATAGCCATGCGACTAAAATGAGTGAGGAGCTGGAAGCTAAGGCTTTTACCCGTGGTAATGATATATATTTTAATCAGGGTGCTTATAACCCTGCAAGTTCAGAAGGGAAGCGGCTTTTGGCGCATGAGCTTACACATGTTTTGCAGCAGGACAGCAGCTCTTCTGAAGAAGAAGTTGTGCAGAAGATGTCGTTAAGGGAGCGGGCTAGAAATGCTTTAAATAGAGTCGGAGAGTGGGCAGGGGATAGGATTGAAGATGGTAAAAATTGGCTCAGGGGCAGGCTATCTAATATGGTAAGCGATGTTCCAGGGTATGGATTGGTGACAGTTGTAATGGGTGAGGATCCACTTACTAACAAGTCTGTGCCCAGGAATGGCAGGAACTTCATTAGTGCAGGACTTGACGTTATCCCCAATGGTAGAGATTATAAACAAAAACTTGAAGAAGAAGGAGCGCTTGGTGAAGCTGCAGAGTGGCTGGATGATGAAATTGAAAAACTGGACATTAGTCCTAAGCAAATTGTAAATGAATTTAATGGGTTTTGGAGAAGCCTTTCTTTAGACGATGTTAGAGATCCCGAAGGTGCTTTTGAACGATTCACAGGCATATTTGCAGGTCCCATTGACCGGTTGAAGACTTTTGCCAGCAATATTGTCCGTGGGTTTCTTCGGATATTAAAAGATTACCTAGTTTCTAAGGCCAAAGACTTTCTTTTAAACCGTGAAGGTTTCAATTTTTATCCTTTATTGACTGTTGTTTTGGGACATGATCCAATATTGGGAGAGGAGGTTGATCGTAGTGGGGAGAATATCCTCAGAGGCTTTATCAGTTTGCATCCTGAGGGCGAAGAACAGTTACGCCAAATGGAAGAAAGCGGATCCTTTCAACGTGCTGCTATTTGGGTAGATGAATCGCTTTTGAGAATAAAAAATCTTGGTGGTGATTTGCGCAATGCCTTTGTTAATGCATGGGCAAGAATTACGGATATCCGCTCAATATTAAACCCTATAGGGGTATTTGAAGAAATATATGGAGAATTCCGGCAGCCTGTTCAGGAACTTAATAGTTTTGCAGGTGAAGTATCCAGAACTATACTTAGCTTCATAAAAGATGCTTTATTAAGCCGTTTGTCTGATTTTGCCCGGAATACTCGTGGGTATCCATTAATTACTGTTTTGATTGAAAGAGACCCTTTTACTAGGGAGCCGGTTGAACGAAATGTTGAGAATATAATCCATGGTTTTATGACACTGGTTCCAGGAGGGCAGGCACAGTTTGAAAAACTGCAGGAGAGTGGTGCTATTCAGCGAGCGTCTGATTGGATTGATAATGCTGTAGAAGATCTAGATATTACATGGTCTTATATAAGAGGTATTTTCACATCAGCTTGGGACTCCTTTACGCTGAGCGACCTGGCGCAACCTTTGGCTGCTTTTGAGCGGATCGTTGAAAAGTTTGCCCCGCCTGTATGGAGGTTGGTTAGTTTTGTGGTCGAGGTTGTGAAAAAGCTGATACAGATTGTGTTGGAGATTATGCAGTTTCCGACGGATCTTATTAGGTCTATTTTTAATAAGGCAGGAGACGTTTTTTCGGATATAGTAGGAGACCCGATAGGTTTTTTAAGGAATCTGCTTTTGGGGCTAAAACTAGGTTTTGAACAGTTTTTTGATAATATCGGGTCGCATTTATTGGCTGGGGTTAAAGATTGGCTGATGCGACAGCTTGGAGATGTTGGTATAACTCCTCCCTCAGATTTTTCTTTCCGTTCCATCTTCGGTTTGGTGCTAGAAGTGCTTGATATATCAGCAGACCAGATTTTGGAGAAAGTGGCAGATAAGATAGGGCCGGAAAACATGGAAAGGATCCGAGGGGCAGCCGGTCAAATACAAGGTGCTTGGTCTTTCGTTTCTGATGTCATGGAACGTGGACCTGTAGCAATATGGGAACGGGTTCAAAGCAGGATTAGTAACCTTTGGAATATGGTACTGGAGAAAGTAAGAAGCTGGGTTATTGTTGAAGTTATCCAAAAAGTGACACAGAAGCTCCTTACTATGCTTGTGCCAGCTGGCATTATGGCTATTATAAATAGTGCAATAGCTTTGTTCAGGGCATTGCAATCGGCGATAGCCTATTTCCGTCAGATTCTGGAGATGATAGACCGCTTTCTGGATGGTGTGGGCAATATTGTGGCAGGTGTATTGGGACCTGCAGCCGACAAACTAGAAAACGCTCTATCAAATGGACTGACCATCGCCCTTGGGTTTCTCGCTAACCAAGCTGGTTTAGGGAGAGTGGGAGCAAAGATTGGGGAAATGATTGAAGACCTAAGAGGGGTGGTGGATAGTGCTATAGATTGGGTCATTGACATGGCTTTCAGGGCAGGAGGGGCTTTGTTGGATATGGGGAAGTCTGCCGTAGAGGCTGTTAGGGGGTGGTGGAATGAACGATTTGGCTTCAGAACCGAATCAGGTGAGAGCCACTCATTTTATTTTGAAGAAATTGGAGGGGAAAGGGTATTGATGTTGGCTAGCGATCCAACACGATTTGAAGCCTTTCTGAACGAATATGAAGTTGGTGAAGGAGAAGACAAAGATAGAAAAGAAGCTGCGTTAAGTAAAGCCCGAGGTTTATTGACAGAAATTAATGAAATAAAAGAACGTGAAGGTGATAATGATCAGGAAATAGAAGCTAAAGTTCAAGAGTTGATTCCGGAAATAAGTTTCTTATTAACCGGTAAAGAAACAGGAGATGCACTTCCTCTTCTGGTGGAGTACTTGAATAAGAATGTTAAAGAAGGGCCTTCAGAAGAAGATACAGTGACGCCTGAGTTCAGGAATGCCGTTGAAGGCGATAAGCAAAGTAAGTATAATGAGGATGAAAACGGGAATAAGGTATATATGTTAACTGACCACGGAACCCGGATCCAAAGGATGAAAGGAATGAAGGACAAAGGGTATATGAAGCTAAGGATAGAAGACGGTTATTTGGTTCCTGCTATAGACCAATCTCCTCATAAGTTGTTCAAACCAGAAGGTTTGGAAATTAAGAAGTATAACGGTAGGTATGTTATTAACTACAAAACTAAGTCATTGAGTGAAACTGAAGATGGGACGCAAGATTTTATGGTGTTACTTAGGTTTGAAGATATTGTTGACGGGAATGTTAAAAGAGAAAAACGAACTGTACGAGGAAATCGATTGCAAAAAAAACCATCAGGGAAGCCTCGGGGCTCCCATGATTCAGCCGGTAATGGATTTGACAATGCTCATTTGATAGGAGATCGTTTTGGGGGCTCTGGTTTAAATGAAGGGTTAAATATTTATCCATCATCTCCAGATTATAATCGAAAAAAGATGAAAGACAAGGAAGACAATATAGCTGAAAATTTGGAAGATGGCACTTTTTTTTCAATGGCAGTAACTGCTGATATTTGGCATCGTGATGGAAATGAAACTAATATTGAAAATCATTTTGACGGACATTTTAACGATAGTGAAGGTGACTTTGTGGGAAAGGGTTTGGTAAGGCGAGATCTTCGTGCCGAAATCAAAGAAGATATTGATAAAATTCCTGGGCAATTTGGACAGGTAAAATATTATATTAATTATAGGAAAAAAGGTGAGTTGGGTCGTGATGAAGGGTATGAGGACGCTCTTAAGGAGAGAGGTGAAAATGTGGCTAATCTTACTTACGTTCCAGAAAAGATTCAGGAGTAAACTTATGTCAAATTATTAATATAAAACATGAAACTTATCGGAAGCATATTTGCATTTTTATTAATGACAGCCTTTATAGTACTGGTCATCTGGGGCAGTTTTGTTGGTTTTGATTTTCTGGCCGGACAGTTTGGGAAGGTTGGTGCTGCTGAAATGCCGGTATTGATTATCGCTTCTGCAGTGTATTTAGGGGGTGTTTTGGTGATAGCCTCTTTTTTACGTGCTGCCCATCATAGGCATGATAAACAAGTCGCTCCTGAGAAAAAAGCCATATACTCAAAGCTTATGAATGTTCTGACTATTCCGGAATTGAATAGCATATCGTTGTCCCGTGAAATGGCTGAACTTGCTCCTGATGTCAAAATGTGGGGTGGAGATGAAGTGCTGAAAAGGTTTATGAAGTTAAATGCCTCAATACAGAAAGGTGAGGTTCAACAGAATAACCTTAAGTTTCTAATTGGAAACCTAATGCTGGAAATCCGTAAAGATCTTGGCCATAGGAACAGAGGGGTAGGTGTTAATATGTTAACTCGAAAGGTATTTGCTGACAATCAAGAAACTTCTTCAAAGGAAATTTCATCTAAGTAACCATTTAGCAGTTTTTTATTTATGGATCAACTGTTGAAATTTCTTGAACTTACTCTAAGGGCTCGGCTAGACTTTGAAACTGGTAAATCTACCGTTCTGGAAAAACCTCAAGTAGATATTCTGCTCAGCAAGGATGAGGCTTTGGGAAGGTTTATTTTTGATTATAAATTGCAGGGGCAGGACCTGCTGATCATTACTCTTTCATTAGTTCCTTATATCAGCCCATCCTTTTTTTCTAAAATTATAGCTGACTATTTTCCTGACGGCGGAGAGTTGCCTGAGTTTGGAGGAGTTAAGGCAAAAAATCACCGGGGTATGATTCCTACGGGAGAAACATTGTTATATATACTTGCCGGCAATGACCCAAACACCCGGAAGAGGTGTTCTCTTATATTTTCAGAATCTATCCTTTTTAACAAGGGGATAGTTTACCTTGGGGAAACATCTTCTTATGAACCTAAATGGGCTGGTGCTTTGCTTCCAGATGAAGAATATGCAGAGCTGTTTATTAATGAAAAAGTTTCTAAACCTAAGTTAAGCAGGGAGTTCCCCGCCCAGATCATAGAAACTAGTTTAGACTGGAGTGACTTGGTCTTAAGTCAGAAGGTAATGGATCAAGTGAAAGAGGTTGAGGATTGGTTGCAGTACAGGGAGGTGCTTATGGAAGACTGGCAAATGAAGGGACGCGTTAAACCTGGTTATCGGGTCATGTTTTTTGGGCCGCCCGGTACAGGCAAAACATTGACTGCTGCTTTGTTAGGGAAGTATACCCAGAGGGATGTGTACCGTGTAGACCTTTCTTTAGTGACCTCTAAGTATATTGGTGAGACAGAAAAGAACTTATCTTCGCTTTTTGACAAAGCAGAAAACAAAGATTGGATACTTTTTTTTGATGAAGCGGACGCTATTTTTGGCAAAAGAACAAACGTAAGAGATGCCCATGACAAGTACGCCAACCAAGAGGTGTCATACCTGTTGCAACGCATAGAAAGCCACCCGGGATTGGTTATACTAGCTTCAAACTTCAAGAATAATATTGATGCAGCTTTTGCCCGTAGGTTTCAAAGCATTATAGAGTTTCCGAAACCTGTGGCTGATGAGCGGTTTTTGTTATGGCAGAAAAACATGCCTCGAAAAGCTTTAAATTTGGAAGATAGTCAATTGGTCATGTTGGCCAAGAAGTATGAACTGACAGGTGCCAATATTGTTAACGTTATTCAATATGCCAGTTTGAAAGCCCTTTCTCAGAAAAATTCGTATATTGAAATGGAAGATCTTTTGGCAGGAGTTAAGAAAGAGTTGCTAAAAGAAGGTAAAATGTTCAATTAGTGGCAAAACAAAACAACCTCAACTTTATTTAAGTGTCACGAATACTAAAATAAATTAAACATTAGTTTATATAATTGAGTAATTTTACTTGCAGAAAATTTTTGTTTAAATTATACCAACCAGTCGGTGTTGCCAAAAATAAAAATATTACTCTGTCTGTTTCTTCTTCCTCTGCATATTGCATTCGCGCAAGAGGACTATGAAGCAATTTATGACACAGAGACTATTGGGGGACTAAATCTGAATACCAATGCGGGGCTAATAGGAGGGGTGACTTTTAGGCATTCTATTTTTATCAAAGAACGGCACTACCATACATTTGGTGCTGAAATTGTCAATGTTCGACATCCTCAAGAAGAAAGAAGGACGAGTTTTTCTACTGGAAACTCCTATGTGTATGGCAAGGAGAACTATATGATGCCGTTGCGCTTATTTTATGGGCGTACCTATATTCTTTTTCCTAAAGACAGAGACGAAGGAGTCCAGATAGACTTAATTGTGAAGGGAGGGCCTTCATTAGGTTTATTGAAACCTTACTATGTATTGTACGATTATTCCGACCGTACGGCAGATCAAGTACTGATACGGTCTGTGCCATTTAATCACCAAAGGCATAGAACAGATAATATATTGGGGCATGGTAGCTTTTTTAGTGGTATTGGAGACACACAGGTCGTGCCAGGGGTTCATTTCTCTACATCATTGATGCTGTCCTTTATGAACTTTAACGAAAATATCACAGGTGTAGAAGCTGGTTTTAATATCGAGGCCTTTCCACGTCGCATGAATATTATACCAACTGCTCATAATCGTTGGCTATTTTCTTCGGTTTTTATTAATATCGTGTATGGCAGGAGACGTTGATGTACCATTCTGCCTAAGGATCCATCTGTCCATTTCAATTTATTCCTTATTTTTGTATCAAATATTTACATGATGATAGAACTTCCTGTAATTTCTTCTGAAGCGAACAAAAGACCTTCCCGCCCTGATTGGTTGAGGGTAAAACTTCCGGTAGGTAAAGAATATGCCAGGGTAAGGCAGCTTGTTGATAAATATAAACTCCATACCATTTGTGAAAGTGGCAACTGTCCTAATATGGGTGAATGTTGGGGCGCAGGGACTGCTACTTTTATGATTCTTGGCAATATATGTACCAGAAGTTGTTCTTTTTGCGCGGTAGCAACAGGACGTCCTAATGAGTATGATACCGAAGAGCCCGTTAGGGTAGCGGAGGCCGTCAAGCTTATGGGTGTTAAGCACTGCGTACTTACATCGGTAAACAGAGATGAACTTAAAGACCGGGGTGCTGAAATTTGGCACCAGACAGTGGCTGAAATTAAAAAGATTTCTCCTGAAACGACCATAGAGACATTAATTCCTGATGTAAAAGGAAATTGGGATGCATTGGAGCGGATGATCTCTGCGGGACAAGAAGTGGTGTCACATAATATGGAAACGGTTAAACGCTTGTATAGGATGGTTCGTCCACAGGCGAAGTATGATAGGAGTCTTGAGCAGTTAAAACGCACTAAGGAGTATGGAAAAAGAAACAAAAGCGGTATAATGCTTGGCTTGGGCGAAACTACCGAAGAGGTGTTTGAGGCGATGGATCATCTTGTAGAGAATGGCCTTGACATTCTAACGCTGGGGCAATACTTGCAGCCTACCAAAATGCATTTAGAAGTGGCGGAGTTTATTCACCCTGACAAGTTTGCACTTTATCGTGAAGAAGGTTTGAAAAGGGGGCTTAAATATGTTGAGTCTGGCCCACTGGTAAGGTCTTCTTACCATGCAGAGCGACATGTAAATGTGCCAATATAGGTTATTATAATATTGTTAAATAAGTTGTCGAGCTCCTGTAAGTAACAGGAGCTTTTTTTATGTATCCTATTCTGAACTTTTGAGTCGCTTTTAGAGGTTTTGTCTTAAAATATTACTATTTAACGTGCTTATCTTTACAAAATAGAATATCAGAATATTAAATATTTATTAAGTTTTAATAATCAGCATAAAGTTTCTAATTTTACCCTTGTAAGAAGCCTTTAGTAGGTGATATAAGTAATCTGGGTTTAAAGCGAATCAGTATTTACTATGTGGTTTGGCTAACTTAATATCAGCCGCCTAGGCTTGCAGAGGTAACTAATCATGGCATTGTTTAACCGCAAATGTGCTGATGCTTCTTTTGCCACTTTAGTCAAATACTTTTGAATAACCTGTTTCTAAGCACCTGCAAGGGGGCAGCATTGGTTGTACTGTTCCGCTATCAGTGTTATATTTCAGGTTTAACTTCAATAGACGACAGGCAATATGCGAGAAGTTATAAAGGGGAGCATGTTATGAGTGAAGCTAATACTACAGCAGGTAATTTTAATATAGAAAAAGTGCCGTTTAGGATAGATATAAAATACATTTACATAATCGCCTGCTTTATTTTATGGCTAGGCCTTTTGGGGACTAATTTGCATACCCTGTATAGTATTGAAAATGAATTGGATGTATTAGTTCCTGATTTTCTTAACAATGCCCTTTTGGCGGCTTTTTTCTTAAGTGTTTTTCTCGCCTTTAAATTTTCTTCTGACAGTAAAAGGAGCGGTAGTTTTATTGAGCAACTATGGCAGGTGTTCATTATAGGTGGTTTTACAATATTTCTATCCCTCTTTATAAAATTCCTTATGATGTTCCTTGGCGAATCTGATATATTCGTCAATATATATATTACTAATACTATTTATCATCTAAATATCGGTTTGGTAATCATTTTTTTAGCCAATGCATTTTATGTATGGAAGAGAATGATTTTGTACCAGAAAACAGATACCATTCATGAAGCATGGCATATTTTTGAGTATATCATGCTTGGGTTGGTGTTGACTAATTTCATATACATCGATATCTTTAGCTGGCCATTCATTATAGTAATATCGCCACTGGTAGTTTTTGCCTTAATTTTATCTTTTAACCTAAAGTGGGTTGCCTTTCTCAACTATAGCCAGAAGTGGCAGAGCATACTTTTGATTTTTCTGATCGTGTTGATCAGTAGTACCTTTTTGCAGCAGATTTACGAGCAGCATTTTTACCGCAACCTTATTCAGGACCTAGCTGATAATATCTTTATTCTAGCAGTATTCGGGTTTATATTTATCAACTGTTTTTCTTCGCTGTTGGTCCTCTTTTTTAATTTACCAACGTCCTCTGTTTTTGAGCAAAAGTTTGGGGAGGTTATGCTTTTCCAAAAGCTTAGCCAGTCTATACAGATGGGGAATAAAGAAGAAGAAGTTTACTCTATTTTAATAGACAACAGTTTGACTACAGTCATGGCAGATGCTGCATGGCTTGAAATATTTGAAGATAGCCGGTCTTACAAGGCCTTTCTTAACAGAGGTATATCCGAAATAGATATTTTTGATATTAAGAAAGTGCTTAGGAAAAACAGGATTGTTATCAATGACAGTCCTAATTATATTCAGGATTTAAGAAATCTTGAATATAGTGACAGGCTGAAGGCGCAGGATTTTAGGTCAGTGTTGATCATTCCTCTTGCCTCAAATAATAAGGTTTTAGGAAACTTGGTCCTTTTGAAGAGTATTACCGATGGTTTTGACAGGGATATGGTGGACATTATTAGCACCTTTGTAAGTCAAGCCAGTATAGCCATTAGAAACTTTCGTTTAATGAAAGAGGCGGTTGTCAATGAACGGTATAAAGAAGAGCTTAAAATTGCCAAGGGTGTTCAAAAGAGTCTGTTGCCAGAAAATGTGTTTTTTAACAGTCACTTAGAAATTAGTGCTTTTACGCAGTCCTCTGATGCTATTGGTGGGGACTACTACGACTTTTTTGAATATAGTCGGGAAAAAGTTGCGGTTGCCATAGGGGATGTTTCTGGCCATGGTACTTCGGCGGCATTTAACATGGCGCAGATGAAAGGGGTTTTCCAAAGCTTAATTCAATTAGGATTTTCCCCAGACACCTTTATGGTTCATGCCAATAACGCGTTGGCAAAGTGTTTGGAGAAAGCTTCATTTATCACACTTTCATTATTTGTCATAGACACAGCGGAAAGGAATATCGTGTTTGCGAGGGCTGGACATTGTCCTCCCATGTTCTTTGATTCAGAAAAGGGGGAGTTGGAGATGCTGAACACACGTGGTATCGGTTTAGGCTTAGTAAGAAACAAAGAATATGGTAATCATATAGAAAAGTGCAAAAGACCTTATAAGGAGGGCGATTTGCTACTCCTTTATACCGATGGTATACTGGAAGCCAAAAACCCTGAAGGTGAGGAATATGATTATGAAAGGTTGAAAAATATTGTATCTTTAAATTATCAATTGAGTTCAAGCCAGATTACAGACGCCATTATATCGGATGTCTATGAGTTTACTGGCACTAAGGACCTTAAAGATGATTATACTTTTTTGGTTATTAAATTTATTTAACCATTTTGCAAACTTTTGTTATTTAAGAATCGTATAAAACTTAATTTAGATGAATGTTCATATTTCCAGGGAGGAAGATTACTATATCTTAAGTCCTGTAGGTGAATTAGATGCAAGTTCATGCACTGTGCTTGATAATGCAATAGCAGAAGCCGTTAAGCTAAAAGAGAAGAAACTTTTGGTGAACTTTGAAGGAGTAAGCTACATATCTTCTGCTGGCATGGGGGTTTTTATGTCATATTTGCAGGATTTTGAAGACAATAACATCTCTATGGTGTTATATAATATGAGTGCCAAAGTAAAAGATGTATTTAAAGTTCTTGGATTAGACGAATTAATAAATATAAGTTCTGATAAAGAAGCAGCCAAAAATAGTATTGATGAATCGAAGCTTTAAAATAGCTTGTTCTGTGCAGAATCTGAAAGATCTTAGATCTTTTGTGTCTGGGGCACTGGAGTCTTGCAATCTGTCTGAGACCGAGGTGAACCTGCTTGTGCTTGCTGTAGATGAGGTTTGTGCTAACCTGATTGTACACGCATGTCCAGAAGACGATAAAAAATTTATAGAAGTAACTATAAGTGACAATGCTCAGGGCATTACTTTTGAAATTACCGATTCTGGCGAACCTTTTGATGTTAATGCATATCCTGTCAATGATGTTCGTCAATTAGTGAAAGAGAAAAAGAAGGGCGGCCTTGGGCTGATGTTGGTTAAAAAAATTGTGGACTCCATCGAAACTTTCCATAACGATAAATTTACCGTTTACAGGCTTCATAAGCGTTTTTCTGCAGCTTGATAAAAAGTCTTTCCTCATTTCTTTTCTTTTTTCCGGTGCCTTTTTTGCCTTTGATTAAATAATTCTAATCAAAAAATCGTTAAACTTGCGAGTCAAAAACTTGTATTAACTGATTTTGCATAATTTTTTCCTGAAAATGAAAAAAACACCCTTATTGTTTTTTGTTTGCCTGGCCTTGTTAGGAGCTTGTAAAAGTTCAGGTAATAAACAAAGTTCTTCCGTTACATCATCTCCAGTACTTCAGACCATTGGCGATAAACCTGTTTATTCTTCTGAATTTGCTTATGTTTATAAAAAGAATAACGCAAATACCGAAGACATGTATTCTGAGCACAGCGTGCGGGAATACTTGAGGTTGTATACCAATTTTAAACTCAAAGTTAGAGCGGCTGAAGACGCAGGGCTTGATACCTTACCTTCTTTTAAAAGTGAGTTGAGCGGATATAAGAAACAACTTGCGCAACCTTATTTTACAGAAAAAGGGTTAACTGAAAAATTTGCCAAGCAAGCGTACGATCGTTTGAAAGAAGAGGTCAATGCTTCTCATATCCTGATTATGGTAAAGGAAGATGCAGACCCTAAGGATACCTTGGATGCGTGGAATAAGATTGTAGAAGTCCGGAAAAAGGCTTTAGGTGGTGATGATTTTGCGGAGTTGGCTAAAGCGCACTCTGAAGACCCTTCTGCTAAGTCTAACGCAGGTAACCTCGGGTATTTTTCAGCTATGCAGATGGTGTTCCCTTTTGAGGATGCAGCTTATAATTTGGAAGTAGGGGATGTCTCAGAACCAGTTAGGACACGTTTTGGTTACCACATCATTAAATTGCATGACCGCAGACCTTCTCAAGGGGAAATTAGGGTTGCCCATATTATGGTTAGAGCTACTTCGGGCATGTCAGAAGAAGATTCCATTGCTGCTAGCAAGAAAATTCAAGAAATTTATAGCAAGCTTGAAAATGGCGAAAAGTGGGAAAGCTTAGTGGCGCAGTTTTCTGATGATGCTAACTCTAAAGCTCAGAATGGCGAATTGCCAAGCTTCTCCACAGGAAGGATGATTCCTTCTTTTGAAAATGCAGCTTTCAAACTTACCAAAGCTGGCGAATACTCTGAACCGGTACTTACCCCTTATGGATGGCATATCATAAAGCTCTTGGATAAGCAAAAGCTGCCTTCTTATGAGGAATTGGAAACACGCATTAAACAAAAAGTGTCCAAAGATAGATCTGCTTATCACAAAGCGGCTACTGTCGAGCGGCTTAAGAAAGAAAACAACTTTCAAGAAAAGAACAAAGTAGTAAAAGAGGCTTTGAGCCATGCCGACTCTTCGTTGCTTCAAGGCGAATGGGCTGCTGATGCTGGAAAGTTAGGTGGCAAAGTTCTTTTCTCTATTGGGGATGAAAAGCATAAGGTAAATGACTTCTTTAAATATGTCCAGGATAGCCAGAAAACCATTAAAGCGTCTTCTCCTGATTACATTATGTCAAGCTTGTATGACAAATATGTAGAAGAAAGCAACATTAAGTATGAAGAAGCACACTTAGAAGATAAGTATGTTGACTATAGGATGTTGGTAAATGAGTATAGGGATGGCATTCTGCTTTTTCAGCTTATGGATGACAAAGTATGGACAAAGGCTATCAAAGATACTACAGGCCTAAAGGAGTACTTTAACAATAATAGAGAAAAATACCAGTGGGACGAAAGGGCTAACGCTGTAATATTTAATGTACGGGATGACGCAACATTGGATAAGCTTAAAGAAACCCTTAAAAATGATAAGTTTCTTATAAATAAAGATTATTTAACTATCTCTTTTAATTCTGGAGCTACTTCGCTTTCTGACCGCCATAAAAACAGTTTGGCAAAAGCTTATAAGGAGCTTTCTAAAAATAAGGAGCTGGTCTTGACGCTTTCTGGTTCATCTGGTGCCAATGAAAAGAAAAGAATGGAGGCTGTAAAAGACTACTTTAAGAGTAAGGGGGTAGACTCTACTCAAGTTGTAGAGGGTAAAGGTGAAAAAGGTACTGAGGGACAGGTTAACATCTCAATGTACTCTAAGAGTCAAAAAGATTTGGAAAAAGTATTTAATCAAGATGCTCCATTGACCCTTCAGGTTACCAAAGGTTTCTTTGCTAAAGGAGAAAATGAAATTCTTAATAAAGTTGACTGGAAAGCGGGTACTTATGAACTGAAAGAGGATGATCGTTTGTTTTACGTAGTAATTTCTGAGATAGAAGCACCGAGAAACAAAACATTTGAGGAAGCACGTGGTCTGGTTATCTCTGATTATCAGTCTCAGTTAGAGGAAGATTGGTTGTCGGAGCTACGTGAAAAGTATCCTGTAAGTGTTAATGAAGAAGAAGTTGAGAAATTGATAAAGGAGTAAGATTTGCAAAAATACGGATTTTTATTAGTATTGCTTGTACTGCTGCAAAGTTGCGACTTGTTTAAGAAAAAGGATCCCTTAAACAGGTATGATTCAGATATGCAGCCTGTGGCACGTGTGCAAGATAAGTTTCTTTATAAAAAGGACATTGAAGATCTTTTTAATGATGACCAGCAGGGCGATAGTGCTCAAGTTGCTGCCTATGTTGACAAATGGGTTAAGGAGCAGCTTTTGCTGAACCGTGCAGGAAGTGTGGTGGAAAGCAAAATGGAGAAAATCGAGGAGTTGGTCAATGCGTATAGGAACGACCTGATCTTGCATGAATATAAAAAAGCTTTTGTGCGTTCAAAAGGGGATTCATTAGTAAGTGATGAAGATATTTTAAAGTTTTATGAAGAAAATAGTGAAAAATTTCAGCTAAATCAGAATATTTTTAAAGGGGTTTTTGTTAAGGTTCCATCAAATGTATCTAACCTTAGTAACATTAAAAAACTTGTTCATTCTGATAGCGAGGAAGGGGTAAAGGATTTACGTTCTTTTTGTTTGAGTTATGCTAGTTTTTATCATTTAGATGATTCTCTTTGGGTCAACTTTGATGAACTTGTAGCTCAGACGCCTTTGGCTTCCATGAGCAATAAGGGTAATACGTTGGATAAAAAGAAATATGTGGAAATGTCGGACTCTAAATATACCTATATACTTAGGGTGGTTGACTTTAAAACATCCAGTGAGCTGTCGCCTTTGGAATTTGTTAGGGATCAAATAAAAAACACCCTTTTAAATAAGAAAAGACTACAACTGGTTAATGAACTTGAAGATAATTTATACCAGGAAGCTGGTGAGGAAAAAGAATATGAGATTTACCTTTGGAATTAAACTTTTGCTGTTGGCGCTATGGATTGTGCCTATTGCAGTGAATGGACAAAATATTGATAAGATTGTTGCCAAAGTTGACAATCATATCGTGTTGAAATCTGAACTTGAGGTTAACTATGTGCAGTATTTGCAACAGGAAGAATCCTATGTGCCTGAAGGGGAAGATTTAAAATGCCGTATTTTGGAAAATTTGGTTGTTAACAAACTGCTTTTGGCTAAAGCAGAGATCGACTCTGTGGTTGTTGAAAGAGATGCAGTAGAAGATCAACTGGATCGTAGAATGCAATACTTTATTCAGCAATTCGGTGGAAGTCCTCAAAAGCTTGAGGAGTTTTATAAAAAGTCTATAGATGACTTGAAAGGTGACCTGCGCAAGTCTGTTAAAGAACAAATGATCATTCAACGGATGCAGGAAAAAATCTCAGGTAACCTTAAGGTTACACCTGCTGAGGTGAAGAGGTTTTTTAATGAAATTCCTGCGGACAGTTTACCATACATTTCAGCTGAGGTAGAAGTGGGACATATTGTTAAGCTGCCTCCTGTTGGGCGTGAGCAAAAAAGACAGGCCCGTGCCACATTAGAGCGGTTGCGCACTAAAATTGCCAATGGGGCAGATTTTTGTGATTACGCAAAACAATATTCAGAAGATCCGGGTTCTGCTAAGAAGTGTGGTGAACTGGGGTTCTTTAAGAGAGGTGAACTTGTGCCAGAGTACGAAGCTGCTGCACTTAAGTTAAAACCAGGAGAGCTTTCCGGCATTGTAGAAAGCCAATTCGGATTTCACCTTATTCAGATGATAGAAAGAAGGGGTAATGAGTTTAATACTAGGCATATTCTTGTTAAACCTGCTGGCTCAACAGTAGATATGGCCTATGCCGAAAACTTTTTAGATAGCTTGAGGAATCAAATTCTTGCAGACAGTATTTCTTTTCAACAGGCAGCTCATAAGCACTCTGATGATAAAATGACCAATTCGACAGGAGGTTTGTTTTCTGATCCGGATGAAGGCGGTACAAAAATTTCTCTTGAAGATTTAGACCCTGGTATGTATTTTGTCATTGATACTATGCAAGTAGGTTCTATTTCTAAACCTATGCGGTTCAGAATGGAAGATGGCACAGAAGCCATGCGGATTGTGTACTACAAATCAAAAACACCTCCGCACAGGGCCAATTTAAGGGATGATTATCAGCGGATCCAGCGGGCTGCGCTTTCTGAGAAAAAGAGCAAAGCACTGGATGAGTGGTTCGAAAGAACCAGGGGAGAGGTTTTTATCGATATTGACGACGAATATAACAAATGTAAAATACTTCAGTGAGTATGGAAACTTTTAAATCTGACGTAGAATCTGCGGACAAATTTTTTGAGATTAATAAAGAGTTAAGAAAAGAGATTGGAAAAGTAATTGTAGGTCAGGATGAAGTTGTAAAACTTCTCCTGACTTCTATTTTTTGCCAAGGACACTGTCTTTTGGTCGGTGTGCCAGGGTTGGCCAAAACATTACTGATCAATACCATCGCATCTGTGCTGGATCTTAACTTTAAGCGAATCCAGTTTACCCCTGATTTGATGCCTAGTGATATTGTGGGATCGGAAACGTTAGATGTAAACAGGAATTTTAAATTTGTTAAAGGTCCAATCTTTGCCAACATTATCCTGGCGGACGAGATAAACCGTACGCCTCCTAAAACCCAGGCGGCTCTATTAGAGTCCATGCAGGAATATTCGGTTACTATTGGTGGGCAAATATACAAATTAGACAGGCCGTTTTTTGTGTTGGCAACACAAAACCCTATAGAGCAGGAAGGTACTTATCCATTGCCTGAAGCTCAATTGGACCGCTTTATGTTTAATTTAACATTGGACTATCCTAGTTTAGAATCCGAAATTGATATTGTTAAGAATACTACGGGAGGCGTAAAAGCTACTGTTGAATCATTGATTTCTGCTTCCGAAATAATAAAGTACCAAGAACTCATCAGGAAAGTCCCTGTAGCGGACAATGTAGTGGAATATGTGGTGAAGCTTGTCCATAAAACAAGGCCGACTTCCTCATCAGCTTCCGATGTGACCAAAAACTACCTTGACTGGGGGGCTGGACCAAGAGCTTCTCAGAACCTTGTTTTGGCAGCAAAATGCAATGCTTTGCAAAATGGGAAATATTCACCGGATATTGAAGATGTTAAAGAAGTAGCATTGCCCATATTAAGGCACAGGATTGTAAGGAACTTTAAAGCTGAAGCCGAAGGTATTTCAGTAGAAGATATTATTAATAAACTTTTGTAAGCTAAACTTTTTTTAGCTTTATGCTGCCCTTTCGTGATTATGCTATACAAGGTTTAATTGTATAGCATAATTACCAAAGGGCTTTTTTTTGAATAGAATGTAAAACCTTGAATATGCATTAGAACTTGCAATTAGGTAGCGTTGCTATGCTTTACGGCCCCAAAGTGTTGACTTATTATTGTTTTGCTCTCCTATTGTGTACTATTGTTGCCAAAAATTGTGTACATGTTATTACCACTTTAACTTCCTGTCATACCTTTTTGTGAAATTTACGTATAGATACAGGATGTCTAAGTTGATCAATTATGAAAATCTTTACATTTACGGTTGTGTTTTTACTGTCGGTTTCTTTAGGTTTTTCACAAAACAAAGATTTTAAAACCCTTAGAAAGCAATTAAGAAAAGTTAAGACGCTTAAAGATGCTGATAGTTTCATTCAAGAAAATGCTGCTTACTTTGGAGAAGTTATAACATTGCACGCACGCCATGATACAAGTGCTCTAGCTAACTTTTTATTGAACAGTAAGAAAGGAAGCTTTTGGGTTGACGATACGTCAGATGTGCATGTAAACTATATGTTTAAAGTGTTGTCAACTGACGTTCAGCCAGCCTTTAGGGTGAGCTATATATTTATAGATGGGAAAGATTATTCTACCTCTGAAATAGATAGTATAAGAAAAATCATTTTAGATAGAAATAAAGAAGGAGAGCCTTTTGAGCAATTGGCTAGTTTGTTTTCTATGGATAGGAATGCCCAAAAGGGAGGGGACTTGGGTTGGTTTGATGAGAAACAAATGGTCAATGCATTTTCTGAAGCTGTTAAATCGCATGAGCGAGGAGCTGTTTTTACGGTAGATGTTCCTGAGAGAGAGTGGTTTTATGTTATTAAAAATACGCATGACCCTGTTATGTACCAAACAGCCCGCGTGTTAATACTTAAAGAAGCAAAATAGGAGCCTGTTATGAGTTATTTTATACAGCTTCTACTGCATACTCGTTTAGCTTGAGTTAGCGTTTGTTGTACATTTTTTCATTGCTCGGGGGAACTGTTCTGGGCTAAATTTCATTAATTCAGAAATGCAATAGAGTTTTCTATTACGTAGCAAAACAACTTCAAATCAATCCTGCGCCCACATTGATTTATTGCTATTTTGCTCCTCATGACAAAACCTATCGCATATTTCAGGTTAAAGTTGATATAGTCTCAGGAGAAAAAGAGTGAAAATAAAGCATATGATTCTTCCTAAATCCTTTATAAAGGTTCTGTTTTTAACAGTACTTGTTTTGTCTTTTAGATCGGTATCTGCTCAAACTATCCGGTCTACTATTACTGGTGAAGTAGATCCCGAAGGGAAATATTTATTTTATATTCATGATTTTTCTGCCCAATCCAACGGAATGGTAGATATAGACCTGTATGATGAAATATTAAGAAAAATCTGTAATAGCGGTTTTCATGTTATAAGTGAAAACAGAAAGTTTAAGTATGAGTCAGATAGGTATGCGAAGAATGTCGGTGAACAGATTAAGGTTTTATTGAAAGAGGGAGTGCCTGCTGAAAATATCACTGTTACCGGTGTAGGAAAAGGTGTTGAGGTTGCCATGGATGTTGCTCACCTTCTTCGAAAAGATGTTATAAACTATACCTTGGTTAGCTTTGGTGATAATTGGGCTAACATAATTAGTGAAGACACCAAGCGCTTGAGCGGAAATGTTTTATGGGTGAATGCTGCACCTAAATCTAATGCAATAGACTCTTTGGGTTTCTCCCATACGAACAAAAACCTCCAAGCTTTTGAAATCCTTTCTGTTCCAAGTGTACAAAAACTTAGTGAACTTTATAAAAACACCGAAAGCTGGATTGTTCCTGTTGTTAATTGGGCAAATGATCGAATGGTTTACTTAGGGTCGCTTTCTGATAAATTCTTTTCAATTAACCCATTTATTGATGAACAGGTAGAGAAAATTTTTTCAAGCCTATCCGATACCCAACGGGTAGGGCAGATGATCATTACTTCTGCCGGTGAGTTGGGAAAGCCTGACCATGTGGTAAAAGACTTGGTTGAGAAACAGCTTGTGGGCGGTGTTACTTTCATGAAGAACAGTAAGCTGAAACATGTACGCCTAGCTAAGGAATTAAACCAAATTACCGAGTCCTCTGGCGGTGTTCCTTTAATGCTATCAATGGATGCAGAACCTGAGCTTCTTAGTATGCGTGTTACAGGTATTGCAAAGCTTCCTTCGGCTTTTTCTTTTAGAACGGACTCTGTGTGCTTAAATGTCGTAGATTTAATTAACAGGGAGCTAAAAGAAATTGGGGTACATCAAAACTTTGCTCCGGTTGCAGATCTTTCTGCCAATAATAAAGTGATCAAAACGAGGAGTTTCTGTAGTGATGCCGATTTGGTGTGTAGCCTATCTGAAACCTTTATCGGTAGGACACAATCTGATGGCATATTGGCTACTGTAAAACATTTTCCTGGACATGGTTTAGTTGAAGGCGATACGCATGAGCAATCTGTTTTTATTGATGGTGACCTACAGGAGCTAGATGTTTTTCGTAACCTAATTCAAGGTGATGTACTTTCTGTTATGGTGGGACATTTGACTATAAGGAACAATGAGCAATACGATACTGAAGGACTTCCTGCTAGCTGTTCTCCTAAAATTGTCAATGGGCTCCTGAAGGATGAGCTAGGGTATAAAGGGCTAGTAGTAACAGATGCCCTCAATATTATGAAAGCTGTGAACACCATTGAAAATGCACCTTTATTGGCCTCTAAAGCCGGAAATGATCTCTTGCTTATGCCAATAAGTGAGGTGAAAACGATCAAAAGTATTTTGAACGAAATGGAGAAAGATATGGAGTACAAAGATCAAGTTTATGAATCAGTGAAAAAAGTACTTAGGATGAAGGTTGCCCTGGGGCTTATGTAGGACGCACTGAAAAACGCCCAAAATACTGATCTATTGATATTTGTATAAAAATTAGGAGGTATAGGTGCAAGGGTTTTCCGGTTATTTCTTATTTTTCCGTGCACATTAAAGTAACAAGCTTTTAACCCAATACTTTTTTGGGCTAGCCACAAGCGCACAATCTACTTTATGGCCTTACATTCGAAGTATTCCAATACGTCTTCATGCAAGGCCATGCGTATCTTGCACACTTGTGACTTTTTCAGCAGGCCCTATGTAGAGCGTGCTGTAAAAACGCCCAGAATACTGATTTTTTATGATAAAATGTAAGCCTATGCGTAGCCATAATAGCTGCGCATAGGCTTGTGACTTTTTTTAGGAGGACTTATGTAAGCCTATATTTTTACTGTTCAATAATATGAACTTTTGTTAAATCAATCGCTACCGTTACAGACGATTGTTCCGGGTGTGGCTGCTTGGATAAAACTTTGACTATTTGGCCGTCGATCAAAATTTCTATTTCCCAAAAACTTCCGGTATAATAACTCCCGACCACTGTGCCTAAAGGCATATCCTTCTTAGGTTCCTCGTCAATAGATAAATCAGACTTACTAAAGCAAACTTTCGCCATGTTAGAGGTTTGGGCATACCGCGGTTCAATAGCGGCTTCGGGGAATATTTTCTTGAAATCTGACATCTGAAGAATATTGGTTTTGCCAAATAAATACGCAATGTATTCATTGTTCGGCCGCTCATAGATTTGGCTAGGGGTGTCAAACTGTTGCACTTCACCTTCTTTCATGACAGCAATTTTATCTGATAGGGACAATGCATCTTGAATGTCGTGCGTGACAAAAATAATAGCAATACCTTCTTTTTTTGCTGTTCTGATAACTTCTTTTTTTATGTCGTCTTTCAGCATGATGTCCATGCTGCTGAAAGGCTCATCCAATAAGAGTAGGGGGGATTTTGCAGCTATGGCTTTAGCTAAAGCTGCTCTTTGTTGTTGTCCTCCAGAAAGCTCCATGGGAATTTTTCGCTCCAGTCCCTCGAGCTTTAAAAGTTGCACTAGACTAGAAAGGCGTTCAGATTGCTTTGTTTTGCTCAGCAGGCGTAAGTCATAGAGTATGTTTTCTTGAATGGTATGACGAGGGAAAAGGTTTAAGTCCTGCTCTACAATTTTCATTTGTGGGTGCCCCGGTACCAAATTTTCCGACGGCCCTGTTACTTTAGTATCCTGAAAAAATATTTCTCCTGAATCAGCATCTTCAAGTCCGTAGATAAGCTTTAAGAGCGTGGTTTTCCCAGAACCATTCTCTCCTACAATGGCGATGATCTCATTTGGGTCAACTTGCAAAGAAACTTGATTGACAGAGTTGACTTTTCTTCCGGGATATCTTTTAGATACGTTACTGACCTGCAGGAGTGGCATAATTCTTCAAATATACATATAAGATATTAAAAGAAGGTGGTAAGGATAAAGTTTAGGGTTTTGCCTCAGATTAACAAGTGGCTGTGAGCATAAAGGTTTTACCTAAAGGCCGCAAGAGCCACTTCAAAAATCACTATGTGTTATAGCCTTTTCGAAAGTGCTTAAAAGTTGCTTATTGTTGTTTTCTAAACTGATCGCCAATGGCAAAAAACAACTAGCTGCTTTCGGTTTTCCTGTCCACCTCCTCGATACACTCATCAACTGTTTTGACGGCTCTATGATAAAGTTCTTGGTTGCCTTTGGTAATGCTCTCCAAAAGTTGTTTGTTTTCTCTGAGAAAGGTTCTGGCAAAGTCTAGGTCGTTTTTTGTAATGTCCAAACTATTATCTATAGCATCTGCATATTTAATGGTCTGTGCCTCTGGGCTTGTTTTGCTTAACCTTTCTGCTTCTTGGAATTTTCTTTTTTTACGGTTGAGCTTTGGGTAATCTTCTTTTACAAAAATATCCGTAAGCTCTACTGTTAGAAAAAGGGTTTTTTCTGCATCCTCTTTGCTCATAACCAAGTGGAGATATTTGCTTAGCTCTTCTGCTGTTACAGGGGTATCCTCCAGAACATCGTGCAATAGTGCTGCTGCTAAAACTGGCAGTTCATCGGTGTATTCTCTGCAGATGTTCATAACCCGGACTGGATGGACTATATACCTTTCGCCGGTATATTTCCTTTTTTGGTCTCCGTGTGCTCTATCTGCATATGATCTTATTTTTTCTAGAATATCTTCCATAATCAATTAGCTCTTTAACTTAAAACTGTTTTTGTGTACTAAATGGTTTATTGCTTTCATCTCCTGTTCCTGATTTTTTTAACCTGGATTAAGCATTAGATCTCGTTATGAGGGGCAAAAGATCAAAAAATAAGCGTATTTGGTTTGCAAAGCATAGATCCGAATAAAGCGTCTGATTTGAATTTATTTTGCCACGAAATAGAAAGTCTTAATACATATTTCAGGTTTAACCCTAATTCATTGCTAACTTTAGCTAAATTCTTTAGGGAGAATTTCTTTATTCAATAAGTAAAACAAAACCTCAGATTATATTGACAGCCATAAAAAAATTAAACCAGCAAGAATACAAGGATTTACTATCTCAGCCAGTACACCTGACAGATGACTATAAGCCATCCATGCAGGAAGACGATGTGGCGGTGTATGTAGAAGATGCGTTAAAGGCGGAAGGGATTAGCCAACCCAAAGAAGCCTTAAAAGCAGGTGCCGTGTACCGTAGCCATGACAATTCTTTAGAACAAGTAATGTATAATTATGGTGTCAGGGATACCTTTCTTGTAGTGATTTGTGATTTGGCTAAAGGTAGTATATTAGGGTATTTTGTGCTGGATTTCAATGAAGCATTGTAAGTATAACCTGAAGTAACGCCCAAGGTTACTTACAAGCTAGCGCAAGTAAATAACCTTGGTATTTTTTATCATGAAGCTTTTGAAACAGCTTTGCCTGTTATTGAAGGGTAGCTAACATGAATTTCGTTTGACTTAGACTGTGCGGCAGCTTTCTTCTTGAAAGTAGATTTTAATGCAAGTGTCAGGACGAAAGAAGGTACGGCTAGTGCTGTAAAAATGGCTACCCTGTTTTTCCAGCCTGGAATAATAGTGCCTTTGCCTTTATACATCCTTTTTATGGCTCTTTGGGCAACTGCTTCTGGTGACATAACAAATAGCTTTGCTTTCCACCCTAACTCTTCGTTTTTCTTAACCATAGCGGCATTTGAATTGGTTGGGCCTGGGCAAAGGCAGCTTACACTTATGTTATAAGGCTCTAATTCTGTTCTCAATGATTTTGAGAATGAGTATACAAAGCTTTTAGAAGCTGAGTAAACGCATTTAAAAGGTACAGGCATTAATGATGCAGTACTGCCTACATTTAAAATATAGGCCTTGTCATTCTTCTTTAGTTCCGGGATAAATAGCCTTGTTAGGGTGACCAGTGAGTGCACATTTAGCTGCATCATATTTTGAATGTCGTCAACAGTTGATTGCTCAAATGAACAGTTGTTTCCAAAACCAGCATTGTTCACTAAGGTGTCTATGCTATAATTGTTTTTTAGGCACCACTCATAAAGACATTTTGGGGCGTTTGTGTCGGTCAGGTCGGCTTCGAAGTAATCAACTTTTACTCCGTATTTTTTTCTTAGTTGTCCGGCTACTTCTGGTAATCCAGTGTCTGGTAAGGCAGACAATAACAGATTTTGGTTTCTTTCTGCAAGTTCGTTGGCCATAGCTTTACCTATTCCAGAGCTTGCTCCTGTAATCAATGTATATGGTTTTTTCTTATTATCGTCCAGTCCTTCAACAGTTTTTCTGACGCCCTCTTTTAATGAGGTAATGGTGTACCCTAGGTGTCTTTCTGCTTTGTTGCTCGACACACTCCAATGGTACAGGTATTTTTTTACCCATTTTGGTGTGATGAGGGGCTTTGTTTTGGTTATTTTTGCCCAGACTACCATTAGGCCAGATATACCCATCATTACTGAGACGGGTACTTTAAATAGTTTCTTGTTAACGCCTGTTACCTCTCTGATGGTATCAAAAAGCTGTTTGTATGATGCGTTTTCTCCTCCTAATAAATAACGTTCTCCGTTTTTCCCCTTTTTTAAGGCAAGTATGTGACCCATAACCACGTCGCCTACATAAACATAGTTCCCTACTTTTTTGCCATCACCTGGAAGTATTCTCCATTTGCCGTTTCTATATAAATTTATAAGTTTGGTAACAGCATTGCTTTCACTAAGTTCTCCAGGCCCATATACCCTAGGAGGGTTTACGGTCACTACATGGATTTTGTCTTTATAAGAATTGACCAGGGTTTCAGCTTCTGCTTTCGTGGACTCGTATTCATTAAAATATGGCGCAATTCGCTTGCTGTCTTCACTAACCGGCTCACTTGCAGAAGGAGATGGCCCCATAACCCCTGCCGTAGAGGTAAACACAAACTTTTTAACTTGGGCGTCTATGGCCGCTTCTATTATATTCTTGGTTCCGACAATGTTTATTTTTTGGTAGGAGCCAGGCTCTGGACATACACTGGCACATGCCGCTAAATGAAAAACAGCATCACACCCTTCCATAGCTAACTTTATCACATCTTTGGTGAAAAGATCTCCTTTGAAAAGGCAAATGTTAGGATGGTGCAGTTTCTGTGCTTTTTTCTGAGAACGTATTAAAGCATGGACTGTGTGACCTTCATTTGCTAGTTTTTGAGCAAGGATTTCTCCAATATACCCTGTAGCACCTGTTATGAAAATTTTCATGGTATTGATAAGGTTGTAAAAAATGATTTTGACTGTGACCAGACTATTTAATAACTTTTTTTAAGCGATAGTGTTTAAAGGTGTTTTTTTAGATTGCCTTCTGTGGGGCGTTGTACGACGAGTGTCTTAAATATTGGCATATGTGCAAAGTAATAGGTAATTATCGTATTTTGAATTTACTGTGACGTAAAGGAAACCTTACTTGATGTTTCCAGTTTTATATCTTGTATATTTTTTTGGTTTGTATTTTTGCGTAGCAATGAGATGGTTATAAAAAAATACTTAGAATTTTACATAAATTGTATTAATTTAGTTTTCAATAAATTAAATGAGTTTATGTGTTTTCTATATCACATAAAAAACTATTGAGCGCTGCTAAAAGCAGCTTGTTTCTAATTTCAGGAATTATGTGCTTTATGTCAAGTGTTCAGCAGTTTTAATCATTTTTAATTATTTTATACAATGTTTAAAAGGTTATTATTTGCTATCGGTTCATGTATTGTATTCTCAAGCTGTATTTATGAAGCAGAGGGAGAAGGTGAAGATGAAATGAACCGTACTATTACAGAGCATTATTCCAATGGACAGAAGAAGTACTCTGTTTCCCTTAAGGATGGGATGAAGAATGGTGAAGAAGTGTCATGGTTTGAAACTGGTGGGGTTAAGGAAAAATTGAGTTTTGTCAATGATACCTTAAATGGTACCTGTACTTGGTGGTGGAAAAATGGTTTTGTTAAACAAGAAAGTATGTGGCGAAATGGGCAGGAGCATGGGAAAGTAAAGTGCTGGTATGAAAACGGAAGTCCAGAACAAGAATATACTGTAATTGATGGAGTTATGAGTGATACAGCACGCTTTTACCATGATAATGGCAACTTGGCTAGTATCGGGGTTTGGGAAAATGGAAAAAAAGAAGGCGAATGGGCATATTTTGATTCCAGCGGTGTCCATTATAAGACCTTGATCATAGCACAGGATTCTGTCGTTAAAGAAATTTTGCATTAAATTTGGAATGTGTGTATAAGATTACGTAGCAAAATAGCTTCTAATCGGTTTCGTCCCTCGTATTTTTTTTAACCATTGCGCCGCTATGCTTTGCGACACCAAAGTGTTTATTTGTTGTTACTTCCGAATATTTACTGCATTATTAATTCCATACAAGTGAAATAAAACCGTCTCCCAGTCATAGTTTCAAAGCTGGGAAACGGTTCGTTTCTATTCCTTTATGATTTTGAATACTTTTTGGTGTTTATTTCCCTCCTTTAAAATGAGCGAATACATTCCTGTATTTAGTTCGCTTAGATTCAATTGTTTGTTATAGGAGCCTGCAGGTACTTTTATTTTTTCTGAATGTGCAATTGATCCAGTAGCGGAGACCAGTGATAATTCCACCTCCCCTTGCTTAGGGTTGTTAAATGATAGGTTCAGGTATTGGTCTACTGGGTTAGGATAGATTTCAGCTTGTACTGTTTTCTTTGGATGCCCAGTTGAAGTAACACCACCTTCTCTACTTATATTGATCAGGTCGGGGTCTTGGCCTGTGGTATAGGTATAGCTTTTCGCACCTGAAACCGTTATATCTTCGATCTCTGCATCTGCTGATACCAGGAGTGAAAGATCCTGCCACCTAAAATCATCTGGTATGCTGCTCATGTCTATATGTATGATCAGTTGATTTTCAGAAGCGGTAGCTGACATGTTGGCATTCTCCCGAATATACAGATATTCATATACTTCTTGTAAAGATCCGGCCCAAATATTGTCTGCCCCTGACTTACCATAGTTTTGCTCTATGTGTTGCATATAATGTTCGAAAGTAGTGAATAGTAAACTGCTGCCGGTTTGCTCATGCCCAACTTTATGTGTGAAATCATTGTACCAGTGAGGGGCTTCTGAACTGATTTGTGCAATATGATCGATGTTGTCAGATACGTTATTCGTATTGTGCTGGTCATCTTCAATTAAAACCCTGTTTAGTTTCAAAGGAGAAAGTGAAGTTTCTAGTGGAGATGAAACCTCTATACCCATATCCCCATCTAGCCCTGACTGGTTGTAAATGCCATAAAATCCTGCATTTTCAGCATAGGGAATATATTCAGTATCTCCTGTAGGTACTACGAAATGGGTCATGTTGACGCCCATTTTGTCCAAAACAATCTGTCTGTTTTCTGTTACTTCACGAGGATAGTCAGTGCCAGGGCCTGCTGAATGCGTGAGGCTGTGGTCTAGTATATCCCATCCGGCATCATATAGTTCTTGCATTTGGTCCCAGGTAATATAATTTGGAGTGCCTGACCTTACATCCTTATTGTCCTGATTCTGCGAATTCCAAGCTATACCAAGCCTGAAGGCTATATCATTTCCACATCCGTCTGTATAAAAAAGGCCAGGGTAGTTTGTGCCTGTTTCTTCTAGTGTTCCACCATTCAGTAGTGGATATGCATGGGTGTAGGCGTCGTCAAAGCCATCGTCAAGTGTGAGGCTGTATGCAAAGGCTTTATTATACTTTAAAGGGGCTTTGTTTGTCGTATACTCGGAAATAGGATTAGAATAGGTGATTACAACTTCTATATTTTCCTGGTTCTGTAGCTGCTTTTGCTTAGGCTCTTTGATTTTTTCTATCGCAACTTTGCTTGCGTTTTTTCCCTTAAGGTTTAATGTTCCACTAAAGGCGTAAATGACAGGTACTATAGATAATATTCCAGCAAATTTCAGGAAGTAGTTTGTTTTCATATTCAGTCACTCCTGTTTTTAGGTTCAAAACAACCTTTTTAACTGAGGACTTTCCTGTTTTGTTATTTTTTGGGGAATTAAGTTGGGGTGTTTTCTAATTATCCTCTTCCAGCATTTTTTCAATAGCAAAAAGCTCGTCTCTTAAACGGGCTGCCTCCATAAAATCTAGTTCTTTGGCAGCTTTTTCCATTTGTTTTTTTGTTTTTGCAGAAAGTTTTTTCAATTCATCTTTGCTCATATAGGCAATGATCGGATCGGCTGCAAGTGTTTTTTCTTCAGGTTCGGTATAGTATTTTTTAGGAGTCTTGGAAGAGTCAGCCACTTTGGTTTGCCCCATAATGGCTTCTTTGGATTTTATGACTGTAACAGGGGTTATGCCATGCTCCTGGTTGTACTGTTCTTGGAGTGCTCTTCTTCTTCTGGTTTCGTCTATGGCATTTTGCATAGAATCTGTCACCTTGTCGGCATACATAATGACCATACCATTAGAGTTTCTTGCCGCTCTTCCTATGGTTTGTATGAGTGAGCGAACATTCCGCAAGAAGCCTTCTTTGTCGGCATCCATAATCGCAACAAGAGAAACTTCAGGTAAGTCTAACCCTTCCCTTAGAAGGTTTACGCCTACTAATACATCAAATATTCCTAGCCTCAGCTCTCTTAATATTTCTACCCTGTCTAAAGTCTTTACCTCTGAATGGATATAGCGTGTTTTGATATTGAGCCTTTCTAAATATTTGGTTAACTCTTCAGCCATTCTTTTGGTAAGGGTTGTGATAAGCACCCGCTCTTCTGATTCAATCCTTTTTTGGATTTCATCAATCAAGTCGTCTATCTGGTTGGTGCTTGGACGAACATCGATGATGGGGTCAAGGAGACCGGTTGGTCTAATAATCTGTTCTACCACTATTCCCTCAGAACGTGTCAGTTCATAATCTCCGGGTGTTGCACTGACATAGATGACTTGAGGTACCATGTCTTCAAACTCGTTAAAGGTCAGAGGCCTATTGTCCAATGCCGACGGAAGCCTAAAGCCATAATCTACAAGTGCCGATTTTCTTGACCGGTCACCGCCCCACATGGCACGAACCTGAGGCAATGTCACATGGCTCTCATCTACCACCATTAAATAGTCATCAGGAAAATAGTCTAAGAGGCAGAAAGGCCTTGTCCCTGGTTGTCTTCTGTCAAAATACCTTGAGTAGTTTTCTATACCAGAACAATAGCCCAGTTCCCGCATCATTTCTATGTCAAACTCCGTCCTTTCTTGTATTCTTTTGGCTTCTAAAAATCTTTGCTCTTCTTCAAACAAGTTGACCTGGGCCAACATATCGTCTTGTATTTCTTTAATAGCTAGGTTCAAAAGCTCTTTTCCTGTAACAAAAAGGTTGGCAGGATAGATGACTATGAACTTTTCATCTGAAATTTTTTTGCCAGTATCCGGCTCTATTCTCTGTAGCCTTTCAATTTCGTCTCCCCAGAAATATATTCTGTAAGCATAATCTGCATAAGCCGGAAAAATATCGACCGTGTCGCCTGTGACCCTAAAAGTTCCTCTTTTAAATTCTGCTGTCGTCCTGTTATATAGGATGCTTACTAGGTCATAAAGGAATTTGTTCCTGCTAATTATGTCGCCTTCCGTAACTTTTACTATGCTTTTTTTGAACTCATCGGGGTTTCCTATACCATAAATGCACGAAACAGACGCAACAATAACCACGTCTCGCCTTCCGCTCATTAATGCAGATGTTGCCCGGAGGCGCAATTTTTCTATCTCTTCGTTAATAGAAAGGTCTTTTTCTATATATACATTATTGGCTGCCAAATATGCTTCTGGCTGATAATAATCGTAGTAAGATATAAAATACTCAACAAGATTGTCAGGAAAGAACTGCCTGAACTCACCATAAAGCTGTGCTGCCAGTGTTTTGTTATGGCTTAATACCAAAGTAGGTTTGTTTACTTGGGCTATAACATTGGCCGCTGTAAAGGTTTTTCCTGAGCCTGTTACTCCAAGCAATGTTTGGGCAGGTTCGCCTTTATTTATACCATTGACAAGCTCTGCAATAGCTTTAGGCTGATCGCCTGTAGGTTTGTAGTCAGATGACAGCTTAAATTCCATAGAATTTATATAAAAACAGGAGACGACTTAAAAGAGTAAGAAAAACGTATTAGGAATTCCAAATTTCCCAGGCTTTTTCAGCCTGTAAAATTAACATCTCTAGTCCGTTTTTAGTTTTCGCCCCCGCTTGATTGCCTTTTTTCAAAAATAGAGTTTCTTCAGGATTATATACTAAGTCGTAGAGGTAATGTTCATTGGAAATGTACTCGTAAGGCAGATCAGGGCATTGATCAACAGACGGGTACATCCCTACAGGGGTTGTGTTGATAATGAGCTTATAGTTTTCCATAGTCCCTTGGTCTAAGTTTTTGTAAGTAAGACCATTTGAAGGGTTTCTGGAGGCCACTTTGTAAGCAATGCCGAGTTCTTCTAGTGCTGCAAAAACAGCCTTGGCGGCTCCGCCCGTCCCTAATACCAGTGCTTTTATGCCTGAGTAGTTTGAGGGGAGCATTTTTTGTAAGGATAACTTGAAGCCGTAATAGTCCGAATTGAAGCCTTTTAAATTTCCATTAGGCAATTTTTTAATAACATTTACAGCGCCAATACTAGCTACAGGAGCATCAAGTTCATCTAAAAAAGGAATTACAGCCTGTTTATGAGGAATGGTGACATTTAAACCGCATAAGTCAGGGTTTTTTAGAATAACCCTTGGGAATTGTTCAATGTCTTTTATTTCAAAAAGTTCATACTGGGCATCAGAGATCTGCTCACGTTCAAATTTTTCAGAAAAATATTTCTTAGAAAATGAATGGGTAAGTGGATAACCGATCAGTCCGAACAATCTCATACGTTAGCTTCTTTTTTCATTGATAATGCGCCAAGTGTGTAAACAGCTACAAAACCGATAATAGCCAAGGCTATAGCGCCAATTAAAAAATGTTCTTGGCCTGTTAGTTCTGCATAGGTAAAGGGCGATACATTCTCCTGTATCATAGGTTTTTCTTCACCTTTCCGGTCTGTGTACCAGGCTAAGGTATTTTTCCAAGGCCAAACCTTATTTAAAGAGCCGATCATAAACCCGGTAAGCAAGGCTACTGTAATGTTATGATAGTTGCTCAATAGATATTTTAGGAATTTAGAAAAAGACAATAATCCAGTAACTGCACCTGCCATAAACACCAGTATAACAGGGATATTTACTGAACTGATGGCA
Organism: Cytophagaceae bacterium ABcell3; assembly: GCA_030913385.1. Lineage (NCBI taxonomy): Bacteria > Pseudomonadati > Bacteroidota > Cytophagia > Cytophagales > Cytophagaceae > Natronocytophaga > Natronocytophaga cellulosiphila. Next base: position 1,428,294 of record CP133159.1, read on the forward strand.
TCAAGTATAAATTCATACTTGGCCAATATCAGCAAGATAAAACTGCCCGATATGCCTGGTAAAATCATTGCACAAATGGCTATAGAGCCTGCAAGGAAAATAAACCAATACGCTTCAGGAGTTTGTCCTGGTGTGGCTGTGGTGATATAAGTGGCAATGACTATCCCTGCTACCCCGGAAATAACCACAGGCACTGTCCATTTGGTTATCTGTGGAAAAATCAGGAAAACAGAACCTATTATAAGTCCAAAGAAAAATGACCAAAGTAAAATCGGGTGATTTTGCAATAGATACAAGAATACTCTGGAAAGCGTCAGTATACTAAAGCCTATTCCTGCAAATAAGGTCAGTAGAAAGGTGCCATTGACATGTTCCCATAGCTCTTTAAACTTAAAACTTGTTAGTAGTTTTAGAGCTTCTATATTTACAGAACTAATAGATTCTATTAGTTTTTCGTAAATGCCAGAAATAAAGGCAATTGTACCGCCAGAAACCCCCGGTACAACATCTGCAGCACCCATGGCTGCCCCTTTAAAAAATAAGGAAATGTAATTCTCCTGCTTCAATGGTTTAAAATTACTTGTTTAAAAAATAGTCAAAGGTATCGCTTCTAAGTCCTAACCTCAGGGTTTCTAAAGGTATTACTTCATTAGGGGAGATGTTGCCAAGGTTTACGTTGGTGCCTAAAAGTTTGATAAACCAAACTTGTTGATCTCTCTGAGGGGCTTCCCAAATTATTTTTTCAAATGGTATTTGGGTCAAAATCTCTTCCACAAGGCCAGATCTCACCTCTCCACTAGAACGGAAAAGCCCCACATTTCCGCCTTCTCTTGCTTCGCCGATTACCTTCCAAGCTCCTGCATCCAGTTCAGCTTGCATAAGCTTGATCCATTTATAAGGAGGGATTATTTTTTCGACATCTTTACTGCCTACCTCTGACAGTACAGTAACATTCTCTGCTAGTTTGCTGATGTATTCACATTTTTGCTCATGTGCCAACTCAATAGAGCCGTCTGAAACCTCAGCAAAAGTAATGTCATATTTATCCAAAATCCGCAGGTAGTCCTCAAACTGATTTCTGATGATAAAAGCTTCGAACAGGGTTCCTCCAAAATAGGTAGGTATGCCTGCGGAGCGGTAAACATCCAGTTTTTCCTTGAGGTTTGGGGTAACATAAGAAGTAGCCCATCCTAATTTGACCATGTCTATATAATCACCGGCCACTTCTAAAAGATCTTCAACCTCTCTGATACTTAATCCTTTGTCCATGACCATGGTACTGCCATAGCTTCTCGGTTTAAGGGTTCTTTCGGGTATTTGATTTAGCGAAAAATTATTATACATTTTACTTGCGGTACTGTTCTATTATTTTATGTAAAGCCTTCTGAGTTTCAAGCTCAGGGAAAAAGTCATACAACAAAGTATGCTTTTCAAAGTCCAAAATTAATGCATTTTCCAAATAAATAAAGGCTTCTTTATAATTACCTGCAATAATAAGATAAGCAACGGCCCTATAATAAAGCTCTGCACAGTCTGGATTCTCGCTAATTCCCTCAGCTATAAGGTTTACCGCTTTGTCTGTATCTCCTTGTTCACTAAACACTAAAGACCAATTTAGCCAAGCATCAACATTTTGTGGATCCAGGTTTATGACTTGTTCATAAGCTTCAATACATGAAACAATGTTTCCAGTGTGAAATTCAGCTTCTGCTGCACCCATCCAGTAATCTGAATTTTGGTCATCAAGTTTTAACGCTTTTGAAAAATAATGGATTGCCTCGAAATATTTTTCTGAGTCTAGCAATGCCTTGCCTATTGAGTACCAAGCGTCATCACAACTAGGGTCTAGCTTAGTGGCTTTTCTGTAATTGTCTATTGCAGCGGCAAAATCCTTCTTCTTGTTATAACAAGAGGCTATGCTGCAATAAATTTCGGTGCTAGGGTCTTCAAACTCTAAGACAGAAATGTAGCATTCTATGGCTTTGTCATAGGCTTCAAGGCTGACATAACAGTTTCCTAAGTTGCACCATGCAGAAGAAAACTCTTCATTAATGGCCAAGGCATATTCATAAGCTGATACGGCTTTGTCATACTCGTTAAGCTTATAGTAGACAATGCCCATATTGTACCATGCATAATATGAATATGGGTCAGCGTCCAGAAACTTCTGGTAATAGCTTAAACTTTCTTTTAGTTCTCCAGAAAGATCTAGGCAATAGGCCAGCTCATAGAGAGCGTCTTCGTAATCTTTATTTATTTTCAATGCTTCTTGGTAGTGCTGTATGGCTTTTTTATACTCTGAAGCATCTTGGTAAGCCATGCCTATGGCATAATGTATCTGATCTTTTTCTTCAAAAAGGTTAAAAGCATTTTCTAATATGCAGATGGCGCTTTTTAGGTCGTTCATCTGGGAATAGATGTTGGCTTTTAGTACTGTTAGTTCAAGATCATACGGCTGATACAAAGAGGCTTGATTGACCATTTCTAATGCATCGGCATAAGCTTGACTTCTCAGGAGAAGGTTGGCTTTTTCCATCATCAACTCAACTGAATATGGATAAAGATTAAGTGCACAGTCGCAGGCCCTAAGGGCTTTTTTGAACTTGCCTTTTTCTATATAGTGAGTTATGATAGACTCAAAGGTGTTTAAGTCGAAGAAGCAGCTACCTCCATTTTTAAGCATTTGCTCAAATTTTCTGAGAGATTCTCTTTCTTCGGCGCTTTTGTTTGAACCTTTATTCATATTAAAATGATCTTTTAACTATGATACGAAATAAAGTTAAGAAATGATAATGTAAATGTCAGGTTGGTTAAGCCTGTTTTTATTACTTCTCTTTTTTTTCAAGAAGCTGATGGCAAGTCCAGTTAATACTATCCTTAATATCACGAAAAGAATAATTTAAACGATTTTTAATCTTTGCGTTGTCATAAAGGTGCGAGTTTCCGGAAAGTCTTGCAGTTTCTTTTGAAATTAACGGAGGTTTTCCTGTTATGGTACTCTTAATAGCACTAAACCGCCAGGCAATTTCTGAGAGAAAAGCATTTGCTTGATATCTCGGAGGACGTTTGTTAAGACTTTTAGCGATAAGCTCAAAAAAATCTTTATAAGAAATACTTCCTGCATTCAAAATGAATTTTTCGCCTGTAATGTTGGTCTGTGTCATCAGCTGAATTATTATTGAGGTAACGTCCCGCACATCAATATAATTCATTTTCCCTTTGGTATAAAATGGTTTTTCTTCTCTTACGTACCTAAAAAGTTTAGTGCTGCTCTTGTTCCAGTCGCCCGGCCCAATGATAACCGAAGGGTTTACCATAAAGGCATCTAGACCTTCTTCTATTCCTCTAAATATTTCTAGCTCAGCTAAAAATTTTGTGTATCCATAAAATGAAGAAAATTCCGCATTGGTCAGCTTAACTGTTTCTGATACGATGTTTTCTTTGGCGTTTTTCCCAAAGGCTGACACTGAGCTTAGCTGACAAAACTTTTGTACAGAGTTTCTGATAGCAGCGTTTACCACATTGGCAGTTCCTTCTACATTGACTTTGTACATCTTCTCCCTGTCTTGGGGTAGGTATGAGACAATGGCGGCTGTATGGATAACCTGGTTTACACCCTTAAGTGCCTCGTCGAGTATAGTAACATCGCAAATGTCACCTTCGACCCATTCTATCTTTTGTGCACATGTGCCTAGTAGGGACATGTCTGAATCTGGCCTTTTTAGCGCTCTTATTGTCTCACCTTTGCTCACAAGCTCTCTTGCAAGAAAACTTCCGGCAAGACCATTACATCCGGTAATAAATATCATGCAGAAAGAAGTCCGTTATTGAGTAAAGGTAGTTTTATTAAATTTCTATAAATACTGCTTTGCCTGGTTTTTTTGAGGGCGTGGATATGTCTCATTCCGTGGCAATCTGTTCCGGCAAAGTGTACCATATTATTTTCAATAAGTTTTTTTGCGTAAACTTGAGCAGGTTTTGAATAATAACCAGACAAAGAATTTATGTTTATTTGGAAATATATTTCTTTGCTAAATATATCCTTAAACTTACTAAAATCTGAATAAAGGTAGGTATATCTTTCAGGGTGTGCCAAAACTGGGTAAAAACCTGATGCTTTTATTTGAAAAATTGTTTCATCTAGATTTACCGGCTCATTGAGGTAAGAAGTTTCAATAAGCAGGAATTTTCCCCCAAAAGTCATCAAGGTCTCTGGCTTTGATAGCCTATCTAAAAACCATTCGTCAAGGTAATATTCTGCAGCCGCTTCTAGTTCAATTGGTATTTGTTCCTGAACTAGCTTGTTTTTTAAAAGTTGCAGCTTCTCATGAATGCTTTCAGGTGTGTTTTTATAAAAGTCACCCATAATGTGAGGGGTGCAAATTAATTTTTTATACCCAAGGCCAGCTAACTCTTTGATCATGTCCACGGACTCTTCTATGCTCTCTGATCCATCATCAAGCCCTGGCAATAAATGGCTGTGCATATCCACCAAAAGTGGTTGCAAATCTTGTTGATTGTTTTTGCTTTTTTTGAAAAGGTCAAAAAGTCCCATAGGGACAAATTTAACTAAAAATTTTAGGGAATCTTTTTATTAGAGGTTTCTTTTCTTGCTCTTCTTCATAATATCCATAACCGGACGAGCCGTAGTTGCCATAAACCCCATAGCCGTAGTTGCTGATATTTGTCATTGCATTAAGCACTACAGAAATATTCGTTAAGCCAGTCGAGCTTATGAGTTTATTGATGTTATTCTTTACCGCTTTTTTCGTGTAGTTGGCCCTCACTACGTACAAAGCTATATCTGCTTTTTTCATTATGAGGATTCCATCTGTTACTAGACCAACAGGCGGGGTATCTATGACAATGGTATCATACACCTTATGTAACTGCTGTAGTAGGGCGTCAAACTCAGGTCTCATAATCAATTCTGCAGGGTTTGGTGGAACTGGCCCCGCTGAAATCAAGTCTAGGTTTGATATCTCGCTTGCTTGTAAGCATTCGTCCAAGGTATGTTTGCCAATTAAGAGGGTGCTCATCCCTTTGCTGTTGGATCCATTAAATGCGAGATGCAACTTTGGCTTTCTCATGTCCAAGTCTATGACCACTGTTTTTTGGTCGGACAGGGCTATTATACCTGACAGGTTTGAGGTGACAAAAGTTTTGCCTTCGCTACTGACGGTAGATGTCACTGACAGTATTTTTTTCTTTTTGCCAGGACAGATAAACTCAAGGTTGGTTCTTATGCTACGCAGAGATTCACTAATGGCTGATTTTGGACTTTTATGTACAATTAATTTTGAAACCCCTAATTTTTCTTTTTTATAGACAGGAACACCGCCTAGTACAGGAGCTTTTACCGCTGCCTCCAGCTCTTTTTGTGTGGTAATAGTGTTGTGCAGTATATATCTGACAATGATTAAGCTAATGCCTAAAAACAAACCCAAAGCAATGCCTGCTATGTAAAACAAAAGCTTATTGGGGAATATAGGTGCTTCTTGCACAGATGCAGGGGAGAGAAGTACAAAGTTCGGTACGTTTCCTGCTTTGGCAATACCAAACTCTGCTTTCTTTTCCATAAGCAGCATATAGTATTTCTCATAAATGTCATAGAATCGTTTGAGCCGGGTATACTCGGTCTCTTTGGAGGGAAGCGTTAAAAACATCCTTTCTAGCTCCATTATTTTGCTGTTCAGCTCAGAAAACTGATCCATAATTACTTTTTTGTTCCTAGTGATTTGGCCGGATAAGGTTTCTTTGAGATTTTCTATAGCTATATCCTTGCTTCTGATTATGAATGTGTTCTCTTTACTTGATGCCAGCGCCAGGTCCCGCTCTTGTTGTAGCTGGGTAAGGGAGGTAATGGATTTGGAAAGTTGCTCATCGGAAAAGAAAGCTAAGGACGGGAGGATTAACTTCATGTCTTTGCCCTCTTCAATCAGATGCTTTAGTTCATTTAAAAGCGAAAGCTGATGCCTTAACTCTAATTTTTCTCCCTCGAGCTCCTCTATCTTTTTTACTACCTTGGTAACATCATCTTTTACGTTTACTGTTTTGTTTTTTCGTATAAACGATTCCAGTTGCACTTCAGACTGAATGAGCTTTGCTTCTGTGGCTTCTAAGGTTTCGTCCAGAAACTTGATGGTCTGCTCTTGTGCTTTAGACTTATTTTCTACCGTTTGCTCCAAGTATATTTGGCAAACGGCATCAATGATTTCTTTCGCTTTGTGCCGGTCATGATCTTTATATGTTATCTCTATCGTATTGGCATCAAGGTTTAAAATGGAAACATCCAGGTTTTTTGCCAGTTTTTGAGCCATACTCTTGCGACTGTTGACCGTAAAAAAGAAGTTCTGAGGATTTTGAGGGTCATAGTATTCTGTAAGGGATATTTTAAAGGTAAAAGCAGGGTCTTTTATCACTTGATCAAATTGGTACGTGCCAGAGGTTTCAATGCCATTTCTGTTGAAGCTCAGTAAGAACTCTTTATCATCAATGATTTTCAGGTCAAATACCTGGTCGAAGAAAGAAGGGTTGTTTATTTCATATTCAACTTTAAAAGGGGAAATTTTAAACCTTTCTTCAAATAAAATATTCCCGTGTTGAAAGTAACTGACATTTAAATCAAGCATGTCTATGAGCTTATCATACACTATGTTTGACTTTATCAATTCTATTTCTCCTGATATATTAGAAAGTTTGCTCTGTGTTTGACTTTCACGTACATCGTTAAAGCCAAGTACCCCTGCTTCTGTTTTAAGGTCTAACTTAATTATAGCAGAAGATTGGTATACGGGTTTTGTATAACGGAGGATAAGATGTGTCCCAACGCCTGTCACCACTAATAGTAGTATAACCCATATAAGGCTTTTGCTAGTAACATATAGCAGTTTTGCCAGGTCAAAGTCGTCAAAGAAGTCCCCATTAGAGGGTTCATAGTTTTGAGACACTTTGTTATGGTTGTTATATTCCTCAGATGACATATTTATCCTCGACTATTGTTAAAGATAATAATTAATGTGAGGATGCTGGTAAGTATTCCTACAAATGGGGAAATATCCCTTGCTGTTTCAATAAAGACCCTTCTTACAGGTTCTATATAAACGATATCATTTGGCCGCATGTCCAAGGAGGCTTTTCGCATACCTTCTATTGAGGAAAGGTCTACGATCTGAACATCTGGGTTGTTTAATGGCCCTCTAATTATTTTAATATTATAGGCTTTTCCGTTTTCCTGAATACCGCCATACATAGCTATGACCTCAATCAGGTTGATGTTCTCATTTTCCAGAGGAATAAGCTTGCCCCCCATTGGTCCAAGAACAATCACCCTTTTGTTGATCAATTTGGTAGAGACGAAAACGTCTTGGTAAAATTTTCCATATTCTATTTCCAAGATACTGTCTGCTTGGTTGAGACTATATCCTTCCAGATAAACATCGCCCACCATTGGACATTTTACATAGCCATTGGTTCTTACCAGGTAAGAGGGAAGATTTTTGTTGCGGTCTCTGTTTTGGTTCTGATTATTGAACAACTCTGATGTTGGATCAACAATGTGTTCGCCTTTGTTGGAATACACCTGAATGGTTAAATAATCATTTTGCTGGATTATATAGTTTTTGTCCGTCTGTATGTCTTTTCTCAAGGAATCTATAATGTATTCATGCTCTGTACGAAACATAACATGGTGGTACGTTTTGCAAGAATAAAGGAATATCATGGCAGTGGCCATGAAAATACATTGATAAAACCTATGCATTACAGAGAGACAAAAACTGTATTTTTATTTATTTAAATATATCACCTGCCTCAGTTATTTCCTTTAAGGTTTTTAACTCTTGGTCTTTAGGTGATACATTGGGAGCGCTTACCTTCCAGTCAATGTTTAACGATGCGTCATTCCAAATTATTCCGCACTCTGACTCTTTATTGTACAAATTAGTGCATTTATATGAAAATATAGCGTCTTCTAGGGCAGAAAAACCATGGGCAAACCCTGGAGGGACATATAGCATATTATTCCTTTCATCGTCAAGAACGAAAGTTAAATGTTGGCCGAAGGTTGGTGAACTTTGGCGTAGGTCTACTGCTACATCCAATACTTTACCTTTAATAACCCTTACTAATTTGCCTTGCGCCCAAGGATCTTTCTGGAAGTGAAGCCCTCTCAGTACACCTTTGGCAGACCATGATTGGTTGTCTTGTAAAAAGTCCTCTTTTATGCCTGCTTCTTCTAGTTTCTTTTTGTTGTATGATTCAAAAAAGTACCCTCTGTCGTCTTTGAAAACTTTAGGATATATTTCTACAAGCCCTTTAATACTAGTTTCTTTTATTTCCATTTTCTACGTTTTCTAAATTGTATAATTAGCAAATTTAGTTTTTTTATGGAAAACCTTGTAATGTGCTTAATTTATTTTCCAGCTTCAGGTATTCTAGGTTTTCCTATGTCAATATTTTCTATTTCACTTAAATAGCGTTCAACTACAATTCTTTCATCAAACTTGCGCTCCACCAGCGCTCGTGATTCGATGCCCATTTCCATTACTTTATCAAAAGAAAGATTTAACATTGTTTCCATTTTTTCGGCCAGATCTGCAACATCCTTTCTTTTGCATAACAATCCATTTTTATGTTCCACCACTGTTTCCCTACACCCAGGGACATCGGTTGTAATTATAGGTCGACCAATTGCGGCTGCCTCCAATAGAGTCCTTGGTGTACCTTCCCTATAAGAAGGCAACACTATACAATCGGCTTTTGACATTTCCTCATTAAGTTGCTCTTTAAAGCCTATATATTCTATAACTCCTTTACTATGCCATTCCTCTATTTTTTTTTCAGGAATGCCTAGCTTAGGGTTTTTGTCAATAGCGCCTGCCAATTTAAAGGTTGCCTTAATCCCCTTGTTTCTTAACAGTTGAGCTGCCATTGCATACTCTTCAATACCTTTATCGTAAAGAAGACGGGCGGCAGCTAAAAAGGTAAAACTGTCATTTGGTGTGGGCGGGGTATATTGGAACATGTGTAGGTTTATGCCTGAGCCCGGGACCAGTCCAGTTTTTGTTTCCTCTATAAGTTTATAGCGTATAAATAGTTGTCTGTCATCGTTATTTTGGAAGAATACTTTATTGGTGTGCCTAAATGCAAACTTGTACAAAAGCCTTGCTGTATTGGAAACAAAACCTTTGTGTAAGAAAGTAGTCCCAAGGCCAGAAACATTGTTGATTACTGGAATCTTTAATAGTTTAGCGGCCATGGTTCCATATATATTAGGTTTGATGGTAAACTGTAGTAGCAGATCGGGAGAGGTCTTTTGGTATATGCGGTAAAAATCCCAGAGAAGCTTAAGGTCTTTCAAAGGATTGCTTCCGCGGTTTTCCATGTTGATGGGGTAGTGTGGTATGCCTTTTGCTATAATTTTATGGGTAAAATCGTCTTTGGGGGCAATGGCTATTACTTTATAGCCTGCTGATTGTAGTGCTTGTGCCAACCCCATTCTGAAATTCCATATATTCCATGATGTATTGGTTATAATAGCTATTGTCATTATGGCACCTTTGTAAATTAATGGTAAATTTGGGTAAATTTTTTTAAAATTAACTACTTATGTTTGCTGTTCATACCAAGGTAGGCCAAAAGGTGCATATTTATTATATATGAGCTTTTTTTAAAAGGATATTTTGGGGTTGAGACTAGCAAAGGGAACTTAGTCAGTAGAATTAGTGGTAATAATAGAGGGAATTAATCTAAACACTAAATTATAATTTAGATTTCCAATCCCATTCCATCTAATGATTACAAAGTGATATATTTGAGGTATAGTATAATATTGAATGATAGAATATAAAGAAAAGATAGAACGTGCTGTTATTGCCGGTTTGGTTACCGGAAGACAAAATGATGAAAAAGCCAAAGAATATTTAGACGAACTGGCGTTTTTGGCATCCACTGCAGGTATTAAAACGGTTTACCGGTTTTTGCAGCGGCTTGATAGGCCTGATAAAAGGACTTTTGTCGGAAAGGGAAAGTTAGAGGAGATTCAAGCCTATGTGAAAGAATATGAAATTGATACGGTTATTTTCGACGATGATTTAAGTCCGTCTCAGGTGCGTAACCTTGAAAATGAGCTTAAATGCAAAATTTATGACCGTAGCTTGTTGATTTTGCAAATCTTTCTGGAGCGCGCCAAAACATCAAGGGCCAAAACTCAGGTAGAGCTTGCTAGGTATCAGTATTTGCTTCCACGTTTGACCCGCATGTGGACGCACCTTGAACGTCAGCGGGGTGGTACAGGTACAAGGGGCGGAGCTGGTGAAAAAGAAATTGAGACAGATAAGCGTATCATCCGCGATCAAATTACTTTGCTGAAACAAAAGCTCAAAAAAATTGACAAACAAAGCGCTGTTCAGAGAAAGTCGCGTTCGCAAGTAGTGCGCGTGGCACTGGTAGGGTATACCAACGTTGGTAAGTCTACTTTGATGACTTTGTTGTCAAAATCAGATGTTTTTGCAGAAAACAAGCTTTTTGCGACAGTTGACTCTACCGTTCGTAAAGTTGTTATAGACCAGATACCTTTTCTACTTACAGATACAGTTGGGTTTATCAGAAAACTGCCCCATACACTCGTGGAGTCATTTAAATCTACATTGGATGAAATCCGAGAGGCTGATGTAATTGTCCATGTGGTAGATGTGTCTCATAAAGGTTTTGAGGAGCATATACAGGTGGTAAATTCGACATTGGCAGAAATAGATGCGGCTGATAAACCGACGGTACTAGTCTTTAATAAAATAGATAAGTTTAAAAATGAGGATTTAGAAGACGATGAAAATCAGCTTTCTCCGTTGGATCAGCTAAAACAGTCATGGTTGGGAAGAAGTGAAAAAGCAGTTTTTGTTTCTGCTGAAAAAGGGGAGAATATTGCAGAGTTGAAAAATGTATTGGCAGAAGAGGTAAAAAAACAGCATTTGATGATTTATCCAAACTATTTGTAATTCCTTTAAAATATTATAATTTTGCAATTCGAATGCAATGGCCTCGTAGTTCAATGGATAGAATAGAAGTTTCCTAAACTTTAGATACAGGTTCGATTCCTGTCGAGGCTACTACTTTAATTTTTAAAGCCCTGTAGGTTAATTACTTACGGGGTTTTGTTTTTTAAATTTACGGTATGTTTACGGTATAAACCTCTAAATTGTGTGTTATTCACAAGGTAAATATTGTTTAATGCACATACATTAGATGTATATACATATATTATAACATCCCACCGTAGGCCTGGCGGTTGCATTGCCTAGTCATGAGACTACGTGTCTTCAGAAAAGGCTTAAACAAAATCTACCTTGGTGTGTTTTTCTATTAAATGAAACGAGCACTTTTATGAGAAAAACTGTTTATGTTATTATAGCAGCATTGGTTTGTGGGCTAACCTTTTCATGTGGTACGGGATCGGAAAGGGATGCTGATCCGCCAGACGTGGGTTCTGCTGGTACCGCAGGTTCTGAACATAAAAATGGAGAGGTCTATGAAAGGGAAGGTGCTGAGGTTGATCCTGATACTGTGCCAGGAGCCGATGCTGATGCCCGGATAGAAAATCAAGAAGAAGAGGAGGAGGATCTATAAGTAATAATGCCTCTCCTAGAGAGAAGTGCTATAAAAAAACTGTGTGGATATAATGTCTGATTTTTGTAAGTGAACCATTTATCTTCCTCCGGTTTCACTTTCAAAGCTAAAGGATTCATCGTAACAAAAAACTATACCGGACTGACGCTGTACGTCAGCCCGGGGATATTATTGCTTCACTATTTTAAAAGCTGCTTTTGTATCTTCTGTGGTTATTGTTATGATATATGTTCCTGCTGATAAATGTCTTATATCTGTTTTTTGCGATTCCCCTTTGTGTGTCTTTTTGTCCATGACCTTTACTCCTTGGAGGTTGAAAATCTCTATATCTACTGGTGTATTTTGTTGTTTGGTTTCAATAAACAAGATGTCAGTTACTGGGTTAGGGAAGATGGACACGCTAAAGTTTTCAGAGTCTGGGAGCAAACTAGAAACGGTAACAGTTGCATTTACCTGTTCAGAGGTGTCAGAACAACCTGCTTCTGAATGAACGATTACCTTATAGAGGCCTTCTTCATAAGCATTGATTGATGCGGTGTTTTCTTCAAGCAGGCTTCCATTTAGAAACCACTCGTAAGAATGAGCGCCTTCTGTAGCATGTAGGGTATAGCCTTCTACAGTTATAGTAGCTTCAGGAATCGGCTTGACGGAAATTATTTTTTCCGATGAATACTTATGGGGCTCTACAACAATAACATCATTGTCTGCGGTTACTATAACTTGTACATAGTCTTCATTACGAAGGGTTGAAGTGCTGTATGTACTTGTCTCTGCACTGGTTATAAGAACACCATTGACGAACCATTGATAAGATGGGTTTGTGCCTCCATTCATTACTTCTGCCGTAAAAGTAACTTCTTCATTTTTGCATATTTCATTTTTGTCAGCCGTTAAGCTTACTGTCATTTCTTTGTCGGTAAAGACCTCAAAAGCCAGTATAACTGGTTCTGCTGCATGGTAGTTGTGGTTGCCCGGTTGAGAAGCTATGATCTTAACATTTCCAAGCCCTGTAAATGTTGCGGTATTCCCCTCAATGGTAGCAGGGCCTTTTTCAACCTCTAGTAAAACACCTAAACCTGAGGTAGAGGAAAGTTCAATTTCAAGTTGATTTTCTACATGTTGATCATTGACTGGGGAATACTCAATAGATTGAGGTGCTTTGTCAATGGTCAGTATAGCATTGTTAAGGCTGACTTCGTAGTTTCTCAACCGTTCTTCTGGATCGCTCAAGCTTGTTATTATATCATATGTGCCCACATCACTGTCTTTGGTTGCATCTGTACTAAGTTCTAGTGATATTGGATCTTCGTACTTCAAGCCTTCTACCGTACCGGTCAGTTCAGGATTGTTTGTGCCATAGTGCCTGGATGTGTCATTTGCCGTTGCATGCAAGGACGCTTTTTTTATGACCAATGTTCTTTCCACTGCTTCAGCAGGGAAGTAGATATCGTCACCTTCTTGCTCTGCTATTATGGTTACTTCGCCCGCATTTAGTACTGTTACGGTGTTGTCTTCTATGCTTATAATATTGTCCGGTACAGCGGAATAAGTAACCGGAAGGCCAGAACTTGCCTCTGCTGTTAGCTCAAAATCCACCTCTCCATAAGAAGTGGAGTCTAGGGGAGAGAAGGTAATACTTTGTTCTTCTCCTATAGTAAAGCTATTTTCTGTTGAAAACCCAGACCTGTTAAAAGCCGCATCCACAGCTTGAATGCCCCAATAATAGGTGCCTTTAGGTAAATTGTTTATCGTAAGCTCATTGATTGCATTGAAGTTTCCTTGTTTTGCGACCCTTGGTTGTCCATTATTAATGTCCGCTAAAGGTGAAAATAGCTCTCTGCCTCCACTGGATGTCCCTAGGTAGATGTCGTAGGTATAGTCGTTTGGAAGAACTGAGGTGTCGCTGTACTCCCAGTTAAAGGTAACAGAGTTTCCATCGGGCTCTGATGTAAGGTCGTCCGGTGGTGTGACATTTGCTGGTGCTACCGTGGAGGTGTTTTTGTATAACCTTCCTGCCAATGCTCCTGCGGACATACCGAATATTAAAACATCTGGTTTTTGGTCATTATCATAATCGCCTATGGAAATGGATCCATCTTGAATGTCTGGGAAAGGGTTGGGGGAGCTGCTAAATGTTTGATCGCCATTATTGGTGTATAGTGCGGTTGTGATGTCATTTTCATTGTCAGAGCCAGTGATTATGATATCCTTGAAACCATTGTTGTTCAAGTCTCCCGTGGCTATATGGGCAGGAGATACTGCTGGCATAGAATGGTTTAATTCTTCAAAAGTGTCGTCACCCATATTGTTCAAGTATATTTTAAGCACCTTTTGGTTTGAAGTGTTTCTTCCAGCAATTATTATGTCTTGATAACCATCGTTGTTTAAGTCTGAACTTGCCAAATGTCCTTGGTCTACACCTTCAAAATTAAAGTTGATGTTTGTAAAGGAGAAATATCCATTGTTGCGGAAAAGCCTGGTAACCCGTGTGTTGGTCATTGTTGATCCGCTAATCAGCAAATCATTTCTCCCATTATTATTGTAGTCAAAGACTGTTATGTCACCTAAAAATGTAGGGGTAATTCCGGAATTTATTTCTTCAAAACTATGCCCTGTGTTTTTGTACATTTTGAATACTGGGATGTTTCTTGAGTCCCAACCATTTAGCACCACGTCCGGTAGTCCGTCGTTATTCAAGTCTTTTAACACTGCCCCTCCATAAGCGACATTCTCAAAATTAAACTCGTCACTAGCAAAGCTGAAATTCCCGGTGTTTTTGTAAAGATTTGTTAATCTCTGGTTTTCCTCATTTATTCCAGAAATGAGGATGTCAGGAAGCCCATCCCTGTTGTAGTCGCCAATGGAAATGGAAGCACGGTTCACCGCTGATATTCCTGAGCCTGTGCGGGTAAAAGTGCCATCTCCGTTGTTTCTGAAAATTCCTGTGAATATGTCTCCTGTTGCCGTTGCTCCAGTGATTATAATATCCAGATACCCATCATTGTTGAAATCTGCCCACTTTGCTTCGGAATGCCGAAGTGTTGGAAAGCCAGAAACGGCATGTTGTTCAAAAGATTGGCAAAAAAGAAAAGTTGGGCATAGCAATATCCCAAGTAATAACAGGTAAGTACGGAAGGTCATTTTTTTTGAAATTAAAATTTAAAAGAACAGCCAAAATTACAAAGAATTGCCCATGAAGAAAGGCATAATCTCTTAATGCATGGTAAAAGTCTATAAATTGATAAATAGTTGACGCAAATTTACACCTGCCTTTACGTATAAAATTTTTAATTTTCTGGTTTTTATAGTGGTTTTAGCTTTGAAAATTAAATGCTTAGTCTTTGTTCATCTCAGGGAAAGGAGTTTTTGTTAACCTATTTGTTGTGGGTATCGTAATTTATAAGTATTTTAACTTGATCTGTGTTAACAGAGATAGATTTAGTTAAGGATTTCTTTTTTATTTTTTGTCGATATTATTTATAATTATGTGAATGAATTTCAGTAACTTTGTTAAGTTTTTGTTAATTTTTAAACTTAAGGATTGACAAGGGTGTTAATTGACTGAAATTCAGTTGGGTTTTTTGGGAATTAAATATTTTCCATCCTTTATGAAAGTTACGGGCAAAATTGATAAGGCTATATTGTTGGATTTTCCTACTGAGGATATTTCAACATTACTACCATATGTGAAGCAGCCAAAGGCTGCCGATCAGACGCGGGAGGATCAAATACGTTCTTTCAGGCAAGAGGTGGCAAAGCTAAATCAGGAAATTTTACGGTTTCTGTTTCATGATATACATAAATGCGACATTGGTGATGTTATAGGAAAGTCTCTTTCTGCTAAAATTCCTGATCATTTTTATGAAAAGGCTAGACAGATTTTTTGCGGAGCTTCCAACAATATTTTTCTTTTAAATGACTTCTCGATTCTACTCCTTGACTTTTGGGTGATTGTGGTTAAAGATGCTGTGTTTTTCAGCACGCTTAAAACCCCAGAAGAAATACGTAGGTCCTTTTCGGAAAAAGGTTTCAAGGACTTATCTGAGGAAAGTTTGATGAAACTATGGTATGGTTACAATCGGAAGATTTTGGAATATGCCGCAAAAGATAGTGGCAGGATTCGGATAGTTAATTATTACAATGGCTATTTGGACTCTTTGAAAGAGGTATTTGAGTATGCTAACCAAACAGAAAAAGAGTCTCTCGTAAAGAAATCTGAAACAGAAAAGCTTATACAAGAGAAAGAAAATCTTTTGGGTTACATACAGTTACTCAGCAATACCTTGGAAAAATATGAGAAGAGGATATATGCTATAGAAAGCAGTAGCTTATGGAAGGTAAAAGGTTTTCTTGCAAAGGTTAAATTTATACTTACTTCTCCTTGTTATGCGCCTAAAAGAGGGTTCAAGTTTTTACAAAGACTAAAGTTTCTATCTTCTGGAAATGGGCGCAAAGTTATTTTAAAGGCTATGAATATTATATGGTCTTCAGTGAGTGGTGTTTTCAAGCCAAAAAGAAAACAAGTTGCGGACCTAACTGCTCCAGCACGTGAAGCAGGGCTGTTGGCACACTCCAGCGTAAGCTTTGAGGAACAGAAAAATATTTTGCCTTTGCTGCCTCAGAAGCCTCTTATTTCTATAGTGATTCCTGTAATAGAAGCTGAAAATAAGTACTTTGAACATGCTTTGGCAAATATAGCAGGCCAAGGCTACGAAAATTTCGAGGTTTTATTGATATATCCTGGTTATAGGGAGCCTGGGAGTTTTGTAAATGAAATATCTTCGGACAAAAGGTTTCGGGTAATAAAATCAGCAGGAAAAGATTTTGTGGGTTTATGCAATATTGCTTTGGGACAAATTAAAGGGGAATATGCATTGATTCACAGGCAAAATGATTTGCTCACTATTGATGCATTGTACCAGTTTGTGGTAACAGTCAATAAAAACCCTGACGCAGATTTGGTTTACTCAGACGAGTTAGTGGTTGGAGCTAAAGGGGAGGTGATCAACAAAGTATCTAAAGTTAATTTTAGTCCAGATGTTATTTATAATTATAACATTATTGGAAGTAGTTTTATATTAAAAAGTAGTCTATTAGGTAAAGTAGGACTTTTGAGTGCAGAATATAAGCATAGCTATATGTATGACTTTTTGTTACGTGTAGCGGAAAATACTTCTCAAATTGCTTATACTCCTAAAGTGTGCTACCATAGAAGGCAATTAAATAAAAAGCCAGCTGAAATGATTTTTGAAGATAAATATGTTGTAGACCAGTCTTTAAAGCGCAGAGGCGAAGGGGGGAAGTCTTCTTTTCTTTACCCAGGGGTGTTGTCTGTAAAGTATCCGGTCAAGAACTATTCCAAAGTGTCAATTGTCATACCTGCCAAAGATAAAGCAGATGTTTTGGAAAAGTGTCTGGAATCTATTGCTGAGAAAACTACCTATCCTGACTTTGAAGTTTTGGTAGTGGACAACGGTAGTACAGAAGAACCTTTTTTAACGCTTATTGAAAAGTGGGAAAATCAAAGTGAAATTGACTTTAAGTGTTACAAAAAAGATATACCATTTAATTTCTCAAAGCTCGTTAATTTTGGTGTAGAGAAGTCTTCAGGTGAATATGTTGTACTTTTAAACAACGATACTGAAGTTATTACAGGGGAATGGCTTGAACTAATGTTGGGTCAAGCGCAAAGAGACCGCGTTGGGGTGGTAGGAGCTAAACTGCTTTTTCCTAACAACAAAATTCAGCATGCAGGAATTACCCTTAATGAAGAATGTGTTGCTTTTCATGATTTTATGGGGGAAGATGGAGATACCGGTAAAAACATTAGACAGATCAATTTGCTTAGAGAGTCTGAGGTGTTGACGGCTGCATGCATTATGTGTAGCAAAAAACTGTACAAAGAAGTGGGCGGTTTTGATGAGGAATTTGCAGTAGAGTGTAACGATTTGGACTTCTGTTTAAAAGTAAAGTCAGAAGGGTATACTAATCTGTATGTTCCTTATGTAAGCCTGTTCCATTACGAGTCAATGTCTCGCGGTAACCCTTATGTAACCTCAAAATCTTTGACCAGGCATATGTATGAGCTTCAGAAGTTCAAAGTGAAATGGATGTCCTTTACAGGAAAGCAAGTATAGAAACTTAAATGACTTAGGGTATTGATAATACATTTATGCATGAGAATGTACTTACTCGTCAATAACTTTCTTTAATTTTTCTTCGGTTAAAGGCTTAATAAGAAAATCCCTTACTCCTAAACTCTGTAGTTTTTCTTTGATATCAGGATTATCAGACGCAGTTAATACCACAATCTTTGCCTTTTTATCATTGTTGGCGTTTATTTGATTGAACAATTCCAAGAATTCAGCCCCTTCCATTTCGGGCATGTGCTGATCCAAAATGATTAACTCAGGAAAATCAGAGTCGAACTGAGATCCATGTTTGGCCAGGTAAAGTAAAGCCTCTTCGCCATTCAAAGTGATTTTTACTTTGTCAGCCAGATTCATTCTCCTGATCATGGATTCGTTGATGAAATTGTTGATCTGGTCATCGTCCACTAAAAGTACGCAATTTAACTTTTGCATGTTTGCCTCCTTTTTATCCCTTACTATTTAAACATACCTTTTGTAAAATTAGTTTTTCTAATACATAGGGTATGTACATCTGGCAAATTGCCTGGTGGTGTTTCAACTATTTAGAAAGGGTTGAGGTATGGATTTAGATGTTTTTGAATTTGAAACCCCTATTGCACTTAGGGTAAAAGATGATGTTTACGATGGCTTGGAGGAGTTTTCCACGGCTAAACAGAACTTGGAGAAACGGGTAATTTATCCTGCTACCATGGTGATGCTGGCAAAAGAAGAGGATGGTAAAAACTACTATAAATTATTGAATATAGAAGAGTTCTTTTGCGAGGATCTTTTCTTGCTAATGACAAATGTTCCCATTAATTAATGGGAACATTTGTATTTGTGTAAAATATATAGTGTGCGCTCCTTATCGGTAGTGGTTTTATAGTCTAGGCTTGTGATTTTATTAAAACCAGCTACGGAGCTATACTTTTGGATGTCTTTTAAATCTGGTATGTAGCAGTTTAGGCTTCCGAAAGGGGTGTCCAGATGAAGGTTCTGTAAATCCTTATGCTCTGCGTAGGTTCTGAACCCTATTCTTGGAATATCTATAAACAAAGCCCCTTTTTCTGTAAGGTGGTCACTTATAAGACTAATGGTTTTTTTTTGTTCTTCAGGGGAGAAATCTATTATGCCAGACCACATCCATATAGCAGCGTCTACTTTCTGGGATAGGTTTAGGTTTTTAGCGTCTACTTTATAGATCTTAACTTTGTCTTTCTTTATCTCTTCTTTATATTTCTTTTCCAAGTGGGCTACCATAGGAGTGCTTTGCTCTATACCAATTAAAGTACCTTGGAATTTTTTTTCTAGGAAGAAGTCTATGCATCGACCATACCCAGCACCTATTTCCAGAATGCTGTTTGACTCTTTTAAATATGGATACGCAAGTTCTAGGTCTACAAATGAATTAAAACCTCCCTTAATAGCTAACTCCTTAAAAGGGTCTATCCCTAGATTTTCATAGAAGGTAAGGTTTGCATCATTCATAATGGAATTTCTTTATTTTTAATGAAGTACGTTAGTAAACCCTTAAAAGTTGAATTTTACTAACAAAAGAACAATTGCGCAGTTATCCATATTGGTACAGGCTAATGTAATAATGAAATTTAAGTTTTTTAAGCTTTTTCTTTTTTTAATACTGCTCGTTTCCCCAGCCTGGAAGCTTTTGGCCCTTGATGAGCCTTCTATTTACAACTTTAACGTAGAAGGACCAGATTTGGTATTAGGAGAATCTTTTTCTGAGATAGTGATTACGGCTTTAAATCAAGAAGGTATTAGGGATTCAAGTGTTACGGGGAAACACCAGGTTATCATAAATGGCAATCCAAACATAATAGAGTTTAGGAGTGGAGAGGCTTATTATACCACGAGGGTAGAGGAGGGAGTAGAGTTTGTCTTTGAAATTGCAGACACGGGTGTGCAACGCTATCTTCATATTCGACATTTTCCGGCTTGGGTGAGTTTGTTGCCGCCATTAGTTGCTGTATTGCTGGCCATACTTCTGAGAGAGGTGGTAGTTTCTTTATTTTTAAGTATTTATATAGGTGTTTTGTTGCTTACGGGACTTCGTGTTTCCAATATAGTTCCAGCATTGCTAAATGTGGTAGATACCTATATCGTTGAGGCCATCTTGGATGTAAGACATTTGTCTATTTTACTTTTTGCCTTTTTTATAGGAGGTATGGTGGCCTTAATTTCTAAAAGTGGGGGTATTGCTGGTCTTGCAGGTAAGCTTTCAGGCTTTGTTAGGTCGGGGAGGTCTGCCCAGGTGGCATCCTTCTGTCTTTCCATTCTGCTTTTCTTTGATATTTATGCCAATACCTTAATCAACGGACATTCTATGCGTGCGTTTTTTGATAGGTATAGACTGTCGAGGGAAAAGCTTGCATTTATAGTGCACGCTACAGCTTCTTCTGTTACTGCCATAGGCTTTGTTTCAATATGGATCGGTGTTCAGTTAGGTTATATAAATGATGCGGCACTTTATTTATCAATTGAGGAGGATGCCTACGCACTTTTTCTTCAATCTATTCAATACGCTTTTTACCCTTTTTTTATGCTATTTTTTATCATAATGCTCATTGTTACAGGTATTGACTTTGGCTATATGAAGAAGGCTGTGGACCTGACCAGAGGCAAAGGGGTTGTGCAAGAAAATACCGACTATAAAAAGAACCTAGAGAACAATATGAATATGTTGGTTAATCCTGAAAAGACAGGTAGCAGTAGTTGGGTAAAAGCGTTTTTGCCGGTGGCAGTGGTCATTGTTACGGCCCTAGTAGGCTTGGAGTATACGGGAGCCAGAAACTCATATGAAATGTTGATCAATGAAGGGGTGCGTATAGGGGAATACTCTTTTGTAGGTGTATGGCAAAACCTAGAGCATCTTACCAATGGTGCTGGTGTTATTACTAAAGCAGGGGTGCTTTTGGCTAACTCAGATTTTTATGTGGCCTTGCTTTGGGGTTCTTTTTCTGGACTGTTGGTGGCTTTTGTTATTGCCCTAATTAATAGAAAGGCTGATTTTGGAGGGATTATAGAAAGTATGTTTATGGGCTTTAAATTGATGTTGCCTGTGGCTATGGTCCTTATTTTTGCTTGGGCTTTTGCCGATGTGCTTAAAAACCTCGAAACGTCAGAATATTTGGCATCGGTGTTTTCTGGGTTTTATTTTCCGCAGCTTATTCCTTTGTTGACCTTTTTCATAGCTGCTCTTTTTACCTTTTCCACTGGCTCTGTTTTAGGTACCATGGCCATTTTGTACCCACTTCTAGTACCTGCATCATGGGTAATAAGTATGGAGGCTGGTTTGTCAATGGACGAAACAAGAGATATCTTTTACCATATGATTGCTGTTATTTTAACAGGAGCTGTGTTTGGCAATCTTGTTTCACCTGTTTCTGACACCGCTATTCTAGCATCTATTGCCTCAGATTGCGATAGACGTGCACACGTAAAAACTCAGTTCCCCTATGTTTTATTAGTAGCTGTGATTAGTGTGGTCGTACTACTGGTTTCAATTCTGGGCATACACTGGTCTTTAAACTACTTACTGGGAATGGTGTTGATTGCTTTTTTGATTTTGACGCAGCGAGAAAAGGGACTATCCAGCCAGACAAATGAAGACGATGAAGAGTAGAGTAGGTGCTGGCTAGTCAGGCAGCCCTACCTTACAACGTTCATTTTTAAGTTTAGATAACTCTTCGTCAATATCCAAGTTGTCATGCAAGTACTCCAGCGTCTGTTTATAGTTAAACTTAGCTTCTTTCCTTTTGATCGCCTCAATGTAATTCTTTAGTTCAGACCTTGTTTCGAGAATAAGCCCTGGTACTTCTCTTGTTTTATTGTCGTCACCTTTTGCCACCATGGTAAAGTAGGAGGTATTGGTATGTTTGACGGTGGAGCTGGTTACGTTTTCTGCAATAACTTGTATACCAATGACTAATGATGTTTTGCCTACATAGTGGACGGAGGCATTTAGAGATACCAAATCTCCCACATCTACCGGTTGTAGGAAGTCTACATTGTCTACTGAAACCGTAACGCAGTAGTTTCCAGCATGCTTAGATGCACATGCGTAAGCTACTTTGTCCATTAATGACAATAGTATTCCTCCGTGAATTTTGCCTCCAAAGTTGGCATAGGAGGGGATCATTAGCTCTGTTATAGTTGTTCTTGAGTAGCTGACTGGTTTATATCCGAAATAATCCATCTTTAGGTGTATTTATCTTTCAGTAACTTTTCTATGTCTGAAAGACTGTTGTTTAATTCCTCGTACTTTTCAATTACAAAATAACGTTCTTGAAACCTATTCTTTATATAAGGAGTTTCAATAATTTTTTCGAGGTTAAAATTATATTTAGGAACGCCTGCACTTGTAGAAAACAAAGTTTCAGCTCTGGAAGTGATCAGGTGCGCACCATATATTTTTAAAGAGTTGCCACAAGTTTTCAAGCCATACTGTATCGTGTGCCAGTAAATTCTTTTTAATGTAAGAATGGCTTTTTCATTATTAATATATTCAAGGGCAAGCTTGCCTAGACCCTGAAGGTATGCACAATAGTTGGGCTTAGTGAGTAAAGGGGTATGGCCAAGGACATCGTGGAAAATGTCGTACACATCTGCCTCTGAATCTACTTGCTCTTGAGAGCGGATCCAGGTACGGCAAGGGTATTTCTTGTCTGCAAGCATCCCTATAAACTCATTGTCTGAAACCATCTCTTCCAATGGAACAAGTTTCCAGTCTGTAAAAGATTGCAGCAGGCCATTTATCTCATCAAAATCAGGTATGTGATCAGACGGGAAGCCAATTTTTTTCAAGCCTTCTAGTATAGCAGAATCTGCTGTTTCAGGTAACAATAGCATCATTCGGCTGTAAAGTACTGACCAAATTTTATGTTCCTTCTCAGTATATTTTATTATTTTGTTTTGCATTACTTCTCTGGTTTACTTCCGAAAAATAATCAGAAATTATCAGCTTTAAAAGTTATTAATCCCTTTCCTATACACCTCAAGTAGTTTTTTGGCGGCTAGCGCCGGGGGGCATGACCCTTCAATTACCTGTTTTTCATAATTTTCTGAGGCGCTTTGGTAGATATTTGATTCATAAAAGTCTTGTATTAACAACTTGTTGATTTCCGCATGCATCCAGTCCAGATTTTGGGTTTTTCTTTTCTGTAGAAACTGTCCCGAGCGCATTTTATGCTTTTGCATATTGCTTATGGCATCAAGCAAGTGTTCTGTTCTATTGCTTTTAAGGGAAGAGTGGAGTAAAATGTTTTTATTTCCATGCTTATTTGTTTGATCAAATATTTGCTCCAAGCTTTTTTTCATTTGTTGAGCCTTTTCCTCATTATTACCGTCTGCTTTGTTTATGACTATTATATCTGCTAATTCGCTGATGCCTTTTTTAACGGCTTGTAGTTCATCGCCTGCGCCTGTCAATAGCATAAGCAAGAAAATATCGGTCATGTTATATACTTCAGCTCCTGTCTGTCCTATGCCCACGGTTTCGACGATTATAATGTCAAAACCTGCCGCTTCGCAAAGCAAAATGGACTCTCTGGTTTTTGCGGCAATACCTCCTAAAGAATGGCCTGAAGGGGATGGGCGAATGAAGGCTTGAGGCATAGACGAAAGTTGGGACATTCTTGTTTTATCCCCAAGTATACTGCCTCCTGTTACAGCACTGCTAGGGTCGACCGCTAGTACTGCTACTTGATGCCCTTGCCCAATAAGCATGGTGCCAGCGTTTTCAATTAATGTGCTTTTGCCTGCACCTGGCAGGCCTGTTATACCAATCCGTAAAGACTTTCCTGTATATGGCATTACTTTTTGCAGTACTTCCTGAAATAGCTGCCGGTCTTCCTGTTTTTGACTTTCTGCCAAGGTAAGGGCTTTGCTAAGCGTTCTTCTATTGCCCTTTATAATGCCTTCACAATATTCCTCTACACTAAGGCGCCTGCGGATTTTTAATGTTCCTGTTGCCACTTTGCTTAGGTTTTTGGTTTCATTATAAAGTTACTTCTTTTTGTAAATATATGCTTTATCCTGTGCTTTTTTATAAGCATAATTATGTGCTTTCCGCTCTATTCTAGGACTTCTTGAATGGTTTTATTTATTTCTAAGAGGTGATTGCTGGAAATTTATGCGGCAGTGGGTTTTTACTCTATTTAGGGCCTGCTGAAAAAGTCACAAGTGTGCAAGATAGGCATGGCCTTACATGAAGACGTATTGGAATACTTCGAATGTAAGGCCATAAAGTAGATTGTGCGCTTGTGGCTAGCCCAAAAAAGTATTGGGTTAAAAGTTTCTCAATTTATTGTGCACGGAAAAATAAGAATTAACCGAAAAAACCTTGCACCTATACCTCCTATTTTTCATACAAATATATACAGATCAATATTTTGGGCGTTTTTCAGCGCGCCCTATTCATATTGCTTATAAGGGTCATTTGAGGTAATGAGTAAAGTCATATGCCTTATGTGTTTGGGTTTTTATATTTAGTTAACAAAACGGGAGGGGATTTTAGGTGTGTGTAGTGTTTTTACTTTCAATGTTTTGAGTGGCTGGATTAACTGAATGGGCAAATTTTCGTTAATATAGTATGCGTTTTTTTAATAAGGAGGTGCGTTATGAAAAAGCTATTAAATTTTGTTTTTGTGTTAGTGTTTCTGATTGCTTTTGTGGGGCATGAACTATTGGCTCAAAAGACAGGAAATATATTGTCCTTGCAAGGCAGGTTTCAGGATTTGTCTGGTAATGTGGTATGTTTAGATGAGCATGTAAAGGGGCAAACCAGTGTTTTTATCTTTTTTAATCCAGATTGTTCCATATCTCATGAGTTAGATGCTATTAACGAATCTGTTGAGTCTTTTGGAGAAGATGTACAGTTTTATGGCGTAGTGTCAGGGGGCACTCATAGATCTTCTGAAATTAAGGCTTATGTTGAAAAGCATGATTTAGGCTTTCCGGTTATCTTGGATAAGCATGTTAGGCTTTCTGCTATGTTATCTACAGAGGTAGGGCCTACCGTTTTTATCGTAGATCAAAATAAAGTCTTGAGGTATAAAGGTGCAATTACGAGCAGAAGCGGAATAGGTGAAATGGGAACCAGTTATCTTGAATTGGCATTAGAGGCAGTAGCAAGTGGAAAGGATATGTCCTTGATTAAAACTGAAGTTGCTGACTGTCTTCTGTTTCCATGGTCTTTTTTAGAAGGTGGTGCTGTATTTAGGGAGGTGTTGTAATATGCTGCTTTAAGTTGGGAATCTCATTGTTGTCTATTTGTAGTAGAGAGTTGCCTTTTAATAGGTATGTTATGAGAGATCTGTGCTTTTGTATTTTTAATTGAGTTTTAATGGACTATTTTTATAAAGGAAAATCACAATTTCGTTAAAACTTAGTAAGTGGAGAAGAAAGAAATTTCTGTCTTTAGCTTAAACATCAATGGAGTTAAGTTGTTAGTTTAATAACAGAGTTGAATTTTTATGTGATTTAATTAGATAGTTTTATGATTGTAGTAATAGGTTCAATATTTGTTGTATTTGTGGCTGCACTTTATGATGCCATCAGAGAAGGTCGCAACCCTCGTCCTTATAAGCAAAACTTGCGATGAAAGAGAGGTAGGTAATGTATATTTGTCCGTGATACCGGAAAAAAAATCATAAAAAAACCATCCTTTGAAAAGATGGTTTTTTTATAGACAATAAATTAATGTTCTTATAAATGTGCGTCAAGTTTTTGAACAAGCACTGATTTAGGTACTGCACCTACTTGCTTTTCTACTACTTGGCCATTTTTTATGACAAGTAGTGTAGGGATGCTTCTTATGCCAAATTTAGCAGAAACATTAGGGTTTGTGTCTACGTCAACTTTTCCAACTACTGCTTTGCCATCATAGTCTACTGCAATTTCTTCTACTACAGGACCAATCATTTTACATGGACCACACCACTCAGCCCAGAAGTCTACTAATACAGGTTTGTCAGTACTGGTTATTTGCTCAAAATTAGAATCGGTTATTTCTATTGCTTTTCCCATGGTATAAAAAATTATAATTTCAATACTTTTGTCAAAAATACGACTTTTTCCCTTAACTGCTAAATTTGTAGCTGATTCCTTTCAATTGATTTAACTGATCCAATAGTGTATTGTTTGGCTCCACTTT
Source organism: Cytophagaceae bacterium ABcell3 (assembly GCA_030913385.1). NCBI lineage: Bacteria > Pseudomonadati > Bacteroidota > Cytophagia > Cytophagales > Cytophagaceae > Natronocytophaga > Natronocytophaga cellulosiphila. The sequence goes on from CP133159.1 coordinate 1,454,220, forward strand.
GTACTTTCGGCTGACCATCTCTACGTTAACTTGCTCTTGTTCATCTTTAAAAAGGAATTTCAATTCGCATGAACCAGGGTTTTCCGTAAGCATATTTTCTATAGATGCTATCAATTCTTGGCCCATTTCAGATAACGGTATGCTTATTTGCATACTTTTACATACCCTGTTTCTTACATCATGTAGTAACTGGATGCTGTTTGGTTTAAACTCCCACTGGTCGGAGGAGTGGAAGCGCTGTTGGACACGACCTTTCATATAGAGAAATTCTCCAGGTTGTATGAAGTGTGAAAATTTCATATAGTCTTCACCAAAAAGAGCCATGTCCAAACTGCCGTTATAGTCTTCTATACTGAACAAAGCAAATGATTTTCCTGCTTTGGTTTGTCGGATATTTACCTTACTTACTATGCCGGCAATATTGAGCTCTTTGTTTTGGGTTTCCATTACCTTGTCAAGCGAGCAGGAACAGAAGTTTTCCAGCTCTACCTTGAATTGATCTAGGGGGTGTCCTGAAATGTAAAAACCAACTACCTCTTTCTCAAACTTTAATTTTTCGATATCTCCCCAAGGTTCACATGGCGTGATTTTAGGTTTAGGTATGTCTACATGTCCTTCTCCGCCAAACAAGGATGCCTGGTTGTTGTTCTTTTCATTTTGGACAGCGTTTCCATACCTTACTGCTTTTTCAATTACATTGGCAGTTTCACCTTCAGGTACAGTTAGATACTGTGCACGGTGGAACTCGGTAAAGCAGTCAAATGCACCAGCATATGCAAGGGCCTCAAAGGTTTTTTTGTTGACTGAGCGGAGGGGGACTCGTGAAGAGAAATCGAATATGTCTTCAAAAGGACCGTTTTCCTGTCTTTCTGCTATGATGGCATCTACCGCTGCACCCCCTGTGCCTTTGATGGCTCCCATTCCAAACCTGATTTTCCCTTCATTGTTAACTGCAAAGTTCATGCTACTTTCATTAACATCTGGTCCTAGTACAGGAATGTGCTGGCGGTTGCACTCGTCCATGAAGAAGGAAACTTTTTCAATATTGTTTTTATTGTGGGTCAATACTGAAGCCATATATTCAGCCGGATAGTTGGCTTTGAGATAGGCAGTCTGGAAAGCTACTACAGAATAGGCTGCAGAGTGGGATCTGTTGAAACCATATTCGGCAAACTTTTCCATGACGTCGAAAATTTCGTTGGCCTGGTCTGGGGGGATATTGTTGATTTTGCCTGCACCATCAACAAACTTGATCCGCTCCTTGGCCATTTTTTCTTTGTCCTTTTTACCCATGGCACGCCTCAAAAGGTCTGCGCCTCCCAGTGAGTACCCTGCTATGATCTGAGCCGTTTGCATGATCTGTTCCTGATACACCATGATACCGTAGGAGTTGCTGAGAATTCCCTCCAGCAGTGGATGAGGATATACTACTTCCTCTCGACCATGTTTCCTGTTGATGAACAGTGGTATGTAGTCCATCGGGCCTGGTCGGTACAGGGCGTTCATGGCTATAAGGTCTTCAATATTCGTAGGTTTGAGCTCCTTGAGGTACTTACGCATACCATCCGACTCAAACTGGAATGTCCCTACCGTGTCCCCACGCTGATAAAGCTCATAAGTTTTTGGGTCATCTAGCGGAATGTCGTCTGGGTGAATATCCACACCATGATTTTCTTTGATCATGGCTATGGCGTCTTTAATAATGGTAAGGGTTTTTAGTCCCAAAAAGTCCATTTTCAACATGCCCGCATCTTCAATTACCTTTCCGTCAAACTGGGTGACAAGCAGGTCTGAGTCTTTAGATACGCATACGGGAATATATTGGGTAAGGTCATCCGGTGCAATAATGACACCCGCAGCATGTATGCCCGTGTTCCTTACAGACCCTTCTAAAATGGCTGCCGTTTTAAGTACCTCTGCTTTGAGGTCATTCCCTTCTTTAATCTCTTTCAGCTCTTTGACATCCCTAAATGCATCCGCCAGTGAGGTGCCGGGTTTGTCAGGAACCAGCTTTGCCAAGGCATTGGCTTCTGCTAACGGTAGCTCAAGTACCCTGGAAACGTCTTTGATAGACATTTTGGCAGCCATGCTACCATAGGTTACTATTTGGGCAACTTGATTTTTGCCATACTTGTCCACTACGTAGTCTATCACCCTTTGCCTTCCCTCATCGTCGAAGTCTGTATCAATATCGGGCATACTTACCCTTTCTGGATTCAGGAACCTCTCAAAAAGCAGGTTGTATTTAATAGGGTCTATGTTGGTAATTCCAATGCAATAAGCCACAGCAGAACCAGCCGCAGATCCCCTTCCTGGCCCTACTAGTACTCCTAAGTCACGGCCAGCTACAATAAAATCTGAAGTGATCAGAAAGTATCCGGCAAATCCCATGGTTTTGATGATGTTCAATTCATGGTTAAGCCTTTCTTCAACTTCGGCAGTGATCTCTTTATATTTCTTTTTGGCACCCTCAAATGTTAAATGCCGTAAAAAATCATCGGCTGTTGGGAATTCCTTTGGTAGAGGAAAGTTCGGGAGGAGGATGTCCCGCTTTAGCTTAGGCGAGGTGACTTTATCAACTATTTCACCAGTGTTGTCTATTGCCTGCGGAAGGTCGCTGAATAATTGCGACATTTCCTTTTGGGTTTTGAAGTAAAACTGGTCGTTGGGAAAACCGAACCTAAACTTTTGCCCTTCAGGCCTAGGAGCGTCTTCGTCAGGCATGATGGGGGTGCTTTTCATTTCTCCGGTATTGACGCAGAGTAGGATGTCGTGCGCATTCCAGTCTTCTTGTTCTACATAATGAGAGTCATTAGAAGCAATAATTTTAACATTATACTTCTTTGCGAATTTCAGCAACACTTCATTAACAATCTCCTGCTCTTTGATGTCATGGCGCTGAAGTTCTATATAATAATCGTCCCCAAATAAATCAAGCCACCACTTGAATACTTTTTCAGCCTCTTGTTCACCTTTTTTTAAAATAGTCTGCGGTACCTCTGCACCAATGCAACAGGTTGTGGCAATAAGCCCTTCGTGGTATTTTTCTACCAGCTCTTTGTCTATTCTGGGGTATTTGCTATATAAGCCTTCCATATAGCCCAGAGAGCAAAGCTTGGCCAGGTTTTGATAGCCGCTTTGGTCTTTGGCCAAAAAAAGTTGGTGGCGGCGAACATCCTTGTTGCCTTTGCTGAATTGCTTTTTATGTCTGTCTTCTACGAGGTAAAACTCACAACCTACAATTGGCTTTACATTATATTTATTGGCTTCTGCCACAAATTTAAAAGCACCAAACATGTTTCCATGGTCTGTCAAAGCCATGGCTTTCATATTGTCTTGCTGTGCTTTCTTCATTAATTTTGGAATGGCCGCGGCACCATCCAAAAGGGAGAATTGTGTGTGGACATGTAAGTGAGCAAACTCAGGCATCGTAATTGGTTTTTTCTTTTGAGCGTATAAAGATAACGATATCGGATGTTTTTTGGTAAATATTCATGGAACATATTCTTGAAAAGAAAGTCATACCCTTTCTGCTTATAATTAAGCCCTATTGTGCCAATGTTTTTCTATAGCATGTCAAAATTAATTTAAGTCATTAGCTTCGCTCTGGTTTTACCTGGAAATAAAGTCAATGCGGTTTTGCGTGGGGAATACGATGTTTTTTTGCTCTTTTACATTCATTATGAACTCTATTTCTTAATTCGGGTTAAAATGGTTATGTTGTGACATGAAGTATATCTGTGAATGATGAAGACCAAAGAAGATATCGTATTTATATTAAACCCAATCTCTGGTTCCGGTAAAGCTTCGGCATGTGCTAAATATATAAGTCGTTTGGTTGATAAACAGGTTTATAATCCCAAGGTGGTATATACTACAGGGCCTGGCAATGCTAAGGAGTTGGCATGCGAGGCAGTGGAGGAGGGGGTTAAGAAGATTGTTGCAGTAGGTGGCGATGGTACTATAAATGAAATTGGTCATGCTTTAATTGGAACAGATGCTGCTTTGGGTATCGTGCCTTCGGGGTCTGGAAATGGACTTGCGCGGCATTTAAACATCCCTATGAACCCTGAAAAAGCCGTAGCTTTGATCAATTCAAACCGAGAAAGGGTTATTGACACCTGTTCGGTAAATGACCGCCCATTTTTTTGTACTTCAGGGGTAGGGTTTGATGCTCATATAGGCCATTTGTTTTCGGGGCTCAAAAGCCGGGGCTTTCAAGGGTATGTCTCTACAGCCTTGAAAGAGTTTTTTTCTTATGTCCCACATGCTTATTCTATAGAAATTGAAGGCAAGACTTATAATGTGCCTGCTTTTCTAATCACTTTTGCCAATTCCGCACAGTATGGAAACAATGCCTACATTTCACCCGAGGCCGATATTTGTGATGGACTGATTGATGTCTGCATTTTATCGCCTTTCCCTAAAAGAGATATTTTTAATATTGGTTATAGGCTTTTTAACCGTTCAATGAACAGATGCAAACACCTCAAAATCATCCGCACCAATAAAATCGTGCTCAAGCGTAAAACCGAGGGTATGGTGCATCTTGACGGTGAACCGCTCTTGATGGGTGAAGAGTTAAATGTAACAGTACATCCCAGCTCTCTTAAAGTTTTGATAGGGAATGTCTGACGCAGAGAGCAAATTTTTATGTAACATCTTTTGTTAATTTTGATATTCGCCTGAAGGGTATGCTTTTATTTTTTAGGTTGTTGTCGCTTTCTTATGAGGTTTCCCTAAGTCTTGTGCAATCACTTGATTCTATTTGTAGTACCTGCTAATGTTTGATTTTCTATGCTTTGTTAAATTGTATTTTATTGTAATTTTTTTATTGTTAAGAACTTCGTTTTTTGTTTTTGAAATTGTCGTTTTTTAGAAGGGTGTCCGTTATGTGTAGGTGAAAGTAGTGTTTGGTCTGTCAGGGTGATCGGGTCATTGCTTGATCTATGAATTTTATTTTTCAAATAAATTGTAAATTTTTTTTAACCTTTCTAAATTGCCGTCGTATTAGTTCATTGTTTGTAAGTCATTCTTCTTTTTTGTTCTTTTTATGTTATTGATCGATCTGGCATAACAGGACTTTTATAAGAGTGCTTTCAGCTTTTTATTTACTAACTTTAAAATTTATTACACAATGGTGAAAAAATTACTAGCAATGTTAATCCTTATTTCAGGATTTGCTTATTCTCCCGCTAAAGCTCAAGTCTATGACGGTGGAGAAATTCTTATCGATGCTTATTATGGCTACCCTAATTTGTTGACTGGTTTTATGAGAACGGCCGCTGAGATGGACGTTAGCGGTAACGTTTCTGTTAGATCATTTGGGCCTGGTGGAGCTAAAGTTGAATACTTGCTTACTGAACGTATTGGATTTGGTGTACACTTTAATTATGCTACATCAGTTGTGGAGTATGAAGAAGATGTCACTCGCGGTGGAGAAACTAACACTTACACTTATACTGCAAGTGCTCCTCGTTGGCGTGTAATGCCTACTATTAACTTTCACATGGGAAGCAGTGACAAGGTTGACCCATACATCTCACTTGGGGTAGGTTATCGTTCTTCTGGATTGGAGTATTCTACAACAGACCCTGAAGGTGATTTTGATACCGATGACATAAACTTTAACTTTGATGGCAGTTTAGCTTACAGAGCAGAGTTTGGTATTAGATATTTCATTATGGATAATCTTGGAATCCATACTTTTATTGGAATTGGTGGAGGAGCGTTATCGGGAGCTGGTGTTTCCGTTAAGTTCTAAGACATTATAATCTTGATTTGAACAAAAAAGCCGGCAAATGTATTGTCGGCTTTTTTACTTTAATTTTGCTCGTTTATTATTTGCTTTTTTTCAACAGGATCACTTTTAGTAGGTGGTAAGACTTCCTCTAGTTCTTTTAAGTTCTGAAGTAGAGTTGCATTGCAAAGTGTTGTTCTTTGTTATGCTTTTAGGTAAACTACTTTTTTGGTTTCAAAAAACGGTTCTTGAAAATACTCCGATAAGGGAAACTCTCTTACCTTTTTATTGACTTCTTTAATCTCTTCTGATAAATCTCCGCCTTTTAGGTAAAGGATTCCGTTATCTAGGGTGTTAAAATTTCCTTTGAGTAATTTTCCCTTAGTCCATCCTCTAAAGGTTTTAAGGTCAGTAACGGCCCTGCTTACGATAAAGTCAAACTGCTCATCTATCTTTTCTGCCCTTATTTGCTCCGCTTTGACATTATTCAGCTCAAGTGCTTCGGCTATGGCTTTGACCACTTTTATTTTTTTTCCAATAGAGTCTACCAGAAAAAAATGAACATCAGGGAACATTATCGCTAGAGGTATACCGGGAAAACCTCCCCCTGTTCCTATATCTAAAACAGAAGTTCGAGCTTTAAATTGAATGACTTTTGCAATGCCAAGGGAGTGTAGTATGTGCCTTTCGTAAAGCTGATCTATATCTTTTCTTGAAACAACATTGATTTTCTCATTCCACTCTTTGTATAAATACTCAAGTTGCTCAAACTTCTTTTTCTGTTCTTCCGAAATGTTCGGAAAGTACTTTAGTATCAGTTCCATTATATATGGTCTCTGCTGTTTTTTACTAGGTCATAAAGCAATTCCCGGGCTCTGTGCAACTGTGCTTTTACAGTTCCTAGCGGTGACCCAATTTCAGTAGCTATCTCATCATAAGAAAGCTCTTGAAAATAGCGAAGCTTGACCAGTAAATGGTATTTAGGAGGTAGCTGGGTAACGATTTGTTGAATAATCTCAATTTTTTCGGCTTTTATGGCTTCTTCCTGTGGATCTAGGTTGCTGTCTTTTAGGTCCACATCAACACTTTCGCCGTTGTCATCCTTAAAAGCAGAATTGATACTTGTGGTGTTTAGCTTTTTCTTTCTAATAAAGTCGATACAGTTATTAGTGGCTATGCGGAACAGCCATGTGCTAAACGTATAGTCCGGGTTGAATTTTTCAAGATTCTTAAAAGCCTTGGCAAATGCTTCAATGGTAAGATCTTCTGCATCATCTACATTCCTAACCATTTTCAAAATCATGTGATAAACCGGCTTTTTGTACCGTTTCATCAGTTCTGCATAAGCCTTTTCGTCGCCGTTTTTTGCGAGTTCTATCAGTTGAAAGTCTTTTTTGGCTTTGTCTGAAAACTCTCTATTTCCTAATTCCATTTGTTTGTTATTGCAAATAAAGCTGCTGTGTAAACTACTAATAATTATCCTGCATACAGTCGATACAAGAATAGTAACCTGTATTTTTTAAGTTTATTTCAGCTTTCCCCATTAAAAGCAAAAATAATAATAATTAACACAGTTCTCAAAACTAATAAATTTATAATAATTAAGGTATTGACGTAGGAAAAAAGTAATATTTTATTTGTCCAGGCATTTACTATTCTAACCTGAATCATACGATAGATTTCGTTATGAGGAGCGAAATGACAATAAATCAGCACTTTTAGGTCGCAAGGCATAGCAGCGCTATGGTTAAGATACAAATGTGACCCAAGCGACTGACTTTACGTTGCTTGGCTTCCTAATAGCAAGCTCAAGCTCTATTGCATCTTTCAGGTTTAAGAACTACTTGGCGATCTCGGCATTTTGTCCTTCCCCAATTCCATGCCGTCTCTTTTTAAACGGACATTTACTGCGTTTATTTCTGCCAATTTGTTGAGACTGTCAAAATATCGGGTCACCGTATTTTTCTGGGGATTTAAGCAAAAAGCTTAGAGAGCCTGAACAAGAAGAACCTTGTATCTACAACGCCTCTTAAATTTGCCCTGAAGAGCTTTATTTTTGAATTAAAAGATTCCGCATTTGCATTGGTAGATCTATTGTCAAAGAAGTTTAGAATATTGCTCATATGGTTGCTTACTGTATTTGCTACCGTTAAAAATTCCTTGGTTTCCATCTCATGAGTTTTATTGATCCATTCAGCAAACTTTTTTTCAGCGGATATTTTTGTGTTGCTTTCATATATTAGCCTAAACCCAAGAACATGGTCATAAGCTTTTTTGAGGTCTGGATAATTTTCAAAAGCTATGTTGGCTCTCTGCTCTTGGCTTTGAGTCCAATCAGCTTTCTTTTTGGCAAAGACATACCTGCAGCGGGCCAAAAGTTGCTTTGGGGTGTCCCCATTGGGCAATAAGGGTGCTTTATACCTAACGCCATTCTTTTTGGCAGCTTCGATAGCCTTGTTTTCCATATCTAGTTCAACCCATCTTTGATTGACCCTTATATGTTGTAGAGCCTCCAGGGCCAGCCTTACTACATGAAAGCGGTCTGTAACCAAATTTGCCATGGGGAAACATGTTCTTGCGGATGACTCCATGTTTTTTGCCATGTCAAGGGTTACTTCCTTTACTTTATTCCTTTGTTCCAGAGGGATTTTCTCTAGGACTTGTATGATATTTGCCGACAATGTGCCTTTTACAGAAGCTACCAAAGAGCCTTTTTTGCCTCTCCCGTTTTTATTGGTAATAAAAGTGTACAACTCTCCTTTTGACAGTGCAACTTCGTCTATACTAAGATGCTCTCCGATATTGTCCGGAAAGACCAAATAGTCCTCTGCATGCTCTTTTTGTTCCCACTGCTTAAACCCACTGCTTTTCTTCTTATAGTGCCTCCTCAACAAATCCCCTTTGACCTCATAATAGCTGCCAATGTTACCAATGGTATCTTCGCGGGTCTCGACCTGTACCTTTTAAAAAATCTGAAAGCTCTTGAGTGATTTTAGAGCCTTCAGCTACAAATGAATAGTCATTGTAAACTATTTTGTTCTTGCATGTTTTATGCCTCCACCTTCGTCGCTTAAATTCAAGATAAACGGCTTTTCCCCTGATAGGGAAATCTTGAACAATTTTAGGTTCATAAAAACCTTTAGACTCGTACTCTTCAGGATTATGCTTTCCTAATAGCCGGTTCTGCTCAATGAGGTTGATTTTATAAAAAGCTCTTTTGCTGTTCAGGTCACATAGCTCTATTACAGCTTCTATTTCAAAAAAATCTAGTATGCCTTCCGGCAAAAAAGGGGCAATAATGCTTTCTTTCATCTTGCCTTAAAATTAACAAATCAAACCAAGACTCCCCAACTTTTACGTGTGAGCCAAAATATCTTCCTATAAAGTATAGCGTTTAATACTGCTGGGTTTAATATAATATAGTTTCCTGTTGATGCTCTAGGCTTAATTCCATTTTTTTGTTGTTGAAAATAAAGCGGTTGCTCCAAAAATGATATAGTTTACTATATATATTAGGTCCAATATGGGGAGTAAATACCACTGTAGCTTATCCTTGAGTTTGTATGAGATCAATGAAAAGGTGATGGTGGTTAAAATAGCCCGCCCTAAGAAAAGAGCAAAGAGTAATAGCTTTTCTTCATAAGCAGGCAGCAATAAAAAAAAAGTAGTATAAAATAATATATGTGAAAGGTTTAATGCTCCTATCATTACTTTATGTTGTGTTTTATAATGCTTTCCTGCATTCAGGTGTCTCTTTTTTTGAATAAACCAACCCTTCCACGTATGTTTTGGGGTTGAGATCGTTTGGCTTTTTTGGGTGATTTTTATCGATACTTCGTGCTTGTCTGCTACATCTTTTATAAATAAATCATCATCTCCTCCTGTGATGTTTTTATGGCTTTCAAGTCCATTGTTCTCATTAAACAGGTTTTTTCTGTAGCATAGGTTTCGGCCTACACCCATGTATGGTGCGCCTCGAAGAGCAGCGGATAAATATTGGATGCCGGTGTAAATAGTTTCATACCTTATTAAAGCGTTCAAAAGGCCTGCTTTTCTTTGATAAGGAGAGTATCCCAGTACAATTGGCGATTGAGGAGTGTTTTTCTCACTCATTTCTTTTAACCAAAGGTTGCTGGCAGGTACACAATCTGCGTCAGTAAGAAGTATAATTTCATTTTTTGCTGATTCTATGCCTTTTGTCAATGCATATTTTTTAGAAGTAAAGCCTTTAGGTGTTTTGTTAATATGTACAAACTTCAGTTTGTCGTTTTTAAAGAGTGTTTCGAGTGTGGAAGTTTTATCGTTGGATCGGTCGTTGACTATTATTATTTCATATTCTAAGTATTCCTGAGAAAGTAGCCTTGGAATTAATGTTTTTAAGTTTTTGTATTCATTATGTGCACATACGATTATGGAAACCTTGCTTTCTGTATCAGCCCTGGTAGATTTGTCTTTATGGAAGAGCAGAATTGGAAAGTAGTAAAGGTAAAAGTAAACTTGTATACAGATACACAGAAGAAATAAGTAAAAAATTGCCAGAGTCAATGTATTTTCGCATTTTTTATGGTCATACAATATTAATCAAATAACTTTATAAAAAATATATAGGTTAAGCCATGTTTTTTAAATTAGATCATCAAGACAATGAAAGCTCTGCTAGGACTGGTACTGTATTTACCGGGCATGGAGAAATAAAAACTCCTGTATTTATGCCTGTAGGCACTGCAGGTTCTGTAAAAGCTGTGCACCAGCGTGAGCTTAATGAAGATATAAAAGCGCAAATAATCCTTGGCAATACCTATCACCTATACTTGCGGCCAGGTCTAGAAATTATGGAAAAGGCCGGAGGGCTTCATAAGTTTAACGGCTGGCATAAGCCTATATTGACCGATAGTGGCGGGTATCAGGTATATTCTATGTCTGATATCAGGAAAATTAAAGAAGAAGGAGCTACTTTTAAGTCGCATATAGACGGATCACTTCACTTTTTTTCTCCTGAAAATGTAATGGACATTCAGCGCACCATTGGTGCCGATATCATAATGGCTTTTGATGAATGTACTCCTTACCCATGTGACTATAAATATGCCAAGGACTCTATGGAAATGACCCACCGCTGGCTTAAACGGTGCTGCGATCGTTTTGATAGTACTGAAGATAAGTATGGTTATAAACAGGTTTTGTTTCCTATAGTTCAGGGGAGTACTTACAAAGATTTACGGCGCCAGTCGGCAGAGGCTATCGCCGAAGCCGGACGGGAAGGCAATGCCATAGGAGGATTGTCGGTGGGAGAGCCTGCAGAAATGATGTATGAAATGACAGAGGAGGTTTGCAGTATTCTCCCTAGGGATAAACCACGGTATTTAATGGGCGTAGGTACACCTGCAAATTTGTTGGAAAACATTGCTTTAGGTGTAGATATGTTCGATTGTGTGATGCCAACTCGAAATGCCCGCAATGGTATGATTTTTACCACTCAGGGCATTCTTAATATACGTAATAAAAAGTGGGAGGACGATTTCTCCCCATTGGACCCAGTGTTAGGAGGCTTTGTGAATGAAACGTATTCTAAAGCTTATTTACGGCATTTAATGGTTTCGGGAGAAATCCTTGCGTGTCAAATAGCAAGTGTGCAGAACCTTTCTTTTTATTTATGGCTTATGGATGAAGCAAGAAGAGAGATTGAGAAAGGTACGTTTCTTGCATGGAAGAATAAAATGGTTAAACAAGTCATGCAAAGACTATAAATTTTATGCGAATAAAACTTCTGGATTGGTATATCTTCAGAAATTTCCTGCAGACCTTTGTCTTTACTGTAGTCCTTTTGGTGCTGGTAATATGTGTGATTGATTATACAGAAAGAAATGGGGATTTTCTCAGCAGCGATGTTACTACGCGGGAAATCTTTTTGGTATACTATTTAAACTTTATCCCTTACCTGGCAAACATGCTCAGCCCCATTACAATATTTATTGCGGCTGTGTTTGTTACAGCACGGTTTGCTGCCCATACTGAAATTATAGCTATGCTCAGTAGTGGTGTCAGTTTTCGCCGTTTGCTGATGCCATATGTTGCCGCTTCTATTTTAATTGGTATCCTTACTTTTGGTCTCATAGGCTGGGTAATCCCTGATGCCAATAAAAAACGGATTGGTTTTGAAAATCAATATCTTAGGAATAAGTATCATTTTGATGGTAGAAATGTCCATATGAAAATTGCTCCAGAAACTTATGTGTATCTGGAAAGCTATAATAACATGATGGATGTCGGGTATCAGTTTACGTTGGAGTATATTGACGGAATTGATATGCACTCTAAATTAAAAGCCAATAAGATTGTCTGGCAGGAGGATACGGAAACATGGCGGTTGGAAAAATACTCCATTAGGGAGTTTAAAGATGGTAAGGAGTCCCTGCGCTTTGGTGACCGTGCAGATACACTCATCAATTTACATCCTCAGGATTTTGGGGATAATTATTCACGTCACGAAACATTGACGCTTAACGAGTTGGAAGACCATATTTTGCTGCTTCAGGAAAGGGGCGCTGAAAATATAGAAGTTTTTCTAACGGAAAAGTATGAAAGGTATACTTACCCCTTTGCTATTCTTATTCTTACCGTTATAGGCGTGGTGGTTTCTGCCAGAAAGTCAAGGGAGGGAACTGGCTTTAAGATCGCATTTGGGTTTTTCTTAGCCTTTATTTATATCATTTTTGTTATTTTAAGTCGAAATTTAGCTCATGTGGGATCTATGGGGCCATTGGTTGCTGCTTGGGTGCCAAATACAGTATTCTCTATTATTGGCTTGATGCTTTATAAGAGTGTTCCTAAATAAATCTCTTTTAAATACAACTGTATAACATTTCGCCTCGCATGATAAATAAGTTTCGTGTGAGGCTTTCTCATTTTTTATACTTGGTAAACGCCATTCAAGTGATGGAAGTAAAGCTAATATAAAACTTCTGCTTAGGGCATGCTGAATAACGTCCGAAATGTTATTTGGTTAGGATTAAATAAAACTTTACGAGGTATAGGTGAAAGGTTCTTTGATTTTTCTTTTTTTACTAGTTTTACTAGCAAAGTCTATTGAGAATAGCTGAGTTTAATAGTTTATTTTGGATTGGCGTAGCCACAAGACATGCTTTGTGGCTACGCATAGGCGTGGCTTTTTCAGCAGCCCCTACTTGTTTAAGGCAGTGAGAGAAATCCCTTTTATTTACCTTATAAGGTATCTGTCTGAAATATCTTCAACAATTTCCCAGTCTCCCTTTTTCTTATCTATAATATGGGCGTTTTTTATAATGATAAGCTCTCCTTGTGAAATCCTGAAATCCTCTTCTGATAAATCTATCTCTACAGAGTCTTCTATCTTTTTTGTCCATTTCACACGACCTTGGGTGTTTAGGAGTATCACTTCAAACTCTTTAACTTCAAATCTGTCAGAAACATCTTTGTTCTTTTTAAATACACTTACATAAGCTTTTCTGCTTTCCCTTAGATCGTCCTGGAAAACTCTGACTTGCAGTCCTGGACCGGCAAAAACTGGTGATAGGCTGTACAATGTTACAACTAGGGTTAGAAGTAGCTTATGTTTAAATTTCATAGACTGTTTCGGTTTTTCTAAATTACAATAATACAAAATTGTCTTTATATTTTACCAATAAATAATGGCTAATATTGAACAAATAGTATAACTTTATTCCTGAAATTTGTTCAAAAAAAATGTTAAATCCAGAAGCACTTTTGTTTTAAGTGGCTTAGAGACTGAACTAAATAGTCAGAAGCTTTTTCAGTGTCGATAAATATCTGTCAGAACGTAAGCTTTTGTAAATAGCTTATTAACAGCAGTTTTTGGCGATGTCCTTTTGTTTCAGCCAAGGTGTCTGGAAAAGCCTACGGTATTTTATAGGGAAAGGTTGCGGTTCGTGTAACTATTTTTTGACTCGAGTTATGCAATAGATTTCGTCATTAGGAGCACCAGGATTAACGTCAAACACTGTTTGGGAAATAAATTAGGGGCGACAGTGCCAAAGGAAAGGTGCATATGAACGTGAACTGCTTAATTTTCAATGTTTGTTTACTGTAAAGTTAAAGGTGTCTTTTTAATTTCGGGTAAAATATTGGAGTGAGATGTATATAGAAAGCAAGAAGATCTCATGAGCTATTATATTATTTTTTATATTTGTGCTAAACCTTCAAAGTGAATGCGAAAAAGGATAATAATTGACAGCCGTCTTTTAAACATAACCATTGAGCGGTTAAGTCATCAGCTTATAGAAAACCACGACGACTTTGAGAATTCTGTAATACTTGGTATTCAACCCAGAGGAGTTTTTTTGGCCAAAAGGATTACTACGAAGCTTTCGGAGATTTTAGGTAAAGAAATCAACCTTGGCTTTTTAGATGTGACATTTTACCGAGATGACTTCCGTAGAAAGGATTCTCCCTTAAAGGCTAATGCAACGCAGGTTCCTTTTTTGTTGGAAGGCAAGAAAGTAGTTTTGGTAGACGATGTCTTATACACCGGAAGAACCGTACGTGCCGCAATGGATGCCATGATAGCATTTGGACGACCTCAAAAAGTAGAGTTGTTGGCTTTGGTAGATAGAAGGTACAGTAGAGACCTACCCATTCAAGCAAACTACATTGGAAAGAAGGTCAATTGCCTTGAATCAGAAAAAGTGCTGGTGGAGCTTACTGAAGGTGGAAAGAAACAAGATAATATTTGGCTAATAAACAAGAACCAGGCATAGGTAATGCAGCAACAACTTAGTGTAAAGCATTTGTTAGGGATAGAAGACCTGAAAAAGGAAGATATCCAACTTATTTTTGAAACTGCTGACAACTTTAAAGAGGTTATAAACCGGCAAATAAAGAAGGTACCCTCACTGAGAGACATTACAATTGCGAATGTTTTTTTTGAGAATTCTACCCGTACAAGACTGTCGTTTGAGCTGGCCCAAAAAAGACTCTCTGCAGATGTTATCAATTTTTCATCTTCTTCTAGCTCTGTAAAAAAGGGCGAGACATTGGTTGACACGGTAAAGAACATATTGGCTATGAAGGTGGATATGATCGTAATGAGACATGCCAGTGTAGGCGCACCCCATTTTTTGGCCAAGCATGTAGATGCCAAAATAGTCAACGCAGGCGATGGTACTCATGAGCATCCTACTCAAGCTTTACTCGATACTTATTCTATAAGGGAAAGAACAGGGGATGTGGCCGGTAAAAAGGTATGTATCTTCGGAGATATTTTGCACTCTCGTGTGGCGCTGTCCAATATTTTTGCTTTGCAGAAACTGGGTGCTGAAGTGATGGTATGTGGCCCTAATACACTACTTCCGACCTATATTAATTCTTTGGGGGTAAAAGTGGAACTGGATGTGAGAAAAGCCTTGGAGTGGTGCGATGTGGCCAATGTGTTGCGTATCCAATTGGAGCGGCAAACGATTAAGTATTTCCCTTCTCTTAGGGAATATGCTATGTATTATGGCATAAACAAAGAATTGTTAGATAGCTTGGACAAAGAAATTGTGATCATGCACCCTGGGCCAATTAATAGAGGGGTAGAGTTGTCCAGTGACGTGGCAGACTCTCATCATTCTATTATACTTGACCAGGTAGAGAATGGAGTAGCTGTCAGGATGGCTGTTCTGTACTTATTAGCAGGTGCTATTAATTAAATGCTATAAAATGCTTTTAAACGGAGGCGAGGTTAAAACTTACTCAGTTAAAGCATTGTTAGTTTAATAATATATATATATATAATTAGAATCAGAAGGTGTCTTTATTGATAAAGCTGATTTGTTATCCACACATGTTATTTTATGATTTATAATTCTATAATAGAGACTATTGGAAATACCCCACTTATAAAACTGAATAAAGTTGTAGCAGGGGTGAAGGGTACGGTATTGGTAAAGGTTGAATACTTCAATCCAGGTAACTCTGTAAAAGACAGAATGGCCTTAAAGATGATTGAAGATGCTGAACAAGCTGGTATCTTAAAACCGGGAGGGACTATTATTGAAGGGACTTCTGGTAATACAGGAATGGGACTTGCGTTGGCAGCTATTTCCAAAGGCTATAAGTGTATATTTACAACTACCGATAAGCAATCGCAG
Organism: Cytophagaceae bacterium ABcell3; assembly: GCA_030913385.1. Classification (NCBI taxonomy): domain Bacteria; kingdom Pseudomonadati; phylum Bacteroidota; class Cytophagia; order Cytophagales; family Cytophagaceae; genus Natronocytophaga; species Natronocytophaga cellulosiphila. The sequence goes on from CP133159.1 coordinate 1,470,087, forward strand.
GAAAAAATAGACGTACTACGTGCATTAGGTGCTGAAGTAATTGTATGCCCGACCAATGTAGCACCTTCTGATCCCCGTTCTTATTATTCAATGGCGGCCAAATTAAATAGGGATATCCCTAACTCCTTTTACCCTAATCAATACGACAACTTGAGCAATACGGCCGCTCATTTCGAAACTACAGGGCCTGAAATATGGAGGGATACCGAGGGAAAAATAACACATTTCGCAGCCGGTGTGGGTACTGGAGGTACTATGTGCGGTGTGTCAGGTTACCTGAAGCAGCAAAATTCTTCAATAGTATCTGTGGGTATTGATACTTATGGCTCTGTATTTAAGAAGTATAAAGAAACTGGAATTTTTGATGAAAATGAAGTGTACCCTTATAGCACAGAGGGGATAGGCGAGGACATACTTCCTAAGAATGTCAACTTTGACTTAATTGATACTTTTGTTAAAGTTACAGATAAAGATGGGGCGGTTATGACCCGTAGGTTGGCCAGGGAAGAAGGACTTTTTGTAGGTTGGTCGGCAGGATCTGCTGTCTATGGCGCTTTAGAGTATGCCAGAGAAAATCTTCAGAAAGATGACGTGATGGTCATTATTTTGCCTGACCATGGTACCAGGTATCTTGCGAAGGTTTATAACGACAATTGGATGAAGAGCCATGGTTTTATCGAGACAGGCAAATTTGCTACGGCCAAACAAATTATAGAATATAAAAAGCGAAACGGAAACCTTATAACCATTAAATCCGACGACACCACAGGCGATGCTATCAAAAAAATGAGCGATGCTGGCATTTCGCAAATACCTGTTATGGATGGAGAGAATATCGTAGGGAGCTTAATAGACTCTAAAGTGTTAAAGCAGCTCATCGAAAACCCCTCTTTACGAGAGAAGCCTGTTAGTGAGATTATGGACAAGCCTTTTACTTTTGTTGGGCTTGACAATACGTTAGATGTATTATCTTCATTGATTACCAAAGACAACTCAGCGCTTTTGGTAAGAGATACGGACAATAAAGTTTACATTATCACTCAGGCAGACTTGCTCATGGCAATTAATAATTAATATTTATTTCGATTAAAAAAGCGCTTAAAATTATTTTTAGCGCTTTTTTATTTTAGAACTGCCAAGGTATTTCCTGTACTAATTTTTTTAACAATGAACTGAAGTTCCCTGGAAATTTATAAACCCTGTTGCATATTAGTGGTTAGTGGGGGATGCACAGCAAAACTTATTTGTACTAAAAAAAGAAAATATTTGTATATTGAGAAATAGAAACGTTCATAGCTGATGGCATTGTGATTCAGTTGGTATTAAATGTGCACAAGGCTCTTTTAAAAATAGTAGTTGGTCGGATATAAAGGTCAAATGAATACATCAGTAAGAGTATTTTTCGTTCCGATGCTTGGAACTTTAGATAATAGAAAAATTGGTTTATAATTAATAATTAAGTCAATGAGAAAAATATGTGTTTTAATCGTAGTGTTCCTTTCTGTTTCTCTTGTTAGTTTGGAGTCATGTACACGAGCGCCACATCATAAGTCTAAAAAAGGAAAGCAGCAACCTAAGAAAGGGCCAATGCCTTGCCCAATGAAAGACTGCTAGCCTTGGGTTTGGTAAAATTGATTTACAAGTTACGCCTCTCGGTTTTCTGGTAAAAATGTAGCCTTGTTTAATATTCTGTCGGAAAAATAGTATATTTGGTAATATGAAAAAGATTATCATAGCACTGGATGGTTATTCTGCATGTGGGAAAAGTACTACAGCTCGTATCGTTGCCTCAAGGTTGGGATATAGTTATATTGATACCGGTGCTATGTATAGAGCTGCAACACTATATTTCCATCAAAATTATATCAACCTAACCAATCCTAAGGATATAGCAAAAGCCCTCGGTGAAATTCAAATTACGTTTAAGTATAATACCAAACAAGAGCGTAATGAAACTTACCTAAACGGGTTGAATGTGGAAGATGAAATACGTAAAATGTATATTACTGAAAAGGTGAGCGAGGTAAGTGCTATTGCTGATGTTCGGCATTTTATGGTTGCGCAGCAAAAGAAGATTGGGAAAAAAGGGGGGATGGTAATGGATGGCCGTGACATTGGTACAGCTGTTTTCCCAGAGGCAGAACTGAAAATGTTCATGGTAGCAGACATCAATGTCAGGGCTTGGAGAAGACAGCAAGAACTTTTTGATCAAGAGCAGGTGGTAGATCTTGATGTGATCAAAAGTAACCTTGCCAGAAGGGACCACATGGACACTACACGTCAAGAAGGTCCTTTGAAAAAAGCAGATGACGCTTTTATTCTAGACACTACTTTTATGACCATAGACGAGCAGGTTGATTATATTCTTAATCTCGCTACAGGGAAAATTATTGAGGATTATACTCGTTTGTTAACACCTTGAAAATGAATATAGCTATAGATAAAAACTCTGGATACTGTTTTGGTGTTGAATTTGCCATTCAAATGGCTGAAGACGAAATGCGGAATGGGGGAGCCTTATATTGCCTGGGCGATATTGTCCATAACAGTATGGAGGTTAAAAGGCTTAAGGAACAAGGGTTGAGAATAATAGATCGTGAGGAACTAAAGAACCTAAAAGATTGCAAAGTATTGATACGAGCTCATGGAGAACCGCCTGAGACTTATCAATTAGCACTTGATAATAATATTGAACTTATTGATGCCTCATGCCCAGTAGTTTTGAAACTGCAAAACAGAGTTAAGTCTTCTTGGGACAAAATGCAGGATGTAGAAGGGCAAATTGTTATCTATGGACAGCAAGGACATGCAGAAGTGGTAGGGCTTGCCGGACAAACGCGCAACAAAGCTATTATTGTTACTTCTGAGGAGGATCTTGATAAGATTGACTTTTCCAAGCCTGTTACTTTGTATAGCCAGACAACTAAAAGTACCAAAGGTTTCTATGCTATCAAGGATAAAATTGCAGAAAGACTAGGTAACGATTCTGAAAAGCCAGCTTTTGTATATAATGATAGTATATGCCGTCAAGTTTCGAATAGAGAGCCTCAGCTTCAGGAGTTTTCAACGAAACATGACATCATTGTGTTTGTTAGCGGGAAGAAAAGCAGTAATGGGAAAGCATTGTTTGGTGTTTGTAAAAATATTAATGAAAGAAGTTTTTTTGTGGAAAATGAAACTGAAATAAACGCCGAATGGTTTGAACCAGGGGACTCTGTTGGTATATGTGGGGCTACTTCTACTCCTATGTGGCTTATGCAGAAAGTTGCCGATCATATTGAAAAGTTGATGTTAAATATGGAAGCCGTTTAAGTTATTTTGTTTTATGCCGAAATTCCTGAAATATTTTTTACAGGGTTTACTTTTTGTTATACCTGTTAGTATAACCATTTTTATCATTTATGCAGCTATTTCTTGGTTAGATAGCTTGATCCCCAAAATATTTGATGTAGAACTTTACCCAGGTATGGGATTGGTCTTGATACTTGGGCTAATTACTTTTATTGGTTATTTGGCCTCTACACTTATAGCCAAGCCTGCTTTCATTGTTGTCGAAAATTATTTATATAAAGTACCTGTCATTAACCTCATATATTCCTCAGTAAAGGATTTTACGGGTGCTTTTGTGGGTGAAAAGAAAAAATTCAATATACCCGTTCTTGTCAGGATTAATAAAGATTTTGATATTTGTCGGTTGGGATTTCTCACTCAAACAGATTTAAAACGATTAAAGCTAGAAGATAAGGTTGCTGTTTATTTCCCACACTCCTATAATATTTCAGGTAACTTAACTATTGTTCCCAAAGAGCATATTATCTTGCTAGATGCACAAAGTTCCGAGGTGATGAAGTTTATAGTCTCGGGTGGTGTCTCTGGGTTGAATTATTAAACCTGAAATGTGCATTCGAACTTTCTATTGCGTGGCAAAATATTTTCAAATCAGACCTTCGCTCGCATTTGGTTTTTAACCATAGTATCACTAATCCAGGTTAAGGGTTCGTTATTTTTAGCTATACAATTCCGAAAGCTTCTTAAGAAGTTTGACAGCTGCATCTGGTATTACGGTTCCAGGGCCAAATACTTCTGTTACCCCATTTTTGTATAGAAAATCATAATCATCTGGCGGAATTACGCCACCTGCTATGACAAGTATATGTTCTGAGTCAGCATCTTTTAGCTCCTTTATCAAAGCAGGGATAAGGGTTTTATGTCCTGCGGCCAAACTAGAGATGCCAATTACATGCACATCATTGTCTATGGCTTGCATCGCAACCTCTTGAGGTGTTTGGAATAGCGGAGCAATGTCCACGTCAAACCCAAGGTCCGCAAAAGCAGAAGCAATAATCCTTGCCCCTCGGTCATGGCCATCTTGTCCCATTTTTGCTACTAATATCCTTGGCCTTCTGCCGTCCAGTTTTATGAACTCTTCAGAGAGTTTCCTGGCTTCTATTACATTTTCCTGTGTTGAAGACTCACGCAAATAAACGCCAGATACAGGGTTTACGGTTGCTTTATATCTTCCAAAAGACTTTTCCATTGCTTCTGATATTTCTCCTAATGTGGCCCTTTTTCTGGCTGCTTCAATAGCTATTTCCAATAAGTTGCCCTGGCCACTTTCTGCACATCTGTAGACCTTTTCCAGAACCGCATCTACTTCTTCGCTATTTCTGTTTTCTTTTACCTCCTTTAATTTAATTAACTGCTTTTGCAGCACTTCGTTATTGTCGATATTCAAAAGATCTATTTGCTGTGATTCTGGAAGCTTGTATTTATTTAAGCCGATGATGACATCTTTGCCGGAATCAATACGAGCCTGCTTAATGGCCGCAGCTTCTTCAATTCTCATTTTGGGTAATCCCTGTTCAATAGCCTTAGTCATTCCTCCTATTTGCTCGACCTCATTGATTAAACTTGTTGCTTTTTGACATAGCTCCTGGGTTAAACTTTCTACCTGCCAAGAGCCTCCCCAAGGGTCGATTGCTTGGCATATTCCCGTTTCTTTTTGCAGAAATAGTTGGGTATCTCTGGCTATTTTTGCTGAAAAGTCTGTCGGCAATGCCAATGCTTCGTCTAATGCATTGGTATGTAAAGACTGAGTGTGGCCATGGACAGCCGCTAAGGCCTCTATACAAGTCCGTATAACGTTGTTGTAAGGGTCTTGGGCGGTAAGGCTCCAGCCAGAGGTCTGACAGTGTGTGCGTAGTATCAACGACTTCTCTTTTTTAGGGCTAAACTGCTTCATTAAGCCAGCCCATAACATTCTTCCAGCCCGCATTTTGGCTATTTCTGCAAAGAAGTTCATGCCAATACCCCAGAAAAACGACAGCCTTGGAGCAAAATCATCAATGACAATTCCTGCCTCTAGACCTGTGCGTACATATTCCAGGCCATCTGCAAGTGTATAGGCCAATTCTATCTCCGCCGTGGCTCCTGCTTCGTGCATATGATAGCCGCTTATGCTGATGGAATTATACTTTGGCATATTCTTAGAAGTGTATCTAAAAATGTCAGCTATAACGCGCATCGATGGGGCAGGAGGGTAGATATACGTATTTCGAACCATAAACTCTTTTAAAATATCGTTTTGTATGGTTCCGCTTAGTTGGTCGGGGGAAACACCTTGCTCCTCGGCTGCAACTATATAAAAAGCCAGAATTGGTATGACGGCACCATTCATGGTCATAGATACAGATATTTGATCTAGAGGAATTCCTTTAAAAAGTATTTTCATGTCCTCTACTGTATCAATGGCCACACCTGCTTTTCCTACATCGCCAGTTACCCTTGGGTGGTCAGAATCATAACCTCTGTGCGTTGCAAGGTCAAACGCGACGGAGAGACCTTTTTGGCCTGCCTTTAAATTTCTATGGTAAAATGCATTCGACTCTTCTGCTGTTGAATACCCTGCATATTGCCTGATCGTCCATGGCCTTCCTGTATACATGCTAGCATATGGGCCGCGAAGAAACGGAGGTTGCCCAGCAGAAGCATCGAAAAGGGCTTTGGTTTGCTTTTGGGCAGGATACTTTATTTTACTTAAGTCTGGACGCATTTTTCTTCTCCTTCATGATTTTTAATGCTTTTTCAAAAATTGCTTTAGTCGCTTGTTCTATATAATACGAGCCTGCACCAGGGTCAGGTTGTTTATTGAAAAACGCTTCATGGTGGAGCAGGTGCCCGATGTTCCTGTTGTAGTCGCTAATGTTTTCATGCTTTTCTAACTTTTCTATTTCTACAGAATCGCAGCCTCCGGCAATACCGCTCATGACTTGAATAGTATTACTGAGCAATATGTAATGTTGTTCAGCCGTGCCTTTTATTCTTGTTGTATAACCATGGATAGGCACTGTGGTCGGGTTACTGCTGTATTGCTGAGAGATCTCTTTCCACAGGTATAGCAATGCCCTTATTTTAGCCAATGATAGAAAAAACTTATTGCTAAGGCTTACGGAAAAAGACAGGTGCTTTAAAATTATATCAGTAGCAATGTTTTTCTGTTGGAGCTTGTAAATTATTTCCATTGCCTCATGCAGCAATATGGCGAGCTCTTCCGCAGGATCTTGTTCTTCGTTGGCGGTGGCTGTATATCTTATTTCTAACAGCCGAAAAGGCGTATCTTTGGCAAAACTTATGTTGCTAGCAAAGTCTTTGGCCATATCTTCTGTATTTTCTTGTGCTAGGTTATATATAAAAGAGCCGGTGTTAGTGATCAGTAACCTTCCCTCGGGCTGAGCTAATATGGCTGAAGCAGTTTGCCCTGCCTTAATATGAATAGAGGCTTTGGACGTGCAATAGTTGACTATGTTTGATATGTCAGGGCTGCGTTCGTCAATCATTACCCCTTCCGCACCTAGTTCCATAGCCTGTTTGGCTTGCTCTATGGTTTGGACTTGGTTTTCTCTGATTATGAACTTTTTGTTCTTGCTAGGTAGGTGAAATGAATAAGGTGTTTGTTTCTTTATATACAAAGGCAAGAGTTTTATTGCTTGATATGGTTCCCAAGCATTTACTTTTTTGCCTGTTTCTTTTTCAGCGCTCTTTAGCCACTGTTCATAGGATGGGTCTGGAAATATGTCTGAAAAATCTTTCATACTAATATATACGGGTTAAAGCTATAAGGTCTAAGATTCTAATGGAAAAAAATAATTTTTTTTACTTGAATTCAAAAAAAATAATATTATGTGTGTTGAAATAGTACAATTTTTAATTTTTTGTCCATTAAATATCTCAAGTTTTGCATTTTTAAAATTTAAAGAATTTATATGATTTTTTGAATATTTTTTTTATTTAACATTTGATTATTCAAGAGCCTGAGAGGTTATCAAAAAATCAAGTCTTTTCTGATTTTTTTGTTAAATATTTTTTTGACAAATTTGTTTCCCCCTAAAGAAAAGGGTGGGATTTTTTATCATAATTGAATTCTTATGTACGTAGTAAAAGACTGTAAAGCAGTTTGGAATAACTGTCTCCGTTTTATTAGGGAAACCATAGGTGAACAAACGTTTAAGACGTGGTTTGAGCCTATTGTGCCCGTTCGACTACAAAATGAAGTACTAACGATTCAGGTTCCTAATCATTTTTTTTATGAGTGGTTAGAGGAGCACTACGTTAATGTATTACGAAAAGCAATTGACCTGGAGTTAGGACCTCAAGGTAGATTAGAATATTCTATTATAATGGACAAAGGCAATGAAAAATTTAAGCCTTATACCATTAATATGCCAACTTCAGGGCCGGCAGCTTCTGCAGCGGCAGCGCGTCAAGCAGCTCCACCTAAGCCTTCGGCCGATCATAGGAATATTGATCTTTTTGGCATTCCTCTAAACCCAAAGTATACTTTTGATACTTTTATAGAAGGGGACTGCAACAGACTGGCCAGATCAGCTGGTTATGCCATTGCGAACAAACCTGGTATTACTTCTTTTAACCCACTGATGATATATGGTGGTACCGGATTGGGCAAGACGCACCTTGTTCAAGCTATTGCCAATGAAGTAAACTGTAGGTTCCCTGAAAAGTCGGTGCACTTTGTAGCATCAGAGAAATTCTCGAACCAATATATAGAGGCAATAAAGAGCCATACTTTTCAGAACTTTTATAACTTTTACCTGAGTGTAGATGTGCTGATCATAGACGATGTACAGTTTATGGCCGGTAAGGAAAAAACACAAGAAACCTTCTTCCAGATTTTTAACCACCTACATCAGTCCGGTAAGCAGATTATAATGACAAGTGACAGGCCTCCTAAAGACCTCAAAGGTATGGAGGAACGTCTACTTTCTCGTTTTAAATGGGGATTGTCTGCAGATATGCAGCAGCCTGATTTTGAAACTCGTATTGCTATTATTCAGAAAAAGCTAGAGCACGAAGGAATTGTGATTTCTGACGATGTGTTGGAATACTTAGCTTATAGTATAGATACTAATATTCGTGAACTGGAAGGTGTGCTCATTTCTCTAATTGCACAGTCGTCGTTGACGAAGAAAGAAATAGACCTTGAGCTTGCTAAGCATACTTTAAAGAACATTGTTCAGGAAATAGAGTGTGAAGTTAGTATCGACTTTATTCAAAAGTTTGTAGCTGAATACTTTAATGTTCCGGTAGATTCATTAAAAGCTAAAACAAGAAAAAGAGAAATTGTCATCGCTCGACAGGTGTCTATGTATTTTTCAAAAAATTATACCAATATGTCACTTAAGACCATTGGGTACCATTTTGGAAACAGAGACCATAGTACTGTTATTCATGCCATTTCGGCAGTTAATGATATGATGGATACTGATAAAAAGTTTAATGCTACCATGCAGGAACTGACTAAACGCCTTAAGCTTAAGTCTTCAGTATAAAGTCTGTTTTAATGTGTATTTGGTGAAAATCCATTTTACTATACCAGTTACGATATGGTAAAATGGATTTTTTTTATTAGCACACTAAGGTCTTGGCGTAAAAGTTTGTCTGTTTTTTCCTTTCATTGTCGTTGTTCCATAATTCATTTTCCAAAAGCATTTCGTGCCTTGTCTTTAAAAAAGCTCATTGTCCATAATATTAAGGAGAACCTGTATGTGTTGCTTTAACCTGAATTATGCGATAGATTTCGTCATAATGAGCAAAATGACCATGAATCAGTACTTTTGGGTTGCAAAAAAAGCAGCACTATATTTTAAGGTGTTAATATGAGCGAAGCTGCTGGTTTAAAGTTATCGCTGCATGATGGATAGTTCTCGCATGTTTCAGGTTTCATTAAAAAAGGTCTTACTATTTTAAAATAAACCCTTTTTTTACTGAAAAGCTGTCTTGTTAGAAGATATATGAATAGTGCCCTCTTACTCCATTTGTCGTAATGCCTTCAATGATAACCCTTCCTCTGGCATTGCTTAAATACTCTTCTACCTGCTGAGGGGTTGTTACTGGGTTTTTATTGATGGAAATAATTGTGAAACCTTCGTTAATGCCTAACCTCCTGATTAACCCGCCTTTTACTCTTACTATTCTCACACCACCCTCTATGCCCATTTTGTCTCTTTCTACTTTCGAAATGGCCTCTAAGTCAACACCTAGTGATTCCGCTGTGAAAATTTCTCTTTTGAGGATATCGGTGGTTCCTTCTCTGTTGGTAAGTGTAACAACCCCTTCTTTTATTTTTCCGCCTCTGATATAAGTTACCTTAACTTCATCGCCAGGAGATGAGCAAGCCAAAAACTCATCAAAGTTGCTCTTGTGAAGGATATCAACCTCGTCTAGTTTTATAATGATGTCTCCTTTTTTCAAACCAGCGATTTGTGCGGCGCCGCTTTGTTGAATGACGTCAACCAACACACCGTCGAAAGTTTTTACTTTTAAGTCAAGCTCTTGCACCAGTTCAAAATTCAAGTCACTGACATTGGCACCAAAGAAAGCTTTTTGAAGCTCTCCATATTTAATTAAATCTTTAGCTACTTTTTTTACGATATCAGAAGGGACTGCAAAACCATACCCTGTATATGAACCTGTTTTTGATAGAATGGCTGTGTTGATTCCAATAAGCTCTCCCTGCAAATTGATCAATGCCCCTCCACTATTGCCGGGGTTGATAGCCGCGTCTGTTTGAATAAAAGACTCAATTGGAAACTGGCTGCTTACTACATTTATATTACGTCCTTTGGCACTTACTATACCTGCGGTTACTGTTGAGGTGAGGTTAAACGGGTTGCCTACTGCCAACACCCATTCTCCGATATTTACTTTATGTGAGTGTCCTAACTTTACAGCTGGAAGATCTTCGGCGTCAATTTTTAATATTGCCAAATCTGAAGAAGGGTCTCTGCCTATTACTTCTGCGGCATAGGTTCTTTTGTTATGGATCACTTCTATGTCATCGGCCTTGTCTATAACATGGTTGTTCGTGATTATGTATCCATCGTGGGTGTATATTACCCCAGAACCAGAGCCGGAAACCCTTTGGTTACCACCTCCGAAAAACCAGTCGAACATGCTCATTTGGCTTTGCTGCATGGAAGCGGTTTTTATAAAAACTACCGAAGGAGTGCTTAAAGATGAAGCGGAAACAAAATCTTGATTTATTTCCGTCATTTTTTTGTCGCTGGCAAACCTTAAGGTGTTGAGGCTTGAATCAGGGCTTTGATAGTATATAACCTCTTGTATTTGGGGGCTGAACTTGCTATAGATATATGCGCCGGTTGACCCTGCAACCAAAGATATAAGTAGAATTTTTAATAGGCTTTTCATGAGAGAAAAATATTTGAGGTTTAGGATTGTCTATAAGCAAAAAGTATGCAAATTTAACGGGATAAAAAATTTTTTGGTATTCTGAAAATTGGACTTCTTTTACTGAAGATATAACTAAAACAATTTTCTCTAATGTTTTTATCATTATCTTTGCTATAATTATGGGTATAAGATCTTTTTTAAGTAAACCTTTTGCTGCTTTTGTTGTGAAAAAGCAGAGAAAATGGACGGCTTCTCCTGTGGAAACTCAGGAAAAGGTTTTGCAGTACCTCTTAAAAGGTGGGGGCAATACTGCATTTGGTAGAGATCATGATTTTAGCTCAATAAGAAATCATGAAGATTTTAAACGAAATGTCCCGATCCGTGATTACGAAGGGCTTTCGCCTTATGTGAACAGAGTGGTTGAAGGCGAAAAGGATGTATTATGGAAAGGAAAGCCTAAGTACTTTGCCAAAACCTCAGGTACTACTTCTGGAGTTAAGTATATCCCTATTACAAAAGAGTCCATTCCTTATCATATCAATGCTGCCAGAGATGCTTTGTTGAATTATATACATGAAACAGGAAAATCTGCTTTTCTTGATAAAAACTTGATATTTCTTTCTGGGAGTCCTGAAATGCATAAAAAAAATGGCATATATGTTGGGCGCCTTTCTGGCATTGTCAACCACCATGTGCCAGAATACTTAAGGAGCAATCAGAAGCCTTCTTATGAAACCAATTGCATAGAAGATTGGGAGGAAAAGCTTGATAAAATTATTGACGAAACCCTCAATGCACGGATGAGCCTGATTTCAGGTATACCGCCATGGGTGCAAATGTATTTTGATAAAATAATTGAAAGGACAGGCAAGAAAATCAAGGATGTTTTTCCTGAATTTTCCGTTTTTGTTTATGGAGGTGTAAACTTTGAGCCATATAAAGCTAAATTGTTTGAGTCAATAGGCAAAAGGATTGATTCTATTGAGACTTATCCGGCTTCAGAGGGCTTTATTGCCTTTCAAGATTCTCAGAAAGAAGAAGGTTTGTTGCTGTTGTTGAATAGTGGAATATTTTATGAATTTATTCCTGCAGACGAGTATTTTAATGACAACCCTACACGGTTGAGCATTGGAGAGGTGAAAACTGGTGTGAACTACGCTGTTATTTTAAATACTAATGCCGGTTTATGGGGCTATTCACTGGGCGACACGGTTAAGTTTGTGTCTACCGACCCTTATCGGGTTGTCGTAACTGGCAGGATAAAGCATTTTATTTCTGCATTTGGAGAGCATGTGATTGGTGAGGAAGTGGAAAAAGCAATGAAAAAAGTATTGGAGATGTTCCCTGGAACTGATGTGGTGGAGTTTACAGTTGCCCCTCAGGTAACTCCTGCAGAAGGCCTCCCTCATCATGAATGGATGGTCGAATTTGCTAATCACCCAGAAGATATGGGTGCTTTTGCCTCCGAGCTAGATAAGGCCATGGTAGCGTTGAACACTTATTATGATGATTTAATTACGGGAAGCATCTTAAGGCCTTTAAAGCTAACCCCCCTTAAAAAAGGTGCTTTTGTGGAATATATGAAATCTATAGGAAAGTTGGGCGGGCAAAACAAAGTCCCTAGACTTTCTGATAATAGAAAAATAGCTGATGCTTTGACAAAGTTTCGCGTTTAATTCCTTATTTTAGGAGGATGAATTTAAACAATTTCCTGTTTATGGGAATTGTTAAGGTTTATTATATGTTTCTTATTTACTGTTATTATTAATTTTTGATGTCTGCCGAGGAGAAAATTGGCTTGAAGCGTATTGCAATTCTTGGATCTACCGGATCTATTGGTACCCAAGCTCTTGATGTTATAAGAACGCATAAAGATAAGTTCCAAGCAGAAGTTCTAACTGCTAATAACAATGCAGATTTGTTGATACAGCAGGCTGTAGAATTTCGACCTAACACTGTTGTTATTGGGAATGAAGCCCACTATGACAAGGTTTTTGGAGCTTTGGACCCGTTGGGTATCAAAGTTTATGCAGGAGAGCGAGCTATTTTGTCGGTGGTGGAAATGGAATGCATCAATATGGTTTTGGCCGCTATGGTTGGATATGCAGGACTAAAACCTGTGTTGAGGGCTATTGGTGCCGGAAAACATATCGCATTGGCCAATAAAGAAACATTGGTTGTTGCAGGGGCTTTGGTCACTAGATTGGCCAGAGAAAAAGGAGTAAATCTTTATCCTGTTGACTCTGAACATTCAGCAATATTTCAATGCCTAGCGGGTGAGTTTCATAATCCAATAGAAAAAATAATTCTAACAGCATCTGGAGGACCATTTCGAGGAAAGAATAAAGATTTCTTGAAAGATGTAAGCATAGATCAGGCGCTATGTCACCCCAACTGGAGTATGGGATCCAAAATTACTATAGATTCCGCTACTTTAATGAACAAAGGGCTGGAGGTAATTGAGGCTAAGTGGTTATTTGGACTGCAAAATGAGCAAATTGAAGTTATCGTGCACCCACAGTCTATTATACACTCCATGGTTCAGTTTGAAGATGGGTCTATAAAGGCACAAATGGGACTGCCTGATATGAAATTGCCTATTCAATATGCTTTTAGTTACCCGTCAAGAGTAAAATCAGATTTCCCTAGGTTCAACTTTGTGGACTACCCTTCACTCACATTTGAAGCTCCCGATCTGGATACTTTCAAATGTTTGTCATTGGCCTATGAAGCCATGGAAAAAGGAGGTAATATGCCCTGTGTTTTGAATGCTGCCAACGAAATTGCTGTTAGCGATTTCCTTCAGGGAAAAATCAGTTTTAATGAAATTCCTGAAATGATTTCAGATTGTATGTCAAAAATTAGTTTCGTAGCAGATCCAAAGCTTGAAGATTATATCGAAAGTGATTGTGATGCAAGGAAACTGGCTGCTGAAATGCGGTTTAAGGTTTAATTTTAATAGTTAAAAGCATTATATGGAAGCACTTATTATGGCGGGTCAGCTTTTATTGGCCTTGTCTATTTTGGTGGGGGTTCATGAAGCAGGACATATGTTCGCTGCTAAAGCCTTTGGAATGAGGGTGGAAAAATTTTCAATTGGTTTTCCTCCTAAAATTTTTGGATTCAAATATGGCGAAACCGAATACTCTATAGGAGCTGTTCCTTTGGGTGGTTTTGTGAAAATATCTGGCATGATTGACGAATCTCTGGATACAGATAAAATGTCTTCTGAGCCAGAGCCGCATGAGTTTAGGGCAAAGCCTGCATGGCAGCGACTTATTGTCATGATGGGCGGGATTATTGTCAATATCATTACTGGTATATTCATCTTCATTATGGTCACTTATTACTATGGTGAAGAGTATCTCACAGCTGAAGAGGTTAATAAAAGAGGGATTGTGGCTCTTGACCTGGCCCAAGAAATAGGCTTGCAAACCGGTGACCGCATCATAAAGGTGAATGGCCGTGAATACCAAAGGTTCCCTGAAGTGCTTAGCGCTGATGTGCTGTTGACTTCTGGAAGCTATTATACCGTGCTTCGAAATGGTGATACGGTTCATGTAGAAATCCCTGACGATTTTGTTGGAAGGCTTTCAGATCGTAAAGACCAATTTATTATGCCTATGTATCCTTTCGATGTAGGAAGGGTGGTGGATGGTACCCCAGCAGATCAGGCAGGTTTGCAGGAAGGTGATCAAATTGTGCGGGTTGGCGAGCATGAAATTAATTATTTCCATGAATTACAGGCTGTTTTAGGTGATTATGCTTCTAAGGAAGTTGAAGTAGATGTCGTAAGAAATGATGAGAAGCAAACCCTTTCTGTTAAAGTCGATGAAAATGGTAGAATAGGTTTTGTCCCTAGAGACCTTCTTGAAAAAGAAACCCAGTATTATAGTTTGGGAGAGGCTATTCCTAAAGGTACGCATGATGCATTTGCTGTAATAACCAATACAGTAAGAGGTTTCAGTAAAATCTTTAGAGGTGAAATCGGTGCCAGCCAATCTATCAGTGGGCCTATTGGTATTGCAAGAGAGTTTGGCGGACAATGGATCTGGCAAAAATTCTGGATTCTAACAGGACTGCTTTCTATGGTTTTGGCATTCATGAACTTCTTGCCTATACCAGCGCTGGATGGTGGACATGTTGTGTTTTTGCTTTATGAGATGGTAGCTGGACGTAAGCCTTCTGATAAATTCTTAGAAAATGCACAAAAAGTTGGAATGGTGATTCTTTTATCTCTAATGGTGTTTGCCTTTGGTAATGACATTATTAAGATTTTTACATGATTAAGCCATAGATAATAATATGTTTTCTAGTATGAGAAAAATTACAGTTTTTTTACTGTTGGTTTTTGCATCAATTTTCAATGCCCAGGCATTTGATTGTGCCGAAGATTCAATAGGAGTTTCTAAAGTAGAAGGGAAAGTTCATATTAGGTATCGTGTCATGCCTGGAGAAACTATTTATGGACTTTCTACTAAATATGGTGTGCAGATTTCTGACCTAATGGAAATTAACCCGGAGTTGGTAGATGGGTTGAAAGTTGGTCAAGAAATTCTTATCCCTTATAATCCAGACTTAGCCAAGAAAAACAAAGAGGATAAGGATAAAATTTACCATGTTGTGGAAAAGGGTGAAACACTCTACTCTTTGTCCCGAAAGTATGATGTGCCAGTAGGGGATCTCATGAAGCTGAATAGTGTTGATTTGAAAGTAGGTCAAAAAATCGTAGTGGGATATAAGAAAAAAGACGATAAAGGAGAAACCTTGGCTAAAGCGTCTGAAGAACAAAATGAAGAGGTGACGGAAAAACAAATTAAGGATGTAAAAGAAAAGGATGATAAAAAAGTAGAAGTAAAAGGAGAAGAAGTTGTTAGAGAAAAGAACAAGGAAAGTGGAGAAAAGGTCGAAGAAGATGATGAGAAAGTTACTCATGCCGAAAAAGCTAGCAAGGGACCTCAAGTTGGCAATCTTGTCTTAATTGAAGAGAAAAATAAAGAAACTAGCAAAGAGCAGGATGAAGAAGAGCGGGTTGTAAAAGAAGGTTCGCCAGAAAAAGATGAACGCTCTTTAAGTACGGATCAACCAAAAGATGAAAAAGTTGTAAAAGAAGAGCAACCAGCCAAGGAAGTTCCGGCAAAAGCAGAAAAAGCAGAACAGGGACTGGTGGAAAAGAAGAAAGCTACGGTAGAAGAGGAAAGTAGTGAAGAAGTACTTGTTAAGAATGAAGGTAGTGTCGAAGAGAAAGAGGCTATAAAAGAGGAAGACCTTAAAGAAAAGTCGGTGAAAAAGGAAGAGTTGGTGGCTGAAGAAAAAGGCGAAAGTTTAGAAAAGGCTACATCTCCTTCGCAAAGTTTTTCCGATGAGCAGTATCCTTTTGACCCTGAGATGAAGCAGGTGCTTGTTATTCCTTTTGATCCTTATTTATATTTTTCTGATGCAGATGCGGAATTTGCAGAAAGGTCTAATATCTCTAGTACTAAAGTAAGGCAAGTCTTTCGAAGAAGGCTAAATGCTATGTTGAGGGCTCCAGGCTATGAAACTATTCATTTGCTGGGAGGCAGAGCTAAAGACTCTTTGAGCGATATCAATAAAATTTACTCTTCAGTAACTTATAACTATCAGGAAATTTTATATAACCCAAATTATGAAGAAGAGGAGCCAGAAGAAGGAGAGGTGAAGAAAGCTACTATTAAAGAATCTGCCAAAGCATGGTTTAGCCGTCAAAAAGAAAAGATTTCCGGAAATGCCTCAGAAGGTTCGCAAAAAGCTATCAAAGCAAAAGACAACGGTAAATATTTTGGGGTAATCGTTAAGAATCCTGAATTTTTCTCTTACTTTAATTATAAGTACAGTGTAGATTATTATGTGTTTATAAATCAATTTGAAGTAAAGACCAACTATGAGAACTGCTTAGATAGGGCTACGCAAAACTATGAAAGAGTTTTTATTACCCACTTTTCAATATTTGATGAAGAAGGAAATCAAGTTGCGGGTAATAAATTTAGAACCTATTATCATTCAAACTCTAATTATATTTATGATGTGGTAAGTGATAATGTAGAAAAAATTGCTAATAGGATTATTAAAGAGTTACCTCCTCCATAGAAATTAATTCTCTTTTATGAGAAAAAAGGAGTGTCTAAAGGACATTCCTTTTTTTGCTTTAAGCCATTTTTTGTAGAAGTTTGAAACACTTGGATATTTGCGGTGTTAAGCAGTATTGTGTAAATCTTTTATTTGTGTTAATAGTACTTTTTGTTTAGTTTGGCTTTTTATATCTATGTTTTAATGTTTTAAAAGCCTTTTGTCTCTAGTTTTTTTAATTTAAAATTTAAAATATGCAAAAACCATCTAATGCTTTTATTGCCACCTCTTGGATAGCGCTTGGAGCTGGTATGATTGGTTACTTAATCGGTCTTTACAATGCAGAAATGCCCCTTAATGAGAAAGGCTATTATTTTACTGTACTTATGTACGGTTTGTTTGCTGTGGTGTCTGTACAAAAAACTGTTAGGGACAGGCTGGAGGGAATCCCTGTGACTGACATTTACTATGGTATTAGCTGGTTCTCTACCATTTTGGCCATCTTGCTGCTTACAGTCGGTTTATGGAAAGCCGAATTGCTCCCTAGCGAAAAAGGGTTCTATGCATTCTCTTTTTTGCTGGCATTGTTTGGAGCCATTGCGGTACAAAAAAATACCCGGGACAGTCAACAGCTATCTAAGAGAGATCGGGGTGATTTTAAGTCGCCTCATAAACCGGAAATTATAGATTCTGATGTCAAGTAAACTTTTTTTGTCTTACTGTGGTTAATATTATAGAAGGCCACATTAAAGAGCTGTTGGATTGAAGGAAAATGGAAAGTTTGTGGCAATGATGGGACGGATAAAGTGTGGAGAATTAGTTTAGGATCAATTCCAGACCAGTAAGTCTGGATAAAATAAAGCAGGCCCGTAAGCCTGCTTTTTCTATTTGTGCTTTTATTTTTGGAGAATAGTGGTTTAGTCTGCTCCTGTTACAGTGAAAAACAATATTTCTTCAATCAAGCTTTTATTTAAAAATAAATATCCATGAGCAGAAAAGATTATGAAGAGAAATACACTGACCCTGGGTTAAGGGAAAGGTTAAAAGAAGAAATAAAGAAATCAGGGAAAGGCGGTAAAAAAGGTCAGTGGTCTGCCAGAAAAAGCCAATTATTGGTAAAAGAGTATGAAAAAGCAGGAGGGGGATATCGCAAAGATAATAATAAAGAGGAAGCCGCTTCTTTAATAGAATGGACGGATCAAGATTGGCAAACTATTGACGACGCTCCACGGGCCAGAAAAAATGGTAAAACTCGTAGGTACCTGCCCCAAAAAGTCTGGAAAAAACTTCCTGACAGAGAAAAAGAAAAGGTTAACAGAATGAAGGAAGAGGCTTCTCGGGAAGGTACACAAAAAGTACCATGGACACCAGCTGTAAAGAAAGCATTTAAGGAAGCTGGTTATTCAGAGAAAGGGCATAAAGTGAAAAAAGCTGACTGGTATATTAAGGCTAAAGAGTTGAATATTAAAGGACGTAGTAAAATGAAGCTGAATGAGCTTAAAGAAGCAGTAGGAAAGGCTTTATAGCAAAAAGCGGAAGAACCCTTATTCTTCCGCTTTTTTAGAGCTTGGGCTTCTTATTTTACAAATACCGTTACGACCTCGTCTTTCTTTTTTAAGGTCTGGCCTTTTTCAGACATTTCCATCAGTTGCATAAAGTCTAGTTTAAATTCTACCGTATGGTCGTCTACTTTTCTGAAAAAGTCATGTTCTCCTTTAATTTTCTTAATTTTATTTTCAAAGGCGTACCTATAGGTAATAGAACAATTGGCATCTTCAAACATTGTCTTGATCATGTCATAGGCAGGATCAGGCTCATCGTTTACTTTTTTTGTGTTTTCATTGTCTTGTGGATCATCTAATTGACTTCCCAATGGAATGATTAATTTTTGGCCATCCCAGCTTACCTTCAACGCCTGCGTTGACATTTCAGTTTTTTCTTTGTCCACTGACGCAGCAGGGTGAAATGATTCTATAGTTTTTGCGAAATCTATAAATTCTTTTTCAGAAGCTCTGTCAATCCTGAAACCATAACCTCTGAACTTCTCATTGCGGATGTCGAATTTTACTTGGATCAGCTTCATCAGCTCTACAGTGTCTTTGTCCAACAATGCAGCACTGTCATTTTGGGCTAGGGCCATATCATAAAGAGAGGTCCAGTCTCTGGGAAGGTCTTTTACTTTTGTGCCGTTATAAGTAGGGGCTTCTGAATCTCCTTCATTTTTCATTTGGCTCGCCAAATGGTCATCCAAACTGATATATACTTCTGCACTGCCAGTTCTGTCAGCATAAAATTTCGTCGTTGCTTCCATATGACAGGAGGTGAGCCACACAAGGCTACAGGTCAGGGCTAATATCAAATGTCTCATAAAGGTTGGTGTTTTCAGTTTGTTTTTCTTCAGAAATATACAAAAATTCTACTAATGTATTTGCTTATACTTTAGAAGGTAGTTTTTGTTCAGTAATCATAACTTGGCCAAACCAAGCAAGTGTAATTTGTACGATTGCTTCTGATTGTGAAAAGGTACAAGGAAAATTGGCTTACAACATATACTCTGCCAGTATGGCCATGGCGGCACCTAGTAATGATACAGAAAGCTTGCTTGCCTTAAACTTATGCTCCGGGCTATTCTCAAAGAATATAGTAGTGGAGATATATAGAAAATTGCCCGCTACTATGGCAAAAAGCATGATGAAGACATTTTCAGAAATAAAATTGCCGTGGTGCAAAACATCGCTGACCAACAAGCCTGCAGGTGACGCCAGTGCAAAAAGCACCAATAGTACAAATGCTTTTGTCTTGCTTCTGAGTCTAAAAAGAAGCACAAACATTAAGGCAAAAGCCTCTGGAATTTTATGTATAACCAAACCATAGAGTAGTGTGTTGCCATCGTCGTGGCCATGGTTGTGCGAAGGGTGTACCAGTAAAGTGCCTTCTAGAAAAGCGTGTACGAACAAAGACGCAAAAATAGCATAAGGGACATGTGCTGTATGTCCTGGGGCATGGTTGTGGTGGTGCAGGTGGCCATGTTCTACTCCGGTGGTGAAAAACTCAAGAATCATTTGCATGAAGAAACCAACCAAAACGAATATGCCCGCATGCCTGATATCCGGTGCTTCTTGAAACAGTTCTGGAATAATGTGAATGACCGTGATTGAAAAGAGATATGCGCCACTAAAGGAAAGGGCTACCTTGAACCGGCTCTGGTCAAAACGGGGAATGAAGAATACAGCCATTCCCGCTAGCAGGGCCGTTAGGAAAAGTATAGTTACATTGAAAAGCATGAAAGCACAGGTTTATTTCTTTTCTACCACCCAGATCATTCTATCAGACTTAGTAGGGACATAAGGTCCCAAGTTGTAGTCGCCAAAGATAGCCACAGGAGAAAAGCCTACAAAATTAAAATATTTGATGAAATCTTCATAAAAGAGGGCTTGCACTCTTTCTTCATAAATGTGCTTGTTTTCATTTACATAAAAACTTATCTCTTTTATTATAAAATTATTTTCAACCCTTCTTGAAATACAGAAGTCAATGTTTTCGATCGTTCTACATTCACCGGAAACCAAAGAATCAATGACTTTTCTGGCATTCATGAAGTCTATGACAAGCTTTCCCCCTGGTTTAAGGGACTGGTAGAGGTTTTTTATAGTTGTCAGGTTGTCCTCTTCCTTGTCGAAATATCCAAAACTGGTAAAGAGGTTCAGTGCCACATCATACGCTTCTTTGGCATTTAGCTGACGCATGTCACATACTTTGAACCTTAGCGAGTTGTTTTCAGCTTTTTGCGCCTGACGGATACTTTTTTCTGAAAGGTCTATGCCTGTTACATCATAGCCTTTGTCGTTCAAATAAATACTGTGCCTTCCTTTGCCACACGCAACATCTAGTATTTTTTGCCCATTTTTTAGTTGCAGGTATCCGCAGAGGTTGTCTATAAATAGTGCCGCTTCTTTTTTGTCTCTGTTCTTGTATAGAATATGGTAATATGGTGAATTAAACCAATCTGTAAACCATTCCTTTTCCTGAATTTGCATATTTCTCTAATTCGCCTTTACAAATTTACATTAGAATCTTGACTTTCGTTCTACATATGGGTGATATTTTGTTTTGAAGAGAGTAAGCATAGTTTTAAATTAGTAAAAAATATTCAGGTTTTGAGAGAAGATTATTTACAAGGAGACGGCGAGGGTCTTTCTTCAGCAGATAAAGAAATTGAAAAGGCGCTTCGTCCTTTGAGTTTTTCAGACTTTACAGGTCAGCCTCAGATTATGGATAATCTGAAGATATTTGTTCAGGCAGCCAAAAATAGAGGTGAGGCTCTAGATCACGTGTTGCTTCACGGCCCTCCAGGCTTAGGAAAGACTACACTTTCTCATATTATAGCCAATGAACTTGGGGCTACATTAAAAATAACATCAGGGCCGGTTTTGGACAAACCTTCAGATTTGGCAGGTTTGTTGACCAACCTCGAGTCTGGTGATGTGCTTTTTATTGATGAGGTACACCGTCTCAATCCTGTGGTGGAAGAATATTTATATTCTGCCATGGAGGATTATAAGATTGATATCATGCTGGATTCCGGCCCTAATGCCAGAACTATTCAAATTGGCTTGAGCCCTTTTACCCTCATAGGGGCTACTACGCGTGCAGGTTTGTTGACTTCTCCTTTGCGTGCCAGGTTTGGTATTAATTCGCGACTTGAGTATTATGACTCAAAATTGCTTTCAAAGATCATTAAAAGGTCAGCAGCAATTTTGGGAAGCCCTATTGAAGATAATGCTGCTTTCGAAATAGCAAGAAGGAGTAGGGGTACGCCACGTATTGCCAATAATTTATTGCGCAGGACACGTGATTTTGCTCAAGTGAAAGGAACCGGAACTATTACGCTCGATATCGCCAAAGTGGCTTTGAATGCCCTCAATGTTGACCAAAACGGCTTGGATGAAATGGATAACAGAATTCTTCAGGTGATTATAGAAAAATTTAAGGGAGGGCCTGTTGGACTTTCAACCATTGCTACTGCTTGCTCCGAAGAAGCGGAAACTATTGAAGAGGTCTATGAGCCATTTCTTATCAAGGAGGGTTTCATTAAGCGGACAGCTCGTGGACGGGAAGCTACGCCAGCTGCTTATACACACCTAGGTGTTTCACCTCCTGCTCAATCAGGCAGTCTTTTCGACTGATTGCGGTAGTGTAATTTAAATAATAGGATTGCCCATTTAAGTCTCTAGGAAGTAATAAGTTTTTTTGTACGATAAAATGCTTTAAACTGCTTTTATTAAATAGCGATATGTGCCATTGTTAGAAAATAAAGCGGCCATTGATGAAATTGCGTTAAGAACTTTATAAGCATGAAGCGGCCAAAAAATTTGCTGTTTGAGCCCGACGCAAGGAGGGTGAGTTTCATCCCGATAGCTATCGGGATAGCGTAATGGTTATAAAGTTTAGCAAATTTCATCACAGGCCTTGACTTTTTTGCTTACTTTTTTTGTCTAAGAAAAAAAGTAAGGCCCTGCCGGCGAGGCAAAAAGTAACTTAGCGAGCCTAAGTAAGCTAATAACACATAAAGATATCTAAGAGGGTAACCCTATTAAATAATTTATAAAAGCATGTCCTCTATAACCAGAGCCAAAAATACCGCCATAGTGAAGCAAAAGGCCAAGGAGCTTGGGTTTGACTACTGTGGTATATCCAAAGCTGGGTTTCTTGAAGAAGAAGCTCCTCGACTCGAAAAATGGCTTAAGCAAAATATGCATGGTTCTATGGCTTGGATGGAGAACCATTTTGACAAACGCTTAGACCCAACCAAACTTGTAGAAGGTGCTAAAACGGTCGTTTCTCTCCTTTTAAATTACTTTCCTGAGAAACAATTGCCTGACAGTTCATATAAAATTTCCAAATACGCTTATGGACAGGATTATCACTTTATCATAAAAGATAAACTGAAAAGTATGATGAATGCCTTAAAAGAAGAGATCGGTGACATAGAAGGGCGGGTCTTTGTTGACTCTGCACCTGTTATGGATAAGGCATGGGCAAGGAAAGGTGGACTAGGTTGGCAAGGGAAAAACTCCAACCTCTTGAACCGTGACATGGGCAGTTTCTTCTTTATTGCTGAGCTTATTATAGACCTGGATTTGGAAGAAGATGGCCCTGTAGGTGACTTTTGTGGTACTTGCACTAAATGTATAGACGCTTGTCCTACTAATGCCATTGTAGAGCCTTATGTAGTAGACGGTAGTAAGTGCATTTCTTATCTGACCATCGAACTCAAGGAGAATATACCTGTAGAGTTTAAGGGGAAAACTGAAAACTGGGTATTTGGGTGCGATATATGCCAAGATGTTTGCCCGTGGAACCGTTTTGCCAAGCCACATAAAACTCCGGAGTTTAACCCAACACCTGAATTGGAAGCGATGAAAAAAGAAGACTGGGAAGAGATGACTCAGGAAGTGTTTGGAAAGGTATTTAAAAAATCAGCCGTTAAACGGGCTAAGCTTAACGGCTTCGTAAGAAATGTAAATTTTAATAAGACGTGACAAGCGCAGTTACATGTTTCTGAAGCATTTTTTCAGTACATGATGAAATTGTTGACCAAAATTTTCATAGCACCACTTTTTAAGTTCAATGAGTTCTTCTTTTAAAAGATCCCTGGTGCTTTTTCTGAGTTCCTTTTCAAAAAGGTGCTGATCGAAGCTAACCTTTTGAAGGATCATTTTTTGGTATTCAAGCATAATAAACAGGGTTTAATTGTTTAAAAATTTCTGAAATTTTCAGCATAAGCTTACATCGTTTCAGATAGCTAAATTTATTAAATATTTATATTCAATACAAGTGCTGACGATTATTTAATCAATATTTTACTTGCTGTTAATGATTATATTCCTTATGTACATTACGAGAAAGGTTTCTTTTTATTGCCAACAATCTGCTTGTTTGTTTTTTAATAATTGTTCAACTTTTTCTTGGTAAAGTTACATGCTTTATTTGCCGTCAGTTACTCATACTCTTGATACAATTACACGCTCAGGGGGGATAATGTTTAACTTTTTTTTCAACTTTTTAGGTGCATCAGCAAAGCTTTGTTGTAACAGCTGTGTTTTTTTAATGTTTTTAGCGGTTTTGGGCTGGTTTTATTTGAAAAGATGTTGATTTGTAGTTGTTTCGGGTCTTTACAGATAAGCATGTCTAGGTTCAAAGAAGTTGTCTGAGCTTGATAAACATACTTGAATGCATCAGATTAAATAAAATTGTGTTCAATTTCTACCAAGAATTTTATTATTTTGCTTAATAGTTGTAAATGCGTTTATTGAAAAATGAGTAATACATACGGAAAGATTTTTAAAATAAGCACTTTCGGCGAGTCGCATGGAACTGCAGTAGGGGTATTGTTAGACGGTTGCCCCCCGGGTATTGAGGTTGATGCAGAATATATTCAGCAGGAGCTAGACAGAAGGAAGCCTGGGCAATCAAAAATTACCACCCAGCGTAAAGAGGGGGATGAAATAGAAATTCTTTCCGGTGTATTTGAGGGGCGCTCAACAGGCACTCCTATTGCCATGATGGTGTACAATGCCGATGCACGTAGCAAAGACTACTCCCACATTGCCGACAGGTACCGTCCTTCTCACGCTGATTATACCTATCAGGAAAAGTATGGTATAAGGGACTATAGAGGTGGAGGACGTAGCTCTGCCAGAGAAACCCTTGCCAGGGTCGCTGCTGGTGCTGTGGCTAAAAAAATGCTTGCTTCGCTAGGTGTAAATGTTCAGGCCTATGTTTCACAAGCTGGCCCTGTAAAGCTTGAAAAGGATTATAAAGTTTTAGACCTTTCTGCCACAGAGAATAACATAATTCGCTGCCCTGATCCTGAAACAGCGGAAAAAATGATTG
Source organism: Cytophagaceae bacterium ABcell3 (assembly GCA_030913385.1). Lineage (NCBI taxonomy): Bacteria > Pseudomonadati > Bacteroidota > Cytophagia > Cytophagales > Cytophagaceae > Natronocytophaga > Natronocytophaga cellulosiphila. Next base: position 1,494,777 of record CP133159.1, read on the forward strand.
CTTTTGTTGATGAAACCAGGAAAAACAGAGACACGGTTGGTGGTGTGGTTTCTTGTGTTATACAAGGTGCGCCAGTAGGCCTTGGGGAGCCGGTTTTTGATAAGTTGCATGCAGAACTGGGGAAGGCTATGTTGAGCATAAATGCGGTTAAAGGCTTTGAATATGGTAGTGGGTTTGATGGTGTGGAAATGTATGGTTCTCAGCATAATGATGCTTTTTATGTGGAAGAAGGCAAAGTAAAGACTAAAACTAATTATTCGGGAGGTATACAAGGAGGCATATCTAACGGTGAAGATATTTATTTTAGGGTAGCGTTCAAACCAGTCGCTACGCTTATGATGGATCAGGAGTCTGTTAATATCAACGGTGAAACGGTGACTGTTTCAGGCAAAGGGCGCCATGATCCTTGTGTCGTGCCTAGGGCCGTACCTATTGTAGAAGCGATGGCTGCTTTGGTCATAGCGGATTTTTACCTTCGCAACAAAGCAGTAAAAGTTAACGGCTGATTTTGCGTTTGCTGAAAAACATATCGCTGGCAGGCTGGATTATTATTGGGTTGGTCGTTGGGCTTCTATGGGGGTTTGTGGCTTCTTATATAGGTGCTGTTAACTTTACCCAGCAGTATATACAACCATTTGGTACTATATTTATCCGCCTGCTCCAAATGGTGGCGATCCCCTTGGTCGTGTCTTCGCTTATTACCGGTATTTCACGTTTGAAAGATATTTCTAAATTGAGCAGGATGGGCTTGAGAACCCTTTTGCTCTTTTTTATTACCGGTACTTTTTCTATTCTCTTAGGCTTGTCATTAGTTAATTTGACTAATCCGGGGCTTGCTTTACCAGACGAACTTAGGGAAAACCTTATGGAGCGGTATGGCGGGCCTGCTGATGATAAGGCTGAAGCAGCGCAAATGCTGCAAAGGCACCCGCTAACTCCACTTGTTGAAATGGTTCCCGATAACATCTTTGCAGCTATGTCTGATAATGGCCGTATGCTGCAAGTAGTCTTTGCCGCTCTATTGGCAGGGTTGGCACTTGTGCAGATACCGGCAGAAAAAGGGGCTGTTGTTATGCAGTTTTTTGAGGGTGCCAATGAGCTTTTAATTAAAATGGTTGGCTATATCATGTACTTTGCACCTTTTGGTGTTTTTGCGTTAATGTCTGCCATTATTACAGAAACTGCCGGTGACTTCCAATTGCTTCTGGCATTGCTGTATTACGCACTGACTGTTCTTGCCGGATTGGTTCTTATGTTGCTGGTTTTTTACCCACTGTTGTACATGAAATTGGGTGGCTTGAAGTATAAAGAGTTTTTTGTAGCAATGAGACCTGCATTGATTTTGGCATTTTCTACTAGTTCAAGTAGCGCCACTTTGCCTGTGACTATGACCAGGGTTGAGAAGAAGTTAGGAGTTGGTCCAGAGGTCGCAGGATTTGTCCTCCCTTTAGGCACTACCATTAATATGGATGGAACAGCTTTGTATCAAGCTGTTGCGGCTATTTTTATAGCGCAGGTGTTTGGATTCGACCTGAGCTTTGTTCAGCAAATGGTTATTGTTTTGACGGCCACACTTTCTGCTGTTGGCGCTGCTGGTGTTCCCGGTGCTGGAATGATAACCTTGGTAATTGTTCTTGAATCTGTTGGTGTGCCTGCGGCTGGTGTAGCCCTAATAATGGCCCCCGACCGAATATTGGATATGTGCAGAAGTATCGTCAATGTTTCTGGCGATGCTGTTGCTTCTATAGTCATGGACAGGTTTGAGAAAAAGGATGAGTAAGCAGTAGTGTTTGCTTGGGCTAAAATCAAATTGCCTCAAGAGTTGTATAACCTGAATTATGTTATAGATTTCTTTATTAGGAACAGAATAATCCTGAATCAGCACTTTTGAGGTTAGCGATACGGATAAGGCACAAATGGAGTGAAGCGACTAACTGTTTTGCTATGTAATAGAAAGTTCTATTGCATATTTCAGGTTTAACTTTGATTTTTTTGTTAAATTTATAGCTGAATATATAGCGGTAGCGCATTTAGAGAACAAAAAAATAACGCAATTTGTATAAGGGAAGTGGATGTACTATTCCTATGAGTTGGTTCCTAAGCCGGATAGAAAAGAAATTAAATAATTAATTATTTTATACAATGGAAAACGACAACAAGCAATATATAGAAATTTATACAGAGGCTAGTCCTAATCCAAACTCTCTGAAATTTGTAACTAATCAAATGTTGCTTCCAGAAGGTATTGCAGATTATGCCTCGGTAACGGAAGCCGAAAACTGCCCTTTGGCAATAGACCTTTTTAGGTTCTCTTTTGTAAAGAGGGTTTTCATCACCGCTAATTTTGTAACAGTTACTAAAGCAGAAGATATAGAATGGATCGAGGTAACACCTATGTTACGCGAATTGATAAGGGGATATCTGGAAGAGGGTAAGCCTTTGTTCAAGAAAGAAATTGAAATTAACAACGCTATTTCTAGTGATGATCCAGAAATCGTTCAAAAGATCAAGGTGTTATTGGATGAGTACATTCGTCCGGCGGTAGAGCAGGATGGAGGCGCTATTAGCTTCGGGTCATATGAAGATGGTGTCGTTAAGGTACTTTTGCAAGGATCTTGCAGTGGGTGCCCTTCCTCAACCGTAACGCTCAAGTCTGGTATTGAGAACTTGATGAAAAAAATGATTCCTGAAGTAAAAGAAGTAGTGGCGGAGAATTTATAATTTTATTTTCGCCACTTACTAAAAAAGCGCCTCACCCACCTTTTAAAACCGGGGCGTTTAATTATACTTTCTTTATCATTTGTCTCAGCCCCTATCAGATACGCATAGGGGTTGAGATATTCAATGTGTTGGAAAAGCACTTTTAGTATCCCCAGTAATGGTATAAACAATATCATTCCAGCTACTCCCCATAACAATCCTCCAATGATGAGAGCTACTATGGTGGCCATTGGGTTCAACCTTATTTTTCCTCCTGTAATGTTGGGTGTCAGAACATAACTTTCAATAAGTTGGACAACTACAAAAAATATCCCCACAGCAAACACGTACCAAATTGAGTCTTTTGAAAGGAACGCTATCACCATTGGGATTACGCTTCCTATTACTGAGCCGATGAAGGGTATAATATTTAATACAGCAGCAACGAGCCCTAGAAAAAAAGGGTGGGGGATGCCCATAAACCATAAGCCAATGGAGTTTACTATTGTCAATACCAAAACTACGATTAGGACACCGGCAAGGTAATCTTTGGTCATATTCGTAGTGTTCTTTATAATGTATAAAGTCCGTTCATGGTTTTCTTGCTTATTGATCATTAGCAAAAAACGCTGGTATTTGTCTCTATAAAACAGGAAAAAGAAAATATAGAACGTCATTATGGAAATGGTCATCAGGAAATTGCTGGTCATTAATATGGCACTCCTGAGCCAGGCGCCTGCTGATACTATCAAAGACTCTAACTCTGCTTGTAGGTATGCGGCTTGTTCCTCATGTGTAATTTGAAAGTTTTCGCTAATAAACTCCCTCAGGCTGAAAAACCTGTCTGCAATAGTAAATCGGTATAAGGCAAGATCGTCTGCAAACAATCGAATTTGAACACTGGTCATAAATATCAAAACGCCCAGTAGCGTCAATACGCCTATGAGGCAAAAGATGATGGATACTGCCCGGTTGATTCCTAAGCGCTCAAAAAAGTCTGCTAATGGTAGTAACAGCATAGCAATTAAGGCGGCTGCAAAAAAAGGAATTAGGAAACTTCTCGTAACATATAACCCTCCGATGAAAAGAAAAAGAAAAGCTAGTAGTAAGGTATATTTTTTCAGGATATCCTGTTCCATTATTAAGAAAAAAATTAACTTAAAAAGTCTGTCTAGTATAAACCACTGCCTTATAAAATAGTTTATGGCTCAAAATGGCAACTGATTATAATATACCATACAAACAAGAAAAAGTGAGCGGGGAGGTATAAAAAAGCCGGAATAGCCGGCTTTTTTCTTATTCCTGTGCTTCTTCTACACAGATTCCGAAAGATCGTACTCCTCTAAGAGGGTTCTCCCGCATAAACTGGTGTACATGCATATGGTATTTACCTTTATGGGGAAATTGGAAATCTTGGAGAACCAGAATCCTGTGGTCGTAATTATCAGATATGCCACTTCCGTAAGGTGCTCCTGTAGTCGGCCTGAACAAGTCCATGTTTTGAGGTTGTGGAGTCGTTGGTATTTTTTGACCTAGAGAATCTGTTAGGCTATGGCTAATATACAAATTGTAAAAAGGGTAATCTTCTGTATATCTGATATTATACAATATATTGTATTTTTTAGAAGGGTCTTTTATCTCAAAATTGAAAGATAAAGAGTCCTCTATACTCCAGGCATCTTCTGAAAGGTCTACATTAGTCTCGTAGATTCGGGAGGAGTCGCAGGCTGCCAATGATAGAGTGACTATCACTGCCAGCCCTGAAAGGATCCTTTTACTTATCCCTGACATTTTTTGTATCATTCTGTGGGGCTTTTCTTTTTTTTCTTTTTTTCTTTTTCTTCTTTCTGTTGAACTTGTCATCAAACCTGGAAAGATCACTCTGTTCTTTTTTGGTAGTTTCTTTTTCGTCCACCACATTAAGTTCGAGTGTAGCAGGCTTTTTGCCTTTTTTGTTCATTTCCAGAATCTGGTTGACCCGGTTTATAGGTACAGGATGCCAGATGGTTTCGTCATCATAGCCGAACCACATGATTTTCCTGAAAATATCAGTTTTTTGTAATACGGCTTTGCCTCTTTCTGTAAGCAAAGGGTCTTCCACTTCAGGAATGTCCTTTAGCGCATCCATATAGGTGTCTAACTCATAATTGAGGCAACACTTCAACCTGCCGCATTGACCAGAAAGCTTTGCAGGGTTCAGCGACAGGTTTTGATATCTGGCTGCAGAAGTTGAAACACTTTTGAAGTCAGTAAGCCAAGTAGAACAGCAAAGCTCTCTACCGCATGAACCAATCCCGCCAAGCCTACCAGCTTCTTGCCTGAGGCTTATTTGTTTCATTTCAATTCTGACTTTGAATTCAGAGGCCAGAATTTTGATCAGCTCTCTAAAGTCCACCCTGTCATCTGCAGAATAGTAGAAAGTAGCTTTGGTGCCATCTCCTTGAAACTCCACATCTGTCAACTTCATATCCAATTTTTGCTCTTGGATAATCTGTCGTGTACGGAATAAGGTAGGGGTTTCGCGGTTTTGGGACGATTCAAACTTTTCAACATCCTTTGGCGTTGCAATGCGATAAATTTTTTTAATATTATCGTCATCTGCAATGCTTTTCCTTTTCATCTGGAGCCTTACCAGTTCACCCGACATAGAAATATGTCCTAGGTGATGCCCCGCAGGCATTTCGACAATGACTGCGTCTCCTGTCGTAAGGTCCAGGTTGTCTACGTTTCTGAAAAACTCTTTTCGTCCTGCTTTAAACCTAACTTCTACTATATTAAATCGGCTGCCAACAATGTCAGCCTCCATATTACTTAGCCAATCAAAGCTGTTGAGTTTATTGCAACCGCCGGAACTACAGCCTCCTTTTTTACCACATCCAGTCTTGCCGTCAGTGCCGCATCCTCCTGATGTACAACTGCCACATGCCATGTATATATTTGATTTAAAAACAATAAATTATTTATGCCAGATTTTTTTTGAGTTAAAACCTTTTAAAAAAACTTATTCGGCGGCAGAAAGAGAAAGAAGGTCAAGCCCAATATCCTTTCGATAGTTTTTGCCTTTCCAGTCAATAATTTCTGCTGTTGCTTTGGCTTTCTCTAATGCTTGCTTCATATTATCGCCATAAGCCGTTACAGAAATGACTCTTCCGCCATTGGTAAGGACATCGTCGCCTGAAAGCTTGGTGCCTGCATGAAATACCAGCACATCTTTGTCAGTCACTTTGTCCAGTCCTTGTATTCTTCTGCCTTTTTCATAATCTCCTGGGTACCCTTCAGCCACAAGCATAACAGTACTTGCATGCCTTTCGTCAAATGCTACCTGTATATTATTAAGTGTTTTGTTGGCCATAGCTTTCAAAACCTCTACAAAGTCATTCTTTAACCTTGGAATGATCACTTCAGTTTCAGGATCCCCTAAACGGGCATTATATTCAATAACGTAAGGATCACCTTTAATATTCATTAATCCAAAGAAAATAAAGCCTGTGTAGTCAATACCTTCTTTCTTTAAACCTTCAACAGTAGGTTTTATTATTTTTTCCTCTACTTTATCGAGGAATTGCTGGTTGGCAAAAGGTACAGGGCTGACAGCGCCCATACCACCTGTATTGGGGCCGGTATCGCCTTCGCCAATTCGTTTATAGTCTTTGGCTGCTGGCAGAACAATATAATTGTCGCCGTCCGATAATATAAACACAGAAATTTCAATACCGTTCAGGAACTCCTCTATTACTACTTTACTACCTGCATTCCCAAACTTGCTTTCTAAGAGCATATCCTTTAGCGTAGCTTTGGCATCCTCTCTGGTTTCGGAGATAACAACGCCTTTCCCTGCTGCCAAACCATCCGCTTTTAGCACTATTGGCACACTATGGTTGTCAATATATTGTAAGCCCTCTTCAAGGTTTGCTGAGGTGAAAGTTTTGGATGCTGCGGTAGGGATGTTGTGCCTTGCCATAAAGTCTTTAGAGAAGTCTTTGCTCCCTTCAAGAATAGCCCCTTTTTTGTCAGGCCCTATAATGGCAATGTGCTTAAGGTCGTCTTTGCCCTTAAAGTAATCCTTGATACCTGCTACCAGAGGCACTTCCGGCCCCACCACTACCATTTCAATATTTTTTTCTTTACAAAAATTGCCTAGGGCTGAAAAATCTTCAACGCCAATGTTTACATTTTCCGCTAATAATGCAGTGCCAGCATTGCCTGGCGCCACATAAAGGTTCTTACATAAAGGGCTTTGTTTTATTTTCCAGGTAAGGGTGTGCTCTCTTCCTCCCGATCCTACTATTAATATGTTCATTCTTAAAAAACGTTGTTAGTGGTTAAAAAAATTGTCAGGAGAACTTTTCTAGTAAAGAAAAATTCTCCTGACAAAACTAAATAATTTATTTCTATATCATTAAAAAAACATTTCTGCCAAGACTTTTTACCTCGAAAGAGAAAAGTTTGGTTTTGCCAATTTTGGATAAAAAAGCTTGCATGTTAGTTTGCAATTTCGGACAAGAACTTGATCCTCATTAACCTGATTTCGTCTTCTGAATAATCGTCTTCTCCAAGTTCATTAATGGCTAAGCTGATGCTGTCGTTTTCAGCATTCATAAAATAGTCATACACTTCCTCTTGGCGGTCGTCATCCATTATTTGGTCAATGTAATAGTTAAGATTTAACTTGGTGCCAGAGTAGCAGATATGCTCAATTTCTTCTATAAGCTCTTGTATAGAAAGGCCTTTTGCCTCGGCAATTTCTTCCAGGTCTATTTTCCTGTCAATTTGCTGGATAATGAAAATCTTTATTTTAGACTTATTGACAGAAGATTTTACAACAACATCAGAGGCTGTAACAATGTCGTTTTCGTCAACATATTTTTTAATAAAGTCCAGAAATGGTTTGCCAAACTTGGTAACCTTGCCCATACCTACCCCGTTGATCTGTGCGAGTTCTTCTTTGTTGGTAGGGTATACAGTGGCCATTTCTTCCAAGGAAGGGTCTTGAAAAATAACATAAGGCGGCAATTCTTTTTCCTTGGCCAGCTTTTTTCTCAGTTTTTTCAATGCATCAAAAAGCGCCGGGTCATATGCCTTGCTGCTGGCTGCTTCCTTTTCTACGTCTTCCAAAGAAGCTTCCTCTGTATAGTCATGGTCTTTAGAAAGGGTGATAGGCTTTGGGTTTTCTATAAAATCAATCCCTTTGTCAGTCACTTTCAATACACCAAAGTTGTCCATATCCTTTTCCAGGTACTCGTCTAGCAATATCTGTCTGTATAGCGAGTGCCAGAATTCAGGTTCTTTGTCTTTTCCTTTGCCAAATACCTTTAGTTTATTGTGGTTATAGCTTTTGGTATATTCGTTTTCCTTGCCGGTAAGCACATCTGTAAGATGATTGATATCAAATCTTTCTTCTGTTTGTAGTACTGCATTAATAGCAAGAAGAACTTCTTCCATAGATTCAAATTTTTCCTTAGGTTTGGTGCAATTATCGCAAAATCCACAATCTTTTTCCAAGTGTTCGCCAAAATAATGTAACAGTTGTTTTCTTCTACAAACAGAAGATTCAGCGTATGACGCTATTTCCTGCAACAGGTGTTTGGCATTGTCCCTTTCGGTGACGGATTTATCTTTATTAAATTTTTCAAGCTTTTGCAGGTCTTCTTGACTATAAAACATCAAGCAGTTGCCTTCCAGTCCATCTCTTCCGGCACGTCCAGTCTCCTGGTAATACCCTTCTAAAGATTTAGGGGCATCATAATGTATAACAAAGCGTACATCAGGTTTGTCAATGCCCATACCAAAAGCAATGGTAGCCACAATAACCTCGGCATTTTCATTCAGGAAAGCATCTTGATTTCTCATCCTAACTGACGATTCGAGTCCTGCATGGTAAGGGAGTGCTTTGATATCATTTACTTTAAGAAGCTCTGCTATCTCCTCCACTTTTTTCCTGCTCAGACAATAAATAGGGTCTGCTGAAAAACTCAAATTTAACATATGTAAAAAACCGGCCCTGAGCGCTCGCCAGGCCGGTTTTTTATTGTCATCCTTTCAAATACGTCTTTCAGACCCCGAATTATGTTAAAAATTGACTTATGCCATGCTGAAAAACTCAGAAAATAGAGTGCCTGCCTGGTCAATTTGACCAGGTTGAGCACCAGGATTATTGAGGCGATCCACGTTTGGCTGGTATTCTTAAGTCTGGCACGGATACGGTTCATCCCATAGCTGTTTTTTGCTTGTCCAAACTTTCCTTCAACCGGATTCCTCTCTCCTGGACTTACGTGGTTTTCCACTGCCTTTGCGGATGGCCTGCCCAAAGGTTTGGCTGCCAGTTTTATTCCTTTTCCCTTCAACCACTTCCGGTTTTCACGGGTGCAGTAAATTTTGTCTGCCAGTACTTTGGCAGGATAAAAACCAAACCGTTTCCGATATTTTTCAACGTAATCAACAAGATGACTGCCCTCGTTAAAAGCCTCCCAGGACACAGTGTCCAGAAAGGAAAAACCATCCACCATGCTAAGGTGGATCTTGGCTCCAAATTCAGTTTTGGCTCGTGACTTTCCCCGTACAATAGGTCGCACATGAGGCTGATGGATACTAACAATCCGATCTGCTACATGGTGGCCCCGGTTCTTAAACATGCCAAGCTGTTGTTCATAAAGTGTCTGAATGACCCAGTATGACCGCTGTGTACGATGACACAAAGGAAAAACCTCAAAGCTGTCCAGCTGCTTTTCAATGGTCTTGAAGTTTCTTCTAAGGTATTGGAGCTGGGCTTTTATCCCTTTGCGAATTACTTTTCTTGATGGATTCTTGTTCTGGGCCACCTTCAGATAGGTTTTACGAGCTATTTTTCTGTAAGTCCTTGGTTTCTTCCCCTGGGTATTTTTACAATGAAGCTCATCTATGATCTGTTGGGTGATTTCCCTTGCTTTGTTCAGCAGCCCCAAATCGGTTGGGTAAATGATATCTTGAGGACAGGCAGTTGCGTCAAAGATTGCCTCTCCTTTGTTAGACTCTTGCCCACTGGCAAAGGAAGGAGGGTCATTTTTTCCTTTCGTAGTTTTGTCAACTTTTTTTGGGGCTTTTTCCATGTAAAACTCATGGATCCTTTCATTCATCGCATTGATAAGTTCCTGCCCCAACCGTTTTCTGATATCTACAAACAAAGATGGATCAAATGGAGGCTCCTTGATATAAGAACTGTACCCCAGAAAGTATTGCAGATACATGTTTTCGGTAATCTGGGCAACTGTCTCACGATCATCCAGGTTGAGGATATGCTTGATGATCACCACTCCAATCAGCACACGAGGGTTAAGCGCCGGTCTCCCTGTCTTTTTTGGAGGATTGCGTTTGTTGTAGAGATTGACAAGTTCATCCCATGGAATTTTGTTGCTGAGCAAAACCCACCGGTTGTTGGGGTCAAGCTGATTATGAAACGGTGTCTCGAAACCAATAATTGACAACTGGCTGGGACTTGAATATTCGCAGCGTGGTGCACGCCTTTTAGGGGTCTTCTGCATATTTCTTTGCACTTGGACTCCCTCAAATTCATAAAAATAGTTCTAAAATCCTCTTAATGCCGCTATTTTTTATTTCTAAGCAGACCCTAAATAATGCCCGCCTTACCTTTATTGTTTTTTAAAAAGCGGATTAATTGCTTTTTAGGTTCCTTTTTTGGCCTGATTTCATAGTAAAGGTTTTTCCTGTTGAAGGAAGATTTGAAAATGCAGGCATCCTCCATTTGCAGGTTTTTTTGGATATCTATCTGCACCTTAGGGGTAGCAGTGGCCGTAAGTGCTATAATGGGTAAAGAACCTATAGCCTCAATGATTGATTTTATTCGGCGGTATTCAGGTCTGAAGTCATGTCCCCACTCAGAGATACAATGGGCTTCGTCTATAGCTATAAAAGAAAGATTGGCTTTTTTTAGAAAAGTAATGTTTTCTTCTTTGGTTAGAGACTCAGGCGCAACGTACAGAAGTTTGATTTCCCCGCTAATGGTATCTCTTTTGACTTTGGTTGCTTCCGATTTTGTTAGTGTAGAGTTAAGGAATCGGGCATTAATACCGACAGCATTCAACTGGTCAACTTGATTTTTCATCAATGCGATCAGTGGTGATATGACAATCGCAGTTCCTTTCAGAAGAATGGCTGGCAGTTGGTAGCACAATGACTTGCCTGCTCCTGTAGGCATGATTACAAAAGTATTCTTGCCTGACAGTACATTGTTTATAATTGCCTCTTGATTTCCTCTGAACTGAGAATAACCAAAAACTTCTTTGAGCTTTCCGGTAACTTCTAATTCATTCTCGACTAACATTTCTATCTTAACAGATTTATTTTTTAAAATTTTATATTTGTGTCAGTATAAACCTAACACAAAGATATACCTTGAAATTAGCAAAAAATATTAATTTAATAGCAAGAAATGTTTTAATAAATGAAGCCGATGCTATCCGTAAGCTTGTAGAGTTTGTTGATGAGGATTTTGAAAGGTGTGTGGAAGCAATACTCAAATTAAAGGGAAGGGTGGTGGTAACTGGCATTGGTAAAAGTGCTATTATTGCAAGCAAGATTGTGGCAACATTGAATTCTACCGGAACTCCTGCCGTTTTCATGCATGCAGCAGACGCCATTCATGGAGATTTGGGGATGGTTTTAGAAGACGATATGGTTATCTGTATTTCCAAAAGTGGTAACACTTCTGAGATAAAAGTTTTGGTGCCTTTGATTAGAAGAACGAAGGCGAAAATGGTGGCTTTGGTGGGAAATAAAAATTCTTACCTTGCTAAAAATTCTGATTTTGTTTTAAATGCATCTGTAGAAAGGGAAGCTTGCCCGCATAACTTGGCGCCTACTACCAGTACTACGGCAGCGCTTGCGCTAGGAGATGCATTGGCTGTTTGCCTTATTGAAAGCCGTAATTTTACCAGCAGGGATTTTGCTACCTACCATCCGGGTGGGGCTTTAGGAAAAAAACTTTATCTGAAGGTTTCGGATATTTATCCTCAGCATGAACTGCCTTTGGTCAAAAGTCAAAGCTCGGTGAGGGATGTTATCGTTGAGATTAGCTCAAAAAGGCTTGGGGCGACAGCAGTCGTTGATGAAGAAGGGGAATTGTGCGGTATCATTACTGATGGTGACTTGAGAAGGATGCTCAACAAGTTTGAGGACATGGCTAATATTAAAGCGGTTGATATAATGACTGCCAATCCGCGTACTATTGAGCATGACGAATATGCGGTAAATGCATTAAATATGATGCAAGGCTCAAACATTACCCAACTTGTGGTAGTAAAAAATAGGAGGGTCGTTGGTTTTATTCATATTCATGACCTTCTGAAAGAAGGACTGATTTAAATTTTTATTTTAACTTTTTATAATCCTATGGGTAACAAAAATTATTATGCGGTCATCATGGCCGGTGGCATTGGCAGCCGGTTTTGGCCTTTCAGCAGGGAAAAGCATCCAAAGCAATTTCACGATGTCCTTGGTACTGGAAAATCCATGATTCAGCAAACAGTGGAACGCTTTGAGGGGGTTTGTCCACTGGAAAATATTTTTATAGTGACTAATAAAGCTTATGTTTCCCTTGTAAAGGAACAGTTGCCTTTTTTGTCCAAAGATCAAATTTTGGCTGAGCCAATTGGCAGAAACACGGCCCCTTGTATTGCTTATGCATGTTATAAAATACAAAAGAAAAACCCTGAGGCTAACGTGGTAGTGGCGCCTTCGGACCATGTTATATTAAAAGAAGAAGAGTTTAAAAGGAAGATTCTCTTTGCGCTGGAAGCTGCATCTGCATCTGACAATCTTATAACCTTGGGTATTAAACCGTCCAGGCCTGATACAGGCTATGGGTATATCCAATATATTAATGACAATTCAGAAGGGTTGAAAAAAGTTAAGACCTTTACTGAAAAGCCAGTGTTAGAGCTTGCGCAGAAGTTTTTGGAAAGTGGCGATTTTGTATGGAATGCTGGGATATTTGTCTGGAGTGTTAAAAATATCATTAATAGCTTTAGGACCCACATGTCTGAAATGGCAGATGTGTTTGAAGAAGGGGCCAAGTCATACTATACTGATCAGGAGGAAGTTTTTATCAATAGGGCATATTCTTTGTGTAAAAATATTTCTATTGATTATGGTATTATGGAAAAGGCTGAGAATGTGTATGTAGTTTTAAGTGATTTTGGATGGTCTGACCTAGGTACCTGGAAGTCGTTGTATGATATTTTAGATAAGAATGAAGACGGAAATGTTTTACAAGGTGATATCTTGACTTATGATACCAAAGATTGTATTGTAAAAACTCCATCTGACAAGCTTGTGGTCATAGATGGCTTGGAGGATTTTATTGTGGCTGAATATGATGGTGTACTTATGATTTGCCGTAAATCGGACGAGCAGCGGGTGAAAGACTTTGTGTCTGATGTAAAAGCTAGAAAAGATAAACGCTATATCTGATATGGGAGCGGTAAGGTTGATTTTTCCAGAAAAGTTAACCTTGCCGCCTTAACCCGAAAATAGTCTATCATACATTTTTACCTGCCCACGGGGTTCCTTTCTATACCTACTACTACTGATCCTTATGTTCCTCAAAGCCGTGAAGTTGTTTTTGGTACATGTCTCTGTAAAGCCCTTTTTTCTGAAGCAGCTCCTTATGTTTACCTTGTTCAACTATCTTGCCCTCACTCAAGACAATGATATTTTCAGCAAGCTTTACTGAAGATATCCTATGTGCTATGATAATAGTAGTTCGGTTTTTCATTACCTGCTTAATGGAGTTCAAGATTGTGTTTTCTGTTTTTGTGTCCACCGCAGAAAGGCAGTCGTCCAGGATCAGTATTTTAGGCTCTCTGGCAATGGCCCTAGCTATACTCAGCCTTTGCTTTTGACCACCAGATAAGGTAATTCCCCTTTCTCCCAAGACTGTTTCGAACTTTTTAGGAAACGCCTCGATGTTTGCAAGCAGGTCAGCTTGTTCAGCATATCGTACCACTTTGTTTTCAGGAAGCTGTCCAGCCCCAAAGGTAAGGTTGTTCCTTATCGAATCAGAAAATAGGAAAACATCTTGAGGAACATATCCAATGTGGCTACGCAAATGGCTAGGGTCATAATCTTTGCTATTGACCCCGTCTATCTCAATAGAACCTTTTGTAGGGTCGTACATTCTACAGATGAGGTTGGCTAGTGTAGTTTTCCCAGAGCCTGTTGCTCCAATAATGCCTATAGATGCACCGGGAGGTGTCTTGAAACTAATGTCAGTCAATGCTTTTATACCCGAGTCAGGGTATACGAAACTGACATTCTTAAATTCAATTCCTCCTTCTATTTCTTTTCGGATATTTTTTTTAGAGACAATATCTGTTTTGGTATTTAAAAACTCGTTGATTCGGGTTTGGGAAGCGGCGGCTCTTTGTATCAGGCTAGTGGTCCATCCAAGAGAGGCAAAAGGCCAAGTAAGTTTGTTGAGGTAGAAAATAAACTCTACAATATTTCCAAAAGATATTTCCTCGCCTATTACTTTTCTGCCCCCGACATAAATGATAATAATGGTACTGATACCTGTCAGCATCAACACCAGCGGATGAAAAAAAGCATGGACCCTGGCCAGCTCTAGCGAACGTTTTCTGTAATCATTGCTTATATCTATAAATCTTTCGGTACTGTTTTTTTCCCTTACAAATGCTTTGATTACCCTTATGCCTGAAAAAGCTTCTTGAACATAATTGCTCAGGGTAGAGAGGCTTTGTTGTATTTGGGTGGACTTCTTGTTTATGATGGTGCTAACATACCATATGCTCAAGGAAAGCAGCGGAAGCGGCAATAAGGCATATAAGGTCAGGCTGACATTGACAGAAAGCATGTAGCTTAAAATAATAAAAAAAAGAATGGTAAGGTTGATGCCATACATGAGGGCAGGGCCTAAATACATCCTGACATGGTTTACATCTTCCGAAATCCTGGCCATAAGGTCGCCAGTACTGTGCTTGCGGTAAAAAGTCAGCGGCAGTGTTTGATAGTGCGCGTATATTTCATTTTTTAAGTCATATTCAATATACCTGGAAACACCAATAATCAATTGGCGCTGGAAGTATAGAAAAATACCGCTGACAAGGGCTAGCCCTATGATGAGTAAACTGTAATTGGTAATGGAAGCATAAATGTCACTTTTCAGGGCTGCTTTGGCGTCCTCTTGCTCAACCTGTTGGTATTCTTGAAATGCAACTGACAGAAAATCTATAACTTCTCTTATGACAGGCCCTTGTACGGTGGCAAAAATATTGGCCAATATTACAAATACTACTCCAAGAAGAAGTCTTTTTTTGTATTTGTATAGATATTTATTTAAATAAGTTAATGAAGCCACGCTTTTGAATGAAATTTTTAATTCTGTCCCCGCTTAAATTGAAAAGGAGCCAAAAATACCTTAATATTGCCTTACTTAAAATCCGAAAGGTAAATTTATTTACTTTTAATTGGAGCTAAAGTTATAATGAAGATGTTCTTTACAGTTTTGAATCGGATACAGATCATATAAAAAGGGTAATGCTAAACAGAAGGTTATTAAGAATTAAAGTGATGCAGGCATTATATGCCTTAAAGCAGTCGGAGATTTCTAACTATCACAATGCGGCTGTGTATATAGATGAAGCTTATGCTCCAGACCTAAATGCAGCCGAAAGTCCAGACCTAAAAAAGCTTGAGGCAAATAAAAAAGTAGCAAAAGCCCTGTTTGAGCAAGCTTACAAATCAGGAAGTCCAGCAGCAGACAAAGAGAGTGAACATGTACTTGAAGTGGTGCATAATGCTATTGATCAATACTATAATTCTAACAAAAAAGATCAAAGACATTATTTAAGACTACTAAAAGAGGATACCGAAGATATTTATTCCAGATACATTGGCATACTTAACCTCATTATTGAGCTAGGTGATTATGCATTGGAATATGAAAACGAAAAAAAATCAAGATATCTAAAAAATGCCGGGAATGGTGTTTCCGGCAAGCTATTTGCGGAAAACAGTTTGCTGGGTATACTAAGAGGAAGTGCTGAACTGGAAAAAGAGCGGGCAAGGCGTAACATCAAATGGCCTTCCAGTTTTGTTAAAAAGTTTTACAAAGAAGCACTGCTTAAGGACGAAACATTCCTCGAATACTTGAATTCAGGCAGCTCCGATTTTGAAAAAGACAAAAAGGTTGTTGTTTATATAGCTAAAAACCTTATTTTTAAGAATAAAATTACCCGTGAATATTTTGAGGAGGAGGATATTAGCTGGGCAGAGAATAAAAGCATTATTAGCGGGTTGATAAACAAGACTTTTAAGGAAGTATCTTCCCCGGAAGACCAGCTTGAGTTGATTGAGCTGTCTCCAAACTGGGAAGAAGACAAAGAATTTTTTGTTGAACTTTTTGAAAGAACATTGAGTAATGAAGGTAGGTTAGAAGAAATAATCTCCGGGAAAGCAGAGAATTGGGATATTGAAAGGATTGCTTCTACTGACAATGTAATTCTTAAAATGGCGCTTGCGGAGATGTTATACTTCCCTAGCATTCCAGTCAAAGTTACCATCAATGAATATATAGAACTTTCAAAAATATACAGTACGCCCCGGAGCAAAAAGTTCATTAATGGATTGCTCGATAGTCTTGCCCTCGAATTGGGAGACAAAGGGTTGATCAGGAAAAGTGGAAGAGGTTTAATTGATAATAAATAAAAATTTTTTGGCCATGAGTAAAAGATCAGGGACATTATTAGCATTTCTTGCAGGCGCTACAGCAGGTGCGGCAGCAGGAATATTGTTCGCACCCGACAAAGGTAAAAATACACGAGACCGTTTAAGTTTTCAGGTAGAGCGATACCGGAAAAGGCTCGAAGAAATTGTTGATCAATTAATGGCTGAAAATGATCTGCCCCCTAGTGCTGCAAGGGAGGAAGGTCAGAAAATTATTAATGAAGCTAAGAAGCAGGCAGAAGCGCTTCTTAACGATGTAGAAAACCTGATTGATCAAATTAAAAACAAAAAAGAGCATGAGTAGGATAGTTACTTTGATGCCCGGAGATGGTATTGGTCCAGAGATTGTCGAATCTGTAAAAGAAATTTTTAGCGCGGCAGGCGTACCTATTGGCTGGGAGGAAGAAGATGCAGGGCAGGTCGCTTTGGACAAAAAAGGGGAGTTGATCCCAAAGTCTTTGTTGGAGTCTTTAGAGAGGAATAAAATAGGTCTTAAAGGCCCCATCTCTACTCCGGTTGGAAAAGGATTTAAAAGTGTCAATATTCAGTTAAGGCAATACTTTGACTTGCACGCTAATATCAGACCGTGCAAATCTATACCAGGATTGAAAACCAGGTTTGACAATGTTGACCTTGTCACTTTTAGGGAAAATACAGAAGGTCTTTATGCTGGACTAGAAATTTTTGACGAGCGTTTAGGTATTGCTGACTCTATTGGCAGAATTACTGTAAACGGTTGTGAAAGGTTGATTCGTTCTGCTTTTGAATATGCACAAAAGCATAAAAGAAAGCGTGTTACGTTAGTTCATAAAGCTAATATTTTGAAAATTGCAGGGGCAACTTTCTTGGACGCCGGAAAAAAAGTTGCAAAAGATTTCCCTGAAGTGGAACTAGATGACATAATAATTGATAATATGTGTATGCAGTTAGTATCAAGGCCTGAAAACTTTGATGTAATTGCTACTACTAATTTGTTTGGTGATATCCTTTCTGACCTGTGTGCAGGTTTGGTCGGAGGTTTAGGCATTACGCCAGGAGCTAATATGGGCAAAGATGTTGCTATCTTTGAAGCTGTGCATGGTTCTGCCCCTGATATAGCAGGGAAAGGCATTGCAAATCCAACGGCTTTGCTAAAATCAGGAATAATGATGCTTGAGCATCTTGAGTTGACTGAACATGCAAGCAAAATTTCTAAAGCTGTCGATATGGCACTGGCCAATGAAGAAACCAGAACCGGCGATTTAAAAGGAAAGGCTAATACTAAACAATTTACTTCGAACGTAATTGAAAATTTAAGTAAGGTTTAATTGCCATTGTTATGAAAAAAAGTATTCTTGTATTGTTTCTTGCGGCTTCTGTTGGTGTATTTTCTTCTTGTGAAAGCCCAGAAAAAGTAAATGAAGCTGGTGTTGTCTCTTTAGATTCTGAAAAGAAAAAAACAGAAGAAATGGGTACTACTGAAGTATCTTTCAAAGAAATGGAACATGATTTCGGTACCATTCTTGAAGGTGAAGTAGTAGGACATGTGTTTAAATTTACTAACACAGGTGACAAACCTTTAAGAATACTTGACGCTAAAGCCTCATGTGGCTGCACTGTACCGGAGTGGACTAAAGATCCAATAGCTCCGGGTGAAGAAGGAAAGCTCGAAGTTAAGTACAATAGCTCAGGAAAATCTGGTGTAATTGACAAGACTGTTACAGTTACTGCTAATACAGATCCTGCTGAAACCGTTTTGCACGTAAAAGCTAATGTAAGAAAACTTGACAGTTCTGCTGGTCCTGTTAGAAACTAATTTTATAAAAATAACCTTAACTAATTAATAAAAATGTTGAACTTGATTTTTTTGCAGGCTGATCCAGGTGGGGGAGGCATGAGTACTTTGATCCTTTTTGCAGCGATAATCGTGATATTTTACTTTTTCATGATTAGACCTCAACAAAAAAAACAGAAGGAGCAAAAAGCTTATAGAGAAGGCCTTAAAAAAGGCGATAGTGTCGTTACTATTGGTGGATTGCATGGACGGATTAGCAGCATAGAGTCTGATGATACCATCATACTTGAAGTGGACAAAGGGGTCAAACTGAAGTTTGAAAAGTCGTCTGTCTCTATGGAAGTCAGCAAAAAAGCACAGGATAGTAAATAATATTGGCATCAGATAACAAAAATATCTTTGGTATAAAAGCGGATTGGCAGGCAGTAGTACTTTGTGTACTCACTGCCTGCACTTTCTGGTTTTTTAGTGCAATGAACAAAGATATTACTGACAATATTACCTACCCTATTGAAATACATTATGAATCTGATCAGGTCATTCCTCTTGACAAGTTGCCTGATAGGGTCAAGGTAAATGCTACTGGCTACGGGTGGAAACTACTGAGAAAATCTCTTTCTTTCCATAATGGGCCAATTGTCATTAAACCCGAAAATCTTCCTGACCGGAATTATGTTACCTCCTCGCAAATTATGCCTGCCTTGAAACAGGAATTCGGCGATTTGAGGATAAACTATTTGGTTACTGATACGCTTTATTTTAATTTTGAAAGGAAAGCCTCAAAAGTTATCAGGATTAAGGCAGATAGCGTGGGCATACCCTTGGCAGCAGGATATAGAATGGTTTCTCCTATTGCTATAAGTCCTGATACAGTTTCTTTTAGAGGACCTGCATCTGTTATTGAGAATCTGCCTGATACCCTTAGGGTCACTATTCCTGGAAAAAATATTAAAGACAATTATTCTGAAAACATTAGGATTGAGCATGTTTTCAATAGCTTGGTCAAATATGAACCTAAGGAAGTTAAGGTACGCTTCAATACTTCTCTTTTTGTACAGGAAAGCAAACAGTTGCAAGTGAAAAGGTTGAATTTTCCTGGAGATACCTCTTGGATAGTGCCAGATAAAAAGGTGATATTGACCTATCATGTAAAGGATGAGCATAAAAACAAAGCTCGCGAAGAAGACTTTCGTATTGCTCTGAATTTTATAAAGCTTGACCTGAAAGATTCGACAATTGTTCCAGAGCTAGTGTCTGGGCCTGATTACATAAGTGATTTTTATTTTACACCATCTGCTGTAAAAGTTAAACATGTCAAGAAAACCTCTTAAAATTGGTATTACCGGTGGTATCGGTAGTGGGAAAACTACCGTATGTAAAATTTTTCAATTTTTAGGCATTCCTGTTTATAATGCTGATGAGCGTGCAAAATGGTTAATGCAACATGATGATAGCCTGAAAACAGCGCTGGCAGCAGAGTTCGGAAGTGCTATTTTCAATGATGGAGGTTCACTCGACCGGAAGGCGCTTGCAAGTATCGTGTTCAATAACCAAGAACAACTAGAAAAGCTTAATGCCATCGTACACCCTGCGGTAGGTAAAGATTTTGACCAATGGGCGGAAAGTTATCCCGATTCGCCTTATGTGTTGAAGGAAGCGGCCTTATTAATTGAATCTGGTTCATATAAGAAACTTTTTCGTACCATTATGGTGCATGCGCCGGAAGAAGTCCGTATGCAACGTGTCTTGGCGAGAGATTCTTTTAGGACTGAAGATGATGTTAAAAAGATTATGGAAAGCCAAATGCCTGAAAAGGAGAAGACTTCCAAATGTGATCATGTAATCTATAATGATGGAGTAAACATGGTTACTCCTCAGGTTATCAAATTGCACGAGCTTTTTATCTTGATTTACGAAAACCAACCTGCCGATAAGCAACAGTAGGTTATTTATTTTTGCGCCCAAAGGTCTTCTGAACGGTTTGAGTCTTATTTAAGTTTTCTTTATATAGAATGACTTAAAAAAGAAGAGGCATGAGGAATTTTGTAGTGGTTTACAGGTTTAGAGATCAGGAGGCGGAAAAGGCATTTACAAGGTTTCTAATAGACAAATACCCTGAACATAGGAAAGAAAAAAGCGATCTAACTTGCTATTTAGGTATTCCAGCAAGACACCCTGAAGAAGTTAATCAGCATGTAAACGAGGCGGTTGATAAAATCGACCGTAGTGAAGGTGATTATGTTGGGTTGTACTTTACTCGTGGAACGGGTTCTGGTAATGTTAAGCAGGAAATGCTATATGGGAATTCAAGCTATCTTGAGAATGATCTCGAAAAAGTTACTCGCAATTTCCACGATTTAACTGTTTTTGAATTGCTGGATGAAGACTACTTAAGAGAAAGAATGATAAGAAACTCTTCTTGATCTTTGCCAAATTCAGGATGTGTAAATTTTATTACACATCCTGAATATTACTTATAATAGTTTTCAGTAGCTTGGTTGGCAGGTCTTAATGCTCATCGTTTTCATGGCCATGGTTGTATTTTTGACAACATTGAGGTAGGTCGTCATGAGCTTCTTGGTCCATGTCAACTTCTTTTGTTTCATGGCCTCTATTGGCTACTGCGCTATGTAAAGTTTTTACGTCAATTTTTGTTGAATCGAAAGATACCGTTAGGTTTTTGGACTTTACATCCCAGTCTGCACTGGACACGCCAGGTATTTCTTTAATAGTAGATTCGATTCTTTTTTCGCACATGCCACAGTTTCCTCTAACATAGAAAGACTCTTCTGTTAATGCTGCTGAGTCACCACCACAAGAGAATAACATAGGAGAAAGTAAGGCTATGGCTGCAATTTTAATATTTTTTAGTTTCATACTCAGTTTACTATTTTACTTTAAACGAACAATTTAAAAAAATCAATTTATTAGTAAAAGACCTTTTTTATTTCTTTTATTGAGAGACCTGCTTCTGTATTATGTTTTAAAAGCGGGTTTATGCCTGCTGTGGCATAGGTTCCCAGTCTTAGCTGTTGGATGTTGTTGGCGTTAATGTTTGCTCCTTGTTGAATATTAATATATGCACCGTTTTCAACGATTAGCTTGCCTTTTTCTTTAATTTCTAGTGTAGCCCCTTTCTCAATATTTAAGGTAGAGCCTTTTTTGATGATAAGCTTTGCCTTGTTGTCTATTATCAAATGACTTCCTTCAGAAAGGGTCAATATACTAGGATTGGTAAAGTCTGGAAATTCTGTGCTTCCGTTTTCTAATACCTTTCCTTTTGTATGCCGGTCAGGGGTTCCACTTTTTTCAATCCGTAATTTTTTTCTCGGTTGTATGTGTAAGCTAGCATTTAAATTACCTTTTTCTGGTAGCAATAAATTTCCTGTGAACCTCTGGTTTTGAGTAATCGTGTTATCGTCAAACTTTATATCAACTTTTATACGTCCGTCCGGTAACTTGGGGTGTACATTTACTGACAGTGAGTGGAGAATGACTGGTTCTGATGTTTGAGATGCTTTATCATACCTCTGGAGGTTTACTATATGCGGATTGTGGCTAAGGCCTATTTTTTGTTCGTAACTTTTATTGCCAAAAGCCATGTTGATTCCAAGGTTGTCAAAAGTAAAAACGCCATCTCGCTTCCAAACTGGGGTGTGTTCGTTTGATTTACAGTCAGAATTTTGGCACCTATTATTGGTAAAGTCTCGATATACAATCTTAGACTCGTTACTGTCAAGGCCAAAGTCGTGCCGGATGAAGGTTATATGGTTATGTGCGCCAGTTGGATTGGGTGCCGCAATGCTGAAGTCTGCGACCATATTGTCCCAGATTTCCGGGGCTTTTTTATAGTCGTGGATTTTATAGTCATAGTTTCCTTCAGCGTGCATTGCCTTAATGCCATTGGCATAATCAGATGAAAGTGCTTTTATAAGCGTGTTTCGGGAATCGGTTAGATTTTCAACATACATTAGTAGGCCATGCTCCATTTTAGGAATATGGTTTTCATTGGCATCTTGAAGCAAATTGGTTCTTTGGTCAAAGATGTTTTCTCCTGTATGGTTTTCGAGCCACAAGTATTGGTCGTCTGTATAGGGGATCTTGATGCGCATGGCATCGCCCGTGTTCATGAAGTCATCTAGAATGTATGTGCCATTGTCAGAGATATCTTTTAGGTCTCTGTTTTTAGGCAAATCTATCCATCCATTGTACCAGCTTTCCCACGC
Source organism: Cytophagaceae bacterium ABcell3 (assembly GCA_030913385.1). Taxonomy (NCBI): domain Bacteria; kingdom Pseudomonadati; phylum Bacteroidota; class Cytophagia; order Cytophagales; family Cytophagaceae; genus Natronocytophaga; species Natronocytophaga cellulosiphila. Next base: position 1,517,214 of record CP133159.1, read on the forward strand.
ATTTGGGGTGGAGGTGATTTCTCCAAATTTCATCATTCCCCAACCATTAGTGGCATGAAAATAGGAGCCGCAAACCCCATTGACCCCAAAAAGATGAGGGCAGTTGTAAAGGCTATGCGAAAGCTCATGAAGGAAAATCTGTTTTATTCCTGTCAGATTGAAAAGAGAACCATCTATTGTAAAACCGGACTTTGATGCTACTTTGTAAATGTTACTTGTGTCTTTGCTGTCCTGATTAAAAGTGTAATTAGAAGTAGAAGCATAGCCAGACAAACCAGGACGCCTCCATATGACTACAATGTAATCTATAATATTGTCGGGGTCTGAAGTGCTATTGTCAAAAGTAAACTGAGGGTTGTTGGTTCTGTTGTCGTATCTGCTCCAGTCGAAGTCTGGGTATTTTTCTTCAATAGCTTCAAAGACTTTTTTGTTATTAGGCCTATTCCCGTCAATGTTGATTCTTTCAGGAAATATGTCCGCTGTTACCCTAAAAGGTTTGCTGGAAGGGCTATTTCTTGATGACTGGTAGAAGAAATTAGAAATACTCAGGTCTTTTGCATCGGGTGAAAATTGGTCTGAGGTGCTATAAAAGAGTTCCTCAATTCCGTCGAAAGCCGATTGGCATGCAGGATTCTGACCATCTTCCTGAGGCCAGAAATTGTGATTGTATTCAGGACGGTCAGGGGCGCAGTCGTTTTCGAACCCCGCCAAAACCACAAGCATGTGTAGGTCTCCTGCAGGGGTAAAGGGGCCTCCATAAGGTGCATAGGTTTCCTCCTGTGCAAGTAAGCATGCTGCGGGCGATAGCAGTAAAAATATTAGAAGGAGCCAATTGTTCATGGGAGGTATTTATCAAAACATATTCCAACCTTGCTTGGAACAACGGGTAAAGTTTCAAAGTTCCTGATTGTTAATGTTATTTTTTTAGCTTTGTTTGTCATTGTAATTGGAGCTTATAACGGACTTGTTTTTGGGGGTTGTGTTATAAATTTTTGGTTTTCAGCGATTAGTGCTTTTGTGCCAATGGTGTCTTTTTGTTATCAAAATAGAGGAATGTTGAAAAATTCTTTGTAAGAAATATAACAAAATGTTTAATAAATCAGTTTAATTATTAAATTCTTTTTAAACCAAGCTTTTGATGATGTATAAAAGTTTTCTACTGATTGACGACGATCCTATCAATAACTTTATTAATTCTAAGTTAATTAAGAAACTTAACCTGACAGAGCAAATTTTTGTTCTGGACAATGGTGAGGAAGGGATTCGTTTTTTGTTAAATACTGTAAAAAATGAACTTCCTGATGTTATTCTCCTGGATATTAATATGCCAGCGATGAATGGGTTTGAGTTTTTGGAATTGTTCGGAAGCTTAAATATTTCAGGAAAGGAGCATATCAAGATTTTTATGCTTACAAGTTCTTTAAATCCTCAGGATATGCAACGGGTTAAGCATTTTCAAGTTCATGGTTACATCCAAAAGCCCCTAACGCCGGAAAAACTATTGAATGCTTTAGGTGATGAAGCCAAAATAGAAAAATAATCCCCTCTTTTTTCTTTCTTCTCTATTTTTATCTTTCAGGTATCTTTTTTTATCATTCGTTTTTGCTCTTATTGAGGGTGTGTGCATGCTTCTTTGCCTAATGCTGCGAGGTTTCTTAATGAACCGACATTGAGCTTTAGTAGTACAGCAGTATTCGAGGGAAACGTGTGTTTGAGGTTTTTAGTCTTGCAAGCGTTGTTGTAATACTTCAAATATGAGGCTAAAGCAGTTGCACAAAAAAGAAATAACGTGCTTAAAATAAAAAAAACTGGCAACGTAATGTTGTCAGTTTTTTTAAGGGTGGATGATCGGTTTCGAACCGACGACCTCCAGAACCACAATCTGGCGCTCTAACCTACTGAGCTACACCCACCGTCTTAATATGTGTGCAAAAGTACACTAATAAAGTTTAATATTCAACTAAATCTTTATATTTTTTTTATCTGTCAAATGTAAGTCTTTGGCCGAGGCTCCCTTCTATTATTTTATCATTTTCCCATACCAGGTTTCCTGAAACTATGGTGTGTGTTACTTTAGATGTAAAGCTTTGACCTTCAAGTGGAGACCAGCCACACTTATATAATAGGTTTTCTTTGCTTACCTTCCATTGGCTATTGGTATCTACTAAGGCCAGGTCTGCAAAATATCCTTCTCTGATAAAACCTCTTTTTTTAATATCAAACATAGTGGCTGGTGCATGGCACATTTTTTCTACCAATCGTTCTATGGAGAGTTCGCCTTTCCGGCAAAACTCATACATGATATTGAAACTATGCTGCACAAGAGGTCCTCCAGAAGGCGCTTTCCAGTAATTTTGATTTTTCTCTTCTTTGGTATGTGGGGCATGATCCGTGGCGACGATATCGAGAATGTCGTCTTTTAGGGCCTGTAATAGCGCTTTTTTGTGTTTGCTTTCTTTTACCGCAGGATTCCATTTGATGTAAGTGCCATATTGGTCATAATCGTCTTTGCTAAACCATAGGTGGTGTACGCAAACCTCAGCGGTGATTTTTTTGTCTTTTAGCGGAAGTTTGTTGTCAAATAGTTCTAGCTCGTCTGCTGTAGAAATATGTAGGACATGCAGTCTGGCGCCATATTTTTTGGCCAGCCCCACAGCCATAGAGCTAGATTTATAGCAAGCTTCTACACTTCTGATTTCAGGGTGCATAGAAATTGGCATGCTGTCGCCATATTTTTCTTTGTACAGGGCTGAGTTTTTACGAATCGTTTCTTCGTCTTCACAGTGGGTAGCAATAAGCATAGGGCAGCGGCTAAAAATACCTTCTAGTGTCTTCTCGTTATCGACCAGCATATTGCCAGTAGAGGAGCCCATGAAAACTTTTATTCCGCATACGTTTTTGGCATCCGTTTTTAAGACTTCTTCTAGATTGTCGTTGGATGCCCCCATGAAGAAGGAATAGTTGGCAATGGATTTTTCTGCCGCTATGGCATATTTGTTTTCCAGCAGCTCTTGTGTCAGCACATTAGGGACTGTATTGGGCATTTCCATAAAGGATGTCACGCCTCCTGCCACTGCTGCCCTTGATTCGGTATATATTTCAGCTTTATTTGTTAGGCCAGGTTCTCTAAAATGCACCTGGTCATCTATGATGCCTGGGATTAGGTATTTGCCTGCGGCATCTATTGTCTTATCTGCATTTTCAGAAATATTTTTTCCGATTTTTTCTATACGTCCGTTTTTTACTAGTAGGTCTCCCTGAGTTACTTTTCCTTCATTGACTATATTTGCATTGACAATAAGTATAGATCCCATAAATAAAAAGTTTAGTGTTGTTAATTTTTTGCACCTTTGCAAAACTACTAAAGTGTGGGATTTATCTGCCTTAAATTAAAAAAAATATGTCATTTGATCATTTTGGCCTTAACAAGCAACTGCTTAATGCTATAGAGGAAGCAGGCTATGTACAGCCTTCAGAGATACAAGAAAAAGCCATTCCCCAAATAATGGCAGGGCATGATATACTTGGAGTTGCCCAGACTGGAACAGGTAAAACGGCTGCGTTTTTACTCCCTTTGCTTATGAAAATCAAATTTGCTCAGGGTATGAACCCTAGGGCTTTGATTCTTGCGCCTACCCGTGAATTGGCCATGCAGATTGCTGATAATATTACTGTATTGGCTAAATACACAGATATTAGACATGCAACGCTTTATGGTGGAGTAGGCCCTAAAGGGCAGATCGAAGCTGTGCAAAAGGGTGTCGATATTATTGTGGCTACACCAGGGCGTTTTATGGATATTTATTTGAAAGGTGAACTGGTGGTCAAAGGGCTGAAGACCATGGTGCTGGACGAAGCAGATAAAATGATGGACATGGGTTTTATGCCCCAAATAAGGCGGATCCTTGAAATTATTCCACGCAAACGACAAAACCTGTTGTTTTCTGCCACTATGCCTGAAAAGGTAGTAAAACTTTCCGAAGAGTTTCTGGAATTCCCTATGAGAATAGAAGTAAGCCCCCAGGCAACGCCAGCAGAGACTGTCAACCAGGTTGCATACAGGGTTCCTAACTTCAAAACTAAGATTAACTTATTGGATTATTTTTTAAAACAAGAAGGTGTATTCAATAGGGTTATCATTTTTGTCCGCAATAAAGCCAATGCTGATAATGTCTTTAAGTTCATAGAAAGGAAAGTAGATGAGAATGTGCGTGTAATTCATGCCAATAAAGGACAGAATACCAGAATAAATTCCATGGAGGCTTTTAAAAATGGAGAAGTTAGGATTCTGGTTTCAACAGATGTGACCGCAAGAGGGATAGATGTGACAAAGGTAAGCCATGTTATCAATTTTGATGTGCCGGTAATATATGAAGATTATGTACATCGCATTGGCCGGACGGCCAGGGCGGGACTTACTGGTGAGGCCATTACTTTTGTGACTGAGCCAGATGTATACTATATAGCCAAAATTGAAAAGATAATTAGAATGTCTATTCCTTTTGAGGATATTCCTGAGGAAGTTTCTATAGAAAAAACACCTTTTGATGAAGCGCAGGAAATGGCTAGGGAGATTGATGCAGTTAAAAGACGGGACAACCCTGATTTTAAAGGAGCTTTTCATGAGAAGAAAGGTAAGTCCCGGGCTCAAGGTAAAAGCCAGAAAACTTATGGGAAAAGCAGGTCGGGCAAAGGAAAGAGGGGGAGGTAAGTTTAACCTATGCATTAGAAATTCTATTGCGTGGCAAAATAACTTCAAATTAGGCGCTTCGCTCGCATGTGGTTTTTAACCATAGCACCACTATGCTTTGCAAACCCAATACGCTGATTTTTTGTTCTTTTGGCACTCATGACGAAATCTAATGCATCCAGGTTTAAGTTAAATTAAATAAGGTTATTGCCTATAGATTTGAGGTGACACGGTAGATGGGTATCTTTATTGGCTAAAGCCGACGTATTTTTTCTCTCAGGTGATATATTTACATGGTCGTGTTCGTTTACGATATACTTTCTGTATAAAAAAAAATGATTTGTTGTTTTTTTCCCTTTTGTAGAAATATCTTTAAGTCTATAAATATATAATCTACCTTATTTAATCCGACCATAAAGTCATGCACGAAGATTCCATATTTATTCAAGCTATTATTTATCTGGCGGCAGCAATTTTAGCAGTTCCGATTGCAAAAAAGTTAGGACTTGGATCTGTTTTAGGTTATTTATTGGCTGGTATACTAGTAGGTCCTGCCGTACTAGGACTGGGGGAGGATAGTGAAAGTGTTTTGCACTTCGCTGAATTTGGTGTTGTAATGATGCTTTTTGTTATAGGTTTGGAGCTGGAGCCTCAGTCTTTATGGAGAATGCGGAAGCTTATTTTAGGGAAAGGGGGGATGCAGGTACTCCTTTCGGCTGTTATAATTGCTGGCATCTCCTTGCTATTTGGCTTGAGCATGGCACAGTCCATAGCATTAGGCTTAATATTGGCATTGTCCTCCACAGCCCTTGTGATACAGATGCTGAATGAGAAAGGCCTTATGAAAACTTCTTCCGGTAAGAGTGCTTTTGCGGTACTTCTTTTTCAGGATATTGCGGTTATACCCATTATTGCCCTTTTACCTTTGCTAGCAGTTACCAAAGGAGTTGGAGGCGAATCGCATCCTATGCTTGAGGGTTTGCCTGCTTGGGCAGAAACGGTGGTGACTATTGGATCCATTGTTTTGGTGGTGCTTGCTGGAAAGTTTGTGGTTCCTCCCGCCTTTAGAATTATAGCACGTACGGATATGAAAGAGTTGTTTACTGCTGCGGCTCTTCTGATTGTGATCAGTGTGTCTGTGCTTATGACCATTGTGGGGCTTAGTCCTGCGTTGGGTGCATTTATCGCAGGTGTTATATTGGCAAGTAGTGAGTATAAACATGAGCTGGAAAATCATATTTTCCCCTTTAAGAAGCTGTTGCTGGGTTTATTTTTTATTGCCGTTGGCGCCTCGATCAATTTTGCGCTGATTATGCAGTATCCGCTGCAAATGGTGGCTTTTGTTTTTGGTTTAATGACACTAAAAGGTTTGGTGCTTTTTGGACTGGGGAAATCTTTCCGGTTAAATACAGACCATAATTTGATTTTTGCATTTTGCCTGTGTCAGGCAGGAGAGTTTGGTTTTGTGCTATTTTCCTTTGCTTCAAACTTGCAAATGTTTCCGCCTGAACTGATTCAGTTTATGTTAGCTGCAACGGCTATATCTATGGCCCTGACCCCTTTATTAATGTTAGTAAATGAAAAGTTTATTCTTCCGAATATTGGCACTATGCGAGAGGAAGAGACTCCGGCAGTGGCTGAAGAGGAGATAGAAACCAAAAATGCTGTTATTATTGCGGGCTTTGGTACTTTTGGCTATACCATAGGTCGTTATCTTAAAGCAAATGGTATAGAAGCTACTTATCTTGACCATGACTCTGACCAAGTAGACCTATTGCGCAAAACCGGGTTTAAAGTATATTATGGCGATGCATCGCAAGAAGACCTGCTTAAATCTGCGGGAGCATCAGAGGCAAAGCTTTTGGTAGTGGCTGTCGATAATCCTGAAAAAACTCTAGAGATTGTCCGAAAAGCGAAAAAGTATTTTCCTAATCTCGAGTTGCTTGTTAGGGTGAGAAACCGTCACTATGCTTATGAAATACTCAATGAAGGTATTGATTTGGTGTACCGTGAAAATCTTGATACTTCGCTTCGTATGGGAGAGGATATATTGATGAAGTTAGGAGGGCAAGAAGAATCTGCTAAAAAAGCTTCTCGCATTTTTTATGAGATGGATGAAAAGAGTTTAAGGGAAATGGCAAATATTTATAAGGAAAAGAAAAGCTATATTAGTACCACAAGGGAAAAGATCAAAGAGATTGAAGATGTGTTGAAGCAGGATAAGATACAAGATATTGCAGGTGCTAGTAAAGAAGAGGATAAGATTCTTTAAAATAAGCCAGAGTTAAACAAAATATCTTAGTAAGGAGTCTTTAATGAATAGTAAATTTTTTGCTCTTCATGAAGACTCCTTTTTATGTTAAATGGGTAATGATACTCATAGGGCTAGTAGCCTTATTTTTTATACTTTTTATAGGTCGGACGGTTATAATTCCTGTTTTTATAGCCCTGCTTTTTGCTTTTCTTATGTTGCCATTTGCAGAGTGGATGGAACAAAAAGGGCTATCCAGGGGTGCCGCTTCTTTTCATGCTACGCTCCCTCTCTGGTCTAAGATTAGCGATAGCGTATCTTAGACCTAAAATATTGCAAGCTTGTAGCTTGCGTAACGTGGGTTGAGAAAAAACAAAATGGGAATCCTGAATGTCTTTTGGATAAGCTTTCCGTTTTTTGTCTGAATCAGAATTTACAGGATTATAGAATTAACAGGATTTTTTGCTTCTCTAGTCGAAGTTTAGCGCAGTGTAACTTCGACCTATGGCAAGCTTTTAGCTTGCCTTACTAAATCATAAGCCATATCTTTATATTATACACTGTCATTTTTTTAACTATGGGCAGGAAATACTTATTTCATGATCACTCTCAGCTTTACTTTGTATCTTTTGCTACCATCAACTGGATTGATGTATTTGTAAGGCGGGTTTTGATATAGTAGTTGAGTCACTTGATTATTGCATTAAAAATAAAGGATTAGAATTATATGCCTGGTGCATTATGCCAAGTCATGTACATTTGATAATAAGTACAGAAACAGCAAGTTTGTCTGATATTATCAGAGATATGAAGAGGCATACTTCAAAACAGCTTATTAAATGTATTCAAGAATATAGCTGTGAGAGTAGAAGAGAGTGGCTGCTATGGATGTTCAAACGTGCCGGAAAAAAGAATGCGAACAACAAAGACTATCAATTCTGGCAACAAAATAACCATCCTATTGAGCTTTCAAACTATGAACTGCTTAATCAGCGGCTAAATTATCTTCATCAAAATCCTGTAGAGGCAGGTTTTGTTGCAGAAGCACATGAGTATTTATATAGCAGTGGTAAAGGCTTGTTGAATATTATATACGCAAGCTAAAAGCTTGCATAGGTTTTGGGTCAAAGTTATGCTTCGCTGAAACTTTGACCAGAGGGGGATAGCGTATCTTAGAACTTATTATATTCTTGTCAATTGGAAAGTTTTTCTAATAATCCTTACTTTAGATAAAGTCCTTAAAATCACATAAACCATGTTTGGCCTGTTTAAGAAAAAGAAAAAAGAACTTCCTCCGTTTGAAACGTTAAAAAACTCAGATACCAAAGACAAGTATTTTATCCGACTTGCCAGATGGGATTGGCTTGATCAAAATATGATCCATGTAGTAGATAATCATGCTCCGAGAATGATTACTATGGATCCATGGCCCCAACTGGTTTTTCTGGAAGCAAATGGACAAAGAACCATTCATGAATTTGTTTATGAAATGGCCTCCCAGTATAGTGCTAAAGAAACCGTACCTGAAGAGCTGGATAAGACTATTTTGGAAATTATCCAAAGTTTAGTAGATGACAAACTTATAGCTTTAACCAATAAAAAACAGTCATTGGCTTATTATCTGGACCAACCAACAAGTCAGCAGAATAAAGAAAAAGCGGAGAAAGCTATGCTAGAAGATGGTTTTATAAATAAGTCCATCCTTTAAGGATCTTTTAAACCAAGGTTTTGCTTTTTACTTACAGGTCAAATACATGAAGAAGTGCTTACTGATAATTGTTTTCCTTTCTCTTCTCGCGTGCAAGAAATCATCTAAAAACAGCACTGATAGATTGAACAACGCATTGAAGCGTATCGAGCTCATGGATCTACACCCTACAAAGATCTACCAAATCAACAATGAGCTCATAGGCAATGATAGCACTTTGCACCAAAAACTTGTGTTCTTTAAGGTTTTTGATGACAACCTGAGGAAAATAAGTTTCGAACTGGTTTCCTTTACCGGAGGATACAACGAAAATGTAGAATATATCGGACTGCCAGGAGATGAACTGGTAGATATCTACTTCTACAAAGAAAATACCTTAAGGAGTCATGCAAATAAGTTTTTCCTGGAATCACTGGACACCTTTTTGGAAGAATTAAAGAAAAACTACCCGGAATCTACCTTTGAAGTAGCCCTAAACGAAAATTTTGCTGCCCTGAAAGAGTACTACAAAGTACCAGAAAGATCTTTATTATTTAAAAATATGTACTTAAATGAAGCCATGAGCATCATTCTCAATATCAGAAAAAGTGTCGCTTTTGAACAAACAGAGCTTTTAATTAAGCACCAGGCCAAATAAAATACCGACTGCGCATATATACACCGGAGAATGAAAAAAGCCGCGGTTACAATAGTTCCCCGCGGCTTTTTTTTATTTAGCTGGTCAAATTAATAAACGATAACCTTTTTAGTATCAACCAAAGAGCCATTTTGGTACTTAACTATGTAAAGTCCATCAGAAAACGTATGCAGACCTACTAGTTGGTTACTGCTTACCATACCATCCCAAACCATCCTTCCATCTGATTTGTAAATCCAAACATACCCTTGTGCTTTTTCGAACACCAAACTTCTGTTTTGATAGTCATAAAAGAAGGCTGGCTTCGTTTGTTCTTCAAGACCTACAGATGTAGTATTATCATCATCATTAGAACCATCATCATCACCTCCGTTTTCATCAGCAGTTCCATTATCGCTACCTCCGTTATCATCAGATGACCCATTATCAGCAGATCCATCGCCATTGTCATCCGGCTCCTCATCAAGAGCATTTAAAGGAAATCTAAACAAATAAGCTTCACGTGTATCGAAGTCGAGTGCTGAACCTGCATATAAATATCCATCGTAAATATGAAGTGCATTAATTAAAACATCATCTAAAGCCTCTCCCATTGGGTGCCACTCATTCCCATCAAACCGGGCAGCATTTTTCACCGCTTTATCTCCAGCCATTGCCAAATCTCCTACCACATAAATATTATCTTCATCTGCCGTTACAGCTCTAATGTTATTCCAACTAACTACTAACTTCTGATCAGAAGCAACTTCCCAATCAGAACCATTCCATTCTATAAGCTTATGAACCCTGGCACCAAAATCGGTGCTTTCTAACGCAAATGCATACAGTTTTCCTTGAAAAACAACCGGAGCAACTGGTCTGTATTCTCCTGAGCCAGCCTGGACCCAACCTTCATTTTCCCATTTAGCAAAATATTTTACAGACGCATCTCCGCTTTCTGTAAAGTCGCCATAAGCATATAAGTTGTCATTATAGGTTATATAAAAAGGCATAGCATCCAATTCTCCACCAGCCTGATGCCAACCTGAACCTGCGTAATACCCTGCATATGCAAAACTTGTTGACTCTCCTGGCATTGCTGCAAATAATGTATCACGGAATGTGATCACCTGTCTAACATTGTGATTTAAACGCAAACTGCTATTTCCCCAACTTGTGCCGTCCCATTCCAACACCATTGCAGCACTAATAGAAAAGCTGCCAACAGTTGCACTACCGCCACCTATTAGCCTTCCATTATATTCGGTGAAGCTATCAAAACCACCTCCTCCTTGCTGGGAATTCTGATGTCTGGTAATGTTGCCTCCTGAATACACGGCAGAGTGCATGGATCTTTGGCCATCTATCTGAGTAAAATTACCCCCGATAAATAGTTGATTATCGTAGGTATGAAAGGCTGTTAAATAAGAGCTAAAAACATGAGGTAATTTTTCCCACTCACCTTGCCCATAGGATACCAACACTGAAAAAAGCAGAAAACCTGAAAGTAGAAATCTCTTCATAGTAAAAAATTAAGGGTTAAACATCCGAGTTCGCTATTTAAACTCATAATTTATTAAAGTTTAAAAGTAATCTATTTACATGAATAGCCATAGAAAAAATAAAATTTATACTATTTATAAAAAAGAAAAAGCCCTGCATGACAGGACTTTTTTTAAAATAAGGTATTTATCGAACATAGATCATAACTGAAGAGCGAGGCCTTCAGGTGTTTCTTGCACTGCACTTCTTACATTTACCATTACTCTTTTAATACTCCCTCTACCACCATCCTCGGTATTAAAAAAGGCTACGGATTCATTTAAAGAATTAGCATGATTAAGCAGGTGTTCAGCAGCGGAAGAAACCTCTTCCGAAGTAGCCGCATTTTCCTGAATGGTGTGATTTAACATTTGAAGGGCGTTGTTAATTTGATCCACACCAGACTTTTGCTCGATGCTCGCTGTATTGATTTCATTAATCATATTAGAAGTCTTAATGATATTCGGAACAGTCTCATCCAGCAACTTCCCGGAATGCTCCGAAATAGACAAGCCCTTTGCTGACAATTCATGAATCTCATCAGCAGCTAGCCTACTGCGTTCAGCAAGTTTACGCACTTCGGAAGCAACTACAGCAAAGCCTTTTCCCGCCTCCCCGGCTCTGGCTGCCTCCACAGCAGCATTGAGCGCCAAAATATTTGTTTGCCGGGAGATCTCCCCTACTGGTCTAAGATTAGCGATAGCGTATCTTAGACCTAAAATATTGCAAGCTTATAGCTTGCGTAACGTGAGTTGAGAAAAAAAAGAAAATGGGAAACCGGAAGGTTTTTAGGGGCTTTCCGTTTTTTTGTCTGAATCAGAATTTTCAGGATTATAGAATTAACAGGATTTTTTGCCCCGCTAACTCCAAATTTCACAAACCAACCTTCGCTACAACGAAGCCCCCTTTAACGCTCAATGTAGCTTGTAGCTACAGCATCATAGTATCAAACAAAGACGCAGTGCCAGAGGTAACCTGCGGCTGCCAAACAAAACTACCAGACATAGCACCTCCCACACTTAGTATTTCACTTCGTATGGGAGAGGATATATTGATGAAGTTAGGAGGGCAAGAAAAATCTGCTAAAAAAGCTTCTCGAATTTTTTATGAAATGGATGAAAAGAGTTTAAGGGAAATGGCGAATATTTATAAGGAAAAGAAAAGTTATATTAGTACTACAAGGGAAAAGATCAAGGAAATTGAAGATGTGTTGAAGCAGGATAAAATACAAGCCATTGCAGGTGCTAGTAAAGAAGAGGATAAGATCTCTTTAAAATAAGCTAGAGTTAAACAAAATATCTTGGTAAGGAGTCTTTAATGAATAGTAAATTTTTTGCTCTTCATGAAGACTCCTTTTTACGTTAAATGGGTAATGATACTCATAGGGCTAGTAGCCTTATTTTTTATACTTTTTATAGGTCGGACGGTTATAATTCCTGTTTTTATAGCCCTGCTTTTTGCTTTTCTTATGTTGCCATTTGCAGAGTGGATGGAACAAAAAGGGCTATCCAGGGGTGCCGCTTCTTTTCATGCTACGCTCTCCATGATTTTTATTATTCTTGGTTTTTTTCTTTTTCTGCTTTGGCAAATGGACAGGTTAACAGAGGAGGTAACGCAATTAGAGCAGGAGGTAGATAAATTTACCTTCCAGCTTCAACAAATGATTCATGACAGGTTTGATATAACGCCAGAAGAGCAACGAGAATTTTTGGAAGAACATGGCACAGGAGATGAAGTTGGCGGTTTTATGCAAGGCGTGGCAACTGCCGTTTCCGATTTAGTCGTTGCTTCCATTTTAATTCCTATGTCTATGTTTTTTATGCTGTTTTATAGGTCTTACTATATGGAATTCCTATACCGGGCAAATCCTAAAGAAAGGCATGAGGATATCCGCCGTATTATAAGAAATGAGAAGAAGATTGTCTTTCAGTACATTACTGGCATTTTTACGGTAGTGCTGATCTTGGCAGTGTCAAACGTTTCATTTCTTTCTGCCATAGGATTAGATCAAGCTTTGTTGTTTGGTGTAATTGCTGCTGTGTTAAATATTATACCTATTGTTGGGACTTTTATTGGCTCTATCCTTCCTGTCGTATACGCTTTGGTAATGGAAGACAGTTTGTGGTTTCCTGTGGGCATTGCATTATACTTCTGGGTGCTTCAAATTCTGGAAAGTAATATTATTACCCCAAACATAGTTGGGACTAAAGTTCGTGTAAACCCTTATGCCATTATATTGGCTATTTTCATAGGAGGAGAGGTTTGGGGGCCGGCTGGGATGGTATTGTTTATTCCTTTGCTTGCTATACTTAAAGTAGTCTGTAAAGTGGTAGAGCCACTAAAACCTTATGGTTTTTTATTGACAGACCCAGGCAAAGACGAGGTAACTACTTTTCAAAAAGTGTATCATAAAATCAAGTCATGGTTTAGAAAATGAAATTTGTTTTTAATATGTTGATTCTCTGTTGATTGTTCTTTTGTTTAAGTGCTTTTGAGCAGAGGTTTTTAGCCTGAAATCGGAAAAAGTTATTAACAGAGGTTTGGTTAAGGCATTTATTAATCAAGGAATATACTAATTTTGCGTCTCAAATATAACTTCTTTTCCTTCTTTAGGTATTTTAATCATGAGCAACCTATCTGCTGACATTTATTCTTTCTCCCAGAGGCATATTGGACCCAATGCCTCTCAGATACCTGATATGCTGTCCACTACGGGGGCTGCTTCTCTAGATGAGCTTATAGAGCAAGCTGTTCCTGCTGATATAAGACTTAGTAAAAAATTGAACCTGCCTGTAGCTGAAGATGAGTATGGCTTTATTAACAGGTTTAAGAAACTAGCGGGAAAAAATAAGGTTTTCCGTTCTTATATTGGCTTGGGGTATTATAATACCATAACCCCTGCGGTCATTCAGCGAAATATTTTAGAAAATCCAGGATGGTATACCGCTTACACACCTTATCAGTCTGAGATAGCCCAAGGGAGGTTGGAAGCTTTGGTGAATTTCCAGACTATGGTCGCTGATCTAACAGGCATGGACATTGCCAATGCATCTTTGTTAGACGAGGCCACAGCCGCTGGAGAAGCTATGACCATGATGTATGCCTTACGTCCTAGGGCAAAAGCGGCAGCAACAAAATTTATCGTTTCGGATCTATGTTTCCCGCAGACCATTGAGGTGTTAAAAACGCGTTCAGCACCATTAGGGTTAGAGGTAGTCGTGTGTAAAATTGATGAAAGTGTCGATCTGAGTGAAGCTTTTGGTATGCTTTTGCAGTATCCGGATAGAGATGGTGCCATTGTAGACTACTCCGAAATAATAGGCACTGCGCATCAATCAGATGTAATGGTTTGTATGGCTGCTGATATTTTGAGCTTAGCTCTACTCAAATCTCCTGGTGAATTAGGTGCGGATGTGGCTATAGGGTCTACCCAGCGTTTTGGTGTCCCTATGGGTTTTGGAGGGCCTCATGCAGCTTACTTTGCCACGAAGGAAAATCATAAGCGATTTGTGCCCGGAAGGATTATCGGTGCATCTGTAGATGCGGCAGGTAAAACTGCTTATCGTATGGCCTTGCAAACGAGGGAGCAGCATATTAAAAGAGAGCGTGCGACATCCAATATTTGTACTTCACAAGTGCTTTTGGCTGTAATGGCTGGAATGTATGCCGTTTATCATGGCCCTAAAGGGATCAAAGGCATAGCTTCTCGAATAAGCAAGGCTACGGCTGGATTGGCGCTGGCACTTGAAGATCTTGGGTTCAAACAGTTGAATCTAAACTTCTTTGATACTATTAAAATTGATGCTGGTGAAAAAGTTGAAGAGATCAAAGCAAAAGCAGTGGCAGCGGGCATTAATTTTAGATATGAAGGTCAATATATTTTAATCTCTTTAGATGAAACTGTTTCAGCAGATGATCTTGAGCAGATTGTAGAAATTTTTACTGAGCGCTCTTTTACTGTAAAAGAACGAGAAGCCGCCATTCCTGAGGATCTAGTTCGGCAATCTACCTATTTACAGCACCCCGTTTTCAATAATGCCCATTCGGAGCATGAGATGCTGAGGTACTTGAAGAAGCTTGAAAACAAAGACCTTTCTTTGGTACACTCCATGATACCCCTTGGCTCTTGTACGATGAAGCTTAATGCTACAACCGAGATGTTGCCTGTGAGCTGGCCGGAAATGGCCAATATTCACCCTTTCGTCCCTGATGATCAGTGCCAAGGTTACATGGAGTTATTTGAGCATTTAGAAAACTGGCTGTCAGAAATAACTGGTTTTTCTGCCGTTTCGCTTCAGCCAAACTCTGGGGCGCAAGGTGAATATGCAGGACTAATGGTGATAAAAGCATACCATGATAGTAAAGGGGAAGAACATAGGAACATTGCATTAATACCTTCTTCTGCCCATGGTACTAATCCGGCAAGTGCGGTTTTGGCAGGTATGAAGGTAGTAACTGTTAAGTGTGATGAGAAAGGAAATATAGATGTTGAAGACCTTACCGCAAAAGTTGCTCAACATGGTGAAAAAATCAGTTGCCTGATGGTTACATATCCATCTACACACGGGGTTTTTGAAACTACTATACGGCAGATAATAAATATCGTACATGATGCGGGTGGGCAAGTGTATATGGACGGTGCCAATATGAATGCTCAGGTAGGGCTGACCAGTCCTGGGGAAATTGGCGCTGATGTTTGTCATCTGAACCTGCACAAGACTTTTTGTATCCCTCACGGAGGTGGAGGGCCAGGTATGGGACCTATTGGTGTCGCCAAACATTTGGCACCTTATCTTCCAGGTCATACCTTAGTGCCAACAGGTGGTGAAAATGCCGTGCCTGCTGTTTCTGCCGCACCTTTTGGAAGTTCGCTTATACTGCCTATTTCGTATGCCTATATTTCCATGATGGGAGGCGAGGGGCTGAAAAATGCAACTGTAATGGCCATTCTTAATGCCAATTATTTAATGTCTAGGTTGAAAGGGCATTATCCGCTGCTGTATACTGGAACCAATGGACGGTGCGCGCATGAGTTTATTCTCGACTGCCGTGAGTTTAAACAGTCTGCTGGCATAGAGGTAGAAGATATAGCCAAACGCTTAATAGATTATGGCTTTCATTCTCCAACAGTTTCTTTCCCTGTACCTGGAACTTTGATGATAGAGCCTACAGAAAGTGAATCTAAAGCAGAGCTGGACAGGTTCGCAGAGGCTATGATAGCTATACGTAGTGAAATCAAAGAAATTGAGCAAGGTGTTGCTGATAAAGATGATAATGTACTTAAAAAAGCCCCTCATACAGCAGAGGATGTTACCTCTGATGAGTGGAACCGGCCTTACAGCCGATCAAAAGCTGCTTTCCCATTACCTTGGGTAAAAGAAACTAAGTTCTGGCCATCAGCATCACGTATAGATAATGCTTATGGCGACAGGAATTTGTTCTGTGCTTGCGTGCCTATAGAAGCCTATAAGGAGGAAGTTAATTAGGGCGCGCTGAAAAACGCCCAAAATATTGATCTGTTGATATTTGTATAAGAATTAGGAGGTGTGGTTGCAAGGTTTTTTCGGTTATTTCTTATTTTTCCGTGCACATTAAAGTGAGAAGCTTTTAACCCAATACTTTTTTGGGCTAGCCACAAGCGCACAATCTACTTTATGGCCTTGCATTCGAAGTATTCCAATACGTCTTCATGTAAGGCCATGCGTATCTTGCACACTTGTGACTTTTTCAGCAGGCCCTAATTAGAATATTCATTTAGCGAAACTGAACTTTGTAAAAGCCGGTGATCTACTTCTAACCGATTGCCGGCTTTGTTTTTGCTTTGTTCTATTTGTCCGTGATTTTTGGGTAATATATATTTTGTTTTTCTTTCCCAGTCCTTGGGTCATAGATTGTCCATGTGCCTACCCGATTATTGTCAGCATAGCTTCCTTCCATGTATTTTTTCCCATTGTTTGAATAATATATCCATTTGCCTACTTTGGGAGAGGGATAGTTTTGTACATAACAACTTATGTCACCTACCCCAAAAGAACTCTCTATACAAACAGAGTCTTTAAAAGAGCCTCTGCCCCTAGTGAACTCATATTTTCCTTCAGCCCTTACATTGCCATTCCAATAATATTCTTTTGCTGTTCCAGTTAATTGGCCATCTATAAAGTTTTCGGAACTAGATAGTCTGCCGTTAGAATTGTATAAGCTCCTTATTCCATATAACTTGTTTTTGTATGTTGAATATGAGCAGATTAATGTTGAGTCCTTTTTGCTGAAAACCTCAACATATTTTATGTCCTCTTTTTCCCATTTTTTGTAAAAGGCATTTATATTAAACATAATTGTATCTCCGTAACTTTTCTGAACAGGAAGGTTTTGTGCAGAAGAATAAGCATGGAGCAATAGGGAAGCTTTACAAATAATAATAAGTGTTATTTTGCTCATGTTCTCTTTTTTAGGTTTATCAAATTCCCTGCTATCTGTAGCTTAGAGCTACGGAATCTCTCCAAATTATTAATGAATCACGCCGCTAGATAACACGCATTATCTGCCTAATTATGCAATCAGCGGCTATATTGATCTGATGGTTGGAAGTGGCTAAAGCCGAAACTGTGCAATCCTCATTCTATAATTATGTTATTTTACCGCTCATCTGCAAAAGATGGAGCTTTTGAAGTTTAGAAATGACTTTTACGTTCCTGTGCGCAAACTGCTATTTGGTAAAGTCAAAAGGTACGTTCCTCAAGTTTGTGAAGTAAAAACCATAATATAGGCTTATCTTTATTTCTTCATCTATAGTCTTTTTGCAACTAATTTAATTTACACCAAAAAAAAGTCATATGAAATCGATTAGGAGTGTTATTGTGCCTCTTGCCTTTATTTGTATGTGTCTGCCCTTCGGGTATGCACAATCTTGTTTCGACCTGCATGAAGTAGGGGCGTCTTCCGGAAATTATACTTGTTTATCTGTTGATGAACAGAACAGGATATGGTTAGGGACTGATAAAAGTGGACTGTACTCATATGATGGTAATAACTGGAGCAGGTCTGCTTTTTTAGGAGAACATCATATTATGCAGATCGTACCAGATAGCGAAGGAGGTGTATGGATAGCCCAGAGAGGCACTGACTTTAGTTCTAGCGGAGGAGGGGTAAGTTATATTTCACCTAATGGCAGTGATGAGAAAAAATATTTCTTTAGTTTCGCCAACAACGATAGGGAAGGTTATGGTTTGCCATCACCACGTATGCAATCTGTTGCCATTGATGGTATAGGGCGTGTATGGGCAGCGGGAACTTACTCCCACTTGTATGTTCAAGGTGTAGGTACTTATTTTAATCCTGGTGGAGTATCAATATTGGATCCAGGCGCTGATCGGTTTAGTGAAATCAGACCGACTACCCAGTACTCTAGTGTAGGTTTATTGGATGCAGAACGTGGTTTGAATGTAACACCGTTGATGGGGTCTGGATGTGTTAGGAATTGTGAAGTATTGGCACCTGGGCCTGGGAAAATGTATTTGGGGTGGAAAGGGATGAACGATTGTTTTTTACATTCTAGGATCAGGGCTTTTAATATTCCAGGAGGGGGCGCTGGATTAAAAATGGGTGCTGTCCACTCATTCAATGAAAACAATACGCCCTTTGACCTTTCGGTTGCAGTCTCTGCAGAAGCTATGACAGTAGACAGGAATGGCAATATATGGGTGGGGTTAAGGTTTGGCCATGGCTTTGGAGTCTATGAATATTTCCATGAACTTAATAAGCCTAATACTTGGCATTATGTGCTGGATGCTAGCGCTGATGCTTCTGTTAATTGGCATGCCATATCGGCTTCCGAAAACTCTGACTTAGTTGCAATCGGTACCACTAAAGGCCTTTATGTTTATCAAGGACAAGGCGATTTAGGTGATCTGGACAATTATTACTATTTCAATACAGAGAATAGCAATATTCCTTCTGATAATGTAACCGGTGTTGCTTTTGATAAAGATGACAAGTTGTGGATAGCTACAGATGAAGGAGTTGCTTCAGTGAAATTTGGCGGCTTGGAAATGTACTCTTTAAAGATAGACTATAGATTTTATAACCCACTACTTTATACTACCAGTGCTTTTAGTACAGACTCCCTCAGGTACCGTGTAGGCAAGTTTGGCAGGTTCGCTTGTGATGTAGCAGATGATATGGCAGAAGTAGCAGCAGACGGGTCTAACCTTACTATGTTTGTGTGGAGAGGTGGTAATGCAGAAAACGTTTCTATGAGGATTAAAGAAAACGTGCTTGGGAATGATGATGAATATGGCTACTTCCGTAAAATTATGGAGAACGATGTTTCTGACAGTGCTAAGTTTAGGTATTACCATCCTAAGTTCTTGCCATCGATTTATACTTTGCCGAACACGGAAGGCAGAAGGTTTTTTACGGTAGAGCTGTATGACGAAACCTCCGACGAGGTTTTGTATTCCGAAAGGATTAGGGTGGTATTGCCACCAGTTTTAATGTTGCATGGAATTTTTAGTGAAAAGTCCCGCACAAGAAACATGGCAGATTTTCTTATAGAGACAGGGCAGTACAAAGATTTTATGGTACGCAGTGGTGGCTTTGATGAAATGTTCATAGGGTTTCCTTCATCAAGTATGGCTTATCAGTTGCGTGACGAGATAGATGATATGAAGAGGATCTGTGCAGAAAAGGGAGTTTCTTTTGGTAAAGTAGATGTTCTGGGTCATAGCACAGGTGGCCTAGGGGTGAGGTACTATATACAGAAAATGTATAGAGAGGATATCAACAAGTTTATTGCCATCCATGTACCTAACTCCGGATCTCAATATATTGATTTGCTTTCAGATGAACGTATTATTGATGTGCCTATTTTTACGGGAGCTGGTGTTCGCACTGCGAATTCTCGGTTAGGTGAATTTATCATGTACCCTACCTTTAAGGATGAGGTCTTCCCTAAGCATGAGAAGTACAAAAAATTTGTTCCTTTTTCTGGAGGAACTGCACTTTCTTATTATCATGACAGAACTTTGCCAATCCCCCCTACAAATATAAACCTGCATTATGAGCAGGAACTTAAAACCACTTCTGGTTTTCTGCATGAGCTGAACAGCCCCGCCGGATTGCAGGCTGAGCGTGAGAAGGGTGTTCCCACACATGTTATAGCAGACCCTTTTGTATATGGGATATCCGAAGCTGAAATGGATTTGATTATGCTTACCCCAGTGGGGGGAGCAGTACAGTCGGTTGCTGCCGTATTAAAAGCAGCAACTGGTATTAAAGGTATTATACTAAGGACTACAGTTGCTAAAAAAGCAGGAGATGCTTCTGAATCTGTGGCTACCGATTTTATTTTGTGGGTGGCGGACAGGTTAGGTATTGAAAAAGGATTGGCAGATTATTTCTTGGAACGCCTGATTTTTAAAGATGCCAATGATGGTGTAGTGGCCGTAGAAAGCCAGATTGGTGGTATGGATACATTGGCTGTGTCATACGATACATCTTATTCTGTAGCACACGAAAGCTTTACCAGTATCAAGGAGGTGGAAGGTTCTTATGATCACCTAGAAACACAACTGAATGTTTTTGGCCTCCTCGGTAAAAAGTCTGATGCTGAAATGTTTTCGACTTCAGGGTTTAACCCTCCGAGGTTAGAATATAGCTTTTGTGAAAGCTGTCCTTTTTTAAGTGGTTCGGCAAGAATGGCAAATAGTCATGATATTGAAGATCTTCCGACTGTTGTGTTTGAAGGGCCTTCCGAAGAAGTGGTTTATTATCCAGGAGATTCTGTAGAGTTCGATATTGTTAAGGATCAGTATGAAGGAGCCGTTACACTAATATCCCTTTATGGGGAAAATATAGACCTGTTGGACGGTATAATTACCGAGGCTACTGAAAAAGTCAAGTTTAAAGTTCCTGACAATGCTTACGGCAAGCTTTTGCTGACCGCAGAGGTCTTTGATACGGTAAATGCCGCAATTGTCCTGGACACGATCAGTTTTGAAGTGCAGTTGAAACCAGGGGTGGAAATAGACAGTGTGAAAATTCATACAGGGGATAATCCAGAGCTGTTTATCATGAAAGACACAAGCCTGACCTGTTACGTAGATGCCTTTTACAATGATGGCTCTCACAGGGTAATTCGCCTTGACTCATCATTCCAGTCTTCTTCTACTTTAGATTATTTTTCTGTTGAGTCATCCGGTCAACTTACTGGCGTGGTCGAAGGGCTAGATATGCTCAGGGTTTCCTATAACGGCAGTGCGGATTCTGTTTATGTAAATATAGTGCCTAAGTTTACCATGCCTGAGCGTATAGAGGAGGTAATCATAGAAGACCCGCTGAAAGCAGAAAGCAAGGCCCTCGTGGGTGAATGGCTGTCCGTGTACCCTAACCCTGCGGACAATGTGCTAAACTTAAGGTTTGACGACAACAACCCTGCTGTTTCTGTCAAATTATTAGACGTAAGCGGTAGGTTAGTGTATATGGACAACGCTACACGCGACCACGTGAACTTGAATATCTCTTCTTTAAAGAATGGACTGTATTTGTTGATCGTAAACAATATGAACACGGGCGAAGTGCACCATAAAAGAGTGGTTGTGCAAAAGTAAATTTCTTTGTTTTAGTTTAATGACAAAAGGTTTGGAGGGCTTTATTAGCCTTTCAGGCCTTTTTGTTTTTAGTTATCTAACTGTTATTTAGAGAATCAATTCAGGTGGCTCTGTAGGTGTAGCGACAATGCTTCTACATATACAAACCTCCATTGTCATGACACATTCAAAAATCAAACCTTTATAAAATTGCCAGTAAATCTCCGGGAGAAAATTAACTTCCCCCATTCTGAAAATTCTATAATTCTGAAAATTCTGATTCAGACAACAAAGAACGTCAGCGAGTATCGGGGGGCGTTTTTTTTTAGTACGTTTTGGTAGCTGCAAGCTACCTTTGGCAATACGGCTTTAATTTGATAGTGTGTTGCTGTAGCTGCAAGCTACAGTGAGCATATACGGTAGAATGACTAATCTTCAGGAGAAATTAGACTTTCCCTCCATTCTGAAAATTCTCTTATTCTGTGAGTTCTGATTCAGACAACAAATGGCTGGATTGCAAATCTAGATATCGCTCCTTCGCCAAGGGAATTATGCTTTCATCTTTAAACCTAAAAACTTTACCACAGTTAGTAAAATCTGACTTTAAAACTTTATCTATAAAAATTCCTTTCAATAAAAACTTTTTCCCTTTTGTAGTTTCCTCATACTCCTGTTTGCTATTAAGTAAGTAAACAAACTTGTTCATCAACTCTTCTTTCTCATTAATTATAGAATCAACTCTCCAAATAACATTATAATCATCACATTCTTCCGCAGATGGTTCAACAATTACATAAACACTAAACTCTCTTCCTTTACAGCCTATAAGACCTAGAATAGCAATGGAAGGGAAGATTATTTTTAGCATTCTGGTAATGGACATTTTTACATGTTTTGGTAGATGGAAACCGAACAGAGCATTTATACAAACCTCCATTGTCATGATACATTCAAAAATCAAACCTTTATAAAATTGCCAGTAAATCTCCGGGAGAAATTGAACTTCCCCCATTCTGAAAATTCTAAAATTCTGAAAATTCTGATTCAGACAACAAAGAACGTCAGCGAGTATCGGGGGGCTTTTTTTTTAGTGCGTTTTGGTAGCTGTAAGCTACCTTTGGCAATACGGCTTTATTTGATAGTATGGTGCTGTAGCTGCAAGCTACAGTGAGCATTTCTAGATAGAAGGGCATTTTTATATGTTTTGGTAGATGGAAACCGAGCAGAGTCCCCAATCTTCTTCCCCCCCCATTCTGAAAATTCTATAATTCTAAAAATTCTGATTCAGACAACAAAGAATGTCAGCGAGTATCGGGGGGCTTTTTTTTAGTACATTTTGGTAGCTGCAAGCTACCTTTGGCAATACGGCTTTAATTTGATAGTGTGTTGCTGTAGCTGCAAGCTACAGTGAGCATAAAAGGTAGAATGACTAATCTTCAGGAGAAATTAGACTTTCCCTCCATTCTGAAAATTCTCTTATTCTGTGAGTTCTGATTCAGACAACAAAGAAGTCCCAGCGAGCATAGCCTTTTCCAAATACCCTACAACATCAAATACACCCCCGTATTAACCCCGGCAGAATATAAATATGTCCTCAAAGTAGTATCCATAATAGATCTTAAAGAGTGCCTGAAGGTAGGTTCAAAGCGGATGCTCCACCTTTGCGATGCTTTTATGTCAAATCCCAATGCTATAAGGCCGGCCAGGTCGACAGATGAGAAGTTATGATTCCTTAGGGTGCGTCGGATGTGAATGCGGCTGTCGTCGGTGTCTATTACAGTAGTAGTTGACTGTCCAAGGAAAATATTGGGAGATATACCGGCAGATATATAGATGGCTATATGCTTAGGGCGTAAATAATAGTTTAACTTAATGGGCAAGTCCAGATAGCGGTAGGTGTTGATAAAAGAGGCTTGCATGTCTGGTCTCAGCGGGTCGTCCTCATTAAATACAATAAGGTTGTAATTGCCGGTTTTTGTTCTTTCACCTTTGTTGCTGTAAAGAAAGCCACCTTCTATAGCCAGTTTTTTGTGAAACCTGAATATCATGTTCACACCACCGGTAAACCCTGTTTTGGGGAGTTCATAGTGGTCCCGTAATTGCCGGACATTATTTTCCATATCTCCCCGCAGTGTACGGTAGGTGAAGTCTGGAGAAAAAAGCAACCCTGCCCTGAAGTTTAGGAACTCGCCAACTTCTGTAATTTGGGCAGAAACCATGAATGGCAAAAGAAACAATAAAGAAAAAACTGAAGATCTCATAACTAGCAAGGGATAAAAATTATTATACTAAGATATAAAATTCTTCTTTTTTGTTTATTATTTCTTCTTGAAAATGTTATTGTTATGAGTTAATTCCAAACCAAGATAGGAAAAATACAGTTTCGGTTTCCCGTCAATACCTGCTCATCCCTTTATCTACTTTAGCTGCCCATTGGTCAATGCCCCCCTCTAGGTTGTACAGGTTTTTGTAGTTAAACTCATCGGAAAGAAACTTTACCACCCAAGCACTTCGCATTCCGTGATGGCAATAAACAACAACGGGTTTATCTTCTGGTATTTTTTCTACTTGTTCAGATACGGAACGCATAGGAATAAGCGTGCTTCCTGTTATCTGGCAAATTTCTGATTCATGAGGTTCCCGGACATCCAGTAGGAAAATATCTTCTTGTGCATTTAATTTTTGCTCCAAGGTTTTTACTGAAATTTCTTTGTACTCCTCTGTTTCTGTTTCCGGCATTGGTGTTGGAGGATTGCAGAACGCTTCATAGTCGGCCTCCAGATTGGTTCTTTTGAAATTTTCTTCCACGGCCATTATTTTTATGGTAGTCGTTTCCATTGACAGTGCGTCTAGCATCATGAGCCGGCCTACTAGCGGTTGACCGATGCCAGTAATTACTTTAATGGCTTCGTTTGCTTGTATGCTACCTATCATTCCTGGAAGTACGCCCAAAACGCCAATAGTGGCACAGTTCGGAACCGAACCAGGCGATGGCGGTTCAGGAAAAAGGCATCTGTACGTAGGCCCTTTCTTGCCCGACTCATCTACATAGTTAAAAACAGAAACCTGTCCTTGAAACTTAAAAATAGACCCAAAAATGAGCGGTTTGTTTTGTATGGTGCAGACGTCGCTTACCAGATACCGGGTAGGGAAGTTGTCAGAGCCATCTACTACAAGGTCATATTGTGCGAAAAGGGCTTGTGCATTTTCCCGGTCAAGTTTCTCGGTATGTACCTTAAAGTTTACAAAAGGGTTTTGTTCAGCAAGCTTCTCTGCAGCTACTTCGGCTTTGAGCTTGCCTGTGTCTTTTACAGAAAAAAGCACCTGTCTGTGTAGGTTGCTTTTGTCTACCGTGTCAAAATCAACAATCCCTATGGTTCCCACGCCGGCAGCAGTAAGGTACAAAAGCACAGGACAGCCTAAACCGCCAGCACCAATGACTAAAACACTGGCATTTTTTAACTTTTCTTGTGCTTCTTTTCCAAACTCTGGAAGTATAATATGGCGATTATATCTTTTTAATTCCTCGGGTGTTAACACGGGTCTTGCTTGTTAAAATGTTTCTAATGTTTAAAGGTCTTCCATAAATTGGTAAGCCCTGTCCCAGTCTTTCCACACGGGTTCATACCCTTGTTCTTTTAGCATGCAGGCAATTTCAGCAGGAGTCCTTTCGTCTGATATCTCAAATTGCTCTAGTGCTTCTATCCCTGCTGCATAACCTCCTGGGTCTGTTTTCGAACCTGCGCTCATGGAGGTAATGCCTAGTTTTACAACATTGTTCCTGAACTTCTCACTTTCTCTGGTCGACATGGAAAGCTCGACTTCTTCATTGTAGATCCTATATGCACAGATAAGTTGTACCAGTTCCCGGTCGCTCATGTTTACTTTGGGTTCAAGGTTGCCGGTATATGGCCTGAGGCGTGGAAAAGAAATAGAGTACTTTGTCTGCCAATAGGTTTTTTCTAGATAGTCCAGATGAAGGGCAGTAAAGAAAGAATCTGTTCTCCAGTCTTCTAGGCCTATAAGAACTCCTAAGCCTATTTTGTAAATTCCTGCCTTGCCCAAACGGTCTGGGGTTTCCAGGCGGTATAGGAAATTTGACTTCTTGCCTTTTGGGTGGTGGAGCTTATAGTTTTCTTCGTGGTATGTTTCTTGATAAACCAGCACCGTGTTTAAACCATGAGGAATCAACGTTTCATACTCATCCTGGTCTAATGGTTGCACTTCCAATGAAATATGTGAGAAGTGTGGTTTGACCAATTTCAAAGCTTTTTCAAAATAGGGTACACCCACCGTTTTGTTGGCTTCTCCGGTTACCAATAGCAAATGGTCATAGCCATAAGACTTTATAACAGCTACTTCGTCCAGTATTTGTTTTTCTGTTAAAGTAGTACGACGCATTTTGTTGTCCAGGCTAAAGCCGCAGTAGGTGCATATATTTTGGCACTCATTGGACAGGTACATAGGAATAAACATTTGCATGGTATTGCCAAAGCGCTTTCTCGTAATTTGGTGGCTCAATAAAGCCATTTGTTCAAGAAAAGGCTCTGCTGCGGGCGAAATCAAGGCTTTAAAGTCCTCTAAATTTCTTTTGGTTTTTTGAAGGGCTGTTTTTACGTCTTCGGCAGTTTTGCTGTAAATACTTTCCTTTGTTTCATCCCAACTGCAGGATGAAAATATATCTGCAAATGATTTGTTCATACTAAGTAGCTCGTTTTAACCAATTTCGTCAAGAAATGCTGTAAGGGGACTGCTTGCCTGTGCCTGCTTGTTATGTTTGGCAAGCTTGGCCTCATAAGCCATTCTGCCTGCTTCTACCGCCATTTTAAATGCTTTGCCCATTTGTACAGGGTCAGAGGAAACGGCAATGGCTGTATTGATCAATACTGCGTCTGCGCCCATTTCCAAGGCTTCAGCGGCATGCGAGGGGGCACCTATGCCTGCATCGACTACTACTGGTACTTTGCTTTGCTCTATAATGATCTCTAGCATGGCTTTGGTATTCAGTCCATTGTTGCTTCCGATGGGTGACCCTAAAGGCATAACGGCTGCTGTTCCTGCCTCTTCCAGTCTTTTGCAAAGTACAGGGTCTGCATTAACATAAGGTAGGACAACAAATCCTAGCTTAACCAGCTCTTCAGCGGCTTTTAAAGTTTCCACAGGATCTGGGAGCAAATACTTTGGATCTGGGTGTATTTCCAGTTTAAGCCAATTGGTCTCCAGTGCTTCCCGGGCTAGCTGGGCTGCAAAAACAGCTTCTTTTGCATTGCGAACCCCAGAAGTGTTGGGCAGGAGGTTAAATTGTGGGTGGTGGAGATAGGGGAGGATTTCATCTTTGTTGTTCTGGATGTCCACACGTTTTAAGGCAACGGTTACCAATTCAGAACCCGATGCCAGTAACGACTCCTCCATCAATTTTCCGGAACTAAACTTTCCTGTGCCTGTGAATAGGCGGGAAGTAAATTCTTTATCTGCTATTTTTAATTTTGTCATGATAATGCAGCTTTTTCTAAAGTCTCTATATATCGTGCGGCACTTTCTTGTTTGTTTTCCGCAAGGTTAATGGCTGAAGCAACAGCTATACCATGTATTCCTGTTTTTAATATGCCATTTATGTCTTCGGGCTTTATTCCTCCAATGGCTATGACTGGAATATGTATGTTATTGATCCGGCATTGGTCCATAATTTTCTGATACCCTTCCAACCCTAAAACAGGACTAAGTTTTTCTTTGGTTTGGGTAAACCTAAATGGACCGAGTCCGATATAGTCAACATTGGCATCAGCTAGTCGAAGGATATCTTCAAAGTCATTTGCTGTACCGCCTATGATAAAGCCTTTTCCTAAAATTTCTCTGGCTTCTGCAGGATCCATGTCTGTTTTTCCTAAATGGACGCCATCTGCTTTAAGCGCTTTGGCTAGGGTTGGGTTATCATTGATGATAAATTTTGCCCCGTATTTTTTACAAACTGCTTGTGTTTGTGATGCATGTAGCTCCCAGTCTTTTTCATAGGCATTTTTTGTCCTCAACTGTACCCATTTGACTCCTCCCTGACAAGCTACTTCCGCTAATTGTGCATGAGAGAAATCTTTTACATGGTCTTGTGTAATATAATGTAAATCTGATATTTCAGGCATAATGATAACCTAATAAGCCTTGATGGCTTTTAATAAAGTCTGTAATATATTCTTTTCCTTCTTTGCAAGCCTCTTCCAAGTCGTATCCTTTAGAAAGGTTCGCTAAAATGGCAGATGACAGCACACAGCCTGTGCCATGCTTGTCCAAGTTTAATTTTTTGCTTTTAAAAACTACTTCAGTGCCATTTGATTTATATAATATATCGTTGGCTGTATCTCCCTGTGAATGCCCGCCTTTTAATAAAACATGGCAGTACTTGCTTAAATATTTTGCACCTTCGCTAGCGGTTAGTTCTGGCAGCATTTGCCTCATTTCATTTGTATTGGGCGTTATGAGCAAAAGCTCGCTTGCTATTTCTTGCACCTCTTTTAGCGAGATGTCGCTATGAAAAGAGTATCCCGCACTGGCTTTTAATATTGGATCCCAAACTATTTGAGTGTTAGGTAACCTTTCCTTTAACCAAAATACCAAGTTGTGCAGGACTTTCAAGTTTTCAATAAGCCCAAACTTGACCCACTCAGGCTGAAACCTTCTAAAAAGCACTTCTGCTTGTTGCTTAATGTCTTCTTCAGGAACCCACTTCAATCCTATAAACTCACTGTCATTTTGAAAAGTCAAGGCTGAGCAAATCCCTAGCCCATAAACCCTGTTATTTTCAAAGGTTTTTATGTCAGCAAGTATGCCTGCTCCGCCACTTGGGTCAAAGCCGGCAATGCTAAGAAGTGAAGGTCTCTCTATCATTTTCTTTGCTCAATGAATAAGCTTGTTTTAAATTTTCAAATTCATCAAATGCCATATCCGCTCCACCTGAAGTATACCTGTTCCAGATTGTACCCAATACAGCAGCCCCTGTGAAGCCAGCTTGAAAGACTTTGGGCAGGTTTTCTGAATTAATTCCTCCTAAACCCCATATTTCTGTCGCGGAGCGCTCTTCTCTTCGTTTGTCAAGTTTCTCCTTTATCTCATTGAGGTTGAAACCTGTTTTATACCCCTTTTTGGAGATGCTGTCAAAAACAGGGCTTAAGAACAAGTGGCTGAAGTTTTTTCCATACTGCTCAAGCTCTTCAAAACAATGGGCAGAAGAACTTATTTTCAGACCTCGGATCCTTGCGCCCTTCATAATATATTTTAACTCTTCTAGTTTGCGCATTTTTATGGCCTCTCCATTCAGGTGAATGCCTTTGAGGTTGTATTTTTTGATCAGGCCAAACCCGCCGTGCAGAATTATTTTTCTATAAAATATCGGGTGGATCTTTTTTAGGTATTTATGGAACTGGGTTTCTTCCCATCCGGGTTTCCGCAGATGGAAATACTCCAGTCCTGCGCCCAGAAAAGTTTCTACTAACTTTTCTTCGCCTTCATAATATTCGGGAGCACTGAAAATGGCCAGTTTCATAAGATAAATTTGTTTTAATACTGCCTGAGGTCACAGTTTCTCAGGCAGTATGGTGGTTATGAATTATTCAGAAGTATAACTATAACCCATTGTTGGGAAAATGTTCAGCCCATATTAAGAATAGATCTGTCCACCTTTTTCAGCAAACTCTTTTGCCTTTTCTTCCATTCCTTTCTTTAGTGCCTCATCTTCTGACAGCCCTTCTTTTTCGGCAAATTCTCTAACGTCTTGCGTTATCCTCATAGAGCAGAAGTTAGGGCCGCACATCGAGCAGAAGTGTGCTACTTTAGCCCCTTCGGCAGGAAGTGTTTCGTCATGGAATTCTTTGGCCGTATCTGGATCCAGTGAAAGGTTGAACTGGTCTTGCCATCTAAACTCAAACCTGGCTTTGCTGAGTGCATTGTCTCTGTATTGTGCGCCAGGGTGTCCTTTGGCAAGGTCTGCGGCGTGGGCAGCTATTTTATAAGTAATTACACCGTCTTTAACGTCTTTCTTGTTAGGAAGTCCTAAATGTTCTTTTGGAGTTACATAACATAACATAGCACAGCCAAACCAACCGATCATAGCAGCACCAATACCAGAGGTAATGTGGTCATAACCAGGCGCAATATCTGTAGTTAATGGCCCAAGCGTGTAGAAAGGTGCTTCATGGCATTCTTTCAATTGCTTGTCCATGTTTTCTTTGATCATGTGCATTGGTACGTGACCAGGGCCTTCGATCATTACCTGAATATCATGTTTCCATGCAATCTTGGTCAGTTCGCCTAAAGTTTCTAGTTCGGCAAACTGTGCAGCATCGTTGGCATCGGCAATCGAGCCAGGCCTTAGTCCATCACCAAGTGAGAAGGAAACGTCGTAAGCCTTCATGATTTCGCATATTTCCTCAAAATGGGTGTAAAGGAAGCTTTCTTTGTGATGCGCCAAGCACCATTTGGCCATAATGGAACCGCCTCTCGATACGATGCCTGTTACCCTTTTGGCAGTGAGCGGAACATAACGTAGAAGTACTCCGGCGTGAATAGTAAAATAATCAACACCTTGTTCTGCTTGTTCTATAAGAGTGTCTTTGAAAATCTCCCAAGTTAGGTCTTCGGCTTTGCCGTTTACTTTTTCAAGTGCTTGGTAAATAGGTACGGTTCCGATAGGTACTGGCGAGTTTCTGATGATCCACTCTCTAGTTTCATGGATATTCTTGCCGGTAGACAAGTCCATAATGGTATCAGCGCCCCAACGGCATGCCCAAACTGCTTTTTCTACTTCTTCTTCAATGCTTGAAGAAACAGCAGAGTTGCCTATGTTGGCATTGATCTTTACCAAAAAATTACGGCCTATGATCATAGGCTCACTTTCAGGATGGTTTATGTTGGCTGGGATTATAGCCCTTCCTGCCGCCACCTCATCTCTTACAAATTCTGGCGTAATAAGACCTTTTGGGGTATTGGCACCAAAACTTTGGCCTTTATGTTGGCCCATGGTATCTTTTACCTCTTCGATTCTTTGGTTTTCACGTATGGCAATATACTCCATCTCAGGCGTTATAATACCTTTTCTTGCATAGTGCAGTTGGGAAACGTTGGCACCTGGCTTTGCCTTTAGAGGTCTTTTGATGTGTTCAAAGCGTAAAGGCTTTAGGTTTTCGTCTTCCGCCCTTTGCTTGCCGTAACTTGAGGTTACGTCTGGTAGCTCTTCAACATCGCCTCTTTTTTGGATCCATTCTTCACGGAGCCTTGGCAGTCCGCTTTTTAGATTTATATCTGCATTGTCATCTGTGTAAGGTCCACTTGTGTCATAAACTGTAACAGAAGGGTTCTTTTCAGCAGGTTTGTTGGCAAATTTATGAATAGTATCTTCAAGGGATATTTCCCTCATCGCAACTTTTATATCATGGATTTTTCCCGGAACATACACTTTCTTTGAGGCCGGAAAAGGGTCTCTGGTTATGCTCTCCTGTCCTGGTACTTTGTCTTTTTTCATACTTTGATATTTTTTAGTGGGAAAATAATTCTGGATTTGTTTTTAGTAGTTTTTAACCTCCTTGTGTTGCAGTGATTATGGTTACCCTGTCTTTGTCGTTGAGGGCATATTCACTCCATCCTTTTTTAGGTATTACTTGGTTGTTGATGGCTATGGCTATGCCACGAGTTTCCTGCAAGGAGATATCCTTCAGTAAATCTGATAGGTTTTTGCCAGTGTCAACAGTGGCTTTTTCGTTGTTAATAAAGATTTCCATTTTTCACAGAAGATTTTAAGTGTGAATAAACAGAAGGGGAGAATGACAAATGACAGGAGAGTCGTACGTTATACGAAACTTTTCCCTTCGGCAGCACTAACTGCATCAGGTTCAAAGGGTATAATCTCAGCCCTGTTCAGGCACCCCTAAAGTACTTGAGTAAATGTAGATAGATATATTTTAAAATTCAAGTTTCTCTGGGTATTTAAACCTTAATTGTGCTCTAGAACGCTCTATTACGCAGCAAAACTATTTCATATCAGACGCTTTGCTCTAACCATGGCGCTGCTATGCTTTGCGGCCAAAAAGCGCTGATTGATTCTTGCTTCGCTCCTCATGGCAAAAGCTATTGCATAATTCAAGTTATAACCTAGTCAGGTTTTGGGTGTATAACCAATTTCTTGATTTATTGTTTAGAAGCTTAGTGTTTGATGTCCTTAGTTTTTGTTTTGGGAGAGTGGGCGTTTGGGTGGTATTTGAAGAAGAAAAACGGGTGAAATTAGAAAAAAAGAACTCCGGCCTCCTAATGTTAAGGCGCCGGAGCTTATATGGAGTTATTATTAGTTTATAGGACTACCTATTTAGTAATATTTTTTTACTTGTATAATAATATGCTTTAAGCTGTCTTTCTAAATTTGCTGTATGTGCCATTGTTAGAAAATAAGTAAGGCCTTTCCGGCGAGGCAAAAAGCAACTATTCGAGCCTTGCTAAGTTAATTAAAACATTAGATGACTAAATGGGTAATCCTATTCGTTTAATCTTTGCCGCCAAACATGTTCATGATAGGGGTCTCTTTGTCCATGATCATGAGTTTTGAGTTTTGGCTTTGAGAAAGTCCCTGGAATGCCTCTATTTGTTTTAACTTTAATAGATTAGGTGATAAGGAATTTCCAACCAGTAGGTTATACTTCTTTAAAGCCTGCCCTTGTATTTCCAGTGCTTCCGCTTCTGCCTGAGCTTCTATAATGGCTGCTTGTTTTTTACCTTCTGCTTTGATAATGGCCATTTGTTTGTTGCCTTCCTCTATAATGATTTGACGCTCCACTTCTTTGCGCTCCCTTTCAGAAACAAAGGCCATTCGCAGGGCTTCTTGCTCCGCTTCAAGCTTTCTTTCAATTGACTCGCTTATCCGCCTAGGAAGCTGGATGTTTTTTAAGAGTACTTGTTCAATAATAAAGCCTTTAGGCTCTAAAACTTTCGCCATACGTTCTTGAATGGCAATTTCTATTTGTGCCCTTTTTGCACTGTGCATGTCTTTGGCATCATATTGTGAACAGATGTCTGCCGCTGCTGATCTGTATACTGGGAGTATAAGATCTATTTCATAATTTAGACCGGTTTCCTTTAAAATTTTTGGTGCTTCAGCGGCTTTTAAGCTATACAGTATAGAGCTTTCTGATTGAATGGTAAGCCCTTCACGTGATGGTAAGCTCTCGTTGATGTTTACATTTTTTGTTCTTACATACACCCTAACTACTTTGGTTGTAAAAGGGTTGAATACTACGGTTCCAGGTTCTTTAGACACATTGTCCAGTTTTCCTAGTCTTCTTTTGACCGCTACTTGATCAGGCATGACTACTGCGCAGCTAGTAAGAAGAGAAGTGACTAATACGGCGATTAATAGTGAACGGATGATATTTTTCATAATCGTGCTTTTAAGTGGTAAAAAAATAACATAATGGCAATCTTCTGCAAACTGTGTTTTGTTTGTTAGATTGCTTCTTTTACCGATCATGCAATAACTTTGCCAGTTTTTAAAGCTGTAGTGGTTATAGCGTTTAATTTGCTTAAACAGTGGTTTGCAAACTGCCCGAGACAAACCTGTCTTTTCCACAGAGGTCTTTAATGATTTTTATATCAGAAAAACCGGCTTTTTTAAGTTCATTAGCGGTTTCTTTCCCAAATTGTGCATTTATTTCAAAATACAGGCACCCGCCAGGTTTTAGTTTCTCGGAGGCCTCTTGGGTTATCCTTTTATAGAAAAGTAGCGGATTGTCATTAGGTACGAAAAGTGCTGTGGCAGGTTCATGGTCCAGCACATTCTTTTCCATTTGTCCTTTTTCTGCCTCGGTGACGTAAGGGGGATTGCTGACTATAATATCAAAAGGTTGTGGAAGGGGGGCTTTTAATATATCATGAAGTATAAATTGGACTTGAACATGGTTTAGATCGGCGTTTTTTTTGGCTGTTTCAAGAGCCGTTTTGCTAAAGTCGGTAGCGGTAACTTTGGATTGTGGGAGTTCGGCGGCCAAGGTTATGGGTATACAGCCGGAACCGGTTCCTATATCGCAAATTTCAAGGTTGGGTTTGTTTTTGTGTTGCTGGATCATCAGGTTTACCAGTTCTTCTGTTTCTGGACGTGGAATCAGAGTGGAAGGGTTTACCAGAAACCTCCTTCCATAAAACTCAGTTTCGCCAAGGATATATTGCAATGGCTCTTCTTGGTTAAGCCTGGTTATGATTTCTTTGGGGATGACTACGGATTCTGAAAGTGCTTTGTCAACTAGTATATCTTTTTTCTCAATTCCTCCAAAATGCTCCAAAAGCACATAGGCAATGGCTTTTTTTTCATTTTCATCGGGCAATTGTAAGGCTGAATATGTTGAATCAAATAGTTTTTTTGCTGTATTTCCCACTGGAACTATCTATTTTAGCTTTTCAAATATAAGAATACTTATGGATCAGGATAAGGTTTTTATGCAAAGGGCGCTTGAGCTAGCTGTAAAAGGAGCCGGCAACGTAAGCCCCAATCCCATGGTAGGGTGTGTAATTGTTAAAGATAAAAGGATTATAGGAGAAGGTTGGCATCAAAAATATGGAGAAGCTCATGCTGAGGTAAATGCGATCAATAGTGTTAGACATAAACAAGACCTTATGGGAGCCACTTTGTACGTAACACTTGAGCCATGCTCTCATTATGGCAAAACGCCTCCCTGTGCTGATTTAATTGTTCAGTATCCTTTTTCAAGGGTTGTGGTGGCGAGTGCCGACCCTAATCCTTTGGTGTGTGGCAAAGGCAACGATAAGATAAAAGCAGCAGGTATTGAGGTGGATACAGGCGTATTGGAAGATAAAGCAGATGAAATTAATAAGCGCTTCTTTACCTATATCAATAAAAAGCGACCATACATTATTTTTAAATGGGCAGAAACAGCTGATGGTTTTATTGCAAGGTCTAACTATGATTCAAAGTGGATCAGTAATTCTTATTCGCGGATGTTGGTGCACAAGTGGCGCTCAGAAGAGGATGCCATTATGGTAGGTACCCGCACAGCATTTTATGATGACCCTAAGTTAAATGTCAGGGACTGGTATGGAAAAGATCCGATCAAGGCATTGATTGATCGCAAACTCAAAATATCAGATAATGCCGCTATGTTTGGATCAGGGCTCACTTATGTATACAATTCAATAAAGGATGAGGAGCATGACCATAAAAGGTATGTCAAAATCAGTGGGCAGGAGCCTTTTTTGTACTATGTAATGCAGGATTTATATAAACGCAATGTACAGTCTGTCTTTGTAGAGGGGGGGAGCGGTTTGTTTAAAGCCCTCGTTGATTGCAACCTGTGGGATGAAGCTAGGATATTTAAAGGGGCAGCGTTTTTTGGCGAAGGGATAGCAGCTCCCCGTTTAAGAGGAGAAACGGTAACCATTGACGACGTCGCAGGTGATGAACTGAGAATAATTCGTAACCTTATAGCTTAATTTAAAGAGGGTTTCATTTAGGTTAGTAAATGACCTAAAACCTGATAGTGTTTTTTTCGTTAACAAAGTGCTAAGGTATGTAGTATTATCACCGGTATATTAAACCTGAAATATGCAATAGAACTTTCTATTACGTAGCAAAATAACTTCAAATCAGTCGTCTCGCTCACATTTGGGTGGGCAAAGCATAGCGCTGCTATGCTTTGCCACCCCAATGTGCTGATTTATTGTTTATTTGCCTCTCATGACGAAATCTATTGAGTAATTCAGGTTAAATCAGCTTTTGATGCAAGAATTTCTTGAAAATTCTTTTTTGGCAGGGTTATGGCTGGTTTATCATTAACCTTGTTTATAAGCTGACTTGGATCATTATATAGAAAATTGAATGCAAAAGATATTAACATCATTTTTGAGGAAGTTGACAAACTTAAGCAGTTCCAATAGATCGCTTCTTTTGTTACGTTTGTCTGCTCAGCAGGATATTGATCTACATACTTTTGACTTTCTCTATAAAAACACGCCTTCTTTTACATTAATTGACCAATTGATAGCTGGTAAGGCGAAAATTCCATTGTGTGATGTGGCTGATAGCAGAGAAGAGCGGGTAAATAATGCCAGCCGTAGGCTGAGGATGGTCATGAGACGGGACAATTTTATCTATGAAGAGCGAGGGGGGAAAGACTTGTATGTTGGCTGGCCTTTTGTGCAAGGGCGGTTCAATGACGGTACATTGGTCAGATGTCCTTTGATGTTTTTTCCTGTGGAATTGCAAATTTCAGGTAATCAATGGCTGATGGTTCAGAGAGAAGGAGAAAGCGCATCGCTAAACAAATCTTTTCTGTTGGCTTATGCCTATTTTAATCAGGTTGCATTAGATGAAAATTTAATTGAAACGTCTATAAGTGATTTTGGTTCAGAAAGCCAGATGTTTAGGACTAAGCTTTATGAATTGCTCAAAGAAAGTCCACTGGAAATTAATTTTAACCAAGATTTATTTATAGATAAGCTTGTTGATTTTAAGCAATTTAAAAAGCCCGATTTTGAAGAAGGTTCTGCCAATGGTGAGCTTAAACTTCTTCCTGAAGCTGTTTTGGGTATTTTCCCTCAGGCCGATTCTTGGCTGGTTCCTGACTACGAGCAAATCATTGATAACAATAACTTTAAAGATCTCGAAGACTTTTTTGTTTCCAGAACAAATATTGATGATAAAGGTGGCACGGGTTTTCACTTCCTGAGCAAAATTAAAGAAGAGCAGTTTTTTACGCCGTATAAAATGGACGCTTCTCAGGAAAATGCCATTAAAGCAGTAAAAAAAGGTAATTCTGTAGTAGTGCAGGGACCTCCCGGTACTGGTAAATCTCAGATGATCTGTAATCTGATTGCTGATTCTATTGCTACCGGAAAGCGGGTTCTTTTAGTGTGTCAAAAAAGGGCTGCCCTTGATGTGGTTTACAAAAGATTGCAAGCGTATGAACTTACCGACTTTGTAGGGCTGGTACATGATTTTAAGAATGATAGAAGGGCTATTTATCAAAAGATTCATCATCAAACTGAGCGGCTGAGTGAGTATAAGTATAAGAACAACAGCTTGGATTCAATCTTTCTTGAAAGGCAGTTTTTGCAAACCAGCAGGCAGATTGACCAGGTTACTGAAGAACTTGAAGAGTTCAGGCAGGCCTTGTACGACGACAAAGAGTTTGGACTATCTGTTAAAGAGCTTTACCTAAATAGTGACCCAGAAGAACGTCATATACCTTTAAAGCAGGAGTTTCGGCATTTTAAATCTGGAGATCAGGATGCATTTGTAAGGAAAATTCATGCATGGTTTCCTTATGCTGAAAGGTTTAGAAGGTTTGAATACCTGTGGAACGACAGGGTGTCTTTTAAGGATTTTGCACTGTCAGACCAAAAAGAAATTTTAAGGCTTTTAGATTATATTCCGTTTTTTCAGGCAGAACTAGCTGATAATCTTAGGGAAGTACTGGATACACCTTTGGATTTTGAAGAATGTGAGTGGCTAAATGACAGAAGGGACAAAGCAGAGCAACTGCTTGAGCTTGTAGACGATCCTGCAGTTTACGAGTTTTTGCAGTTTGTACTTAATAAACAGACAGATATAAACTGGTTTCTTATTCGTGAGAAACAGGTTATGGAGTGTTTTAAAGGAGAGGACTTAGAAAAATCCATTGAGTCTTCACAGTTGGTTGTGGTGCGGGAGGCAGTGGAAAAAGCTTTTCAGGCCCGTAAACAACCGCATAAATGGCTGTATTGGCGTTTGTTCTCTAAAGATCGTTTTTTGTTGAAAAGGGTTTTTGTGGCTAATGGCTTGGAGTGGAACAGAGAAGGGTTTGAGAAAATTCTCCAGCGGTTAGACAACCGTATGAACCTGGAGCATAATATTACAGAGATGAACGAGGCGGTATGGCTATTGGATGTTCCAGAAGACAAAAACATGCATACCATGGAGGAGTGGATGCACCGACAACACCTTGCCTTGGCTGCCAAAGAAATTTTGCTTGAGCTGAGGGTACTTAAGGATTATCTTAATATTCCTTCTACGTCTCAGAAAGACTTTGTAAAGGCTATAAAAAGAGTCTTGACGCTTGTGAACAAAGTGCCCCAGGAAAAAACGCACTGGTTGAAGTATTTTACAGGTAGGCAGATTAGTAAGATTCTTGCAGACTATGAATACCCGCTTCAGCTAGCAGCAGCATTGAAAAAAGACTTCGATTCATTGGCTGAGTTTGATAAAATTACGGCAGAGATGCCTAGCCATGAACTGAGTGTCATGGAAAAATTATTTGATGAAGTAAAGGACGGAGGTGCTTCCTGTGCGGAAAAATTGTTTATCAATAGCTTACACTTAGAATGGATAGAGCAAATTGAGTCTAAGTATCCTGTATTGCGGATGGTGTCTTCGTTGAAAATGGAGCAGGCTGAAAAAGGGCTTCAGGATGCGGTGAAGGAAAAAATAAAGCTGAGCCGCGAGATTCTTTTAATGAAAGCCCGTGAAAGGACGTATGCCAATGCCAGTTATAACCGCCTGAACAATATGGTCACTTACCGGGATTTGGCACACCAGGTGAGCAAAAAGAAGCGTATTTGGCCGATTCGAAAGCTGGTTTCTGCTTTCTCTGAGGAACTTTTTGAGCTTATGCCATGTTGGATGGCGTCACCTGAAACTGTTTCGGCTATATTCCCTATGGAGCAATTGTTTGACTTGGTCATTTTTGATGAGGCTTCGCAATGTTATGCAGAAAAGGGGATCCCGGCGATGTATAGAGGACGGCAAATAGTAGTAACTGGCGATGACAAGCAATTAGCGCCTAATGATATGTATCAAGTGAGGTGGGATGAAGAAGAAGACGACACACCAGAATTGGCCGTAGATTCTCTTCTTGATTTGACTTCT
This sequence comes from Cytophagaceae bacterium ABcell3, assembly GCA_030913385.1. NCBI lineage: Bacteria > Pseudomonadati > Bacteroidota > Cytophagia > Cytophagales > Cytophagaceae > Natronocytophaga > Natronocytophaga cellulosiphila. Next base: position 1,555,492 of record CP133159.1, read on the forward strand.
AAATATTTAATGCAGGTGCAACTTATGGGGCACTATCGTAGCCGTTCGCCTGAATTGATCAGTTTCTCTAACCAAAACTTTTATCGAAACACTTTAAAATTGTTGCCTGATGTAAGGGTTGTGAATGACGAAGCGCCTGCTATTGAATATGTGAAAGTTGATGGCTTGTGGGAAAACAGCATTAATAGTGAAGAAGCTGATAAAGTAGTGGAACTGGCGTCTGCTTATTTTGAGAATAGTGAGCAGTCCGTGGGGATTGTTACTTTTAACTATAAGCAACAAAGCTATATTAGGGACTTGTTAGATGAGTGGGCTATTAAAAACAAAAAGACTGTTCCAGAGAGTTTATTTGTTAAAAATATTGAAAATGTCCAAGGTGATGAAAGGGATGTAATTATCTTTTCTGTTGGGTATGCGCCTGATAAAAATGGAAGATTTGCTATGCAGTTTGGTAGTCTAAATGCGGAGAAAGGGGAAAACAGGCTGAATGTAGCAGTGACCCGTGCACGGCATAAAATATTTTTGGTAAGTAGTATTTTGCCGAACCAACTGAAGGTAGACCATGTGAAGAATTTAGGGCCTAAATTGCTTAAAGACTATCTCCAATATGCTTGGGAGGTTTCAAATGGGAATTATAAGCCTAAAGGACAAGAGACGGATATTAACAGAGGTGACTGGTATTTGAGGAAAAGACTTTTGGATGTAAGGACAGAAAAAGACCCAGAACTTCTTGACGATATGCCTTTTGCAGATCTTTCTGTTAAGGCGAACAACAGGTATGTAGGCTTGCTGCTAACAGATGACAATATTTACCATCAGGCGCTTTCTGTAAAAGATTTCCATGCATACGCTCATTTGTCAATGAAAGAGAAAAAATGGAAAGTACGCAAAGTGTTTAGTCGACAGTTCTGGGACAGTAAAACCCAAACCATGGATCAGATAAGGAAAGCTTTTAATGCTGAATAGGATTACCCATTTAAGTTTCTAGGAAGTAATAAGTTTTTTTTGTATGATAAAATGCTTTATACGACCATTCCTTAAATGGCGGTATGTGCCATTGTTAGAAAATTAGGCGGCCATTGATGAAATTGCGTTAAGAACTTTATAACCATGGAGCGGCCAAAAAATTTGCTGTTTGAGCCCGACGCAAGGAGGGTGAGTTTCAAATTTTTTAGCGTAATGGTTAATAAAGTTTAGCAAATTTCATCACAGGCCTTGACTTTTTTGCTTACTTTTTTTGTCCAAGAAAAAAAGTAAGGCCCTGCCGGCGAGGCAAAAAGTAACTAAGCTAGCCTATGTAAGCTAATAAAGCATAAGATATCTAAATGGGTAACCCTAATGCTGAAAATTAAAATATTTACTTTCTACGTTTTTCTTAAGAATCTTATTTGCCCTTGCGCCATTGACAATAAACATAACGGTTTTAAGGGATATCCTGAAAACCTTAAATATAAAGTGTCGCGCATAGGTAGTCTGCCTGAAGAGGTGCCAGAATCGTCAGGATTGGCCTTGGCCTATGCAAGTGAAGATTCTATTGTTTTGTATACCCACAACGACAGTGGCGGCGAGCCTTATTTGTTTAAGATTACCAAACAAGGAAAGCTGCTCGATTCATATAAGATCTCTGGGGCGGTAAACCACGACTGGGAAGACCTGGCGCAAGACTCGTTAGGCAATATTTACATAGGAGATTTTGGAAACAACTTCCACAAACGCAAGGATCTCGTTATCTATAAAGTGCCAGCAGGACTGGACGGCAAAGCAGAAAAGATTCAGTTTTCCTATAAAAACCAAGAAGCGTTCCCTCCTCCAAAAAAAGAAAGAAACTTTGACTGTGAAGCTTTTTACTGGTACCAAGACAGCCTCTATTTATTCTCAAAGAATTGGGGCGATAAAAATGTGAAACTGTATAGTTTATCTGACCAGGCGGGATCGTATATTGCAGCACCTATTGACAGTGCCAGGTTGGGAAGCATGATCACTGCGGCAGATATTAATCCTGATGGTAGTTTGTTCGCTTTGCTGGGTTATGGAAGGGTTTATGTATATGGCGTCGGGGAAGAGGGAATAGATTTTTCAGTACCTGCCCTTTGCCAAAGGTTCCCTCGTTCTAAACAGGCTGAGGGATTGGTATTTATCAACAAAACCGATTTTATTGTGTCTAATGAACAAGGGCAGATGTTCTTGTTTGAGCAAAAGAAACAAAAGGAGAAATAATATAGGCAGTCAGTATCGAACTTTGTTATTTATTTCTAAAAGTCAGATATTGCTTCAGGGTCTTCTGGAGCCTTGTTTTTATCGCCTGGTTTTATGATTTCAAATTCAACCCTTCTGTTAATCTGCCTGTCCGCTTCGGTTTTTTCTTCTACCAGTGGTTTTTGACTTCCAAAGCCCAAAGCTTCAATCCTATCTCTGTCTACCTTGCCTTTCTCAACAATATATTCTTTAATAGACTGAGCCCTTTGCTTGGAAAGTTGGAGGTTATGGTCTGCGTTTCCTTTAGAGTCTGTATGGCCAGAGATCTTAAGCTTAAAGGTAGGGTGGTCTACAATAAAGTCTACCACTTTATTTAAGTCCGCTTCCATCTTCGGTAATATTTTGGACTTTCCTGGTTCGAACTCAAGAGATGCAAACTTCCATTTGTTGTATTTGATGGATGGGGTTTTTATATCATAGTTTACATCCCCATCAAGGAAGAACTTTTCTTCAATCCTGAAAAAATCGTCACCTTGTATGACAAGCAGGTATTCGTTTTGGTCTATTAGGTCAAACTCAAAAGACCCGTCTAGCTTGATAAACTTTGGCGCTACTTCTACACCATTTGTAATGTCAATGATAGATACAATCCCTTCAAACGATTCTCCTGAAATGGAGTCTTTCAAACTGCCAGAGAACTTTGTTGTGGCTAGGGGCTGAGCTTCCATGGGCAGAGGGAAAGAGTGGAGGTCTAGGTTGTCCGGGTTCTTTAACTCCGACTTTGCGTAAAAGAGGTCTTTAGATTTTGAATCAATAGTAAAGTAGTATTCGCTACCTTCTCCATTGACGAGCGGGCCAATGTTTTTTGGCTCCTGCCATTGTCCATTGATTCTTGTGGACTTATAAATATCGAAATTGCCAAAATTGACCAAATGACCTTTGGAGCTGAAATAAAGGACATGGTATTTGGGATGATAGAATGGGCTAACCTCATTTTCACGGGTGTTGATAACCGGTCCCATGTTTTTTGCTTTGGCCCAGGTGCCATTTGACTTTTTATAGGTGTACCAAATATCTGATAACCCAAAGCCGCCAGGCCTGTCTGATGCAAAGTACAAAGTATCTTCGGTATGAGAGAGTGTAGGTTGACTGTCCCAGTAGATTGTGTTTACATTTTCCCCTAAATTTTCAGGCTTGCCCCAAGTACCGTCCTCTTTCTTGTGGGTGACATAAATGTCGCAGTTGCCTATTACGTCTGCACAGTCGTATTGAAAGCCTGCTACCTTGCACCTCGTAAAATATAAGGTTTTGCCATCGCGGGAAATTGTTGCGGAACCTTCGTTGCATGCCGAGTTTACCGGGTGGTCAAAAGGTTCTGCCTCATCCCAAAAGCCATCGTAGTTTTTGCTATACCAAAGGTCTTCAGATTCTACAAGCTCTATTTTGCCTTGGCGTAACCTTTTCTTCCTTTTGGTAAATATCATCATGTCGCTCTGCACATTGATAGTGGGGCCGTAGTCTGGGTATTTGATATCATTTACCAATTCCCCCATATTCAAAAATACACTTTTAGGAGGCCTTAGGGTGTCAATGTTTCTCCTGTAGTCCACCAATTCGTAATATTCTTCCAAAGGCACATAAAAGTTTTTTTCAATATTCCTGTCCCAATTAGAAAAATACTGCTTGACTCGTTCATCCTCCCCTTTGTTTGGCGTGTTTTTTAAAGCGATGGTGTAAATAAACTTTGCCTTTTCTTTGTCTCCGGTAACTTCATAAAGTTGTCCCAGTTTCCAAAGCAAGCTGATGTCTCTTGAAAAGTTTTGAATACCAAAGTTACGTACATACTCCTCAAGTGCCGGAAGCAGCTTCTCAAGGTTCTCTTTTTCTTCCAGCTTTTTTATTTCTTTGTATTTCGACTGGTTGTGGTAATAAGGTGTTTTATTGATATTATGAAATGTAAACTGATGCTCAGCACTTATTTGGTTCAATGTTCCTTTTGAAGACAGAGAGGAGCTATGGTACTTGTTTCTCTTTTGCCCCAATACATTGGTAGAGGTGATGATCAGCAACAAGAGAATGAAAAAATATGACTTCTGTAAGAGATAATTTACCATTGGGTTGAAAGCTGCAAAAACTATTCCGTAATTGTATTAAAATTTTTCGCTGTATGGCCTAAATTTAACTAAATTAAATCATGCCAGCAATATTACTACGTATTTAAAAAAAATTAGTCGTAATATTGGCATAAGTCTTGTAATTATATAAATTATACCATTTCAATGAAGGATCTGGTAAATAATGATTTTTTTATGTCAAATTGGCATAACACTATTTTGTGGTAAATGAATAAGTCGAAGAAGGAATTGGAAAAAGAGAATAATCAGGATCTTTTGATCAGATTTATGGAATCTGACGGAGGAGACCTAATCCCTCTACTGTCTCCAGAAGAAGAGGAAAATTTAAACAAAATTGATATCCCTGAAAAACTTCCTATACTCCCGGTTAGAAATACGGTTTTGTTCCCAGGAGTAGTTATACCTGTTACTGTAGGAAGGCAAAAATCTATCCGCCTAGTAAAAAAAGCTTATGAAGGAGACCGAATAATAGGAGTAGTAGCTCAAAATACGCCTAATACAGAAGACCCTACTATCAATGATTTATATAAAGTAGGGACTGTGGCAAAAATTATTAGAATGCTCATTCTTCCTGATGGTAATACTACTATTATCATTCAAGGGCAGAAGCGTTTTGAAATAGAGGAAGTCCTGAAAGAGAAACCATTTATGGTTGCCAGGATCAAACAACTGGAAGAGCAATTTCCTCAAAAGAAGAAAAAAGAAATCAAAGCCCTTATTTCTTCTTTAAAAGATTCGGCTGCCAAGATACTGAAACTAAATCCTGAAATTCCCCAAGATGCGGAAGTTGCCCTGAACAACATAGAAAGCCCTGCCTTCCTGACACATTTCTTGTCGTCTAACTTAAATGTAGATGTGAAGGACAAGCAGATGCTTTTGGAAATCAACGATGGTATAGAACGGGCTACCCGGTTGCTAGAGTTTCTGCTCAAAGAGATTCAGATGCTCGAATTGAAATTTGAGATTCAGAGCAAAGTGCACTCCGATATAGACCAACAACAGCGTGATTATTATTTGCGTCAGCAAATCAAGGTAATTCAGGATGAGCTGGGGTATGAGTCTTCTGATCAGGAAATTGAAAACTTTAAGATCAGGGCAAAGAAAAAGAAATGGCCAGAATATGTGGCAAAGCATTTTGATAAAGAGGTACATAAGCTGGAGCGTATGAACCCAATGGCTTCCGAGTATCCTCTCTCTGTCAACTATGTAGAGTTTCTTCTTGACCTACCATGGAATGAGTACACCAAAGATAATTTTAACCTACAAAGGGCGAAAAAAGTCTTGGATTCTGACCACTTTGGCTTGGACAAGGTAAAGGAACGGATTGTTGAGTATTTGGCTGTTCTGAAGTTGAAGCAAAACATGAAAGCCCCTATTTTATGTTTATATGGCCCTCCTGGTGTGGGTAAAACTTCTTTGGGGCGGTCGGTGGCAAAAGCCCTTGGTAGAAAATATGTCAGAATGTCATTAGGGGGTGTCAAAGATGAAGCTGAAATCAGAGGCCATAGAAAAACTTATGTCGGTGCTATGCCTGGCAGAATTGTACAAGGCATAAAAAAGGTCAGCTCTTCCAACCCTGTTTTCATATTGGATGAAATTGATAAAATAGGCGCTGATTTTAGGGGCGACCCTTCTTCTGCGCTATTGGAGGTGCTGGACCCGGAGCAAAACTCTACTTTTTCAGATAATTATCTGGAAATAGAATATGACCTGTCGAACATCTTGTTTATAGCCACGGCCAACTCATTGGAAACCATTCATCCTGCCCTTAGAGACCGAATGGAGATTATAGAAATCAATGGTTATACACTTGAAGAAAAAGTGGAAATTGCCAAAAGGCACTTGATCCCTAAACAAAAAGAAGAACACGGGCTAAAACCTAAAGATGTTTCATTTTCAAACCCTGCTATCGTTAAGCTTATTGATGGATATACCCGTGAGTCGGGTGTAAGGAACTTGGAACGGAAAGTGGCTGCAATAGCTAGATATGTGGCTAAAACAAAAGCCATGGAAGGGGAGGAGCAGATAGAAAAAATCACTCCTGAAGATGTTGTTAAAATTCTTGGTTCAGAAGACTTTGATAAAGAAATTTATCAGGACAATGAAGTTGCGGGTGTCGTTACCGGATTGGCATGGACCCAAGTGGGCGGTGAAATACTCTTTGTAGAGTCCAGTATCAATCGTGGAAAAGGAAAGTTAACCCTTTCCGGCCAACTGGGCGATGTTATGAAAGAGTCTGCCGTGGCCGCTTTAAGCTGGTTAAGGGCAAATGCCGATTCTTTAGATTTAGACTATCGGATATTCGACCAGTATGACCTGCATGTGCACGTGCCTGCTGGTGCTGTTCCGAAAGATGGCCCTTCGGCCGGTATTACCATTTTGACATCTCTTGCCTCCATCTATACGCAGAGGAAGGTCAGGGAGAAATTGGCCATGACCGGTGAAATTACGTTGCGTGGAAAGGTATTGCCTGTAGGAGGTATTAAAGAAAAGATATTGGCAGCAAAACGCGCAGGTATCAAAGAGATAATCCTTTGCAAGAAGAATAAAAAGGATATTGATGAAATAAGTGAAAAATATATTAAAGGCCTTAAAATTCATTATGTAGAAGACGCCGAAGAGGTTTTGGAAATAGCCTTGCTGAAACAAAAGGTGAAAAAAGCCATGGATATTAAATTGGATAAAGAAAATACGGCCAAAAGTGCGGTGTAGTAACGGCAAAATTTACACAATGGAAATGATAAAGATACGTTGTTAGGCTTTTGTAGGGCTAAACAAAAGTCTATTTTAAAGGTAATGTTAAAACAGGTAACTTTTATTCTTTTATTGTTTATTGCCGTCCCCTCTATGGCACAAGTTGGGGGATCGAGTTCTTTTAGGTTTCTTGATGTACCTGTTAATGCTAGGCTGGCCGGAATAGGCGGTATGAATGTGTCTCTGGCCGATAATGATGTGAATATGTTTTTCCAAAACCCTGGTGCTTTGAACGATCAGATGGAAAAACGCTTATCTATCAATTATCTGCCTTACTTTGCAGGCATACATACGACTACCTTGGCTTATGTTACAAACATAGGGGGCAACACTTGGGGCTTTGGTGTGCATTATATGGACTATGGGGTCATGGACAAAAGATTGGAAGATGGTACAGATGCAGGGACTTTTTCTGCACGGGACTATGCATTTATAGCATCGCGTTCCCATACTATTGACAATATATCCATAGGCCTTAATCTGAAGTTTGTAGGATCCCATTTTGGGGCTAGCAATGCATTTGGGGTCTTGTTTGACCTGGGAGGTGTTTTTCAACATCCCGAAAAAGACTTTTCTGTGGGTATGGTGTTCAGGAATGCCGGTTTTGCTTTTTCGTCCTATACTCCCGGAACACAGTTGGCAATGCCTTTTGATGCTAGGTTAGGACTTACTTACAAGCCGGAACATATGCCTTTTCGGTTTTCAGTAACTGTTCATAACCTGCATAGGCCAGATATTGTATATTTAGATCCAAATGCTCCGACAGCTACTGATTTGGAAGGAAATGAAATAAAGCCTAGAAAAACAGTTTTTGATATGGTTGCCAGGCATTTTACTTTTGGTGGCGAATTTTTGTTAAGTGATAATTTTAATATAAGGGTTGGATACAACCATATGATGAGACGCGAAATGAGATTGCCAGACCGTACAGGCCCGGCTGGTTTCTCTGTTGGATTTATGATGCGTGTAAAAACTTTTGAATTTGCCTATAGCAAGGCTTTTTATCACCTGGCCGGAGGTACGGACAACCTGACCATCACCTCTGACTTAGGCGCTTTTGTGAAAAGAAAAGATCGTAAAATAACTGACTGATTAAAATGATAGATAACCCTTCATACCTTACTCCCAAACAGATTGTAGGAGAACTGGACAAGTATATTATTGGGCAGCATGATGCTAAAAAGAATGTAGCGATAGCCTTGAGAAATAGATGGCGTAGAATGCTGGCTCCTACAGATATGCAAAAAGAAATTGTGCCGAATAATATTTTGATGATAGGAGCGACCGGGGTCGGTAAGACTGAAATTGCCAGAAGACTTGCAAGTGTTGCCAATGCTCCTTTTGTTAAAGTGGAGGCTTCAAAATTTACCGAAGTCGGATATGTAGGCCGTGATGTGGAAAGCATGGTGCGTGACCTTGTAGAGCAATCGGTAAACATGGTTAAAAGCCAGAAGAAGGAAGAAGTGAAATCTAAAGCTTCGCAAGCTGTTGAAGAAATCATTTTAGATGCACTTATCCCACCTGTCAGAAAAACTCCTGGAGACGCAAAAGTCTTCCCTGGGTCGTCAACCGCCATACCGCCTTCTGCTGATAGTGGTGAGGACGCTGAACTTAACGAGAAAACCCGTGAGCGTTTTCGGGAAAAGATCCGTAACGGTGAAATGGAAGACCGGAAAATTGAAATCAATGTGCAGCAGAACGCTAATCCTGGTGTCGGGGTCATAGGTGGTGGCATGGATGAAATGTCTATGATGAATATCCAGGAAATGATCAGCGGACTGATGCCTAAGAAGGCCAAGAAGCGGAAAGTTACCATTGCAGATGCACGGAAAATTTTGCTCGAAGAAGAAGCAGCAAAATTGATCGATATGGATGAAGTGAAAGATGAGGCGATCAGGCGTTGTGAAAACACAGGTATTATATTTATTGATGAAATTGATAAAGTAGCGTCAGGTGCAAGAAAAGGTGGCGGTGGTCCTGATGTTAGCCGCGAAGGTGTACAAAGAGACCTTCTGCCTATTGTAGAAGGAAGTGTGGTTAACACCAAATACGGCGTTATCAATACCCAACATATACTTTTTGTTGCAGCGGGGGCTTTTCATATCTCTAAGCCCTCAGATTTGATCCCTGAACTTCAAGGTAGGTTTCCTATACGGGTGGAGCTAGATAGTTTGTCCAAGGAAGACTTTTTCAAGATATTGAAAACACCTAAAAATGCCTTGACCAAACAATACGAAGCTTTGTTGAAATCTGAAAGTGTAGAGTTGACATATCAAGATGATGCACTGGAAAAGATAGCAGAAATTGCATTTCAAATAAATGCTGAAGTTGAGAATATCGGTGCCAGAAGGCTGCATACCGTGATGAGCCACCTGCTCAATGAGTTTCTGTTTGATGTTCCAGAAAAAATTAGCCCTAATTCAAAGATTGTGGTTACCAAAGAACTTGTAGAAGAGCGACTGTCCGGCCTAGTTCAGAACCGGGACTTGAGCCAATACATTTTGTAATTGAAATAATATATTTTCTTAAAGATACCGGCTTCGGCCGGTATTTTTTTATCTAGTATAATACATACCACCATAGATTCCCTCCATCCTTGAATGCCTAGATATCGGTAGCTTGCAGCTACGGAGTTGCCCACTCGTATATAAAACGAACATCCAATGTAGCTTGCAGCTACACAATCAAATTTCGTAAAATTTCAACTTTTATCGGGGTCACTGCTCAAAAGCTATGATCATTTCATCCCTTTGGGATTTTGTAGAACCTTTCTTCTTGACCTGCAAAATGTAATTCTAATCTTCGGAATTTATCGTTTCCTATAGCCTCGAAAGGGCGATACGATTATAGAAAGGCATTTAAATATAAATAAGCCCCGAGAGGGCGACAGATGTCCTATACCCGAGATATCTGTCGCTTGCAGCTACGGAATTGACCACTAGCATATAAAACGAACATCCAATGTAGCTTTCAGCTAAACAATTAACTTTCATAAGATCTTAATTTCAATCGGGATCAGTATAAAAGTATTGGGCTGAGGGTAGTAGTAACGCAATGTCTTAATAATGAGCGGATTGAATTTTCGGTAAGCTCCATACCCCTTCAAGTGACAGCAGTCCTTTGGAGGGGGTGGAATGCATTATTAGGTTAATGTACTCTTATCTTTATTCCTGTTATTTTAGAAATTTTCTGGCCAAGCTCATATATATTAATATCATCTGTTTCACCAATTGTAAAGCTTGATTTGTTTTTTAATTCTAATTCTAATGTAAATGTTTCGTTATTATCTTCATTTGATAAAGTTTTATATAGAGAAATGCATTTTATTTCTTTAAAAGGGATGAATGGCTTATTGTTTTTATAGATAACTTTACTTTTGGAATTGATAACTATCTCAGTAGCCTTAAAAAAGTTAGACAGTTCTATGAAAAAAGCTATTAAAAATGGTACTGGTAGGATATAAAGTAGTATGTTGTTAACTGTAAATTTGCTAGTGAATGCAAAATAAGCTGTTATTGCTGTAACTGATCCAGTAAAAAATAAAGTAGAAGTAAAAGTATGTTTCTCTCTTCTTAAAATAATTTCGGTTTCCTTGAAAGTTATATCGTATTTTAAAGAATTTACTTGAAAATCTACTTTGTTAGGGAATGTGTTAGGTGTTGGTAATGTGTTATTTACGTTTAAAAGTTCCTTTGGTTCTAATAATTTTATAGCCAAGCTAACTTCGCTCCTTAGAACATAAAGCTCGAAAACATCATCTGGGGAACTTGTTAGTAAAACAGGATTTTTCTTGTTATCTATGAAACAAGAAATTCCTTTTGACTTTAGGAATGTCATCATCTCAATGAGGGGAGTGGCTTCAGGGTTTCTTGATAAGAGTAAATACTTCGCTTTCATTTTTTGTATTTCTTCCTGTTTGTCCTGCAAAATGGCATTCCAATTTTCGGATTTTACTTTGTCCAAAGTCCCGGAAGGGGCGACATAATTATAGAAGAGGCATTTTTTTTATAAATTAGTCCTCAAATCCTTTTTTAGCGTTTTAGCATTGTTGAGGATTTTGGTGCATATCCTGTTGTAGCCTTTGTATCTGTTTGTTTCGTATTTTAATTTATTGCCATAGGCTCCTTCTCTAGCTACTGATGCATGACGTATGGCCTTACCTTCTTTTCTCAATAACTTTTTAAGCGCCTTGTAGTGGGTTCTTTGGGTATGGTACAGTTGTTCGTCTGAATGGTAAGCCCTAATTAAATAGTTTTTAAACTCAACAGTAGTATTCAGGCAAGCATCTGTTATGCTTTTGAGCTCAGGTTGACTTTCTGGGTAGTAAACCGTCTTGATTCTGTTAAACATTCCTTTCGAGCTATTAAAACCTTTGCTTGCAACAGATATTGTTTTTCGCTTCATTGAAAGGTGTTGTTTGGTTGCTCGCTGTAATAGTTTAGTGGTACTGTCGATTTGCTTTGTTAATACTTCTACTTTGTCGTAGCTTGCGTTAAGGGTAGAATATGAAGACAGTTGAAGCTCTTGAACCTTAATTGCCTTCATAAGCTGCCTTCTTAGTGCATATAGATTGTAGGTTTCAATAAAAAGTTGATTTTCTAGACTTTGTAGCTCATTTAATGCTGAAAACTTAGATTTTATGTTTTCCCTCAAAGAATCGCATTGATGCTCTATGGACTGATAGTGGGATACTATTTGGCTGAAACCAGCAGAGTCGATCTTTCTAAGTTTATTAGGCGTTTCAGTAGCTTTTTGGTAGGCTTTATGTGTTTTTATTTCATTTCTTTTATTAACCAAGGCGGTTGTTCTGATTTTACCTTTTGAACCTTTGAAAGTTGTGATATATGTTCTTCTGTTGCTGTTATTGTGGCGGTATACTTTTCTCCATTGACCTTGGAGTTTATTGTTTTCAATTTTTAGCCTCGATTTGTTGATGTTGTGTAGCTTTCGGTTGTCTTTTAAAAATAAGGGGCTGTATTTAAGAATAGTGTCTAGGTCTGATTTGTTGACATCATGGCTGTTTACCATTACATAATTGGCATAATTGACAGATTTTATCCAATTGTTTTTTGGATTGGAATATGGTGATTGTTCGGCTTCTATTTTTAGTTGGTAATGCTTGTCGTACGTTGAAAACTTGTTAAGTGAAACAAGGGAAGAGTCTAGGAGGGTATTGTAACCGCTGCCTATGGAATAGCTTTGAGCTTTGAAGCTGTCGATTTCAACTTTTGTATCCGTTAACTGGGCGTTGATCAGAATGGGGTAATGAGTTGTCATAAAAGTCTGCCCATCTTTGAACAAGAACTTCTCTGTGGGTAAGTGTTTGAATTTTGACCTGCTATACAGGCTAGGCTTACCCAATATTTTATAAATGAAGAAAAACCTTCTTCTCTTCATGCGAACAAAGCCCAGGTCATAAGTAGGGTCAAGCAGCCACCATCGGTTGTTGATTTTTACGGCCACCCATATATGGCTGTTGTAGTAGTAATGTATGTATGGGTTGTCTGGATTTTCTAGCGGATAGCCAGTTATTAGCTGCGCTTCGATACCGGCGCCCTCGCATATCTCTTTATACAAGTTGGCTATACCGTAACACAGAGCCTTTCTACGGTATAAGTTTCTCTTGGATGAATAATTGTTGACCTTAAATTTATACTTTTCGAATGATTTAAGGTCATATCTCATGTACTTGGTTGTCCACTTACAAATGGCTACTGCACGAAGACTGTCGTTGTCATATTTCTTTACAAACTTTTTGCTTAACCTGTTTATAGAGGGTGGGATAGGATTAGGAATTTGACTTTCCGCTTGAAAACAGCTTAAGTCAAATAAAAGGAATAATATTATGAAGAACTTCTTCAATGTAACGTTAAGGCAGGAATAGTTAAATATAAAGCGCATGACTAAAAAACGGTCTGCTGGTTATTAGATAGCAGATCCATTATATAATGGTTGCTGGTTTTGAACTCTGAGACTTTTTTGCACGATAGGTAACTCTTGCTACATACGTACCAGAATTTCGTTTATCGAAGATACCATATTATTCTAGAGGGTGCAACATCTATCTTGTTACAATAGCAAGGAAGCTCCGTTTGTCGCCATTGAGATATTGGCGAAAACCGTCTTATAACAATTTTTCATTTTATATGTTACTGTATAGGTTTAATGATTTTGAGTTATGAGTTCTCCAACTTTATCTATTCTTAATAACCTTCGGGAGCAAGGGATTGCAGTTGACTGGCAGCAACTCTTGTCAAATGTTATTTCATCTTTTGATTGCTCTACAGGTACCATTCACATGTTTGATCATCGATCAAAACTTTTGAAGCTTCAGGCGCAGCAAGGAATCCCTGATTTTTTACTTCCTAAAATGCAGGAAATTCCAGTAGGCAAAGGTATGGCCGGTGTAGCGGCAGAACGGAGGAAGCCTGTTGAAATGTGTAACTTACAAACAGACGCCTCAGGTGTGGCAAGACCTGCAGCAAGAGAAACGAAAGTAGAAGGCTCTATAGCTGTTCCCATGCTTTATGACGGAGCGTTGTACGGCACGCTTGGGATTGCCAAACCAGTCGCCTATGATTTTACGGATGATGAAAAAGAGTCTTTAATGAGGATTGGGGAAGAAATTAGCTATTACATTCGCACAAATCCCCAATAGAAGTAAGGTTCTTAAATTAGTTCTACAACTTTATTTTAGTGAAATGGCAAGTCAGTCTTTTGCCTCCTTTGAATCAGTTGACTTTACCCCAAGCCCCGGAGGGGCGTTATGATTATAGCTAGCGTTAATATCGATCTAGAAAGCCCTGAAGGGGCGTAATTTGTTGCTATTTCTATTTTCGTTTAAATACCCGTCATCGTCGACAGACCTGACGGCGTAGAATTAAATGCTGTCTTTGAGAGCCAAACCTTTCAGCACAAAGGCGTGAAATTTTCGAAACTGGTTTTGTTAAACTTACTGAGTCGTCTGTTGACTATCTGTTTACTTTACCCTAACTGTCAGTTTGTATAACTCACCTTTGTCAATTTTCCCGTTAAGGTCTTTGTCAATGAAGAAAGCAATGTAGAATTCTTCTAACTCGGTGTCTGTCATATTAACTTCATTGTTGTCATAGAACAAGGAGTTTATTTCGAATTCAAGTTTTGGGTATTCCCCCGAGTCCTCCAATAGGTTGAGTCTTTTACTTTCGGAATTCTCGTAAAATGCGTAATGACTTCCATTGTTATTGAAAATCAATGATTCATATTTTCCGCTTCTATAAGGAGCCATTCCTGAACCTGGCTCAAAACAAGGTAAATCTGATGTCAGCATCCCTTCTTTAATCTTGTCGAATTCAGCTTTCTCCATAAATGCGGCTATCTGGGCAGAATAAAACTTTTTGTTTTCGGAGTCATATTTCTTATTGAAAAACCTAAGTGAGAACTCTTTTTTATAGATTTCTATGGTTTCTGAGTAGTTTTTAACAGGAGTTTCCTTGCCACTTTGGAAAATAGTTAATGCAATGCTGTTAGTTTGCTTATTTCCGCTGGTAGTTTTCAATGTCTTACAAGCTTGCGTAAGAGTGATAGCAAGAATTAAGCTTAGTCGTAAAACCTTCATTTTTCTGTATTGTGAAACGGTTAGGGGTTAAAACGTAGGTTTTAACTTGGTTGATGCGCTAAGTTAGTTAAAGACCTGAAAATACGGAAAACATTATGCTTTATATTTTTTATCCCCTATGGACATCGAATTGGGTAATATGTGCAGATACCTGATGCCATTACCAAAGCTAGAGGCCGGGATTTGATGTAATGATGGTAGGTTCCATGATGGTACATTGATTGCTTTCATTCACATGGCCACAGAGAAGCTTAGGTCGGCAGGTAATATGTTCTGTATAGGAAGGCTAAAGACAAGGGGCTTTTCTACCAAGATATGTTTTTAGGGGGTCTATAATAAGGAGAAACGGGAGTTAAACCCATTTCCCCTAATTATGCAGTTAATTTACTTTATAGTTAAATTTGTCGTTGCATTGAAATCTTGCCATGGAATCCAAAGATCATCGTCATGGTTTTCTTTCCAGGCTGGATAGCAATAGGCCCAAGTAGCGCTTGTGTTACCAGGCATTTGGGCATATCCCCATCCTACATACATATGGGAGTTGGCGCCAACAATCACCGGAGTGCCATTGTTGGCTATCCCACGGGTAAGTACATTTGCAAGATGTGACCTACATCCTGAAAACCAACACCACTGGTATTGGCTCTCGCATTCATATCCAAGACTTTCTGCATAAAGGGTGCCTCTATGCATGCTTGACCAATTTGTACTTCCGCCCACTCCTTTTGACGAATGTTGGCAATATGTTCCACATAATTCCCTGATTTTCATTTGTACGGGGTCAACAGAGTTTTGTCTAGCTAAAGTGTTACGATATTGTGGGCTCGTTTCGCCATCAGAAGTCGTAGGTATAAGGTTGTGTTTCCCTTTATTTAAATCCCACCAGCCAAATAGGCTAGCCCAAGCATTGTTGTTGCACCCAGACCAGCAGGGATATGTATTGTGACCTGTATTGGGTGGTATTTGGGTATAATAGCAGAATGGCCCATCTACCCAATAATAGACATAATCGCTTGCAATCCTCGCATTTGCTGAACTGGATTTTCTTTTGGTCAATTCAGCATTCATTGTTTTTGCAGTACTCTTTCTGCCTTCCGAAAAATAGTATTTTCCATATAGTTCCTTCAGGGATTCGTAGCCTTTTACTGTGAAATAATCTACTCCCTCTTTAGGGGCTGGTACTTCGCTCTTTCTATCTTTACTGCTACCTTCTACCCCAAGCCTCCCATCTTTTGTATTGTAAACAATAGAAGGCATCTGTCCGTATTCGGCAGTTTTCTGGCCATTTTTTTCCAATGCAAAATAACTTGGGCCAAACCTATATACCTTGCCATCCACAGCGTGCTCTGTTATAAGTCTTGAAGAATAAGGGACGCCTTGAGAGAAATTGACTAAAGGGAAATCATTTTCGGTGGCACTGATAAGCAACCAACCTTTAACGTTTTGATCGTCTTCGGTAAGCCATATTTCATAGTAGGCTACACCATCTATACCATATGCATATATAGGTTGTATGTGGCAAGGTTTCTTTTTGCCAAACTCCTCTGTTTTTTTGTTATGTACAAAGAAATCATTGGCTACAGATATTAGTTTTTCTGCGTATTTGCTTTCGTCTTTATGTTCGCTGAAATATTGTTCAGCTAGCTCTTCAATGGATTTTCCTTTATCTTGGACACCCACTGTTTCGGTATCTCCTCCGCCTCCTGGGAGGTTGTCTTTTTCCTTTTTTCTGCAGGATGTTGTAAAAATTGCAAATGCTAAAAATAGCCAGAGGGCCAGATTGAGTGTTTTTTTCATAGTTTTTTTTAAAAAGTTTTAAAAAAATATTTATTTAGATCGCATGAGCATTGCATGCGGTTTTATAAGTCAAAGTAAATCAAAATGATTGACTTGATTTGTGGCTGTTTTACAAAGTAAGGTTTTGGCTTTACAAAGGTGGGAAGGTGTTGTATAATCGTCGATATGTGGGTGGTGAAATATGTAAAAATGGAGAAATTGCCGCAAGGCAAATGTTTTACTGTTTTTCCATTCTTGTGAAATAGATTATAAGCGGCAAAACCACTTCAGCTATAAAGCTTTTTCCGCATTACCTCCAATATGGCCTTGCTTTGCCGATTAGTGTGTCTTGCTTATAGCGGGATAAAATTGTGAGAGGTGTACTCTGCTGGTCTTCTAGCTGGCAGGGTCGTCTGCAAAATTAGCTGGTGTTGTTTATATTTAGGTCTGCCAATATTGTTAATTCATTTTGTAAGTCAAGCCAAGCATAACTCCAAAAGAATTTAGCTTCACGTTACTTTCTGACAATACTTAGCGTGTGCCCTTTTCCACTCATGGGAGCCATGTTGTAAACCGTGAGAAAATAAAACCTGCCTGTTAACGTTTCGGAACCGAAGGCCTTAACACTGTCTGTCATGCCATTTTTTATAGGAGTACTTTTTTTAATATTTTTTGCTTCAACATCCTCTGCCCAAAATGAGACGGCAAACTGGATAATGCCTCTCTATGCCGACAACGAGGAGCTGTATCATGTAAAGTTTAGTTTTAACGGTAATACTCTAGAAGAGGAAATCAATATCAGAAACGACGATTCACCTATTTTTTATGAACCAAATTTAACTAGTTCCTCTATGTCAGACAGGGAAGGGAATCTTTTGTTCTATACAATCAGCAGAACATATACCCGCGACCACCGCTTAATGCCGGGACTCCAGGAAACCGACAGTTTGAGTCGTATTTATCAAAGCCTGACGATCCCTGTACCTGGTACCCAAAATCTTTTCTACATTTTTTCGCTTTATAGGCGTTCCGTTCTTCGGAATACCAAACTTGATTATTCAGTGGTTGATATGAGAAAAAATGGAGGTTATGGAGAAGTGATAGAAAATACCAATATTTTTTCCGGATATCCCACTCCAGGGTTTACCATCGTCAAGCATTCAGATGGAGAGCACTTCTGGTTTTTTTACTATGATAAGGCGGAAGCGCTTTTCAAGTCACGCAAAATAACAGGTAGTGGCATTGATGAAAACGCAATAACCAGTTCCTTTACTTTTGAATTCCCTGACTGGTGGGAAGGTAGAGGCGAGTTGAACTACAAAGTGTCACCAGATCAGAAGAAATTAGCGATACTAGTCTCCGCAGAATATAGTTGGGCACAATTTATATATCTATTTGATTTTAATTCCGAAACTGGTGAAGTAAGCAATGGAAGAATGTTGGAAAACATATTAAATAGTGGAGAAGTGATTTATGATGCAGAATTTTCGCCAGATTCTAAACTATTGTATTATAGCCTTGGTGCAGGTATTTATCAGGTAAATATAAGCCATACCGACACATCTGATATTCAAAGGACGCAGGTAAAACCCTGCCCTTCATCATATTTCACTCGACTACAGCTCGCACAAAACGGAAAGATTTATTTCTTTGAGGGTTTGGTGAATAGTTCAATGGGAGTGATACACGATCCTAACCGAGAAGGCATATTGTGCCATGTTGAATTTGAGGAAAAGTCTTGGCTTTTTTTTTTCTTTTACCTATCCAGGATTTATATCGTCTTATCTCCAACCGGCTTTTTCCTTCCAGAATACCTGCCTTGGAGAGGAAACCATTTTTACCTTGACAGATACTACAGTGGTCAGTGCAGATTGGGATTTCGATGATCCGGGATCAGAAACAGTAAATAGTTTAAATCCTGCTTATACCTTTTCTTCAGCCGGAGACCATTATGTCCGGTGTACGCTTCATTATGCCAATGGGGAAAGTAAAACCTATGGAAGCAATGTGCGCATCAGGGGACCTCTCGATAGTATTGTAAACGATACGACACTTTGTTCCGGAGATACATTTCGTTTTCAGTCCTGTGATCCCGAAACGCTATATGGTTTCAGTGAATCCGTAGAAAATGAATATCACGAGATTACGGTCAATGATACCATTGTGTATGAAACCTCTAACGGGTGCTATCAAGGACGTCAAGGTATAGCTGTTCATTTTCAGCAGAATCATACCGTCGACTTGGGGCCAGATACCTTAATCTGTTTTGATGACCTTCCGTATCCCTTGGAATTGCCACTTCTTCCTGAAGCGACCTATTATTGGAGCAACGGTGACACCATTGCGCAGACATATCTTTCAGAAGCGGGTAACCATTATGCAGCTGTTACCCTGGGTCCTTGTTCTGTCAGGGACTCCATGTACCTGGGTGTTACCCCAGCCATGCCTGTGGCAGATCTTGGGACAGATACCTCTTTGTGCACTGGCGATACGCTTGTGCTTGATGTTTCCCAGGAAGGCGCGGAGTACCACTGGCACGACGGATCCACTGAGCCGTCTTACAGCGTTGTATCTCCTGAACAAATCCGTGTGGACATACTTTTAGGTGGATGTCAAATTGCCGACTCCTTAACGGTCGCCTTTTATGATGCTCCGGAAGTCAATCTCGGCCTTGATACCACCCTCTGTCAAGGGGACACTTTGTGGCTGAACGTCTATAGTCCAGAAGCAGCGTATCTCTGGCAGGATTCATCCGAAGCTCCTGAATATGCTGCATTTGACGAGGGATTACACCATGTCCAGGTTAACAAGGGATATTGCACACGTTCAGACAGCATATTCCTATCAATCATTGAGCCCCCCTTTCAGCCTGAACAAAAGCAATTTTTTATTTGCGAGGGGGAGTTTCAGGAAGTGGATCTCGCCCAGGAAGGTGTGTCGCTCCAATGGAGCGACGGCAGCACACATCCCACTTTTACAACAGAACAGCCAGAGGTTTTCCATGTATTTAGGGAAAATCTTTGTGGTTCAGCTAATGATACCTTTGAGGTGTTTTTAGAATTTTTCCCGGAACTGGAAATAACAGGTGTGCAAGAAGGTTGTTTAGGTGATACGGTTCTGCTAAAAGTAGCAGGGGATTTTGACTTTATATGGGACAATGGCAGCGCTGACAGCATTAGAACGGTTGTGCATTCGGGTGAATATTTTGTAGAAGCTTCAAACAGGTGTGGAAGTTTAAGAGAATCGCACCGGGTTCAACTTGAAGAGTGCTGTGAGGCAGACGACATCCCCAACCTGATCACACCCAATGGTGACCAGAGAAACGATTATTTCTATTTTGAGTGCGCCCAATATGGAGGTTGGGAAATAAATATTTACAACCGGCACGGGAAAAGAGTATTTTCAGACAGAGACTATAAAAACAATTGGGATGGTAAAGGACTCAGCGATGGCGTTTATTATTATCAGTTAAAGAAGGGAAACACCTACCATAAGGGGTGGATCCATCTTTTGAGGTAAGGCAAAACCACTTCAGTCATAAAGTTTTTCCCCATTACCTCTAATATGGCCTTACTTTACCGATTAGTGTGTCTTGCTTGTAGCGGAATAAAACTGTGAGAGGTGCACTCTGTCGATCTTCTAGCTTGCAGGGTCGTCTGCATTAGCTGGTGTTGTTAATATTTAGGTCCACCAATATTCATTAATTCATTTTATAAGTTAAGCCAAGCATAACTCCACAAGAATTTAGCTTCACGTTACTTTCTGAAAATAGGTAACCAAAAGAATGCCGGTAAGTGGGGGTAATATTAATATTGAAATTTTCCCAAAAGTCAATATTTGCCCCGAAGCCAACGAAACCTTTAAGTAAGGCACCGTTTGTTGGTATACTATGTGCGCCTTTCCTTAGTCTCGTCTTTTTTTACGTATATTTTTGGGATTTTGCGTATTTATACGTAACACATGTAATTGCTTATTATGCATCCTTCTGCCTAATTACTTCAGTTCTTAATTGTCGTTTAGTAAATCGTATCGCCTGTTTTTTATTGATTCAGCGCATGTTTAGTCCTTGATTGGTTCTAGTTTTATATGAAAAGGATATTTTATAGCACTTAAGAAAGAAAATTAAGATTTTTTAGAATATTAAGTATAAATACTTAGTAAATGTGTAAAATACTTATTATGTTTGATACGTAATTGCACGAAGTTATAACGCTCGCAATTGTCATAGAACTTAATTTATAAAAGGTAACAATCTCTAAATGAAAGTAATTATGTACAACATCAGAAATCTTTTGCCTCTATTTTTAATAACCCTGATGCTCAACGGTTGTGGGGGCGGATCGGAAACTGAAAATGTGTATACAGGAACCGCTGATATTCCTGAAACCTTATTAGAACTTGAAAAAGATGAGTTGAAGTTTGGTTTTATCAAGCTTACGGATATGGTGCCGTTGGCAATTGCTAAAGAAAAAGGTTTTTTTGAAGATGAAGGCTTATATGTGACGCTGGAAGCACAGGCGAACTGGAAAGTGCTTTTGGATCGGGTTATTTCTGGCGAATTGGATGGTGCGCACATGCTGGCCGGTCAACCTATAGCGGCATCTATTGGCTTTGGTACCAAAGCAGATGTGGTTACACCTTTTAGTATGGACTTAAACGGAAATGGTATTACGGTTTCTAATGAAGTGTGGGAGCTAATGAAGAAAAACCTGCCTATGGAAGACGGTAAACCAGTGCATCCAATTAAGGCAGACGCTTTGCTCCCTGTGTTAGAGGAATATGATGATAAAGGTAAGAAGTTTAAGATGGGTATGGTTTTTCCGGTGTCAACGCATAACTACGAACTTCGCTACTGGTTGGCAGCCGCAGGAATTCACCCAGGACTTTATACAGAAAATGATGTTACAGGTACTACCAATGCGGATGTATTACTTTCTGTGACTCCACCACCACAAATGCCTGCTACGCTTGAATCTGGTACTATAGACGGATATTGTGTAGGGGAACCATGGAACCAGCAAGCTGTGGTCAAAGGTATTGGCGTTCCGGTGGTGACAGACTATGAAATATGGAAAAATAATCCTGAAAAGGTGTTTGGTGTGACCAAGAAATGGGCAGACGAACACCCAAATACGATGATAGCGGTGACTAAAGCACTGATCAGAGCGGCCAAATGGCTAGATGCTAACGATGGCGCTAATAGGGAAGAGGCGGTAAGAATTTTATCTCAATCTGAATACGTAGGGGCAGACTATGAGGTAATCGCTGCAAGTATGACCGGTACTTATGAGTATGAAAAAGGCGACAAAAGACCACTGCCTGATTTCAATGTATTTTACAAATATGATGCTACTTATCCATTTTATAGTGACTGTATTTGGTACTTGACCCAGATGAGAAGATGGGGACAGATAGGCGAAGCTCAAACGGATGACTGGTATAAGGAAACGGCGAAAAGCGTATACCTGCCTGATGTATGGAGAAAAGCAGCCCAGGCATTGGTTGAAGACGGTCACCTGACGCCATCAGAACTTCCTGAAACAGATGGTTACAGGGCACCAACGGATGAATTTATCGATGGTATCCTATATGACGGAAAGCAACCTAATGCATATTTGAATAAACTTGAGGTAGGGCTTAAAGATGAAGTTCTTTAAAAATCAAATTTTGAATTATGAAAGAGAAATTTATTCAAACACTTACAATCTCTGGTTTTGGTTGGAGTGTGCCTTTCTTTAAAATCTTTACAGGAGAGGTCAACAAAGAACAGTTAATGAGCATTTGGCGTGGGCTGGGTATCCCGGTAGTTTCCATTTTTATTTTCCTTTTGCTTTGGGGGTATGGCGCTTCTAAAATAGATACCAGCCTTGGAAAAGTGCCAGGACCTATAGAAGTCTATGCGGCTGCTCAAGGTTTGTATGCTGATCATTTGGCAGAAAGGGCAAAAAAAGCATCTTTTAATGAAAGACAGGCGGCGCGGAACCAAGCTATTTTGGCAAGTAATCCCAATGCCCAGATTAAAGTAAGGGACTATGCGGGTAAGCCTACTTATCTCGACCAGATCTGGACCAGTCTTTTGACTGTGTTTGCAGGGTTTACCATTGCTTCTTGTATTGCTATTCCTCTCGGTCTCATTTGTGGAATGAGCCGAAACGTGATGGCTGCCTTTAACCCACTTATTCAGGTATTCAAGCCTGTTTCTCCTTTGGCTTGGCTGCCTATTGTGACCATGATTGTGAGTGCGCTTTATGTTAGTAATGATGGCTGGTTTGCCAAATCTTTCATCATTTCAGCTATTACCGTATCGCTTTGTTCTTTATGGCCAGGATTGATCAATACGGCGCTGGGTGTAGCCTCTATTGATAAGGATTACCTGAATGTGGCCAAGGTTTTAAAATTAAGTCCACTGCGCAAAACGTTCAAAATCGTACTGCCTGCTTCTATGCCTTTGATTTTTGCAGGTCTTAGGATCTCGCTTGGTGTGGGGTGGATGGTGCTTATTGCTGCTGAAATGTTGGCCCAGAACCCAGGTCTTGGAAAGTTCGTTTGGGATGAGTTTCAAAACGGAAGCAGTCAGTCGCTTGCCAGGATTATGGTGGCAGTGTTTACTGTAGGAATTGTTGGCTTTGCTTTAGACAGGGTCATGGTTATGCTTCAGAAGCTTGTTAGCTTTAAGCAAGTATCATAATCATTTTAAAAAAAGTGGATTGAACCGCCAGGTATGAGGGAATGTCGGATAATCCAGCTTAAAATCGGCTAGAGGAGGGGACTAGTCGATTTTTAACCTAGATTATGCAATAGAAAGTTCTAATGCATATTTCAGGTTCAATCACCCTTCAGGTCAACAGTTTTCGCAGACTAAAAAACATGAGGGCAAGTGTCTTAATGGAATAGGTCAGCTAGAAACCTTGGTGTAATGTTGGGTTCAAACCTTAAAAACTAATAATCATGCTGCAACTACTAAATGTATATAAAGGGTACGGTACAGGATCAAACCGGGTTGAGGTATTGGAAAACATCAACCTTCATGTAGAGGAAGGGGAGTTTGTATCTATAGTAGGGTTCACAGGAAGTGGAAAAACTACGCTTATCAATCTCATCAATGGATTGCTCATGCCCGACAGGGGTCAGGTGCTTCTCAATGGCAAACCTATCGAAGGCCCCGGCCCAGACCGTGGGGTGGTTTTCCAAAACTACTCTTTGTTGCCTTGGCTGACTTCTGGTGAAAATGTGCTGATGGCTGTAAAGGAAGTATTCCCGGACTGGAGCAAATCTCAGTATAGGTCTCACCTGGAAAAATACATGGAAATGGTAAACCTTTCCCATGCGATCAATAAATACCCTGCCGAGCTTTCAGGAGGTATGCGGCAAAGGGTGTCTGTAGCCAGGGCATTGGCCATGCAACCTCAGATTCTACTGATGGACGAGCCGCTTAGCGCCTTAGATGCCTTGACTAGAGGGTCTATCCAAAAAGAAATTGACCATATCAGGGAGGCAGAAAAGAAGACCATTGTAATGATTACCAACGATGTGGACGAAGGAATTCTTTTGTCAGACAGGATCATCCCTTTGAACCCTGGGCCAAATGCCAAACTAGGGCCAGCCTTTGATATCAATATAGAGCGGCCAAGGGACAAAGTGGCTATGAACAGTAATCCTGATTTCATACGGATCAGGAATGAAGTTACCAAATACTTGTTAGATGCCGGTGCCGAAAGTGGAAAGGCCAGCAAAGGCAAATATGAACTCCCTGATTTAGAACCTATCGACTTAAGGGTGGGAAGTAAAGTTTTCTCCTTTTCTTGATATTTTTTTGTAAAATTTCCAAGCTAAAGACATCATGATAACAGAATCAATAGTAAATAAAAAGACGGTAAAGTCTGACAAGGTAATGTTGAACTGCATAGACCTATCTAAGGTTTATCCAACACCTAAAGGGCCTTTTGTAGTATTGGAAGGCTTTAACATGAAGATCAAGCAAGGGGAGTTTATCTCTATTATAGGGCATTCGGGTTGCGGTAAATCTACGGTGCTTTCTATGATCGCAGGGCTTAACGACATATCCAAAGGTGGAATCGTCCTTGATGGAAAACATATAGATGGTCCCGGTCCTGACCGTGCTGTGGTTTTTCAGTCGCCAAGTTTATTTCCATGGATGTCTGCATTGGAAAATGTAATGCTCGGTGTCAGGCAGGTGTTTCCTCATGCAACCAAAAAGCAAAGGGAGGATATCTGTAAATACTACCTAGACAAAGTAGGCTTAGGGGATTCTTTCAATAAAAAAGCATCCGAGATGTCTAATGGAATGCAGCAAAGGGTAGGTATTGCACGGGCTTTTGCTTTAAAGCCCAAGATACTTTTACTGGACGAGCCATTTGGGATGTTGGACAGCCTTACACGTGCCGAACTTCAAGAGGTGCTTATGGAGGTTTGGCTCAAGGAAAAGATAACAGCTATTATGGTTACCCACGATGTGGATGAAGCCATTTTCCTTTCGGACCGGGTTATTATGATGACCGGCGGCCCTTATGCCAAGGTAGGAGACGAGCTAAACGTGCATTTGCCAAGACCTCGTGAGAAAAAAGCTGTTCTGGAGCACCCTGACTACTATGTTTTAAGAGAACATCTTATCAGTTTCTTGGAAGGCCATTGATGAATTTGCCAAAGGAATTTAAAACCTTCTCTGCGTAAACAATTGGTGCGGATCACTTCTTTTTAAATAAAAAAGGAAAAAAATATGGTCCGCTATTTTATTACAGGCGCTAGTCGTGGTTTGGGAAAGGCAATGGCCCTTGAGTTATTGGATAACCCACAATCGAGGGTAACAGGGATCTCCCGAAAGCAAGGGATTATGCATGATCATTACAGCCACATAACGCTTGATCTTGCTGACTCAGATTTAATATTGAAAACAGCACCTGAAATTTTTGAAACAGAGGAAGGCTTAGAAAAAATTGTCCTGATCAACAATGCAGGAACACTCGGGCAAGTGGGGTATCTTGGGAGTATAGAAAGTGAGAACATGCAGAGGGCAATCAATGTAAACCTTACTTCCCCAGCGATCCTGGTCAATGAGTTTATTAAAGCGTACCGAGACCTCCCCGTGCATAAGACAATAATCAATATAAGTACCGGAGCCGCCAAACAGCCAGTGGACGGATGGAGTGCCTACTGTTCCTCAAAAGCAGGCTTGGATATGCTTGCTCAAGTAGGCGCCAAAGAGTCTAAGTTTCATAAATTTGATATCAGGCACTATGCAGTTTCTCCAGGTATACTAGACACCGATATGCAGTCAGAAATCAGGACAGTCAATAAAGAAGACTTTTCCAGAATAGATGAATTTATCGAATACAAAAAGGAAAACATGCTGGTGTCCCCTGAAAAAGTAGCAAGTCAACTCCTTCAGTTGCTAGATGAAGAAGATAAAGTCCAAAAGCCTTTAGTTTCTGTTAGAGAGCTGTAAAGGAGAGGAAGCATTTGTAGGGTAATGGGGGTAAATAAGGCAGGTTTTTGTATAGTAATGATTTGTTATAAACAGCAGAAAACCACAATTTAACCGTCATTGCGAGGCGCCAGGTAGCGTTGGGTAAAGTTCTTGGGTTAAAACGTAAGTCTTTAGTTTTTATAAAAAAAGTGTTGTTTACCTGTCAGCGTCCCTTGGACCTGACAGCGTAAGTGTTTAATAACCTGACGATGAGATTGCTTCGTCGTGTCTCCTCGCAAGGACGTGGTTGGGTAAGGGTAGTAGTTTGGTTTAATAGTTGACTTTATTATAATCAATAATTATAGTTAGCAGAAAACCAGAGTTTAACCGTCATTGCAAGGCGCCTGGTAGCGGTGGATAAAGTTCTTGATTTTTATTTTAAAGACTTAAGTTTCTTATGAAAAAAGTGTTGTTTACCTGTCAGCGTCCTTTGGACCTGACAGCGTCAGTGTTAAATCATTGATTATAAGCAGCAGAAAACCAGAGTTTAACCGTCATTGCAAGGCGCCTGGTAGCGGTGGGTAAAGTTCTTGGTTTTGATTTTAAAGACTTAAGTTTCTATGAAATAATGCCGCGACAATCTGTTTGCGTTAAGCTGTGTTGCTTGATTTTTAGGGTGCGAAATATCAAGCCTGACGATGAGATTGCTGGTTTAGTATGCTAGTTATCTATCTTTTGTTCTTTTTATGCTTTGGTGCCAGCCTCTGACAGATTCCTCGTTCCTCGGAATGACAGGTTATTATGAGTTGTAATAATCATCGAATAGTCCCATCATGACAATGTTTTTTTTCGTATACACCTCATATGGATCAAACTTAGTTCCTATGGACTTGTCGCAGATATTATTCCAATTGGGTGAAGAGAACGAGCATTACTTCAATGCTGTAGCGCCGCCGATAGTACAAACCTCTAACTTCTCTTTTAAAACGGTCGCAGAAATGCGTCAGGCCCAGCTTACAGAGTATGATACCCACTTTTACACCCGTGGGAATAATCCTGTCGTGGAGATGGTGAGGAAGAAAATGGCCGCTCTTGAAGGAGCTGAGGATGCCTTGGTACTGGCAAGTGGGAGTGCTGCCATTTCGGTTGCTGTTTTGAGCAATCTCCAACATGGCGATCATATCATTTCTGTTTATGCACCTTACAGTTGGACCAATAAATTTCTAACTGCTTTTCTTCCACGCTTTGGTATAACGGTGACTATGGTTGACGGTACCGATATAAGTAATTTTAAAGAAGCTATTAGGCCTGAAACCAAAGTGATCTTTTTGGAGTCTCCTAATTCTTACACTTTTGTCCTTCAAGATATAGCGCAGGTATCCTTGTTGGCTAAGGAACATAATATTACTACAATTTTGGATAATAGCTACGCTGGCCCTCTTTTTCAAAACCCTATAAAAATGGGGGTAGACATAGTGGTGCATTCTGCAACAAAATATATAGGTGGGCATAGTGATGCTATGGGTGGTGTGATATGTGGTAGGAGTGACATGATGCGGAAGATTTTTGCTTCTGAATATATGACACTAGGAGGTGTAATTTCGCCGTTCAATGCCTGGCTGCTGCTCCGGGGTTTGCGGACATTGGAAGTGCGAATGGACCGTATTGCTGATTCAGCAGCAAAGGTTACTGCTTTTTTGCAACAACACAAAGCAGTGGAAAGCGTCAGGTACCCTTTCTTACCGACCCATCCTCAGTACGACTTAGCAAAGAAACAGATGAAAAAATGTCCTGGTTTATTTACCATTGCACTTAAGGCTAGCACTGTTGATGATGTAGAACTGTTTTGTAATACCTTGAAGCGGTTTGCACTCGCTTGTTCATGGGGAGGCTACGAGTCCTTAATTTTTCCTGCATGTGCTACTTTCGAAGAAAGGGACATGAACATGGAGAAGTTTAACCTGGTTCGGGTGTATGTTGGCCTAGAAAACCCTGACTTGCTCATTGAAGATTTAGCGCAAGCTTTGCAAAAAATCAAAATGTAACTTGGATTATGCTAATGCCTGTATTTGGGTGAGGAAATAAAAAAGGCTGCCCCGTGGACAGCCTCTTTAGTATCATTCAGAAACTTCAGTTTCCATTAAATAAGCTTTAATATATTCATCCAGATCCCCATCAAGGACATTCTGCACATCAGTTCTTTCTACGCCTGTGCGGATATCTTTAATGAGCTTATATGGGTGAAGGACATAATTCCTTATTTGAGAACCAAAGTCCACACGTTTTTTGGTGCTTTCTACCGCAGCCCTTGCTTCATTCCGCTTTTCAATTTCGAGCTGGTAAAGACGACTTTTCAGCATCTTAATAGCCTTTTCCTTGTTCTGAAGCTGCGAACGTTCCTGCTGACATTCGATAATTAAACCCGAAGGTTTATGGTGTAGTCTTACAGCGGTTTCTACTTTGTTTACATTCTGTCCACCGGCACCGCCTGAGCGGAAAGTATCCCATTCTATGTCGGCAGGGTTAACATCTATATTGATAGTGTCATCTACCACCGGATAGGCAAAAACCGAAGCAAACGAGGTATGCCTTCTGCCACCTGAGTCAAATGGCGAAATTCTTACCAAGCGGTGAACTCCAATTTCAGACTTTAAGTACCCAAAAGCAAAAGGGCCATCAATTTCAAGGGTAACCGATTTCACGCCAGCTACCTCACCGGCTTGATAGTTGATTTCCCGAACGGAAAACCCATGGCTTTCTGCCCACATGATATACATCCTCATAAGCATGCCGGCCCAGTCATTACTTTCTGTGCCACCTGCACCTGGGTTTATCTCGATAATAGCACTGAGTTGGTCTTCCTCGTTGGAGAGCATTTTTTTGTATTCTAGCTCTTCCACCGCTTTTAGCACCTTTTTGTACTCTTGGTCTATGTCTTCCGCAGACACTTCGCCAGCCTCATGGAATTCATATAAGGTTTCAAAATCTTCATATAGCGTCTGGACTTTGTCAAATGCATCTGTCCAGAACTTCAGGATCTTGATCCCTTTCATTATTTTTTCGGCTTCTTTAGGGTCGTCCCAAAAGCCGGGGGAGGCAGACTTTTCTTCCTCTTCTTTTACATTGGCAATCTTACGATCGTAGTCAAAGATACCTCCTCAAAGCATTTACTCTTGCTTTTAAATCTTTAAAATCTTCTGTAGTCATTACAGTAGTGGGTTTAACAATTTGTTTATAATAAAATTTTTTATGCTCTATTAGAACAACGGCGCTTTAAGTCTCAGCCCTGTTGTTTCCTCCAGTCCGCACATTAAGTTCATGTTTTGGACAGCTTGTCCTGAAGCACCTTTCAAAAGGTTGTCGATCATGCTCACAACGAACACTTTGCCGTCATGCTTCTCTACATGGACGATAGCATTATTAGTATTAACTACCTGTTTCATGTTAGGGTTCACATCAGATACATTGGTAAACGGATGCGAGCTGTAGTAGTCTTTGTAAAGAGCAACAGCGTCTGCTTCACTTAAATCAGATTTTAAGTAAATAGAAGCAAAGATCCCTCTTGTAAAATCTCCACGGTATGGGATGAAGTTGATGTCCTGTTCCATGCCTGGTTGCAGAGACTTTAAGCTTTGACCAATTTCTTTCAAATGCTGATGGGTAAAAGCTTTGTAAACAGATATGTTATTGTTTCTCCAGCTAAAATGAGAAGTAGGGCTCAAGCTTTGTCCAGCACCTGTAGATCCTGTAATGGCCGAAATGTGAATTTCATTGTTCAACTCACCGGCAGAAGCCAATGGCAAAAGACCTAACTGAATACAGGTAGCAAAGCAGCCTGGGTTAGCAATCTTTTGAGCTTCTTTTATTTTTTCTTTTTGTAGTTCAGGAAGGCCATATACGAAATCATTGCCTTCTCTTTTAATCCTAAAGTCGTGGCTTAGGTCAACGATTTTAACGTGGTCTGCAACTTTGTTTGCCTCTAGGAACTTGGCTGCGTCGCCGTGACCTACGCATAAAAACAATACGTCAATATCATTAGACAAGGTGTCTGAAAACTTTAGGTCTGTTACACCTAAAAGGTCAGCGTGTACATGGCTCACAGGGTTTCCTGCATTACTGTTACTGTGTACAAATGCAATTTCAACATTAGGATGGAAAACCAATATTCTTAGCATTTCCCCACCGGTATAACCTGCGCCTCCGGCTATTCCTACTTTAATTTTCTCCATTTTTTTGTTCTTTGTGCCTCACAATGCCACACAAGGGTTGGCAAAGTGGCAAGTTTATGATTTAGAATTTACTTTGTTCCAGATCATGGTCTGGTTGCCAAATATTTTTGAAAAGCCTTTCACGTCTTCTCCAGACCAGGCATTGTTCATTTCTCCATAGCTTCCGAACTGAGATGACATTAAGTCATTGTCAGACTGGATGCCTATAATGTGGAATCTATAAGGAGCTAAAAAGACTTTTACCGTTCCTGTCACACAGGCTTGTGTGTCTTCCATGAATTTCTCCATATTGCGCATGATAGGGTCGAGAAACTGTCCTTCGTGTACAGCATTGCCATACCAGCTTGCTAGTTGCTCTTTCCAGTACAATTGCCATTTGGTAAGTGTATGTTTTTCAAGTGTATGGTGTGCTTTGATAATTACCACAGGAGCTGCTGCTTCAAAACCTACTCTTCCTTTTATCCCTATAATCGTGTCACCTACATGGATGTCCCTGCCAACCCCATACGGAGCTGCAATATCATTTAAGTCTTGAATGGCGTGAACAGGATTGTCATATTTTTTACCGTTGATGCCTTTCAGTTCTCCTTTGTCAAAAAACAGTTCTATTTCTTCGCTTTCTGTTTTTGTTACTTGGGTAGGGAATGCCGATTCAGGTAGATATTGGTCAGAGGTAAGTGTTTCTTTTCCACCTACACTTGTGCCCCAAATCCCTTTGTTTATAGAGTATTGAGCTTTTGCCCAATCTTGTTCTACACCTTTTGATTTTAGGTATTCGATTTCGGCTTCTCTGGAAAGCTTCATGTCTCTGATAGGCGTAATGATATTTGCTTCTGGATGTAGAATGTTAAATATCATGTCAAAGCGTACCTGGTCATTTCCGGCACCTGTACTTCCGTGTGCGATATGACTGGCATCAACCTCTTTAGCATACTTTGCGATAGCCATAGCCTGAAATACCCTTTCAGCACTTACAGAAAGTGGGTAGGTTTGATTTTTAAGGATGTTCCCAAAAATAAGGTAACGCAGGCATTCTTGATAATACTGGTCTACTACATCTAGCGTGACATGTTTTTTTACACCTAGCTTATACGCTTTTTCTTCAATTTCTTTGAGTTCTTCAGGTGAAAATCCGCCGGTATCAACAATGGCAGAGTAAACCTCAAGCCCTTTTTCTTCGGATAAATATTTTACACAGTAAGAAGTGTCTAAGCCGCCACTAAACGCAAGTATTACTTTATTGTTCATTGTTAAGGATTTTAGCTAGCAAAATTAGGAATAAAATTTTTTGAATGATAATAAAAAAAGGACTTTCAGCAATTGTCGAAAGCCCTTAAACCTGAATTATGCGATAGATTTCATCATGAGGAGCAAAATAGCAATAAACAGCGCTATGTTTAAGACACAAATGTGATCGAAGCGACTGAATTGAAGTTGTTTTGCTACATAATAGAAAGTTCTATTGCATATTTCAGGTTACAGTTTGTTAAAACAATAGAGATGCTGCCGTTCTATTGCTGTAAGGTAAAGTTCCTTTACTTGACCACGATAAGATCAAAAGATTTTAAAAGAAGCTAAAGACAAAGCTTTTGCCGGAACTTTTAAGGACTTTAAAAGTTTATGTTTTTTAAACTTTTGCCACCTTTCATACAGTGCAGACCTCTTCATGAAATCCCATTTGCTCTTGTTTTTTTCTTTGGGGTCGTAAACCATGCCTGTACATAAGCACATTTTATGGTTCATTCGGTTAAGAATATCATAGTTTACGCAACTGGAACATCCTTTCCAGAACGATTCATCGTCAGTAAGTTCTGAGAAAGTTACAGGTCTATATCCTAAGTCTGAGTTGATTTTCATTACTGCCAGACTTGTTGTAAGGCCAAAAAGTTTTGCATCTGGATATTTAGCTCGTGACAGTTCAAAAGCTTTGTACTTGATTTGAGTAGCCAAGCCGTATTTACGGAAATTGCCAGAAACGATAAGCCCAGAGTTGGCGACATATTTTTCATGTCCCCAAGTTTCTATGTAGCAGAAGCCTGCAAATTGACCATCAAGTGTAGTTGCAATGACGGCTTTGCCTTCTTCCATTTTCTTTCTAATATAGCTCGGGTCCCGTTTGGCTATTCCAGTGCCACGTGCTTTGGCACTAATTTCCATTTCATTACATATATCTTTTGCAAGGTGTAAGTGTTCTTTACTTGCTACAATTATTTTGAAATCGGACATTTTTTCAGAATCTAATAAATAGATAAATAGAATTTTTGAGAAATTTGTTCGGATTTAAAATCGAGGTGATGTTGCCGCCACGTAGGCAGCATAGTTAATTAAGCGGCCTAGGGCCTTGGGCAGCGCCCAGGAAGGTTCCTGCCAGCTCCTGCTTTTGCGGGAGCGAAAATCATATTCATATATGTAGAATTGTTCTGCATGGCAAGTTTATGAACACTCAAAGTTAACTTTTAATTTCTTTTTTTCAAAAAAAAATGTGCCCCAGTTAGGGCACATTTGCAATGTTGTTTTAGTATTTTCCTGTAATACAGTTTGTTATGCTCTTTTTGCTTCAAGGTCTTTTTTTAAGATATTTTGAAGTTTTTGGTCGGTAAATGGCTTTTCGATAATGTCAGGAAAACCTAAGTTGTTCAAAATATTAATGTATTCCGGGGTAACTGTACCTGTTAACAAAATAATCCTGATGTTCTTGTCAAGAATCATCTTCTTGAAGTATTTTAAGAAATTGATCCCGTCCATCTCCGGCATGTTGATGTCTAAAAGAATCAACTCGGGCAACTTGTTCTTTGATTCTGCTAGATATGTAAGAGCATCTTCTCCGTTTCTGACGGCTTTTATTTCTCGTGCTAGCCCAGACTTTCTCAAAAGCCTTTCGGTTACGAAGTTGTTTACATAGTCATCATCAACAAGAAGAATTGTATTAAAGTATGTGTTGTACATAAGTTCCAATAAAAGATGATTCTTTTTTAAGAACTTACTTTTCATCAAAAAGTTTGAGAATGTTCATTAGTTTTTCTTCGTTCAGCGGTTTTATTATATAATCGTTAAAACCTATGTTTTTCAAAATGTTAATATCTTTTTCACTGAATGAAGAAGTGTAAATGATTATGCGGGTTTTATTTTTGTCCATATTGTAATGTTGGAAAGAGTCAATGAACTCGAACCCATCCATTACCGGCATATTGATGTCTAAGAAGATCAATTCTGGGAAATGCTCTGCCTCGCGGAGATACCTCAATGCCTCGTCTCCATTACGGCAAAACACAACATTCTCGCATACCTTGAATTTCTGGAGCAGATGGTCGGCAATAAAGTTGCTCACATAATCATCGTCTACTAAAAGAACGGTCTTAAATTTATACATCTATCCCTCATGGTTAGTTTAAGTAGTCTTTTTAGCAGGAGCTGATACCTAAAAATATCCGAACCTGGTGTAAATTTATAAAAAAAATTATAAAATGTCTTGGTAAGATTAAGATAGCTTGTTGACGAAGTCGATATATTCTTTCATCGCTTCTTCTTTAGACATGCCCTTTAAGCTTTCCCAAGCTGCGTATTTTGCATTGCCTTTGATATCAAATGGGTTGCTAGGTTTGTCTATATTTACATCACCTTCTGTAGCTTGCTTGTACAAGCTGTAAATCCTCAGTAGGTTATCGTTGGGCTGGTTAGGCAATGACTGAGATTTTGCTACCGCGTTTTCAAACTCTTGTTTTAGCTCCATGGTCTTATTGATTGTTTTATATTGATTAATAATTTACCCTTGAAAAAGTTTGGTTTCCACACCTGTTTAGCTGTTTACTTCGACAAATTTGTCTACGTCTTTTGCTTTTCCTAAAATTATGATGATGTCATTCTCATATAATATGGTATCTCCTTTAGGTACACCTATTACATGCTCTACGTTGACTGTTTCGCCTTCGCGCACTTCCTCAAAATTTCTTTTAATCGTTATCAGGTTCAGGTTGTAGCGTTCGCGTAGCCCTATGTCTTTTACTGCACGGTTCGAAATTTTAACAGGTGTTTGGATTTCTACAATTTCATAATCGTCAGGGAGGGGCAAAAAGGTTTTCATAGTGGGGTGGAGCAGGATTTCTGCCACTGTTTTCCCGACTTCATCTTCCGGTGACAGAATTTCAGTAACGCCCATTTTTTCCAAGATCATTTTTTGCTGGGCACTTCCTGCCCTTGCTATGATCCTTTTTATTTTTAATTCCAGCAAGATTACGGTAGTGAGCATGAGCGATTCGAAATTGTCGCCTATGGCCACCACTACCGCGTCCATACTTTGAATGTTATGGGCAATGAGTGTTTTGGTATCGGTAGAGTTCATTACTACTGCGTAAGCTACTTCATCCTTTACCTGGTCTACTTTTACAGGGTCTAAATCCAAGGCAAGCACTTCTGCACCACGTGTGGCAAGGCTTCGCGCAATGGAAGTGCCAAATTTTCCAAGACCGATTACAGCAAATTTATTTACCATGTATTTTATGTTTTAGAAAAGCAATTAATACTTCTAAGGCTTTGTCCAAATGTTTGTTATTGGGAATGATTAAATCAGCCTCTTCTTTGAACGGTTCAATGTATTTTTTATAAGTAGGAGACACATGATGTTCATAACGGTATAGGACATCTTCCACGTTATATCCCCTTTCTTTTTGATCTCTGGCGATTCTTCTCTTTAATTTGATATGTTCTTGGGCATCGAGAAATATTTTTAGGTCAAACTGTTTGGCCAAAGCTTCATAATAAAAAATAAATATGCCTTCTGCAATGATAATGGGGGCAGGTTTGCAGGTAACAGTACATGCTTCTCTGTTTGGGTTGTTAAAAGTGTATTCTTTAATTTCAATAGATGCTCCAGATTTTATTTTTTTTAAGTCTTCCTTAAATTTTTCTTGGTCAATAGACTCTGGTTGATCATAGTTTGGTATGCCATTATCATCTAGGGGTTGTAGAGACTGGTCTTTATAGTAATTGTCCTGGGAAACCAAGCATATCTCATTTTCCTCAAAAGCACTTAGAAGCTTTTGAAGTAGCAAGGTTTTTCCTGAGGCGCTTCCACCTGTTATTCCGACCAGATAGGGTTTCATTGGCTGTAAGTTTTATATTACTGTATACTCTGTAAATATTCAGTTAGCTTTCTAACAGCTATGCCCCGGTGGCTGATTTTGTTTTTCTCTTCCATCGTAAGTTCTGCAAAAGACCGTTCGTCGTTCAAAGGGCTGAATATCGGGTCATACCCAAAACCTTTGTCTCCTTTTCTTCCTTCTAAAATCCTTCCTTCTACGATACCTTCAAATTGCTTTACCTGTCCATTTAATATTAGGGTAATAGATGTCCTGAAACGGGCGTTTCTGTTAGAGCAGGCTTCCATGTTTTTTAGGAGCAGGTCTATATTGTCTTCTGGACGGCATTCTGGCCCCGCATATCGCGCCGAATAAACACCAGGTGCGCCATTTAAACACTCAGTTTCTAGGCCAGTGTCATCAGCAAAGCATGATACATTATATTTGTTATATACATAATCTGCTTTTTGAAGAGAGTTCTCTTCTAGTGTTTCATGTTCTTCAGGCAATTCCTCATGGCATCCGATATCTTTGAGGCTTAATATCGTAAAGCGGTCTCCAAGGATATTTTGGATCTCTTTGAGCTTGCCTGGGTTGTTGGTTGCAAAACACAGTTTCATAAAGACTGAATGATTTTATATCGCAATATTAAGTAAATTCTTGAAACCTCATATTTAAATATGGTGTTTTACTTGGTAATATGAAAGTTTAGTATTGCATTGTTAAGTATTTTCAGTACTTTTGCAGTTCTTTTGAGAAAACCGAAGACGGACGGGTTCCGTCGCTAACTTAAAGTTAATTAATTATGGCTGTTAAAATCAGACTAGCGCGTCGTGGACGCAAACAAAGAGCAATGTATGACATTGTAGTTGCAGATGCAAGAGCACCTCGTGATGGTAGGTTTATTGAAAAACTGGGAACTTATAACCCAAATACCAATCCAGCAGATGTGGATCTTGACGCTGAAAGAGCACTTAAGTGGGTTATGAACGGTGCCCAGCCTACTGATACTGCTAGAAGCTTACTGTCTGATGGCGGTGTTATGCTTAAGAAGCACCTTCAGGTTGGTGTAAACAAAGGCGCTATTACTCAAGAGCAAGCTGACAAGAAGTTTGAAGAGTGGAAAGCTGCTAAAGAAAAATCTGCAACTGCTAAAGTTACTGCTATTACTGATAAGAAAGCAGCAGAAGCTAAGGCTAGACAAGAAGCTGAAGAAAAGGTTAACCAAGCTAGAATTGAAGCTCAGAAAGCTAAGCAAGCAGAAGTTGCTGCTGCTTTGGAAGATGCTGATGCTAAAACCGAAGAAGCTGGCGAAGCCGCTGACGCTGTTGACAATAAAGAAGGAGACACTGCAGAATAACATCTGTTTTTGAGCTATGGACAAGGATTCCTGTTTTAAATTCGGGTTTATCTCCAAAGTTCATGGGCTGAAAGGCGACGTTATTGCGCAGGTAGATGTAAAATATCCTGAAGAATTTATTGACTTGGAATCACTGTTTGTTGAAATAAACAAGCAGCTGATTCCTTTTTTTATTGAAGATTATCGACTGAAACAGCAGCAGCGCATTATTCTGAAGTTTGAAGACGTTGATAATTCTGAACAAGCCACTGAGTTAATCGGAAAAAGCATATTCCTGCCTAATGAATTGCTGCCTGAGCCGGATGAAGGAGAAGTACTGCTGAATCAACTGGTCGGATGTGCCGTGCATGATAAAGTGCATGGGGTATTGGGTGTGGTAGATGAGGTTTATGAAATGCCGGGGCAAGACCTGATTGGCATGACATATCAGGGAAAAGAGGTGCTGATACCTGTAAATGGCAACATTTTGCTGGAGGCTGATTATAGAAAAAAAATCTTGCTTACTGAACTTCCCGCAGGTTTGTTGGACTTATACCTCAATGATGATGCTACTGAAGAAGAGGATTGATTGCTTATGCGTATAGATATTATAACATGCCTGCCCAAATTGTTGGATAGTTTTTTCGGACATTCCATATTGAAAAGGGCGCAGGACAAAGGACTCGCATCGCTTCATGTCCATGACTTGAGGGATTATTCTGATTTTAAACATCGTCAGGTCGACGATTATGCTTATGGGGGAGGGGCTGGAATGGTCTTGATGATAGAGCCTGTAGATAAATGTATCTCCGCGCTTAAAGCGGAAAGGGATTATGATGCGATTGTTTATATGTCGCCAGACGGACAGCGCCTTGAGCAGGGAATGGCAAACCGTTTTTCGTTGCTCAAGAATATTATTATCCTCTGTGGTCATTATAAAGGTGTTGACGAAAGGGTGAGGACAAGTTTGATTACCCACGAAATCAGCATTGGCGACTATGTGCTGTCAGGGGGAGAGTTGCCTGCCGCAGTTTTTACAGATGCCTTGCTGAGGCTTATTCCTGGAGTGCTGTCTGATGAAACATCGGCCTTGTCTGATTCTTTTCAGGACGATATGCTCGCACCGCCTGTATATACCCGTCCGGCTGAGTTTAAAGGAATGAAAGTGCCGGAAATATTGCTTTCGGGCAATGAAAAACATATTAATGACTGGCGTCACGAACAGGCGCTTGAAAGGACTAGGCTGAGAAGGCCGGACTTAATAGAAAAAAATAAAAAAATATCTGGCAGTTAGTGTTATTGTCAGTATTATTTACTTATATTTGCAATCCGTTTTTTTCGAGATTTAAAGATATCCATAAAAATGAGCGAATTACTCAAAATCGTAGAAGCTGAATATGCCGAGAAGCTTACTAATGTGCCTAAATTCAAAGCAGGTGATACAGTAAACGTGCATGTGAGAATTACTGAAGGTAATAAAGAAAGGGTACAGCAGTATCAAGGCGTTGTTATACAAAGAAGAAATCAAGGTACTACCGGTGAAACTTTCACCGTAAGAAAGGTTTCTGCTAGTGTCGCTGTTGAGAGAATTTTCCCTATTCTTTCTCCAAGCATCGAGAAAATCGAACTTGTAAGAAAAGGTGTTGTAAGGCGTGCCCGTCTATTTTATCTTAGAAGTAAGACTGGTAAAAGCGCAAGAATCAAAGAAGACAAAAAAGCTTATAGTGCAAAAGCTAAAGAAAAGGCTAAAGCTAAAGCTTAAAATATCTACCGACTTTATAAAAAAAGCTCCTTTTTGGAGCTTTTTTTTTACCTTTTAAACAAACAATCGGTTTCATTTTGTTATTTTTATAGCCTGTTTTAGAACATTATGATTTTACACTTTTACAAATATCAGGGAACAGGTAATGATTTTGTGATGATCGATAACCGGAAGGAGCTTTTGGATCCTGAAGATCATCAATTAATTGCAAAATTGTGCGACAGGCGTTTCGGTATCGGCGGGGACGGACTTATACTTTTAGAAGACCATACCAATTATGATTTCCAAATGGTCTACTTTAACTCCGATGGCAGGCAGAGTTCTATGTGTGGTAACGGAGGCAGGTGTATTGTTAAATTTGCCTACGATTTGCGCGTAATTGGAGATACTACTTCTTTTATTGCCATAGACGGTGAGCATGAGGCCTGTGTGAAAAATGGCATTGTTCACCTCAAGATGGTAGACGTGAAGGGTTTAGAGCTTATTGGAAATGATCGTTTCCTAGATACGGGCTCTCCCCATTATATACAATTTGTTGATTCCATAAAAGATTTCCCTGTAGTAGAGGAAGGACGGAAAATTCGATATAATGATAGGTTTAAGAAAGAGGGGACCAATGTAAACTTTGTCCGGAAGGAAGGGTCTAGTTCACTTGTCGTTAGAACGTATGAACGGGGGGTGGAAGATGAAACATGGAGTTGTGGAACGGGCGTTACTGCTTCGGCAATAGCTGCTTTTCCTGAAGGTGTTGATGAACCTGTTAAAATTAAAACATTAGGAGGTGACCTTTCAGTGTCTTTTAAGAAAAATGATAGTTTGTATTACAATGTATATTTGAACGGTCCTGCCGTACAGGTTTATAAAGGTGAAATTGAAATATAAAACACGTTTATTATAAACCTAATATATCCCTTAAAGTTTTTAGTATAGAAACTTTTTGTCCTTAGCGACTATTTGAAAAAAATTATTAACCAGAAATCGGTACAGAGCGATGCTTGACTTTCTTACTAAAGGTATAACACTTCTTTTTGGAACAAAAAATGAAAGAGATCTAAAGGAGCTTACTCCTTATGTGCAATTAATTAATGACGAATATGAGAAGCTGAGGCCTATCAGTGACGATGATTTACGATTAAGGACCCAGCAGATCAAAGATATAATCAAGGCCGACCTTAAGCATATTGATGACGATATTGTTGCTTTGAACAAAAGGGTAGAGGAAAACCCTAAAATGCACGTTACTGAAAAAGAAGCTGTTTTTCAACAGATCGATAAGCTTGAGGAGGATAGGAACAAAGATCTTGAAGATAGCTTGATTAAGGTTTTGCCTATGGCTTTTGCTGTGGTCAAAGAAACGGCTAGACGATTGAAAGAAAAGGGAGAGTTGATCGTAGAGGCCAACTATTACGACAAGGAGCTTGCTGCCAAGAAAGACAATGTGATTATAGAAGGGGAACGTGCTATCTGGAAAAATACTTGGTTCGCTGCCGGGCAGGAGATTACCTGGGATATGCTGCATTACGATGTTCAGCTTATCGGTGGTGTGGTACTACACCAGGGTAAAATTGCAGAAATGGCTACAGGTGAAGGTAAAACCCTCGTTGCTACCTTGCCTGCTTACCTTAATGCCCTCTCTGAAAGAGGTGTACATATTGTTACTGTCAATGATTACCTCGCCAAAAGGGACTCTGAGTGGATGGCGCCTTTATTTGAATTTCATGGACTAAGGGTAGACTGTATTGATAAATATGAGCCACATTCTGACGAAAGAAAGGCTGCATACAGGGGCGATATCATATATGGTACTAATAACGAATTCGGCTTTGATTACCTCAGGGACAATTTGGCCAAAAGCTCTGATGAACTCGTGCAGCGCAAGCATCACTTTGCCATGGTCGATGAGGTTGACTCTGTATTGATTGACGATGCACGTACGCCATTGATTATTTCAGGGCCGGTTCCCAAAGGTGACGAGCATGAGTTCTATGACCTAAAACCTAGGGTGGCGAGACTGGTAGATGCTCAAAAGAAAGTTGTAGGAAACTTCCTTCTTGAAGCCAAAAAGAAACTGGCTGAGGGTGATGACAAAGATGGTGGGCTTGCTTTATTGAGAGCGCACAGAGGTCTTCCTAAAAATAAACCGCTTATTAAGTTTCTGAGTGAAACTGGTAACAGAACCACGCTCCAAAAAACAGAAAATGTCTATTTACAGGAAAATGCAAAGATGATGCCTGAGGCTGATGCGCCTTTGTATTTTACCATAGATGAAAAAAATAACAATATTGAACTTACCGATAAAGGTTTGGACTTTATTACAGGAGAAGGAGAAGATCCTAACTTGTTTATCCTACCTGATATTGCCACTGAAATTACGGCGATAGAGGAGGATACATCGCTTCCTGATGAAGAACGGATCCATAAAAAAGAAAGTTTACTAAAAGAATATACTGAAAAGGCTCAGCGTATACATTCGGTAAACCAGCTCTTGAAGGCATATACTCTTTTTGAGAAAGATGTTGATTATATTATAGTAGACGCCAAAGTAAAGATCGTTGATGAGCAGACGGGAAGGGTTATGGAAGGAAGAAGGTATTCTGATGGTCTGCATCAGGCATTGGAAGCCAAGGAAAACGTGAAGGTGGAAGAAGCTACCCAAACGTATGCTACCATTACTTTGCAGAACTATTTTAGGATGTACCATAAGCTGGCTGGTATGACTGGTACAGCAGAAACTGAGGCGGGCGAGTTTTGGGAAATTTACAAACTTGATGTGGTTGTTATTCCTACGAATAGACCTATCTCAAGACTAGACCTTCAAGATAAGGTGTATAAAACCATGAGGGAGAAGTTTAATGCGGTAGTAGAGGAGATTATGGAACTCACGCAAGCAGGAAGGCCTGTGCTGGTGGGTACAACCTCGGTGGAGATATCTGAAATTGTGAGCCGGATGCTCAAGTTGAGGAACATTAAACACCAAGTGCTTAATGCAAAATATCACCAGAAAGAAGCCGAAATTGTAGCTGAAGCTGGTAAGACGTCTACGGTTACTATTGCAACGAATATGGCAGGTAGGGGTACCGATATCAAGTTGACTGCTGAGTCTAAGGAAGCGGGAGGTTTGGCTATTATTGGTACGGAAAGACATGAATCAAGGCGTGTGGACAGGCAGCTTAGAGGTCGTGCCGGTCGTCAGGGTGACCCGGGTTCTTCTCAGTTCTTCGTATCGCTTGAAGACAACCTGATGAGGTTGTTTGGATCTGATAGAATTGCTAGTCTTATGGACCGTATGGGGCTACAAGAAGGGGAGGTTATCCAGCACTCTATGATTTCTAAGTCTATAGAGCGGGCGCAGAAAAAAGTGGAGGAGAATAACTTTGCTATGCGTAAGAGGCTTCTGGAATATGACGATGTGATGAATTCCCAAAGGGAGGTTATCTATAAGCGTAGAAAGAATGCACTTGAAGGGCAACGTTTGCAGCTAGACATTATGAACATGATGTTCGATATTGCTGAAGAAATTGCCTTGAACAATAAGTCGGTCGATAATTATGACAACTTCAGGTTGAGCATCATAAGTACCTTTGGTATGGATACTAAAATTACCAAAGAGGAATTCCTTGCGCTTAAAGCTGAAGATATAGGATTGAAACTTTATGACGAAGTTTATGTCCACTATGAGAAAAAGAATCAAGAACTTGTTCAAAAGACATTGCCGGTATTCCAAGATATAGCAGCTAACCGGGTAGGTGTCGAAAGAATTGTAGTACCGTTTACAGACGGTAAGAAGATTATTCAAATTTCTAGCGATATTCAGAAGCTATTAGCGCCAGATTCAAGAGAGCTGGTAAATAATATGGAAAAAAATATTGCGCTGTCTATCATAGACTCTGAGTGGAAAGAGCACTTGAGGGATATGGATGATTTAAAACAGTCTGTTCAAAATGCCGTATATGAACAAAAGGATCCTTTGTTGATCTATAAGTTTGAAGGTTTTGAGTTGTTTAAATCTTTCCTTGGCAAAGTAAACGAAGGCATTGTGTCATTCCTGACCAGGGCAGATATACCAGTCAAAGATGCGGAAGACGTTAGAGAAATGCGTCAACCTCGTACAAGAACTGCTCCTTTGAAGGAGAATAAAGAAGATATTCAGTCTCCTTTGAGCTATGGTGGCAATGTGGCGGCCAACAAAACTCAAGCACCAGAAAAGGTAGCGCCTATCCGTTCTAATAAGATAGCTGGGCGTAATGATAAGGTTTCTGTGCAGTATCAAGACGGTAGTATTAAAAAAGATGTTAAATTTAAGACAGTGGAAGATGATATTCGCAACAACCGCTGCGTTATAATTAATGACTAAAAGAGATTCATTATGATTTCGGTACATAAAATTTTCTATAGCGGTCTTCTTTGTACTGTTTTTACTTTGGGTGCATGTGCAACGGGTAATCCCCCTCAGGCATCTCCTTCAAAGCCTCATAAAGAGGATCTTTCTATATATCGGATTAAGTATGAAATCCTGGAAGAGGAGGAAATGGATGATGTGCAGGTAAGAAATGTAGAAGAAGAAACTGTAGACATTGCGAGCGATGTTACCGAGGTACTTCATGATAAACTGGATGCTATTTCAGAAAAGAATAAATCTGTAAAAACAGTTAAAGGTTACAGAGTTTTGATCTATTCAGGAAATAGCAGTGAAGAAGCTAAAAAAGTCAAGAAAACCGTTTATGACTTTTTGCCAGAAGAAAATGTATATACTACTTACAGGCAGCCAAGCTTTAAAGTTAGGGTAGGGGATTGCTTAGACAGGCTGGAGGCAAATTATTTGCTAGTTCAGTTGAAAGATGAATTCCCAAATGCTTTGGTTGTGCCTGATCAGATTAATATTGAATAAATTTTTAAAATGAGTGATCTTAAGGAGCAAGTAAAAAAGCTCGCAATAGAATATTTTGATACTGTAAAAAAGGA
Organism: Cytophagaceae bacterium ABcell3; assembly: GCA_030913385.1. Taxonomy (NCBI): domain Bacteria; kingdom Pseudomonadati; phylum Bacteroidota; class Cytophagia; order Cytophagales; family Cytophagaceae; genus Natronocytophaga; species Natronocytophaga cellulosiphila. The sequence goes on from CP133159.1 coordinate 1,598,741, forward strand.
TAGAAGGCATTTGCATGCCAATCCTGAGTTATCTTTCAAAGAATTTAATACCTGTAACTACATATCAGACCAGCTTGCGAAGGCTGGTATAGAGCATGAGGCAGGAGTAGCAGAAACTGGTCTTGTAGCATTGATCAAAGGTAAAAACCCTGAGAAAAAGATCATTGCTTTACGTGCTGATATCGACGCCTTGCCTATCGTAGAGGCGAACGATGTGTCTTACAAAAGTAAGGTGGAAGGTGTTATGCATGCGTGTGGACACGATGTACACAGTTCTTCTTTACTAGGTGCGGCACGGATTCTTAATGACGTAAAAGACCAGTTTGAGGGAACTATAAAATTAATTTTCCAGCCTGGGGAAGAGAAACTTCCCGGCGGTGCTTCTTTAATGATTAAAGAAGGGGTTTTAAAGAACCCTGAGCCTTCTAGTATTCTGGGGCAACATGTACTGGCTTCTCTACCTGCCGGTAAAGTAGGTTTCCGCTCAGGAATGTATATGGCCAGTGCCGATGAAATATATGTGACTGTGAAGGGAAAGGGCGGCCATGCTGCCATGCCTGAAAAAAATATTGACCCTATACTTATTGCTTCTCATATCATCGTTGCCCTTCAGCAGATTATCAGCCGAAACTGTGACCCACGAGTGCCTTCTGTACTTTCTTTTGGTAAAATAATAGCCAATGGCGCTACCAATGTTATTCCTGAGGAGGTGAAAATAGATGGTACTTTCCGGACTATGAATGAAGCGTGGAGGGCTGATGCACATGAAAAAATGAAAAAAATGGCTGAGGCTATCGCTGAAGGAATGGGAGGATCTTGTGAATTTGATATTAAAAAGGGATATCCTTTTCTTAAAAATGCCCCTGAGCTTACCGATAGGGTGAAGAACGCTGCAATAGAATATATGGGCGCGGAGAATGTGGTAGACCTTGATATATGGATGGCGGCGGAAGATTTCTCATTCTATTCCCAGCACATAGATGCTTGTTTCTACCGCTTGGGAATCAGGAATGAAGAAAGAGGTATCGTTTCTGGTGTTCATACGCCTACTTTTGATATAGATGAAAACGCCTTGCAAACAGGTGCTGGCCTTATGGCTTGGTTGGCCATCAAGGAATTACAGAATTCCTGACCTGACGTTTTATTGATATGAATGTTCTACAACCTTTTAAAATTCCTTCTTCCAGTCATTGGTTGAAGGAATTTTTTTGTGTATCGGCCAGGCTCATTTTATTAACCCTATGCTGTGTAGGTGTGTGCAATGTCTGTTTTTCTGATACTTTGTCTGTGCATAGCAAGGTGAGCATTATCACTTGTGGGCCAGGGGAGGAGTTATATGAGGCTTATGGGCATTCTGCCATAAGGGTTAGTGATCCTGAGCGTAATCTGGACTTGGTTTATAATTATGGCACTTTCAGCTTTTCCGATCCTGATTTCTACTCAAAGTTTATTAAGGGAAAGCTCCAGTACTACCTTTCAGTTGGCTCTTATGATAATTTTTATGCGTCCTATGCGTATGACAACCGTAGCCTTAAAGAGCAAGTTCTAAATCTTTCAGTAGAGGAGCGTAATCAAGTTTACCAGTATCTTCTCAATAACCATCTTTTAGAGAATAGGTATTATTTGTATGATTTCTTTTATGATAATTGCGCCACCCGAGAGATAAAGCTCCTTAACGATGTGTTAGGGGAGCGGCTTATTTGGCCAGTGGAAGAAGGTGGAGGGAAAACTTTTAGGCAACATATAGCCTTGCCTGACTTTCCGTGGGTGTATTTTGGTATGTCTATTGCCTTGGGCACGCCTACTGATAAAAAAACGAGCGCTGTAGAAGGTGCCTTTTTACCATACAACCTTTATCATTTAATTGCCGATTCTAAGGTTCTGATCAGCGATTCTTTAGCTCCGCTTATTCGTTCATCATCAGATTTATTTGTACCGATTCCTAGAGAAACCTCTGCTAATGCATTCCCTTCACCCGTTTTATTTTTCTGGGGGCTTTTTGCGTTGGTGCTTGTAGTGTCTGCGTTGGGCATATTTAAGAGGCGTAACTTCTTATTGCTTTTTGATTATGCGCTATTTAGTATCTCTGGTTTATTGGGCGTTTTGTTTTTGTTTCTTTGGTTTGGGACAGATCACCAATCTACTGCCTGGAACTTTAATATTTTGTGGGCGTCACCTTTGAACCTTATCTTCCCTTTTCTTTTACAGCGTCACAACGCTTTTAAAGCATATGCTCTTTTTTGTTTTTTAAGCTATACCATTGTTCTTTTAGGATCTGGAACATTAGTGCCTCAGGAATTTCACCAGGCTGTTTATCCTATTGTCCTAATACTTTCTGTCAGAGTGTTGGCTTGGGTTTTCTTTTATCCTGAAATATGCGATAGGTTTCGTTATAAGGAAATCAACAATAAATCGACTCTTTTGGGTCGCAAGGCATAGTAGCGCTATGGCGCTATGTTTAAGACACAAGTTTTATTGAATGTTTCAGGTTTATGGTAGGGCGCGCTGAAAAACGCCCAAAATACTGACCTGTTTATATTTGTAAAAAAACTAGGAGGTATAGGTGCAAGGGTTTTTCGGTTATTTCTTATTTTTCCGTGCACAGTAAATTCAGAAGCTTTTAACCCACTACTTTTTTTGGGCTAGCCACAAGCGCACAATCTACTTTATGGCCTTACATTAGAAGTATTCCAATACGTCTTCATGTAAGGCCATGCGTATCTTGCACACTTGTGACTTTTTCAGCAGGCCCTATGGTAAGTCAGGAGTCTAAAGAGCATAAAAAAAGCTGTATTTCTACAGCTTTTTTTAACCTGAATTATGCATTATATTTTGCCACGCAATAGAAAGTTCTAATGCATATTTCAGGTTTAATTTATTACAGTTTCTCAAAAATCCTTTTAAAGGACACTTCCCTGCGAAGCTTTTGTTTGAGTTCTGCTATGGAAACTCTTTCTTGGTCTGTAGAATCCCGATGCCTGATGGTTACGGTATCATCTTCCAAAGACTGGTGGTCTACAGCTATGCAAAACGGTGTTCCTATAAGGTCTTGTCTTGTGTACCGCTTTCCAATAGAGTCTCTTTCTTCATATATGATGTTCATGTCAAACTTCAGGTCATCATATATTTTTCTGGCTTTTTCAGGAAGCCCGTCTTTTTTAGTAAGTGGTAAAATAGCTGCTTTGACAGGAGCCAGTGCCGGGTGAAGTTTTAGGTAAACCCTTTCTTTGGCCTTTTCGCCTTCCCCAACCATTTCTTCGGTGTAGGCATTGCAAAGAACAGCAAGGAAAACCCTATCCGCACCTATAGATGTTTCTACCACATAAGGCACATAGTTTTTGTTTATCTCATTGTCAAAGTACTGTAGCTTCTTTCTTGAATGTTTCTCATGGCTTGCAAGGTCAAAGTCGGTACGAGAATGGATACCTTCAATTTCTTTGAAACCAAATGGGAACTGGAACTCTACATCTACTGCTGCATTGGCATAGTGGGCTAGCTTTTCATGGTCATGGAAGCGAAGCTTTTCTGTAGGAAGGCCAATGGCTTTATGCCACTTCATTCTGGTTTCTTTCCAATTTTGGTACCATTCCATTTCGGTGCCAGGGCGTACAAAAAACTGCATTTCCATCTGTTCAAACTCTCTCATCCTAAAGGTGAACTGACGGGCGACAATTTCGTTTCTAAACGCTTTACCTATTTGTGCAATGCCAAAAGGAACTTTCATCCGGCCACTCTTTTGCACATTTAAGAAGTTTACAAAAATTCCTTGTGCAGTCTCTGGACGAAGATAGATGGTGCTGGCGTCATCCGCTACAGAGCCTACTTGGGTAGAAAACATCAGGTTAAACTGCCTTACTTCAGTCCAGTTAGAAGTACCAGAAATTGGGCAAGTTATACCTTCATTTACAATTAGCTCTTGAACACCCTGTAAATCTTCGTTGTCTAATAGGCTGGCCAGTTTTTTTACCAGTTGGTCAGCTTTTTCTTTTTTCCCCTCTTGCTCATATTGAGCTGCTTTATCTTCTATAAGAACATCTGCACGGTAACGCTTCTTACTGTCTTTGTTGTCGATCATAGGATCGTTGAAACTATCTATATGACCTGAAGCCTTCCAAGTGGTCGGATGCATGAAAATAGCAGAATCAAGCCCAACTACATTCTCGTTCATCTGGGTCATGGCTTTATACCATGCGTGCTTGATGTTGTTTTTCAGCTCTACACCATTTTGGCCGTAGTCGTATACAGATTGGAGGCCTTCATAAATTTCGCTTGAAGGAAATATAAAACCATATTCCTTGGTGTGCGCTATTATCTTTTTAAAAAGATTGTCAGTTTGTGTTTCTTCCCTTTTTTCCATGGCTACAAAGATATATAAAATGAACAGATGTTTGTATTTCAGGATTAAAAAATGAATTTTGTGTAATTGAAAATTGATGATAAAAAGTGTTATTTTGAACAAATTCTGCGGAAGTTAATAAAATGATCAAAAAAGCTCCTATTCCTTTTGAAAAAATAGCTGTTGCAGTGGCTCTTTCTCCTCGTGTGGAAGAGATTATCTGTGAGTCTGTTAGGTTCGCAAAACTCTTTGATGCATCACTCATTTTTATTCATATCAGTCAAGAAGGGGAAGACTTGGAGCTGCTGAAAAGGTTGATTGACAAATATGCCGAGGCGGTAAAGCATGAACTGGTTCTTGAAAAAGGAGACGTGGTAGATTCTATTTTGAAAATATCCAAAAAGAATGCCGCTGATCTCTTGATTGCTGGTGCTTTAGAAAAAGAAAGCTATCTAAGATATTATCTTGGCTCCGTTTCCCGAAAACTTTCGCGCAAGGCTAAGTGTTCTGTATTATTGTTAAAAGAGCCATCTTTGCATCCAAAGCCGTTTAACACAATGGTGGTAAGTGGGCCAGAACACCCTAAGACAGTACATACCGTTAAAGCTGCTGCCTATTTTGCTGAACGGGAATATACGTCTGAAGTTTTTCTGGTTAAGGAGAATGAGCTTTCAGGTTTGGCTACTTTTATAAATGAGGATTTTGAGGATAGCAGAAATAATTATAAAAAGCAGGTGGTGAAAGAAGAATATGCGCGCATGGATAAACTAATAAAGCAAGCAGGAGTGGAAAACACAGAGGTGAAGCCTGTACTTTTAGAAGGCAAGCCGGGGTATGAAATGGGGCGCTTTGCCAGGAGTAATCGTGCAGACCTTTTAATAATAAATTCGGCTGATTCTCATAAAGGATTTTTTGAACGTATTTTTCCAGATGAGTTGGAATATGTATTGGAAAACCTTCCGTGCAGTTTACTCATTGTGCATTCCAGAGTCTGATCTAGTGTTATGAGTCAACTTACCCATGCAGATTTAATTAACTTATTATTGGCTTTGAGCATTATTTTGTTCGGAGGCCGTTTAGTGGGTGAAGTTTTTCGTAAAATAGGTCAACCTTCGGTTATTGGGGAGATTTTAGCAGGAGTCATACTTGGACCAACTGTTTTAGGTATGTTTTTCCCTGAAGCCTTTCAGATGATTTTCCCTTCTGAAAACAATGTAGCCTTAGTGCTGGATGGTTTTACCCAAGTATCAGTAATTCTTTTGCTGTTTATTGCTGGGCTAGAAGTAGAGTTGGATGTGGTTATGCAACAAGGGAAAAAGGCTTCGATAATTAGTTTTTTTAGTATTATTGTTCCATTTGCCATAGGTTTTGGCGTTCCAATGCTTTGGCCGGACTTGCTGGAAGTGGAGCCTGAAAACAAATTTATCTTTTCCCTTTTCTTTGGCACGGCTTTGTCCATTACGGCACTCCCTGTCATAGCGAGGATATTGATGGACCTGAATCTTTTCAAAACCGGTTTTGGGGTTATTATCATTACTTCAGCTATGGTAAATGATTTGCTTGGCTGGATGTTTTTTGCAGTTATACTGACCATGATTACCCCTTCAGCTGGCACAAACCTTTGGGCAACATTAGGTACTACGATAGGCTTTTCTTTGCTGATGCTCACTTTTGGCAGGTTTTTGTTCAATAAAATTTTACCTTGGATAAATACCAACTTTGCATGGCCTGGTGGAATATTGTCCATTTCGATTGCTTTATGTCTACTGGCGGCATCTTTTACGGAGTTTATTGGTATCCATGGAATTTTTGGAGCTTTTATTTTAGGAGTAGCCCTTTCTAGTTCTTTTCATTTTAAAGATAAGGCCAAAGAAATTATCCATCATTTTGTAAACAATATTTTTGCCCCGATCTTTTTTGTTGGAATTGGGTTAAGGACGGACTTTATTCAAAATTTCGACTTTAAACTAACCTTTTTGGTAATTGTTATTGCTTTTGCAGGAAAACTCATTGGGGGAAGCATTGGCGCACGGTTGTCAGGATATAATAACCGGGAGTCGCTTGCCATAAGTTCTGGAATGAACGCAAGAGGGGCTATGGAAATAATTTTGGGACTATTGGCCCTTCAAGCGCAAATTATTAATGAGGAAATGTTTGTGGCTATAGTGGTAATGGCTTTGTTTACAAGTATTACCAGTGGCCCTATGATGAAGTATTTTATAGGTAATAGAAAAATAAGCTGATTTTAGGTATATGAAAAAGAAGACAGGTATATTTTTAATAAATCTGGGTACGCCAGATAGTCCTTCAGTGTCGGATGTAAGAAAGTATTTAAGAGAATTTTTGATGGATAGAAGGGTTATCGATATACCTCCTGTAAACAGGTATATGTTGATTAACTTCATTATCGCACCTTTTCGGGCGCCGAAATCAGCAAAAGTTTACCAAGAGCTTTGGGAAGAAAAAGGCTCGCCGCTTATGTTTTATGGCGCTCAACTAAAAGATCTCCTGCAGCAAGCTTTGGGAAAAGATTATCAAGTGGAGTTGGGAATGAGGTATCAAAACCCATCACTGGCCTCAACACTGAAAGCCTTTGAAGGAAAAGGTATTGATAAGTTAATTGTTGCGCCTCTTTTCCCTCAGTATGCTTCTGCGACTACAGGTTCTGCATATGAGGAAACAATGAGGATTGTTAGTAAATGGGAGATTATACCAGAAATCAAATTTATGGGGGCTTATGCTGATCATCCACTGTTTATCAAGTCATTTGCAGAAATTGGGAAAAAGTATTTGGAGGAGGACCAGTATGATCATTATTTGTTTACATATCATGGTTTGCCGGAAAGGCAGATTACTAAGTCCTCCATTGATAACTACTGTCAATTGAGTGAGAAATGCTGTTCTAAATACCACTCAAAAAACCGATACTGCTATAGGGCTCAATGCTTTGAGACTACCCGGCAGTTAGTTGGCAATCTGGGGATTGAAAAGGATAAATACACCATAGCTTTTCAGTCACGGCTAGGGAAAACGCCGTGGATAAAGCCTTACTCTGATGATATTATAATTGAATTGGCTAATAAAGGTGTTAAGAAGATTTTGGCATTTTCTCCTTCTTTTGTTGCAGACTGTCTGGAAACTACCATTGAAATTGGCGAGGAGTATAAAGAGCTGTTCCAAGAGCATGGAGGTGAGAAGCTTCAATTGGTAGAGAGCTTAAATGTCCACCCTGTGTGGGTAGATAGCTTGAAAGAAATGATTTTAGAGCAATAAACAAGTAGGTTCGAAAGAAGCCCTGTTAAGGGTATTTTATTCTATAAATGTAGCCTCCTTGAGACTACATTTATAGAATATTGCTTTGTGTAATTCAAATATGCCATGCTTTATTTAAGATAAAGGTCTCATTTATTCAATTACCGATATTTCAGTTCTTCTGTTTAACTGCTTATTTTTAGGGCTGTCATTCGGTACTTGAGGTTTGGTTTCTCCATAGCCTTTGTACGAAAGCATTTTTTCATTCACACCTATAGAAATTAAGTATTCATATACACTTTTAGCCCTTTCTTTAGATAGTTTTAAATTATGTTCTGCTTCGCCATCACTATCTGTGTGGCCTCCTATTTCAACTTTTTTTACCTTTTCTTCCTCTTTAAGCATTTGTGCTAGCCTATTAAGTTCAGCAATAGACTCCTTTCTCAAATCTGCCTTGTCCGTATCAAAAAATACATTTCGGAGTACAATTACACTTCCTTTAACCAGCGGGTTCAGTGCTACTTGATCTGTGATTTCTTCATAGGTTTCAAGGTCAGGAATGTCTATGTTTTTAGAGAAAAATGCATAACCTTCCGCTTCGATGGCTAGCCCGTAGTTTCTTCCTGCAGGTAAAATTACCACATAATTCCCTGAACTTGAATTTGATGTGTAGCGCCCGATTTCTTTGCCCGTTTTGTTGTCTGTTACAACTATTTGAGCTTCTACTGCTTTGTTGGTAACGGCATCTTTTATACTTCCTTTCCATACAATAAGTGGGGCAAATGCAATGTTACGCTCAAGCATGTATATGTCTTTGTCTCCTAATCCTTCTTCCCTGATAGAAGAAAAATATGCCCTAGTGTTATCGGCAGACCACACGAAATAAGTGTCATCATCCGCAGTATTGATTGGGTAACCTATATTTTCCGGATCTGAAAGTATTTCACCTGTTTCAAGATCTATTTCTACTGAAAAAATATCAAAACCACCCATGGACTTATGCCCTTGGGAACTGAAATATAAAGTTTTGCCATCAGCGTGTATGAAAGGTGCAATTTCGTCGTCCGGCGTGTTCACCTGGGGACCTAGCAATATTGCCTCGCCAAACTCGCCTGCTTTGCTTCTTTTTGACATATAAATATCCGTGCCTCCATATCCTCCTTTTCTGTCGCTGGTAAAAAATAAAGTTTGGTTGTCTGCCGACAAACTAGCACTAGACTCCCATCCATCGGTGTTTACATTTGGGCCGAGGCTGGTTGGTTTTGACCAGTTTTCTCCTTCGAGTGTACTTATATATATGTCCCCATTATTTGAAGTAGAATTATATATCAGCATTTGTTGGCCATCTGCAGATAAGCCTATACATGCGTCATGGTTTTCAGTGTTAATTTTACCCCCAATTTTCTCCACCTCTGACCAAGCAGAGTCATTTTTGTGAGAAACATAAATGTCTTCATAAAAGTAGCCGTCTTCAGGGTCTATTAAACCGCCTGTGCTAGAACTTCTTCTACTTGTAAAATATAATGTTGTCTCGTCTGCTGAAATTACCGGGTTGTATTCAGGGTCTTCTGTATTAATGTTTTCGCCTAGGTTTTCTATTTCTACCTCCAAAGGATTAAACATGAGGACTATACCCGTTTCACAATTGGCAATAAGCTTTTTCACCTTGGCTTTTTTGTTTTTTTCGGCATCCTTTAAAAGAGTATAATAAGTTTGGTAACTAGTGATAGCTTCATTGAATTTATGATACAAGTGGTATGCTCTTCCTAGATAGTAATGCAACTCAGGTTCATTTTCAAGCTTTAGTGATTTTGCTTTCTTTAGGCTTTCAATAGCTAAAGGCAACCTGTGATGCTTTAGTAGTGACACACCCTTATAATAATGGATCAGTGGATTTTTCGGATCATTCTCCTCTGCTACCGAAAAGTACTTGATCGCTTCGGTGAAATCATTATCCATATAATGGGACATTCCTTTGTTATAGGATTTTTTGGCTGCTTTGTTTACTTTTTGAGCCAATATATCCTTAGAAGCAAGTAGTAAACACAGTGTAAGAAAAGGGAGTATTTTTTTCATAATAGTCTATTGTAACAACGAGGCCTGATGTAAAATTTATTCAAAAAAAAGTAAAAAAAAGATAATAATTCAGAATTTTTTCTTTTTTTTGTCCATCCGCCAGAATAATTTCTTATCATATTTTTCTTTAAATCATAAACTTAACAGGTGTTATTTCGATAGAGCCTGTGGAGTATTCGATGTATATATATGTACCTTTTTTTGTGCTTTCCGTACAAGATTGGTATGCTAAATACAGTTTATAAGTAGTATCATTTAATTCATGAACAAGTTTCGCCTTTTAGTTTCTTTTTTTCTTTTTATCTCGACTTTAACAATTTCTGGTTATTCGTGGGGGCAATGTACGTCGTGTGATCAAACAATCAACACCACGGGAGGGACTATTACTGCTAATGCCCACGGGCAGACGTTGTGTATTAATACTCCTGGTACCTTTAGTGGAACCATCAATTTCAACGGTAGAAACAATGTTGTACTTTGTATTGCAGAAGGGACTACCATAGCTGCTGGAGTTTCAATTGACAACAGTTGGGGCGATAATTATACTGTTAACAACTACGGAACTTGGAACAGGTCTTTGGCTAATCCTATGATTTCATATAATACCGCAGTTTTTAATAATTACGGTACGACGAACTTGGGATCTCAGCTTAATATTGGAGCTGATAATACTTTAAATAATTACGGAGACCTTACTGTTACAGGTGGTGCGACTATAACCGGTGTGTTTCATAATTTTGGTACGGCTGACTTTCAGGGAAGTAGTCAGGTGGCGATCAGTGGATCGCCCGGGATTATTACCAATAGTGGTACATTTAATACCGGAGGCGAGTTTAGGATTGATGAAGGTACTGGTTTTACAAGTTTGGATGGTACCACAAACTTTGCCTCTATGGATATTACATCGGGTACGCTTCATGTAGGAGGAATAGTAAATGTTATCGGTAATGCAACGGTGAGTAATCCTGCTAAAATTACAGGGTCAGGTGGTATATGTCCATATCTAAATGTAGGGGGGACATTTACTGTAAACTCTGGTGGAACCTTGGAAGGTGGAGATGGATTGGTTATTAATAAAGAACCTAATCCTAATTGGGGAAATTACGATACCGAAAACCTTACAGTAGGTGGGGGCGAAGTTACTTTTGATCAGCATCCCGAAAGCCAGGTTATGTGTGAAGGAGAAGATGTGGTTTTTTCTGTCAGTTTAAGTTCGACAAGTCCTGCAGTTTATCAGTGGCAAGTGAGAGAGAGTGGTGGAGAATGGACAGATATCTCCGGGGCTAACTCTTCTTCTTATACTGTTTCGGATATTAATCCATCGCAGAATGATAATGAGTATCGGGTTTTTGTAAATAGTTGTCCTGATAATGAGTATTCTGAGGTAGCTACACTTACAGTAAACCAACATAGCACCATTGCCCTTACTTCTGCCCCTGAAACAGCCTCGCAACTTTCATGTGAAGGGAACGCTATAAACGAAATTACATATGCTATTGGAGGTGGTGGCACCGGAGCGTCAGTTACAGGCCTTCCAACTGGAATTGAAGGAAACTTCAGTTCGGGTGTTTTTTCTATAAGTGGTACAGCTACAGAGTTTGGTGTGTTTGATTACACAGTTACCACTACCAGTGATAATGACTGTGACCAAGTTAGTGAGACAGGCACGATTGAGATTAGTCCTAACCCAACAGCAAGTGTTGAATCTTCAGATGTAACTTGTCATGGGGAGGAAAATGGAGCTATTACTATTACTCCAGAAACAGGAGAAGCACCTTTTGAGTTTTCTATTAACGGAGGAAGTTTTGATTCGAATAATACTTTTGAAAGTCTCAGCCCTGACACTTATGAGCTTTCTATTAGAGATGCCAATGGTTGCGAAGCCTCTTTACCATCACAAACTATTACTGAGCCTTCCGAAACATTAACTGCTTCGACTGAAGAAACCGACGTTAACTGCTACGGCGGAACTGACGGTGAGATCACGGTAACCGCGCAAGGTGGAACTGAGCCGTACACCTTTATAATTGATGGCACTGAGCAATCAAGCAATACTTTCTCTGATCTATCAGCTGGAACTTATGAAATTCAGGTAAGGGACGATAACGGTTGCGAGTTGGAGACTGCGATTTCTGTAGAGATCACAGAACCTTCTGAAACTTTAACTGCTTCGACTGAGGAAACGGACGTTAACTGTTATGGTGGAACAGACGGAGAGATCACGGTAACTGCCCAAGGCGGTACCGAACCATACACGTATATAATTGATGGCACTGAGCAATCATCAAACACCTTCACTGATCTTGCTGCCGGAACTTACGAGATCCAGGTAAGGGACGAGAACGGTTGCGAACTTGAAGCTGCACTTTCTGTAGAAATCACAGAACCTTCTGAAACATTGACTGCTTCGACCGAAGAAACCGACGTTAACTGCTACGGCGGAACTGACGGTGAGATCACGGTAACCGCGCAAGGCGGAACAGAACCTTATGTTTATATCATTGACGGTACTGAGCAATCAAGCAATACTTTCTCTGACCTATCAGCCGGAACTTATGAAATCCAGGTAAGAGACGAAAATGGCTGCGAGTTGGAGACAGCACTTTCTGTCACTATCGGAGAGCCTTCTGAAACGTTAACCGCTTCGACAGAAGAAACCGACGTTAACTGCTTCGGCGGAACAGACGGTGAGATCACGGTAACTGCCCAAGGTGGAACTGAGCCGTACACCTTTATAATAGATGGCACCGAGCAGTCAAGCAACACTTTCACGGATCTTGCTGCCGGAACTTATGAGATCCAGGTAAGGGACGAAAATGGTTGTGAGTTGGAGACAGCACTTTCCGTCACTATCAATGAGCCTTCAGAAACTTTAACTGCTTCAACCGAAGAAACCGACGTGAACTGCCACGGCGGAACAGACGGTGAGATCACGGTAACCGCGCAAGGCGGTACTGAGCCTTATGTTTATGTCATTGACGGAGCAGAACAGTCAAGCAACACCTTCACAGACCTATCAGCCGGAACCTACGAGATCCAGGTAAGGGACGAGAATGGTTGCGAGTTGGAAGCTGCACTTTCTGTAGAAATTACTGAGCCTTCTGAGACGTTGACTGCTTCAACCGAAGAAACCGATGTTAACTGCTACGGCGGAACAGACGGAGAGATCACGGTAACGGCACAAGGCGGTACTGAGCCGTACACCTTTATAATAGATGGAGCAGACCAATCTTCTAATACTTTCACCGACCTTGCTGCCGGAACGTATGAGATTCAGGTTAGGGACGAGAACGGTTGCGAGTTGGAGACGGCACTTTCTGTAGAAATCACAGAGCCATCAGAGACTTTAACTGCTTCGACAGAAGAAACCGATGTTAACTGCTACGGCGGAACAGACGGAGAGATTACGGTAACCGCGCAAGGCGGAACAGAACCTTATGTTTATATCATTGACGGTACTGAGCAGTCAAGCAACACTTTTGTTGACCTTGCTGCCGGAACCTACGAGATCCAGGTAAGGGACGAGAACGGTTGCGAGTTGGAGACTGCGCTATCTGTAGAAATTACAGAACCTTCTGAAACATTGACTGCTTCGACCGAAGAAACCGACGTTAACTGCTACGGCGGAACTGACGGTGAGATTACGGTGACCGCACAAGGTGGTACTGAACCATACACCTATATAATAGACGGAGCAGAACAGTCATCAAACACTTTTACTGACTTGTCAGCTGGAACTTACGAGATCCAGGTAAGGGACGAGAACGGTTGCGAGTTGGAGACTGCGATTTCTGTAGAGATCACAGAACCTTCTGAAACTTTAACCGCTTCGACTGAGGAAACGGACGTTAACTGTTATGGTGGAACAGACGGAGAGATCACGGTAACTGCCCAAGGTGGTACTGAACCATACACCTATATAATAGACGGAGCAGAACAGTCATCAAACACTTTTACTGACTTGTCAGCTGGAACCTACGAGATCCAGGTAAGGGACGAGAACGGTTGCGAGTTGGAGACGGCACTTTCTGTAGAAATCACAGAGCCATCTGAAACGTTAACCGCTTCGACCGAAGAAACCGACGTTAACTGCTACGGCGGAACAGACGGTGAGATCACGGTAACCGCACAAGGCGGTACAGAACCTTATGTTTATATTATAGACGGCACCGAGCAGTCAAGCAACACCTTCGCTGATCTTGCTGCCGGAACTTACGAGGTCCAAGTAAGGGACGAGAACGGCTGCGAGTTGGAGACTGCGCTTTCTGTAGAAATTACCGAGCCTTCAGAAACATTGACTGCTTCGACCGAAGAAACCGACGTTAACTGCTACGGCGGAACTGACGGTGAGATTACGGTGACCGCACAAGGTGGTACTGAGCCGTACACCTTTATAATAGATGGAGCAGAGCAATCTTCTAATACTTTCACCGACCTTGCTGCCGGAACGTATGAGATTCAGGTTAGGGACGAGAACGGCTGCGAGTTGGAGACTGCACTTTCTGTAACTATCACCGAGCCATCAGAGACTTTAACTGCTTCAACTGAGGAAACTGACGTGAACTGCTACGGCGGAACAGACGGAGAGATTACGGTAACCGCGCAAGGCGGAACAGAACCTTATGTTTATATCATTGACGGTACTGAGCAGTCAAGCAACACTTTTGTTGACCTTGCTGCCGGAACCTACGAGATCCAGGTAAGGGACGAGAACGGTTGCGAGTTGGAGACTGCGATTTCTGTAGAGATCACAGAACCTTCAGAAACTTTAACCGCTTCGACTGAGGAAACGGACGTTAACTGTTATGGTGGAACAGACGGAGAGATCACGGTAACTGCCCAAGGTGGTACTGAACCATACACCTATATAATAGACGGAGCAGAACAGTCATCAAACACTTTTACTGACCTATCAGCCGGAACTTATGAAATCCAGGTAAGAGACGAAAACGGCTGCGAGTTGGAGACTGCACTTTCTGTCACTATCGGAGAGCCTTCTGAAACGTTGACCGCTTCGACAGAAGAAACAGATGTTAACTGCCACGGCGGAACAGACGGAGAGATCACGGTAACGGCGCAAGGCGGTACTGAGCCATACACCTTTATAATAGATGGAGCAGAACAGTCAAGCAACACCTTCACAGATCTTGCTGCCGGAACTTATGAGATCCAGGTAAGGGACGAGAACGGTTGCGAGCTTGAAGCTGCACTTTTTGTAGAAATCAAAGAGCCATCAGAGACTTTAACTGCTTCGACAGAAGAAACCGACGTGAACTGCTACGGCGGAACAGACGGTGAGATCACGGTAACTGCACAAGGCGGTACTGAGCCTTATGTTTATATCATTGACGGCACTGAGCAATCAAGCAACACCTTCACAGACCTATCAGCCGGAACTTATGAGATCCAGGTAAGGGACGAGAACGGTTGCGAACTTGAAACAGCGCTATCTGTAACTATTTCTGAACCTTCAGAAACTTTAACCGCTTCGACTGAAGAAACAGATGTTAACTGCCACGGCGGAACAGACGGAGAGATCACGGTAACGGCGCAAGGCGGTACTGAGCCATACACCTTTATAATAGATGGAGCAGAACAGTCAAGCAACACTTTCACAGATCTAGCTGCCGGAACTTATGAGATCCAGGTAAGGGACGAGAACGGTTGCGAGCTTGAAGCTGCACTTTTTGTAGAAATCACCGAGCCATCAGAGACTTTAACTGCTTCGACAGAAGAAACAGATGTTAACTGCCACGGCGGAACAGACGGTGAGATCACGGTAACTGCACAAGGCGGTACTGAGCCTTATGTTTATATCATTGACGGAGCAGAACAGTCAAGCAACACCTTCACAGATCTTGCCGCTGGAACCTACGAGATCCAGGTAAGAGACGAAAATGGTTGTGAGTTGGAGACAGCACTTTCAGTCACTATCAATGAGCCTTCAGAAACTTTAACTGCTTCAACCGAAGAAACCGACGTGAACTGCCACGGCGGAACAGACGGTGAGATCACGGTAACCGCACAAGGCGGTACTGAGCCGTACACCTTTATAATAGATGGAGCAGAGCAGTCATCAAACACTTTTACTGACCTGTCAGCCGGAACTTATGAAATCCAGGTAAGGGACGAGAACGGCTGCGAGTTGGAGACTGCGATTTCTGTAGAGATCACAGAACCTTCTGAAACTTTAACTGCTTCGACTGAGGAAACCGATGTTAACTGCTACGGCGGAACTGACGGTGAGATCACGGTAACCGCCCAAGGCGGTACTGAACCTTATGTTTATATCATTGACGGCACTGAGCAATCAAGCAACACCTTCACAGATCTATCAGCCGGAACGTATGAAATCCAAGTTAGGGACGAGAACGGCTGCGAGTTGGAGACGGCACTTTCTGTAGAAATCACCGAGCCATCAGAGACTTTAACTGCTTCGACTGAAGAAACCGACGTTAACTGCTACGGCGGAACTGACGGTGAGATTACGGTAACTGCGCAAGGCGGAACAGAACCGTACATCTATATCATAGATGGCACTGAGCAATCAAGCAACACTTTCACAGATCTAGCTGCCGGAACTTACGAAATCCAGGTAAGGGACGAGAACGGTTGCGAGTTGGAAGCTGCACTTTCTGTAGAAATTACTGAGCCTTTTGAGACGTTGACTGCTTCAACCGAAGAAACCGATGTTAACTGCTTCGGCGGAACAGACGGTGAGATCACGGTAACTGCACAAGGCGGTACTGAGCCTTATGTTTATATCATTGACGGCACTGAGCAATCAAGCAACACCTTCACAGACCTATCAGCCGGAACTTATGAGATCCAGGTAAGGGACGAGAACGGTTGCGAGTTGGAGACGGCACTTTCTGTAGAAATCACAGAGCCATCTGAAACTTTAACTGCTTCGACCGAAGAGACCGATGTTAACTGCCACGGCGGATCAGACGGTGAGATTACGGTAACTGCACAAGGTGGCACAGAACCGTACACCTTTATTATAGACGGCACCGAGCAGTCAAGCAATGTTTTCACCGACCTTGCTGCCGGAACGTATGAAATCCAAGTTAGGGACGAGAACGGTTGCGAGTTGGAGACAACACTTTCAGTAACTATCGCAGAGCCGTCAGAAACGTTAACTGCATCGACCGAAGAAACCGACGTTAACTGTTATGGCGGATCGGACGGTGAGATTACGGTGACCGCACAAGGTGGCACTGAGCCTTTTGTTTATATCATTGACGGAACAGAGCAGTCCAGCAACACTTTTGTTGACCTATCAGCCGGAACTTATGAAATCCAAGTTAGGGACGATAACGGTTGCGAGTTGGAGACGGCACTTTCTGTAGAAATCACCGAGCCATCAGAGACTTTAACTGCATCGACCGAAGAAACCGATGTTAACTGCCACGGCGGAACAGACGGTGAAATCACGGTAACCGCACAAGGCGGAACAGAACCTTATGTTTATATCATTGACGGTACTGAGCAATCAAGCAATACTTTCTCTGACCTATCAGCCGGAACTTATGAAATCCAAGTTAGGGACGAGAACGGTTGCGAGCTTGAAGCTGCACTTTCTGTAGAAATTACTGAGCCTTCTGAAACGTTGACCGCTTCGACAGAAGAGACCGATGTTAACTGCTTCGGCGGAACAGACGGAGAGATTACGGTAACTGCACAAGACGGTACCGAACCATACACCTATATAATTGACGGAGCAGAACAGTCATCAAACACTTTTACTGACTTGTCAGCTGGAACTTACGAGATCCAGGTAAGGGACGAGAACGGTTGCGAGTTGGAGACGGCACTTTCTGTAGAAATCACCGAGCCATCAGAGACTTTAACTGCATCGACAGAAGAAACCGACGTTAACTGCTACGGCGGAACAGACGGTGAAATCACGGTAACCGCACAAGGCGGTACCGAACCATACACCTTTATAATAGATGGAGCTGAGCAATCTTCTAATACTTTCACCGACCTTGCTGCCGGAACGTATGAGATTCAGGTTAGGGACGAGAACGGTTGCGAGTTGGCAACTGCGATTTCTGTAGAGATCACGGAGCCGTCAGAAACTTTAACTGCATCGACAGAAGAAACCGATGTTAATTGCTTCGGTGGAACAGACGGAGAGATCACGGTAACGGCACAAGGCGGTACTGAGCCGTACACCTTTATAATAGATGGAGCAGAGCAATCTTCTAATACTTTCACCGACCTTGCCGCCGGAACTTACGAAATCCAGGTAAGGGACGAGAACGGATGTGAGTTGGAGACAGCACTTTCTGTAGAGATCACTGAACCGTCAGAAACTTTAACTGCTTCAACAGAAGAAAGCGACGTGAATTGCTTCGGCGGAACGGACGGGGAAATCACGGTAACGGCCCAAGGTGGCACGGAGCCTTATGTTTATATAATAGATGGTACTGAGCAGTCAGGCAATACTTTCACCGATCTTGCTGCCGGAACCTATGAAATCCAGGTAAGGGACGATAACGGTTGCGAGCTAGAAACAGCATTGAGTGTTGTTATCAACGAGCCGTCCGAGACATTAACTGCTTCGACAGAAGAAACCGACGTTAACTGCTTCGGCGGGTCAGATGGTGAAATCACGGTAACTGCGCAAGGCGGAACTGAGCCATACACCTTTATAATAGATGGTGCTGAGCAATCTTCTAATACCTTCACTGACTTGTCAGCCGGAACTTATGAGATCCAGGTAAGGGACGATAACGGTTGTGAGTTGGAGACGGCACTTTCTGTAGAAATCACTGAACCGTCAGAAACTTTAACTGCTTCGACTGAGGAAACCGATGTTAACTGCTACGGCGGAACAGACGGCGAGATCACGGTGACCGCACAAGGTGGTACTGAACCATACACCTATATAATAGACGGAGCAGAACAGTCATCAAACACTTTTACTGACTTGTCAGCTGGAACTTACGAGATCCAGGTAAGGGACGAGAACGGATGTGAGTTGGAGACAGCACTTTCTGTAGAAATCACCGAGCCGTCAGAAACTTTAGCTGCTTCAACTGAGGAAACGGATGTTAACTGCTTCGGCGGAACAGATGGTGAAATCACGGTAACCGCACAAGGCGGTACTGAGCCGTACACCTTTATAATAGATGGAGCAGAGCAATCTTCTAATACTTTCACCGACCTTGCTGCCGGAACGTATGAGATTCAGGTTAGGGACGAGAACGGCTGCGAGTTGGAGACTGCACTTTCTGTAACTATCACCGAGCCATCAGAGACTTTAACTGCTTCAACTGAGGAAACTGACGTGAACTGCTACGGCGGAACAGACGGAGAGATCACGGTAACTGCACAAGGTGGTACTGAACCTTATGTTTATATCATTGACGGCACTGAGCAATCAAGCAACACCTTCACAGACCTATCAGCCGGAACGTATGAAATCCAAGTTAGGGACGAGAACGGTTGCGAGTTGGAGACAGCACTTTCTGTAGAAATTACAGAACCTTCTGAAACTTTAACTGCTTCAACTGAAGAAACGGATGTAAACTGCTTCGGCGGATCAGACGGAGAGATCACGGTAACTGCCCAAGGTGGCACTGAGCCATACACCTTTATAATAGATGGTGCTGAGCAGTCAAGCAATACTTTTGTTGACTTAGCTGCCGGAACTTACGAGATCCAGGTAAGGGACGAGAATGGCTGCGAGTTGGAGACGGCACTTTCTGTAGAGATCACTGAACCGTCAGAAACTTTAACTGCTTCAACAGAAGAAAGCGACGTGAATTGCTTCGGCGGAACGGACGGAGAGGTCACGGTGACCGCACAAGGTGGTACTGAGCCTTATGTTTATATTATAGACGGCACCGAGCAGTCAAGCAACACCTTCGCTGATCTTGCTGCCGGAACTTACGAGATTCAGGTAAGGGACGATAACGGTTGCGAGTTGGAGACGGCACTTTCTGTCACTATCAATGAGCCATCTGAAACACTGACCGCTTCAACAGAAGAAACCGACGTTAACTGCTTTGGAGGGTCAGATGGTGAAATCACGGTAACTGCGCAAGGTGGTACAGAACCGTACACCTTTATTATAGACGGTACTGAGCAATCAAGCAATACTTTCACAGACCTTTCCGCCGGAACTTATGAAATCCAAGTAAGGGACGAGAACGGTTGCGAGTTGGAGACGGCACTTTCTGTAGAAATCACCGAGCCATCTGAAACGTTAACCGCTTCGACAGAAGAAACCGACGTTAACTGCTTCGGCGGAACAGACGGTGAGATCACGGTAACCGCACAAGGCGGTACTGAACCTTATGTTTATATCATTGACGGCACTGAGCAATCAAGCAACACCTTCACAGACCTTTCCGCCGGAACTTATGAAATCCAAGTTAGGGACGAGAACGGTTGCGAGTTGGCAACTGCGATTTCTGTAGAGATCACGGAGCCGTCAGAAACGTTAACCGCTTCGACAGAAGAAACCGACGTTAACTGCTACGGCGGAACAGACGGAGAGATCACGGTAACTGCCCAAGGCGGAACAGAACCTTATGTTTATATCATTGACGGCACTGAGCAATCAAGCAACATCTTCACAGACCTATCAGCCGGAACTTATGAAATCCACGTTAGGGACGAGAACGGATGTGAGTTGGAGACAGCACTTTCTGTAGAAATTGCAGAACCGTCAGAAACGTTGACTGCATCAACAGAAGAAACCGACGTTAACTGCTTTGGCGGAACAGACGGAGAGATTACGGTAACCGCACAAGGCGGAACAGAACCTTATGTTTATATCATTGACGGCACTGAGCAATCAAGCAACATCTTCACAGACCTATCAGCCGGAACTTATGAAATCCAAGTTAGGGACGAGAACGGTTGCGAGTTAGCAACTGCGATTTCTGTAGAGATCACGGAGCCGTCAGAAACTTTAACTGCATCGACCGAAGAAACCGACGTTAACTGCTACGGCGGAACAGACGGAGAGATCACGGTAACTGCACAAGGCGGCACCGAGCCATACACCTATAGCATAGATGGCACTGAGCAGTCAAGCAACACCTTCACAGATCTTGCTGCCGGAACTTACGAGATCCAGGTAAGGGACGATAACGGTTGCGAGTTGGAGACTGCACTTTCTGTCATTATCGGAGAGCCTTCTGAAACGTTGACTGCTTCAACTGAAGAAACAGATGTTAATTGCTACGGCGGAACAGACGGTGAGATTACGGTGACTGCACAAGGTGGTACCGAGCCGTACACCTTTATAATAGATGGAGCAGAGCAATCTTCTAATACTTTCACCGACCTTGCTGCCGGAACGTATGAAATCCAAGTTAGGGACGAGAACGGTTGCGAGTTGGCAACTGCGATTTCTGTAGAGATCACGGAGCCGTCAGAAACTTTAACTGCATCGACCGAAGAAACAGATGTTAACTGCTACGGCGGAACAGACGGTGAGATTACGGTGACCGCACAAGGTGGTACTGAGCCTTATGTTTATATCATTGACGGCACTGAGCAATCAAGCAACACCTTCACAGACCTATCAGCCGGAACTTATGAGATCCAGGTAAGGGACGAGAACGGTTGTGAACTAGAGACTGCACTATCTGTCATTATCGCAGAACCTTCTGAGACCTTAACTGCTTCGACAGAAGAAACCGACGTTAACTGCTACGGCGGAACTGACGGTGAGATCACGGTAACCGCGCAAGGCGGTACTGAGCCGTACACCTTTATAATAGATGGCACCGAGCAGTCAAGCAACACTTTCACGGATCTTGCTGCCGGAACTTACGAAATCCAGGTAAGGGACGAGAACGGCTGCGAGTTGGAGACAGCGATTTCTGTAGAGATCACAGAACCTTCTGAAACTTTAACCGCTTCGACTGAGGAAACGGACGTTAACTGTTATGGCGGATCGGACGGAGAGATCACGGTAACGGCACAAGGTGGAACTGAGCCATATGTCTTTATAATAGATGGTTCTGAGCAATCCAGTAATGTATTTACTGACTTGTCAGCCGGAACTTATGAGATCCAGGTGAGGGACGATAACGGTTGTGAGTTGGAGACGGCACTTTCTGTAGAGATCACCGAGCCATCAGAGACGTTGACTGCTTCAACTGAAGAAACGGATGTTAACTGCTACGGCGGAACTGACGGTGAGATCACGGTAACGGCACAAGGCGGTACCGAACCATACACGTATATAATTGATGGCACTGAGCAATCATCAAACACCTTCACTGATCTTGCTGCCGGAACTTATGAAATCCAAGTAAGGGACGAGAACGGCTGCGAGTTGGAGACTGCACTTTCTGTAGAAATCACCGAGCCATCAGAGACTTTAACTGCTTCGACTGAAGAAACCGACGTTAACTGCTACGGCGGAACAGACGGAGAGATCACGGTAACGGCACAAGGCGGTACCGAACCATACACCTTTATAATAGATGGAGCTGAGCAATCATCAAACACTTTTACTGACCTGTCAGCCGGAACGTATGAAATCCAGGTAAGGGACGATAACGGTTGTGAGTTGGAGACGGCACTTTCTGTAGAAATCACTGAACCGTCAGAAACTTTAACTGCTTCGACTGAGGAAACCGATGTTAACTGCTACGGCGGAACAGACGGCGAGATCACGGTGACCGCACAAGGTGGTACTGAACCATACACCTATATAATAGACGGAGCAGAACAGTCATCAAACACTTTTACTGACTTGTCAGCTGGAACTTACGAGATCCAGGTAAGGGACGAGAACGGATGTGAGTTGGAGACAGCACTTTCTGTAGAAATCACCGAGCCGTCAGAAACTTTAGCTGCTTCAACTGAGGAAACGGATGTTAACTGCTTCGGCGGAACAGATGGTGAAATCACGGTAACCGCACAAGGCGGTACTGAGCCGTACACCTTTATAATAGATGGAGCAGAGCAATCTTCTAATACTTTCACCGACCTTGCTGCCGGAACGTATGAGATTCAGGTTAGGGACGAGAACGGCTGCGAGTTGGAGACTGCACTTTCTGTAACTATCACCGAGCCATCAGAGACTTTAACTGCTTCAACTGAGGAAACTGACGTGAACTGCTACGGCGGAACAGACGGAGAGATCACGGTAACTGCACAAGGTGGTACTGAACCTTATGTTTATATCATTGACGGCACTGAGCAATCAAGCAACACCTTCACAGACCTATCAGCCGGAACGTATGAAATCCAAGTTAGGGACGAGAACGGTTGCGAGTTGGAGACAGCACTTTCTGTAGAAATTACAGAACCTTCTGAAACTTTAACTGCTTCAACTGAAGAAACGGATGTAAACTGCTTCGGCGGATCAGACGGAGAGATCACGGTAACTGCCCAAGGTGGCACTGAGCCATACACCTTTATAATAGATGGTGCTGAGCAGTCAAGCAATACTTTTGTTGACTTAGCTGCCGGAACTTACGAGATCCAGGTAAGGGACGAGAATGGCTGCGAGTTGGAGACGGCACTTTCTGTAGAGATCACTGAACCGTCAGAAACTTTAACTGCTTCAACAGAAGAAAGCGACGTGAATTGCTTCGGCGGAACGGACGGAGAGGTCACGGTGACCGCACAAGGTGGTACTGAGCCTTATGTTTATATTATAGACGGCACCGAGCAGTCAAGCAACACCTTCGCTGATCTTGCTGCCGGAACTTACGAGATTCAGGTAAGGGACGATAACGGTTGCGAGTTGGAGACGGCACTTTCTGTCACTATCAATGAGCCATCTGAAACACTGACCGCTTCAACAGAAGAAACCGACGTTAACTGCTTTGGAGGGTCAGATGGTGAAATCACGGTAACTGCGCAAGGTGGTACAGAACCGTACACCTTTATTATAGACGGTACTGAGCAATCAAGCAATACTTTCACAGACCTTTCCGCCGGAACTTATGAAATCCAAGTAAGGGACGAGAACGGTTGCGAGTTGGAGACGGCACTTTCTGTAGAAATCACCGAGCCATCTGAAACGTTAACCGCTTCGACAGAAGAAACCGACGTTAACTGCTTCGGCGGAACAGACGGTGAGATCACGGTAACCGCACAAGGCGGTACTGAACCTTATGTTTATATCATTGACGGCACTGAGCAATCAAGCAACACCTTCACAGACCTTTCCGCCGGAACTTATGAAATCCAAGTTAGGGACGAGAACGGTTGCGAGTTGGCAACTGCGATTTCTGTAGAGATCACGGAGCCGTCAGAAACGTTAACCGCTTCGACAGAAGAAACCGACGTTAACTGCTACGGCGGAACAGACGGAGAGATCACGGTAACTGCCCAAGGCGGAACAGAACCTTATGTTTATATCATTGACGGCACTGAGCAATCAAGCAACATCTTCACAGACCTATCAGCCGGAACTTATGAAATCCACGTTAGGGACGAGAACGGATGTGAGTTGGAGACAGCACTTTCTGTAGAAATTGCAGAACCGTCAGAAACGTTGACTGCATCAACAGAAGAAACCGACGTTAACTGCTTTGGCGGAACAGACGGAGAGATTACGGTAACCGCACAAGGCGGAACAGAACCTTATGTTTATATCATTGACGGCACTGAGCAATCAAGCAACATCTTCACAGACCTATCAGCCGGAACTTATGAAATCCAAGTTAGGGACGAGAACGGTTGCGAGTTAGCAACTGCGATTTCTGTAGAGATCACGGAGCCGTCAGAAACTTTAACTGCATCGACCGAAGAAACCGACGTTAACTGCTACGGCGGAACAGACGGAGAGATCACGGTAACTGCACAAGGCGGCACCGAGCCATACACCTATAGCATAGATGGCACTGAGCAGTCAAGCAACACCTTCACAGATCTTGCTGCCGGAACTTACGAGATCCAGGTAAGGGACGATAACGGTTGCGAGTTGGAGACTGCACTTTCTGTCATTATCGGAGAGCCTTCTGAAACGTTGACTGCTTCAACTGAAGAAACAGATGTTAATTGCTACGGCGGAACAGACGGTGAGATTACGGTGACTGCACAAGGTGGTACCGAGCCGTACACCTTTATAATAGATGGAGCAGAGCAATCTTCTAATACTTTCACCGACCTTGCTGCCGGAACGTATGAAATCCAAGTTAGGGACGAGAACGGTTGCGAGTTGGCAACTGCGATTTCTGTAGAGATCACGGAGCCGTCAGAAACTTTAACTGCATCGACCGAAGAAACAGATGTTAACTGCTACGGCGGAACAGACGGTGAGATTACGGTGACCGCACAAGGTGGTACTGAGCCTTATGTTTATATCATTGACGGCACTGAGCAATCAAGCAACACCTTCACAGACCTATCAGCCGGAACTTATGAGATCCAGGTAAGGGACGAGAACGGTTGTGAACTAGAGACTGCACTATCTGTCATTATCGCAGAACCTTCTGAGACCTTAACTGCTTCGACAGAAGAAACCGACGTTAACTGCTACGGCGGAACTGACGGTGAGATCACGGTAACCGCGCAAGGCGGTACTGAGCCGTACACCTTTATAATAGATGGCACCGAGCAGTCAAGCAACACTTTCACGGATCTTGCTGCCGGAACTTACGAAATCCAGGTAAGGGACGAGAACGGCTGCGAGTTGGAGACAGCGATTTCTGTAGAGATCACAGAACCTTCTGAAACTTTAACCGCTTCGACTGAGGAAACGGACGTTAACTGTTATGGCGGATCGGACGGAGAGATCACGGTAACGGCACAAGGTGGAACTGAGCCATATGTCTTTATAATAGATGGTTCTGAGCAATCCAGTAATGTATTTACTGACTTGTCAGCCGGAACTTATGAGATCCAGGTGAGGGACGATAACGGTTGTGAGTTGGAGACGGCACTTTCTGTAGAGATCACCGAGCCATCAGAGACGTTGACTGCTTCAACTGAAGAAACGGATGTTAACTGCTACGGCGGAACTGACGGTGAGATCACGGTAACGGCACAAGGCGGTACCGAACCATACACGTATATAATTGATGGCACTGAGCAATCATCAAACACCTTCACTGATCTTGCTGCCGGAACTTATGAAATCCAAGTAAGGGACGAGAACGGCTGCGAGTTGGAGACTGCACTTTCTGTAGAA
Source organism: Cytophagaceae bacterium ABcell3 (assembly GCA_030913385.1). Lineage (NCBI taxonomy): Bacteria > Pseudomonadati > Bacteroidota > Cytophagia > Cytophagales > Cytophagaceae > Natronocytophaga > Natronocytophaga cellulosiphila. The sequence continues at coordinate 1,624,528 of CP133159.1, forward strand.
ATCACCGAGCCATCAGAGACTTTAACTGCTTCGACTGAAGAAACCGACGTTAACTGCTACGGCGGAACAGACGGAGAGATCACGGTAACGGCACAAGGCGGTACCGAACCATACACCTTTATAATAGATGGAGCTGAGCAATCATCAAACACTTTTACTGACCTGTCAGCCGGAACGTATGAAATCCAGGTAAGGGACGAGAACGGCTGCGAGTTGGAGACGGCACTTTCTGTAGAAATCACCGAGCCTTCAGAAACTTTAACTGCTTCAACCGAAGAAACCGACGTTAACTGCTTTGGCGGAACAGACGGTGAGATTACGGTGACCGCACAAGGTGGTACTGAGCCTTATGTTTATATCATTGACGGCACTGAGCAATCAAGCAACACCTTCACAGACCTATCAGCCGGAACTTATGAGATCCAGGTAAGGGACGAGAACGGTTGTGAACTAGAGACTGCACTATCTGTCATTATCGCAGAACCTTCTGAGACCTTAACTGCTTCGACAGAAGAAACCGACGTTAACTGCTACGGCGGAACTGACGGTGAGATCACGGTAACCGCGCAAGGCGGTACTGAGCCGTACACCTTTATAATAGATGGCACCGAGCAGTCAAGCAACACTTTCACGGATCTTGCTGCCGGAACTTACGAAATCCAGGTAAGGGACGAGAACGGCTGCGAGTTGGAGACAGCGATTTCTGTAGAGATCACAGAACCTTCTGAAACTTTAACCGCTTCGACTGAGGAAACGGACGTTAACTGTTATGGCGGATCGGACGGAGAGATCACGGTAACGGCACAAGGTGGAACTGAGCCATATGTCTTTATAATAGATGGTTCTGAGCAATCCAGTAATGTATTTACTGACTTGTCAGCCGGAACTTATGAGATCCAGGTGAGGGACGATAACGGTTGTGAGTTGGAGACGGCACTTTCTGTAGAGATCACCGAGCCATCAGAGACGTTGACTGCTTCAACTGAAGAAACGGATGTTAACTGCTACGGCGGAACTGACGGTGAGATCACGGTAACGGCACAAGGCGGTACCGAACCATACACGTATATAATTGATGGCACTGAGCAATCATCAAACACCTTCACTGATCTTGCTGCCGGAACTTATGAAATCCAAGTAAGGGACGAGAACGGCTGCGAGTTGGAGACTGCACTTTCTGTAGAAATCACCGAGCCATCAGAGACTTTAACTGCTTCGACTGAAGAAACCGACGTTAACTGCTACGGCGGAACAGACGGAGAGATCACGGTAACGGCACAAGGCGGTACCGAACCATACACCTTTATAATAGATGGAGCTGAGCAATCATCAAACACTTTTACTGACCTGTCAGCCGGAACGTATGAAATCCAGGTAAGGGACGAGAACGGCTGCGAGTTGGAGACGGCACTTTCTGTAGAAATCACCGAGCCTTCAGAAACTTTAACTGCTTCAACCGAAGAAACCGACGTTAACTGCTTTGGCGGAACAGACGGAGAGATCACGGTAACCGTACAAGGCGGTACTGAGCCGTACACCTTTATAATAGATGGAGCAGAGCAGTCAAGCAACACTTTCACAGATCTAGCTGCCGGAACGTATGAGATTCAGGTTAGGGACGAGAACAGCTGCGAGTTGGAGACGGCACTTTCTGTAGAAATCACCGAGCCATCAGAGACTTTAACTGCTTCGACCGAAGAAACAGATGTTAACTGCCACGGCGGAACAGACGGAGAGATCACGGTGACCGCACAAGGCGGCACAGAACCTTATGTTTATATCATTGACGGCACTGAGCAATCAAGCAACATCTTCACAGACCTATCAGCCGGAACTTATGAAATCCAAGTTAGGGACGAGAACGGTTGCGAGTTGGCAACTGCGATTTCTGTAGAGATCACCGAGCCATCAGAGACTTTAACTGCTTCAACCGAAGAAACGGATGTTAACTGTTTCGGCGGATCTGATGGGGAAATTGCGGTTACTGCGCAAGGCGGAACCGAGCCGTACACCTATATCATAGACGGCACCGAGCAGTCAAGCAATGTTTTCACAGATCTAGCTGCCGGAACTTATGAGATCCAGGTAAGGGACGAAAATGGTTGTGAGTTGGAGACAGCACTTTCCGTCACTATCAATGAGCCTTCAGAAACTTTAACTGCTTCAACCGAAGAAACCGACGTGAACTGCCACGGCGGAACAGACGGTGAGATCACGGTAACCGCGCAAGGCGGTACTGAGCCTTATGTTTATGTCATTGACGGAGCAGAACAGTCAAGCAACACCTTCACAGACCTATCAGCCGGAACTTATGAAATCCAAGTTAGGGACGAGAACGGTTGCGAGTTGGCAACTGCGATTTCTGTAGAGATCACCGAGCCATCAGAGACTTTAACTGCTTCAACCGAAGAAACGGATGTTAACTGTTTCGGCGGAACAGACGGAGAGATCACGGTGACCGCACAAGGCGGCACAGAACCTTATGTTTATATCATTGACGGCACTGAGCAATCAAGCAACATCTTCACAGACCTTGCTGCCGGAACTTATGAAATCCAGGTGAGGGACGAGAACGGTTGCGAGTTGGAGACAACACTTTCAGTAACTATCGCAGAGCCTTCAGAAACTTTAACTGCTTCGACCGAAGAGACCGATGTAAACTGCCACGGCGGATCAGACGGTGAGATTACGGTAACTGCACAAGGTGGCACAGAACCGTACACCTTTATTATAGACGGCACTGAGCAGTCAAGCAACACCTTCACGGATCTTGCTGCCGGAACTTATGAAATCCAAGTTAGGGACGAGAACGGCTGCGAGTTGGAGACGGCACTTTCTGTAGAAATCACCGAGCCATCAGAGACTTTAACTGCTTCGACAGAAGAAACCGATGTTAACTGCCACGGCGGAACAGACGGTGAAATCACGGTAACTGCCCAAGGTGGAATCGAGCCATATGTTTATATCATTGACGGCACTGAGCAATCAAGCAATACTTTCTCTGATCTATCAGCTGGAACTTATGAAATTCAGGTAAGGGACGAGAACGGCTGCGAGTTGGAGACTGCGCTTTCTGTAGAAATTACCGAGCCTTCAGAAACTTTAACTGCTTCAACCGAAGAAACGGATGTTAACTGTTTCGGCGGATCTGATGGGGAAATTGCGGTTACTGCGCAAGGCGGAACAGAACCGTACATCTATATCATAGATGGCACTGAGCAATCAAGCAACACTTTCACAGATCTAGCTGCCGGAACTTACGAAATCCAGGTAAGGGATGAGAACGGTTGCGAGTTGGCGACAGCGCTTTCTGTAGAAATTGCAGAACCGTCAGAAACGTTGACTGCATCAACAGAAGAAACCGACGTTAACTGCTACGGCGGAACTGACGGTGAGATCACGGTAACCGCGCAAGGTGGAACTGAGCCGTACACCTTTATAATAGATGGCACCGAGCAGTCAAGCAATACTTTCTCTGACCTATCAGCCGGAACTTATGAAATCCAGGTAAGAGACGAAAATGGCTGCGAGTTGGAGACAGCGATTTCTGTAGAGATCACAGAACCTTCTGAAACTTTAACTGCTTCGACTGAAGAAACCGACGTTAACTGCTACGGCGGAACAGACGGTGAGATCACGGTAACCGCGCAAGGTGGAACTGAGCCGTACACCTTTATAATAGATGGCACCGAGCAGTCAAGCAACACTTTCACGGATCTTGCTGCCGGAACTTACGAGATCCAGGTAAGGGACGAGAACGGTTGCGAGCTTGCAACAGCACTTTCTGTAGAGATCACAGAGCCATCTGAAACGTTAACCGCTTCGACAGAAGAAACCGACGTTAACTGCTACGGCGGAACTGACGGTGAGATCACGGTAACTGCCCAAGGCGGAACAGAACCTTATGTTTATATCATTGACGGCACTGAGCAATCAAGCAACACCTTCACAGACCTATCAGCCGGAACTTATGAAATCCAGGTGAGGGACGAGAACGGTTGCGAGTTGGAGACGGCACTTTCTGTAGAAATTACTGAGCCTTCTGAGACATTGACTGCTTCGACCGAAGAAACCGACGTTAACTGCTTCGGCGGAACAGACGGTGAAATCACGGTAACGGCACAAGGCGGTACCGAACCATACACCTTTATAATAGATGGAGCTGAGCAGTCATCAAACACTTTTACTGACTTGTCAGCTGGAACTTACGAAATCCAGGTAAGGGACGAGAACGGCTGTGAGTTGGAGACAGTACTTTCTGTAGAAATTACTGAGCCTTCAGAAACTTTAACTGCTTCAACCGAAGAAACCGACGTTAACTGCTTTGGCGGAACAGACGGAGAGATCACGGTAACCGCACAAGGTGGAACTGAGCCATATGTCTTTATAATAGATGGTACTGAGCAATCTTCTAATACTTTCACTGACCTAGCTGCCGGAACCTACGAGATCCAGGTAAGGGACGAGAATGGCTGCGAGTTGGAGACGGCGATTTCTGTCACTATCGCAGAGCCTTCAGAAACTTTAACTGCTTCGACCGAAGAGACCGATGTAAACTGCCACGGCGGATCAGACGGTGAGGTTACGGTAACTGCACAAGGCGGCACAGAACCTTATGTTTATATCATTGACGGCACTGAGCAATCAAGCAACATCTTCACAGACCTATCAGCCGGAACTTATGAAATCCAAGTTAGGGACGAGAACGGTTGCGAGTTGGCAACTGCGATTTCTGTAGAGATCACCGAGCCATCAGAGACTTTAACTGCTTCAACCGAAGAAACGGATGTTAACTGTTTCGGCGGATCTGATGGGGAAATTGCGGTTACTGCGCAAGGCGGAACCGAGCCGTACACCTATATCATAGACGGCACCGAGCAGTCAAGCAATGTTTTCACAGATCTAGCTGCCGGAACTTATGAGATCCAGGTAAGGGACGAAAATGGTTGTGAGTTGGAGACAGCACTTTCCGTCACTATCAATGAGCCTTCAGAAACTTTAACTGCTTCAACCGAAGAAACCGACGTGAACTGCCACGGCGGAACAGACGGTGAGATCACGGTAACCGCGCAAGGCGGTACTGAGCCTTATGTTTATGTCATTGACGGAGCAGAACAGTCAAGCAACACCTTCACAGACCTATCAGCCGGAACTTATGAAATCCAAGTTAGGGACGAGAACGGTTGCGAGTTGGCAACTGCGATTTCTGTAGAGATCACCGAGCCATCAGAGACTTTAACTGCTTCAACCGAAGAAACGGATGTTAACTGTTTCGGCGGAACAGACGGAGAGATCACGGTGACCGCACAAGGCGGCACAGAACCTTATGTTTATATCATTGACGGCACTGAGCAATCAAGCAACATCTTCACAGACCTTGCTGCCGGAACTTATGAAATCCAGGTGAGGGACGAGAACGGTTGCGAGTTGGAGACAACACTTTCAGTAACTATCGCAGAGCCTTCAGAAACTTTAACTGCTTCGACCGAAGAGACCGATGTAAACTGCCACGGCGGATCAGACGGTGAGATTACGGTAACTGCACAAGGTGGCACAGAACCGTACACCTTTATTATAGACGGCACTGAGCAGTCAAGCAACACCTTCACGGATCTTGCTGCCGGAACGTATGAAATCCAGGTAAGGGACGAGAACGGTTGCGAACTTGAAGCTGCACTTTCTGTAGAAATTACAGAACCTTCTGAAACATTGACTGCTTCGACCGAAGAAACCGACGTTAACTGCTACGGCGGAACTGACGGTGAGATCACGGTAACTGCACAAGGTGGCACCGAGCCGTACACCTATATCATTGACGGTACTGAGCAGTCAAACAATACTTTCACAGACCTATCAGCCGGAACTTATGAGATCCAGGTAAGGGACGAGAACGGTTGCGAACTTGAAACAGCGCTATCTGTAACTATTTCTGAACCTTCAGAAACTTTAACCGCTTCGACTGAAGAAACAGATGTTAACTGCCACGGCGGATCAGACGGTGAGATTACGGTAACTGCACAAGGTGGCACAGAACCGTACACCTTTATCATAGACGGCACCGAGCAGTCAAGCAACACCTTCACTGACCTTGCTGCCGGAACTTATGAAATCCAGGTAAGGGACGAGAACGGCTGCGAGTTGGAGACTGCACTTTCTGTAGAAATCACCGAGCCATCAGAGACTTTAACTGCTTCGACAGAAGAAACGGACGTTAACTGTTATGGCGGATCGGACGGAGAGATCACGGTAACGGCACAAGGCGGTACCGAACCATACACGTATATAATTGATGGCACTGAGCAATCAAGCAATACTTTCTCTGATCTATCAGCTGGAACTTATGAAATTCAGGTAAGGGACGATAACGGTTGCGAGTTGGAGACGGCACTTTCTGTAGAAATCACCGAGCCATCAGAGACTTTAACTGCTTCGACTGAAGAAACCGACGTTAACTGCTACGGCGGAACTGACGGTGAGATCACGGTAACCGCGCAAGGTGGAACTGAGCCGTACACCTTTATAATAGATGGCACCGAGCAGTCAAGCAACACTTTCACGGATCTTGCTGCCGGAACTTACGAAATCCAGGTAAGGGACGAGAACGGCTGCGAGTTGGAGACGGCACTTTCTGTAGAAATCACCGAGCCTTCAGAAACTTTAACTGCTTCGACAGAAGAAACCGACGTGAACTGCTACGGCGGAACAGACGGTGAGATCACGGTGACCGCACAAGGTGGTACTGAACCTTATGTTTATATCATTGACGGCACTGAGCAATCAAGCAACATCTTCACAGACCTATCAGCCGGAACTTATGAAATCCAAGTTAGGGACGAGAACGGTTGCGAGTTGGAGACGGCACTTTCTGTAGAAATCACAGAGCCATCTGAAACTTTAACCGCTTCGACAGAAGAAACCGACGTTAACTGCTTCGGCGGAACAGACGGTGAGATCACGGTAACCGCACAAGGCGGTACTGAACCTTATGTTTATATTATTGACGGCACTGAGCAATCAAGCAACACCTTCACAGACCTATCAGCCGGAACGTATGAAATCCAAGTTAGGGACGAGAACGGTTGCGAGTTGGAGACGGCACTTTCTGTAGAAATTACTGAGCCTTCTGAGACATTGACTGCTTCGACCGAAGAAACCGACGTTAACTGCTACGGCGGAACTGACGGTGAGATCACGGTAACGGCACAAGGCGGTACCGAACCATACACGTATATAATTGATGGCACTGAGCAATCAAGCAACACCTTCACAGACCTATCAGCCGGAACTTATGAAATCCAGGTGAGGGACGAGAACGGTTGCGAGTTGGAGACGGCACTTTCTGTAGAAATTACTGAGCCTTCTGAGACATTGACTGCTTCGACCGAAGAAACCGACGTTAACTGCTTCGGCGGAACAGACGGTGAAATCACGGTAACCGCACAAGGCGGTACCGAACCATACACCTTTATAATAGATGGAGCTGAGCAGTCATCAAACACTTTTACTGACTTGTCAGCTGGAACTTACGAAATCCAGGTAAGGGACGAGAACGGCTGTGAGTTGGAGACAGTACTTTCTGTAGAAATTACTGAGCCTTCTGAAACGTTGACCGCTTCGACAGAAGAAACCGACGTTAACTGCTTTGGCGGAACAGACGGAGAGATCACGGTAACCGCACAAGGTGGAACTGAGCCATATGTCTTTATAATAGATGGTACTGAGCAATCTTCTAATACTTTCACTGACCTAGCTGCCGGAACCTACGAGATCCAGGTAAGGGACGAGAATGGCTGCGAGTTGGAGACGGCGATTTCTGTCACTATCGCAGAGCCTTCAGAAACTTTAACTGCTTCGACCGAAGAGACCGATGTAAACTGCCACGGCGGATCAGACGGTGAGGTTACGGTAACTGCACAAGGTGGCACAGAACTGTACACCTTTATTATAGACGGCACTGAGCAGTCAAGCAACACCTTCACGGATCTTGCTGCCGGAACGTATGAAATCCAGGTAAGGGACGAGAACGGTTGCGAGTTGGAGACTGCGATTTCTGTAGAGATCACAGAACCTTCTGAAACTTTAACCGCTTCGACTGAGGAAACGGACGTTAACTGTTATGGTGGAACAGACGGAGAGATCACGGTAACTGCCCAAGGTGGTACTGAACCATACACCTTTATAATTGACGGCACTGAGCAGTCAAGCAACACCTTCACAGACCTATCAGCCGGAACGTATGAAATCCAGGTAAGGGACGAGAACGGTTGCGAGTTGGAGACTGCGATTTCTGTAGAGATCACAGAACCTTCTGAAACTTTAACTGCTTCGACTGAGGAAACGGACGTTAACTGTTATGGTGGAACAGACGGAGAGATCACGGTAACTGCCCAAGGCGGAACAGAACCTTATGTTTATATCATTGACGGCACTGAGCAATCAAGCAACACCTTCACAGACCTATCAGCCGGAACGTATGAAATCCAGGTAAGGGACGAGAACGGCTGCGAGTTGGAGACAGCGCTTTCTGTAGAAATCACCGAGCCGTCAGAGACTTTAACCGCTTCAACTGAGGAAACCGACGTTAACTGCTTCGGCGGAACAGACGGTGAAATCACGGTAACCGCACAAGGCGGTACTGAGCCGTACACCTTTATAATAGATGGAACAGAGCAATCTTCTAATACTTTCACCGACCTTGCTGCCGGAACGTATGAGATTCAGGTTAGGGACGAGAACGGCTGCGAGTTGGAGACTGCGATTTCTGTAGAGATCACAGAACCTTCTGAAACTTTAACCGCTTCGACTGAGGAAACGGACGTTAACTGCTTCGGCGGAACAGACGGTGAAATCACGGTAACCGCACAAGGCGGTACTGAGCCGTACACCTTTATAATAGATGGAACAGAGCAATCTTCTAATACTTTCACCGACCTTGCTGCCGGAACGTATGAGATTCAGGTTAGGGACGAGAACGGCTGCGAGTTGGAGACTGCGATTTCTGTAGAGATCACAGAACCTTCTGAAACTTTAACCGCTTCGACTGAAGAAACCGACGTTAACTGCTTTGGCGGAACAGACGGAGAGATCACGGTAACCGCGCAAGGCGGAACAGAACCTTATGTTTATATCATTGACGGTACTGAGCAATCAAGCAATACTTTCTCTGACCTATCAGCTGGAACTTATGAAATCCAGGTAAGAGACGAAAATGGCTGCGAGTTGGAGACAGCACTTTCTGTCACTATCGGAGAGCCTTCTGAAACGTTAACTGCTTCGACAGAAGAAACCGACGTTAACTGCTACGGCGGAACAGACGGTGAGATCACGGTAACCGCGCAAGGCGGCACTGAGCCTTATGTTTATATCATTGACGGAACAGAGCAGTCCAGCAACACTTTTGTTGACCTAGCTGCCGGAACCTACGAGATTCAGGTTAGGGACGAGAACGGCTGCGAGTTGGCAACTGCGATTTCTGTAGAAATCACCGAGCCGTCAGAAACGTTAACTGCTTCGACAGAAGAAACCGACGTGAACTGCTACGGCGGAACAGACGGTGAGATCACGGTAACCGCGCAAGGCGGCACTGAGCCTTATGTTTATATCATTGACGGAGCAGAACAGTCAAGCAACACCTTCACAGATCTTGCTGCCGGAACTTACGAAATCCAGGTAAGGGACGAGAACGGCTGTGAGCTTGCAACAGCACTTTCTGTAGAGATTACCGAGCCTTCAGAAACATTGACTGCTTCGACTGAAGAAACCGACGTTAACTGCTTTGGCGGAACAGACGGTGAGATCACGGTGACCGCACAAGGTGGTACTGAACCTTATGTTTATATCATTGACGGCACTGAGCAATCAAGCAACATCTTCACAGACCTATCAGCCGGAACTTATGAAATCCAAGTTAGGGACGAGAACGGTTGCGAGTTGGAGACGGCTCTTTCTGTAGAAATTACCGAGCCTTCCGAAACATTGACTGCTTCGACTGAAGAAACCGGCGTTAACTGCTTTGGCGGAACAGACGGAGAGATCACGGTAACCGCGCAAGGCGGAACAGAACCTTATGTTTATATCATTGACGGTACTGAGCAATCAAGCAATACTTTCTCTGACCTATCAGCTGGAACTTATGAAATCCAGGTAAGAGACGAGAACGGCTGCGAGTTGGAGACTGCGCTTTCTGTAGAAATTACCGAGCCTTCAGAAACTTTAACTGCTTCAACCGAAGAGACAGACGTTAACTGCTTTGGCGGATCGGACGGAGAGATCACGGTTACTGCGCAAGGCGGAACAGAACCGTACATCTATATCATAGATGGCACTGAGCAATCAAGCAATACTTTCACAGACCTAGCTGCCGGAACCTATGAGATCCAGGTGAGGGACGAGAACGGCTGCGAGTTGGAGACTGCACTTTCTGTCACTATCGGAGAGCCTTCTGAAACGTTGACCGCTTCGACTGAAGAAACAGATGTTAACTGCCACGGCGGAACAGACGGAGAAATCACGGTAACGGCGCAAGGCGGTACTGAGCCATACACCTTTATAATAGATGGAGCAGAACAGTCAAGCAACACCTTCACGGATCTTGCTGCCGGAACGTATGAAATCCAGGTAAGGGACGAGAACGGTTGCGAGTTGGCAACTGCGATTTCTGTAGAAATCACCGAGCTGTCAGAAACGTTAACCGCTTCGACAGAAGAAACCGACGTTAACTGCTACGGCGGAACTGACGGTGAGATCACGGTAACTGCCCAAGGCGGTACCGAGCCGTACACCTTTATAATAGATGGAGCTGAGCAATCATCAAACACTTTTACTGACTTGTCAGCTGGAGCTTACGAGATCCAGGTAAGGGACGAGAACGGTTGCGAGTTGGAGACGGCACTTTCTGTAGAAATCACAGAGCCATCTGAAACGTTAACCGCTTCGACCGAAGAAACCGACGTTAACTGCTACGGCGGAACAGACGGTGAGATCACGGTAACGGCCCAAGGCGGAACAGAACCTTATGTTTATATCATTGACGGCACTGAGCAATCAAGCAACATCTTCACAGACCTATCAGCCGGAACTTATGAAATCCAAGTTAGGGACGAGAACGGTTGTGAGCTGGAGACAGCACTTTCTGTAACTATCGCAGAACCGTCAGAGGCTTTAACCGCTTCGACCGAAGAAACAGATGTTAACTGCTTCGGCGGAACAGACGGTGAGATCACGGTAACTGCCCAAGGCGGAACAGAACCTTATGTTTATATCATTGACGGCACTGAGCAATCAAGCAACACCTTCACAGACCTATCAGCCGGAACGTATGAAATCCAAGTTAGGGACGAGAATGGCTGCGAGTTGGAGACGGCGATTTCTGTCACTATCACCGAGCCTTCCGAGACTTTAACTGCTTCAACCGAAGAAACGGATGTTAACTGCTTTGGCGGAACAGACGGAGAGATCACGGTAACCGCACAAGGCGGTACAGAACCATATACCTTCATTATAGACGGAGCAGAACAGTCCAGCAATACTTTCACCGATCTTGCTGCCGGAACCTACGAAATCCAGGTAAGGGATGATAACGGTTGCGAGTTGGAGACGGCACTTTCTGTAGAGATCACCGAGCCATCAGAGACGTTGACTGCTTCAACTGAAGAGACAGACGTTAACTGCTTTGGAGGATCAGACGGAGAGATCACGGTAACTGCCCAAGGCGGTACCGAGCCATACACCTTTATAATAGATGGTACAGAGCAATCCAGTAATGTATTTACTGATTTGTCAGCTGGAACCTATGATATCCAGGTGAGGGACGATAACGGATGTGAGTTGGAGACGGCACTTTCTGTAACTATCGCAGAGCCTTCTGAGACGTTGGCTGCTTCGACAGAAGAAACCGACGTTAACTGCTTCGGCGGAACGGACGGAGAGATCACGGTAACTGCACAAGGTGGCACTGAGCCATACACCTTTATAATAGATGGTGCTGAGCAGTCAAGCAACACCTTCACAGACTTGTCAGCTGGAACTTATGAGATCCAGGTAAGGGACGATAACGGTTGTGAGTTGGAGACAGCGCTTTCTGTAACTATCAGCGAACCGTCAGAAACTTTAACTGCTTCAACTGAGGAAACGGATGTAAACTGCTTCGGCGGAACAGACGGGGAAATCACGGTAACGGCCCAAGGCGGCACTGAGCCTTATGTTTATATAATAGATGGTACTGAGCAGTCAGGCAACACCTTCACAGACTTGTCAGCTGGAACTTATGAGATCCAGGTGAGGGACGATAACGGTTGTGAGTTGGAGACGGCACTTTCTGTAGAGATCGCCGAGCCATCAGAGACGTTGACCGCTTCAACTGAAGAGACAGACGTTAACTGCTTTGGAGGATCAGACGGAGAGATCACGGTAACTGCACAAGGTGGTACAGAGCCTTATGTTTATATTATAGACGGCACCGAGCAGTCAAGCAACACCTTCGCTGATCTTGCTGCCGGAACTTACGAGGTCCAGGTGAGGGACGAGAATGGCTGCGAGTTGGAAACAGCATTGAGTGTTGTTATCAGCGAACCGTCAGAAACTTTAACTGCTTCAACTGAGGAAACGGATGTAAACTGCTTCGGCGGAACAGACGGAGAGATCACGGTAACTGCCCAAGGTGGTACTGAACCATACACCTTTATAATTGACGGCACTGAGCAGTCAAGCAACACCTTCACAGACCTATCAGCCGGAACGTATGAAATCCAAGTTAGGGACGAGAACGGTTGCGAGTTGGAGACTGCGATTTCTGTAGAGATCACAGAACCTTCTGAAACTTTAACTGCTTCGACTGAGGAAACGGACGTTAACTGTTATGGTGGAACAGACGGAGAGATCACGGTAACTGCCCAAGGCGGCACCGAGCCATACACCTATAGCATAGATGGCACTGAGCAGTCAAGCAACACCTTCACAGATCTTGCTGCCGGAACCTACGAGATCCAGGTTAGGGACGAGAACGGTTGCGAGTTGGAGACGGCACTTTCTGTAGAAATCACCGAGCCATCAGAGACTTTAACTGCTTCGACAGAAGAAACCGACGTGAACTGCTACGGCGGAACAGACGGTGAGATCACGGTAACCGCGCAAGGCGGCACTGAGCCTTATGTTTATATCATTGACGGAACAGAGCAGTCCAGCAACACTTTTGTTGACCTAGCTGCCGGAACCTACGAGATTCAGGTTAGGGACGAGAACGGCTGCGAGTTGGCAACTGCGATTTCTGTAGAAATCACCGAGCCGTCAGAAACGTTAACTGCTTCGACAGAAGAAACCGACGTGAACTGCTACGGCGGAACAGACGGTGAGATCACGGTAACCGCGCAAGGCGGCACTGAGCCTTATGTTTATATCATTGACGGAGCAGAACAGTCAAGCAACACCTTCACAGATCTTGCTGCCGGAACTTACGAAATCCAGGTAAGGGACGAGAACGGCTGTGAGCTTGCAACAGCACTTTCTGTAGAGATTACCGAGCCTTCAGAAACATTGACTGCTTCGACTGAAGAAACCGACGTTAACTGCTTTGGCGGAACAGACGGTGAGATCACGGTGACCGCACAAGGTGGTACTGAACCTTATGTTTATATCATTGACGGCACTGAGCAATCAAGCAACATCTTCACAGACCTATCAGCCGGAACTTATGAAATCCAAGTTAGGGACGAGAACGGTTGCGAGTTGGAGACGGCACTTTCTGTAGAAATTACCGAGCCTTCCGAAACATTGACTGCTTCGACTGAAGAAACCGGCGTTAACTGCTTTGGCGGAACAGACGGAGAGATCACGGTAACCGCGCAAGGCGGAACAGAACCTTATGTTTATATCATTGACGGTACTGAGCAATCAAGCAATACTTTCTCTGACCTATCAGCTGGAACTTATGAAATCCAGGTAAGAGACGAGAACGGCTGCGAGTTGGAGACTGCGCTTTCTGTAGAAATTACCGAGCCTTCTGAGACCTTGGCTGCTTCTGCTACTGCTAATGATATTACATGTTATGGGTACAATGATGGTAGTATTACAGTAAATGCACAAGGCGGTACAGAACCGTATATTTATACATTAAATGGTGTTGACCAGTCATCTAATGTCTTTGACAATCTCGGTGCTGGCACGTATTCCATAGATGTTATGGATGCCAATGGCTGTGTGGTCACTGATGCTGCTTCTGCTAGTATTTCCGCACCTACTGAACCTTTGACAGCTAGTGTTCACCATAGTGAGATGAGTTGTAATGGTGGAGATGATGGCTTTATTAGGGTAAATGCTTCGGGAGGCGTGTCGCCTTACCAGTACAATTTTGAGGGACAAGGTTTTGGTAGTACATCTATGTGGAACAACTTATCTTCTGGCACGTATACGGTACAAGTTATGGATGCCAATGGTTGCGTGCATGAGGAGGTTATAGAAATGGATCTTCAGGTGTATCCTCAAACTGTTGCAGGGAATTTGGTTGGCAATGGGCCTGTGTGTTACAATGAACCTGCCGAAGAACTTCAATTGGTTAATTACATTGGTACGGTTGTAAGATGGGAAATTTCATTTAGCCCTTATACGAACTGGCGGACTGTACAGGAAGGCGGTACTAGTTTACAGCCAGGTGCGTTGACCCAAAATGTTCGTTATCGTGTGCTGGTACAGAGCGGTTCTTGTAACCATGAATATACCGAACCTGTGGAATATGTCGTTAACCCTGCGCCTAATGCCTATGCCGGTGAAGATACTCTTATTTATGAAGGGGATGCTGCCCAGCTTCAGGCGTCAGGAGGGGTAAGTTACTTGTGGGATCAAGATGCTTCCTTGGATGAATTGAACATTGCCAATCCTGTAGCACGTCCTTTGGAAACCACGACCTATTTTGTGGAAGTTACCAATGAGCATGGTTGTACTGCTGTTGCAGATGTTACTGTCAATGTATCGGGACGTCCAAAGCCATTTATCCCTAACACATTCTCTCCTAACAATGATGGAATGAACGATGAATGGATGATAGATAACATTGAGGAATATCCTAACACGACAGTGGAAATTTACAATAGGTGGGGAATATTGCTGGTCAGATGGGATAAGGACTTTACCTCTTGGGACGGTAGGGTAAACGGTAGGGAAATGCCTGTCGGTACTTATTTCTACGTAATTGATTTTTCTGAAGACATGGAACCTGTAGCTGGTTCTGTAAGCATAATCCGATAAGTTTTATGAAAAGATATATAACACTTTTAATAATATTTTTCACAGGTGGCTATGTTTATGGCCAACAGGTTCCTCAGTATTCGCAGTATATCTGGAACAGTTATCTTATCAACCCAGCTATAGGTGGAGCCGAAAAATACTTGGATTTCCGTGCTGGTTACCGAAACCAGTGGGTAGGTTTGGAAGGCGCCCCCCGGACTTTTACATTTACGATGAATGGCCAAGTAGGCAAGAAGCTGATCAATAGAGAGGATACCGATGTTGTGAACCGGCAACGCGGGCCTAAGGACAGAAAGCCTGTCAGCAAAGTGGGCAAGTTGATGGGCTTTAAGAAAAGGAAATACCCTACTTCCCCTGGAAGTTACCGGGTACGTCCGCACCATGGTGTAGGGGTGCAGTTGATGAGTGACTGGATTGGTCCTTTTTCTACTTTAGGTGTTTATGGCTCTTATGCTTACCATATTCCTATTACCAAAGAAATATATGCTTCTGCTGGAGCATTTGTAGGTATTAAGCAGTACAATGTCTCGGTTAACAGGATGACCTTTACTGTTCCTGGCGACAATGCTTTGGGAAACTTGGGTGATTTGCGCGGGTTGGCTCCTGACGGAATGTTGGGGTTAATGGTGTATGCTCCTAAATTTTATGTAGGTATGTCGGTTAATCAAATTTTTAGTAACGAGCTTTCTTTCAGGACTGAATTGGAGCAGATTACAGGGCAAGCTCATTTGACACCACATATGTTTGGTATGGCAGGTTATAGGATCAAGTTGACAGACGAGATCGCAGTGGTCCCTTCCACCATGGTCAGGTATTTGCACGGTACAATGCCGGCTGTTGACTTGACCATGAAGTTTAACTACATGGATATTTTATGGGCAGGGGGCTCTTTGAGAGCTGGCGATGCTATGGTTTTCTTGTTAGGCTTTTCTTATAATAATAAGATTGACTTTATGTATTCATATGACCATACAACTTCGGGTCTTCGCAGGCATAATAGTGGTACGCATGAAGTAGTGGTGGGCTTCCGTATGGTCAATAAACCGACTACCGGATGTAAACCAAGTTATGTGTGGTAGAGTATTTGCAAAGGGAAGTTGTTTTAGCTTCTCTTTACCTTGATTTGATTGCGCAACATGATTTCGTAGATGTAGGGTAGCGGGAGAGGTGTATGTTTATTACCTAGGGCCTGCTGAAAAAGTCACAAGTGTGGTTAGTCACAAGCATGCTTGGCGGCTATACTACGTCTGGCCTACATGAAGGCGTATTTGAATATTTCGAATGTATGGCCATAAAGTTGATTGTGCGTTTGTGGCCAGTCCCAAAAAAAGGATTGGATTAAAAACTTCTCGATTATTTAAAATAAGAAATAACCGAGCCCCCTTGTACCTATACCTTATAATAGTTTATACAATATAAACAGATCAATATTTTGGACATTTTTTAGTATTGCACTTATGAAATGTAGGCGGTTGCTGTTAGTTGATTATTTCAGGTTTTATAAGCTTTTAATGTTCTTTATCAACTGAATAATCCTTTCGCAGGTCAATTTGGTTTCGGGAAGTGCTTGTGAGCCTAGAACTTGTAGTGGTATAAAAATGATTTTTTGCCTAAGACGCCTTTTTTTCCTGCTATAATAAATTGTTTGTCATTCCAGACGGTATAATTTCTAACAAAAGTTAGCTTGTCTTCATTCTCTAGTTGAATGTCTTTTAACTTATTTCCGTTATATTCATCATATTCTATGTAATTGATCAGGTTGAAGTTCATATTGTCCTTTTCAGAAGAACCGTAAATAATTCTTATTTTACCTTCTTCCGTATTGTCAAGATTGAATGAAGTCGTATTGAGTCCAGAACTTACATCTGCTAATTGTGATTTAAGGTAAACATTCTCCCAAAGTACATCATCTTTCATGTTAAAGGAAAACATGAGAATTGCTTCTGTATTAACTTTTCCTTGTTTCTCCACCCATTGGTCTGGATCGTTTGTGGCATTGATCTGGTAGGCAAAGTCCATACTTAATATTTCTCTTTTTTCTAAAACAAGTATAATCTTTTCATACTCATTGATTATGAAATCAGTAATATGGTAGTTTTCCCAGCTTTCTTTCCCTTTTAGGTTGTTCTTTGAGTCTCTTAAGGCGTTTAAGGTTTGCTTTAGGCCCGTTGAGATTTCATGATAATGTATTTTTTCTACCAGATGCTCCTTAAAATCAAACTTGGAGTACATTATTCCGGCCAGTCGGTTGTTTTTAAGGTTGGTGTTAGCTACATAGATTATATCGTCTGAAAAAACTTTTAAGACCAAATTTTCTCTGTGAGTGCTGGCTGTCTTAATGTCAAGGAGTTTGCCTTCTTTTGAGGGAATATCATATTTGATTAGGACAATTCTTCCAGCCCTATCAGCATTTAAAATATATACCTCTCCTTTATTATTAATATATAGCCCATAATTGGTGAAATTATTGTCTATTGGAATAGAAGCGGTATGAACAACATTTAACTTCCTGTCAAATACTACTGCATCTGCCAATAGTTTATTCTGCCCATAGTCATATATGTAGGACATGATCAGGTTACTGTCAGGAGAATAGACTAATTGGTATTGATATTGGAAATGAGGGACAAAGTCTGACTTTAAGCAGGAAGATATGCTGTTTTCAAAGCTTTCTTTCACCTTTCCTTTGGTCAAACCTCCTGTAAAAGGAGCTATTTCTTTTTCCTGGATTGTTTTTTCCCACTTCTTTTCTCCAGTTGATATGTCAAACCCGTAAGCGATTAAGTGGCTGGTCTTTTTAGAAGTATTATGGTTGACGGAAAACAAGATTATATCTTCTCCATTGAAAAATAACTCTTTGTAATCTTCATTTGCGCTTGCTGTTAAAGGTTCTGAAAAAACAGTTTCAAGCTCTTGGTTATACTTTTCAAGTACAAAGCGGGAGTTTCCTGATAAGTTTCCCTTCGTTTTAGCTAGTATAACAAATTCATTTTTATTAATTTTTACCATCTCCACTCTTTTATCTGTTTCGATAAAAGGAGATGAAAGAGAAAATTGGGCTGTGTTTTTTAACACTTGAGCATTTGCATTACCAAGTATAAGAATAATAGCCGATATGAAAAAAAGTGAGGTTTTAGCCACGTTTGCCCTTTTTTAACTTTAAAGAAATATACGAAATATGGGTATAAATATTATTATACAACCTTTATAATCTGTTTCAGATACGGTAAAATTATTGGTTGTGTTATATGTTTATACCCAAAAAATCATAATTGTTCTAATAGTTCACTTATTTTTGAATAAATGTACTTTATTTCATGTGCTTCTATGACATAAGGAGGCAGAAGGTATATAGTATTCCCTAGTGGCCTCAATAAAATGTCATTATTAATAAAGAAGTCATACATGTAGTCTCTAATATTGTTAAAGTATCCAGGCTCATTATTTGTTTTAATTTCTATAGACAGAATTGTGCCAAGGCTTTTAATGTGAGCTATTTTAGGGTGATGCTCTAAAGATTTCATAAATGCCTTATGCATTTCAGAAATCATGTTTATTTGGCTTAGCGTTTCTGGAGCTTTTAGTATTTCCATACTTGCATTGGCTGCGGCACAGGCAAGGGGATTTCCTGTGTAGGAATGTCCGTGGAAAAACATATTTTCCCTACTGCTGCTCAAGAAGGCTTGTTCTATTTTTGCATTGCAAGCCGTTGCCCCCAGTGGAATAAAGCCCCCGGTTATTCCTTTTGACATGCAAATTATATCTGGTGGGGTAGCGCAATATTCAGAAGCAAATAACTTTCCGGTACGTCCAAATCCTGTCATTACCTCATCTGCTATACAAATAATGTCATTGCTTTTGGCAATCTGGATAAGCTGTTCAAGGAGCTCTTTGGGATAAATCTTCATTCCGGCAGTGCCTTGGACTAAAGGCTCGTATAAGAAAGCTGCGACATCTTTGCCTTGGGCAATTTTTTCAAATGATTCTATAGGGTTTTCTAAAGAAACAAACTCCACGTTGAATAACCAATGGTCAAAAGGGCGGGTAAATGTACTTCTGGAACCTGTGGACATGGCTCCAAAAGTATCGCCATGGTAAGCACCTTCTAATGCTACTATGGTGCGTTTCTCCTTTTTCTGGTTGTACCAATATTGCATGGCCATTTTTAAGGCAGCCTCTACTGCTGTGCTTCCATTGTCCGAATAAAATATCCGTCTTTGCTGGCCCGGCAGTATTTCAATCAAGCTTTTGGCAAGCTTAATGGCTGGTTCATGGGTAAAGCCTGCAAATATTACTTGCTCAAGTTCCATGGCTTGTTTGTAAATGGCTTCTGCAATTTTTTTATTGGCATGACCATGGATATTTACCCACCATGACGAAACTGCGTCCAATATCTTTTTTCCGTCGGCAGTGTATAAGTAAACACCTTCTGCTGACTTTACTAAAAATGGTGGTTTGTCTTCCAGCAAAGGAGTGAAAGGATGCCAAATATGCTCTGTGTCGATATGTTGAAGTTCTTTACTCATTCCAGCTCTCAAAAAGTTTTATAGCGTATTTATTGATGGTATCTTCATTCAGATTTTCTTCTTTGTTTATTCGTAGAAGGCTTTTGTATCCTGAATGCTTTAGGATGATCTCCTCTGTATAAGGGTTTTCTGAACCGTTAAAGATAATTCCCTTGACTTTAATATTTTTTCGTTTTAATTCGTTTATAGTCAAAAGTGTATGGTTTATGCTTCCAAGGTAATGGTTCGAAACAAGCACCACTTCTGCATCTAATTGTGCTGCGAGATCAATGACAAAGTCTTGGTCATTGAGAGGGACGAGTACCCCACCTGCACCTTCTATTATAAGATCATTCCCATCTGTCGGAGGAGTTTTTATCTGACCCAGGTCTATAGTTGTATTTTCTATTTTAGCTGCTGCATGTGGAGACATGGGGCTTTTTAGGAAGTAAGCTTCATCATAGATAATAGAGTGGCGGCTTCTCAAGAGTTTAAAAACAGTATCACTATCTTTTGGAGTGCCGCATTGGATTGGCTTCCAATAATCGGCCTGAAGGGCATGGGCAAGTATTGTACTTACTACAGTTTTGCCACTGTCTGTACCTATGGCTGTTACAAAATATTTTTTCATATTTATTTAAATATTTAAAGCTTTAACTATAGAAGAAGATAATTGATCAATATCTTCATCAGTGTTAAATATGTGAAGGCAAACTCTTAACCTTTCTTCCCCTTTTTTGACTGTGGGCGATAATATTGGCCTCACATCAAACCCGTCTTTTTGAAGATTTTTCGCTATGTGTTTAGCTTTTTCGTTTCCTGAAACCTTTATTACATGTATTGGCGTATCGCTTTGTTTAAAATTATAATGATTAGGCAAAACATTCATCAAGGTTTGAGAAAACTTTTTTGTTTTTTGACCAATAATAGTTTGTAGTTTTTCGTGTTCTTGCAAATACTTGAAAGCCTCTTCTATAGAAATAAGGCTGTGCGGGGGTAGGGCAGTGGTATAGATAAAGGGTCTAGCAAAGTTGATGAGGTAGTCAATGAGTGTTTCAGATCCAGCAATGCATGCGCCGTGCACTCCCATTGCTTTGCCAAAAGTATGTATTCTTGCAAAAATATATTCCTCTAGCCCTAAGGAACACACCAGGCCATTCCCCTTTTCTCCTAGTATACCTGTGCTATGTGCTTCGTCCACAATAATATGTGCATTGTACTTTTGACATAAATCTATCATTTCCTTAACTGGTGTCATATCGCCATCCATGGAGTAGATAGACTCTACCACAACAAAGACCTCTCCTGAGGCGCGGCGGATTTTTTGTTCCAGGTGTTGAAGGTTGTTGTGTTTAAAAGTGAAATGGTTTGCAAAGCTTAACCTGGCGCTTTCCTTTAAGCTTGCATGGATCAGCTCATCAAGAATGATGGTGTCACCTTTTTGGGGCACGCAGGACAAAATCGATAAATTGGCATTGTAACCAGAATTAAACAGTAGGCATTTTTCTGTCTTGAATATTTTGGCCAACTTGCTTTCCAGGTCTTGAGCTAATAAAGAATTTCCTGAAAGAAGACGTGAACCTGTAGAACCGTTTATGTTTGTTTCCGCCAGTTCGCCAGATGCTTGACAAATCTTTTCGAAAAGGACTCTGTTACGTGCCAAGCCTAAGTAATCATTTGAGTAAAAATCTTTTAAGTTTGGGTTAATACTCAAATTTCTGATATTGCCGGCTTCTTTACGTTTTATAAGCTTTTTATGTAGCTTTTCCATACAAGGGATAAAGTAAATCAGAAAACAGCAATTTTCATATAATGGAATGTGAAATCCTTTGTAGTAGTTTTTCCATGGATATTAATAGGGAAGTTAAGTTATTTTATATCAGTTTATTATGATTTTGCATTACTTTCAAGAAATGGGTATAGGACATGGAAGTTTTATAGATGTTGATAAAGGCATTATTTATTAATTTTTTTCTTATAATTTTGTTACTTTGAGAACTCGAGAGATATGGAAGTAAATATTATCAATAAATCAAAGCATGATCTGCCGTGCTACCAAACGAATTGCTCTGCAGGAATGGATATACGTGCCAATATTGAGGCACCTATTGAGTTGAATCCTCTTGAAAGGGTATTGGTACCTACAGGTCTTTTTATAGAGCTGCCAGAAGGGCACGAAGCTCAAATTAGGCCTCGCAGTGGTTTAGCTTATAAACATGGTGTTACGGTGCTTAACAGTCCTGGCACGATAGATGCAGATTATCGTGGGGAAATAAAGGTTTTGTTGGTAAATCTTTCTAATACAGTATTTAGGGTAGAAGATGGCGAAAGGATTGCACAAATGGTGGTTGCAAAGCATGAACAAATTACGTGGAAAACCGTTAATGAACTAACAGAATCTGCCAGGTCTGCTGGTGGTTTCGGAAGTACAGGCACAAAATAATCTGCAGAAAAGTATTTCTGTTCCCTTTTTGACGAATTCAGTTTTTGAAGATATTTAAGTTTTTTTAATCTAACTTTTAAAACCTTTTTTAGAAATTATGAGAATAATAGTCCCAATGGCTGGTATGGGAAAACGTATGCGTCCCCATACACTTACAGTTCCCAAGCCACTTATCCCCATTGCAGGTAAGCCTATAGTTCATAGACTAGTTGAAGATATTGCTAAAGTTTGTGGCGAGAAAGTAGAAGAGGTCGCTTTTATTATAGGGAACTTTGGCAAAGAAGTTGAAGACAGGTTAATGGGTATAGCCGAATCGATTGGTGCTAGAGGTAAGATCTACTACCAGGATAAAGCTTTAGGTACTGCCCATGCCATATTATGTGCACAAGATTCCCTACAAGGAAAATGTGTAGTGGCTTTTGCTGATACCTTATTTAAAGCTGACTTTAAGTTGGATACTTCAAAAGAAGGTATCATTTGGGTACAAAAAGTGGACGACCCAAAACCTTTTGGTGTTGTTAAGCTTGATCAAGGCAATGTAATTACAGATTTTGTAGAAAAGCCTGAAACTTTTGTTTCAGACCTAGCGATTATCGGCATCTATTACTTCAATGATGGTGAATACCTGAAAAATGAGCTTCAATACATTATTGATAAGGATATTAAGGATAAAGGTGAGTACCAACTTACCAGTGCGCTAGAGAATATGAAGAACAAAGGCACAAAATTTGAGCCTGGTAAAGTATCTGAGTGGCTGGATTGTGGAAACAAAGACTCTACCGCACAGACCAACGAAAGGTATTTGGAGTATATTAAAGACACTGACCTGGTTTCAAAATCAGCAAAAGTTAATAATTCAGTAATAATACCACCTGTATTTATTGGAGATAATGTTGAAATAAATAATACAGTGCTGGGTCCGTACGTTTCTGTTGGTAACGGAACCAAAGTTTCTGATTCCGTTGTAAAAAAATCTATTATTCAGGAAAACTCAACAGTAAAGGACGCAAATATCAGTAATTCTATGGTAGGTAACTCTGCTGTATATGAAGGTAAGCCTGCGGACCTTAGCGTTGGGGACTTTAATGTAATTAAGTTATAATTGCATTAAAGATTTTATTTTAATATAAGATGAATTTGATACGTTACATTCTGTTCCTTGGTTTTCTTGTAGCTTTTTCTTGCAACCGGTCCATGGAGCCGCATACTTCTAGTAAGAAAAAGGACAACAGCGCACTAGAAGCTGAGGGTTTTTTTATAGATGGTATGCGTTATTATGTGTTGGAAAACTATGATGATGCAAAGAGGTTCTTTGAGAAAGCTTATGGAGCCCATCCGGAGAATGCAGCGGTCAATTATATGCTCTCAAAAGTATATAACCATAAAAAAGAAAATGATTTAGCTGTCCAATACGGTGTAAAGTCCGTAAAGTATGACAGTAAGAACAAATACTATTATCTGCATCTTTCAGAATTGTATGAAAACAAGAAGCAGTATGCAGAAGCTATAAAAGTACTCAAAAAAATGCTTTCTGAGGTGCCGGATGCCTCAGAGCATTATTTTGACCTCGCTGCTTTTTATGTTTATGAGGGTGATTTCGAAGCTGGTTTAAAATATTACCAAAAGGCAGAGGACTTTTTTGGAAAAACTGCCGAACTGACCAGGCAAAAGCAGCAGTTGCTGTTACGTATGAACAAACTGGATGAAGCAATTGCTGAAGGTGAGTCATATATTAAGCAACATCCCGAAGAGAAAGACTTTCAAATTAACCATATTGAAATGCTCTATCATAACGATAGGGTTGAGCAAGCCATAAAAAGGGCTGAAGGTTTGATCGCTAATAACCCGGAATTTGGTAATGGTTATTATATATTAGCGGGAATTTATCTGTCAGAAGGAAAGTATAACCAGGCATTTCCTCATTTGGATGCTGTGTTTGCACACCCCGAGGTAAATATTGATGCAAAATTAAGCATGCTCGAAAATCTCAAAAAACTTCCCGAAACAGAAGAGCGGAACAACAGGCTTAAAACATACTGTGGCAACCTTAGGGAACTCCATCCTGAAGATGCACGTTCGTTAGCAGCTTCGGGTGATGTTTATTTTTTGGTAGGGGATAAAAACAATGCATGGCTTAGTTATCTGGAAGCAAGGGAACTTAACAGTGATAATTTTGGCTTATGGAATCAGATACTGATGCTTGATATAGAAATGGGTAATGCTGATAGCTTAATTACTCACTCTAACCAGGCGCTCGAACTGTTCCCAAACCAAGCTGTACTTTGGTTGTATAACGGCTCTGCACACCTCATGAAGAAACAATATGAGGATGCTATTGACGCTCTTGAAGAAGGTCTTAAAATGTCTGCCAGTAATAAAGATTTAAACTTGCAGTTTAAATTATACCTTGCAGATGGGTATAACGGAGCCGAAGATTATGAAAAATCTGATGCTCTTTATACAGAAGTGCTTACATACGATAGCAACAACGCCCATGCACTCAACAACTTTAGCTACTTTCTATCCCTGCGAAACGAGAATTTAGATAAAGCTGTTGAAATGTCCGCTGCTTTAATCAGCAGATATCCTGATAACCCTAATTATCTTGATACACATGCTTGGGTATTGTACAAACAGCAGAAGTATGAAGAAGCGAAAGAACTGCTTAAGAAAGCGGCAAGTATGACTGAAAACGGAACCATTTGGGAGCATTATGGCGATGTACTTTTCAAGCTCGGTGATGTAGAAAAAGCCTTAGAAAAATGGCGTAAAGCCAAAGAGTTTGGCGATACTACAGATCAGATTGATAAGAAAATTCAGGATAAAAAACTTTATGAGTAAAACGAACATTCTATCCCTTCTGCTTTTAGCTTGTGTATTTACATTCTCTTGTAGCAGACAAAATATAACTAAATCTACCACAAAGGCAGACGAAGAAGCCGTTGCCAATTTTGACGTTCAGCAAATCGACTTTCAATACTTCTCATCTAAAGCTAAAGTTCATTATAAAGATGGGAACAATGATATGAATGCCAATATGAACATCCGAATTAAAAAGGATGAAGTTATTTGGGCTTCTCTAACGCACCCTTTAGGTATTGAAGGTGCCCGCATTTTGGTCAAGCCTGACTCTATTTATATTCACGATAAAATCAATAATAGCAACACCGCTTATGGTCTTGACTTTATTAACCAAACCTTTGACCTTGATCTTTCTTTCCAGAACCTTCAAGCAATCTTGTTAGGCAACTTACCTATGCCAAAGGGAGAGCAAGACCGTTTGATGAACGATATGGCAAACGGTGTTTATCAGTTGCATCAGGAAAATGGTAATATTTTTGTAAATAATTACGTGCAGCACGAAAACATGAAGCTTGTGAAGTTGGATATAAGAGATGCTTTAACTGGAAATGCTTTTACTATTAACTATAATGACTTTGGGGATTTGGATGATTATTCTTTCCCGTACCGAAATGTGATTTCTGGCACAGTAGCAGGTGAGGATGGTAGCCAGGATGTTAATATATCGATTATCCATAATAGACCCAACATAACAGATAAGGAATTGAGCTTTCCTTTTAATATGCCTAATTAATGAGATATCTGTTTCCTGTATTATTTTTTGTTCTGATATTTTCCCTGCCAGCTTATTCTCAGAAGTCTAAGTCTCAGTTGGAGAAGGAGAAATCTGAGAACTTAAAGAAAATACGGGAAACAGAGAAAATTATTCAGGAGACACGTTCTCGTAAGGAGGCGACCCTTGGGCAGTTAAGCGCCATTCAGCAGCAAATAATGGCCAGACAAGGCTTAATAGCCTCTATTTCCAGGGAGATAAGCTTGTTGAGCAATGAAGTGTCCGAGCGTCAAGATCTTATAGATGCCTTGGAGTCAGATCTAGAAGCGCTCAAAGAGGAATATGCAGCAATGATCTATGCAGCTTCCAAAATTAACCACTCGCACGATAGACTTACTTTTATTTTTTCCGCAGAAACCTTCAATCAGTTGATCAGGCGCTTGAGGTATTTTAGGCACTATGCTGATATGCGACAAATGCAGGTAGAGCAAATTGAAAAGCTAAAAGTTTACCTCAGCGAACAAAAAGAACAGCTTTCTAAAAAGAAAGATGCCAAAAGTTCATTGTTGGCAAGTAAAACCATTGAAAACGAAAACCTTAATAACTTGTTGAAAGAGCAAGACCGGGTGCTAAAGCAATTGAGTAGTAGGGAAAAACAGTTGAAAAGCGAACTGGATTCGAGAAAGAAAGCCGTTGATAAGCTGGAAATTCTTATTGCAGACTTGGTCAGAAAGGAAATGGAGCGTGCTAAAAGAGCCGCAGAAATCGCTTCCAGCTCATTCGAAGAAAGTGCAAAAAAGCTTAAATGGCCCGTGAGTAGAGGGGAGATTTCTCATAAATTTGGTAAGCAGCCCCATCCAGTGCTAAAAAATGTGTATGTTGATAATTTAGGGGTAGATATAATAACCCTAAGAGGTGAACCTGTTAGGGCTGTATTCAAAGGTAAAGTAATTACTGTAGCCTCAGTTCCTGGCATGAACAATGTCGTTATGATTCAGCATGGAGAGTATTTTACTGTGTATGCAAAATTGAAAAATGTAAAGGTTAAGACCGGGGATGAGGTGAATGTTAATGATATCCTTGGTGAAGTATACACTGATAAGAACGATGTTTCGGAATTGCAATTCCAGATTTGGAAAAACAATGAGAAACTGGACCCCGAAAAGTGGCTGCAAAAGAAGTAATAAAACTTGTCCCTCATCACGAATCCTGTTACAAAATCAGAGTTACAACTCTTGCCACTACTAGGGAAGCATTTATTGTTTCTGTTTTCTTCTATCTGTATTCTTTAATTCCTGAACTGCTTTCAGCTGGAGCCAAGTGAATTTTTTCAGCTTTTATCTGTTATAGTAGTACTCTGCAACTGCTGTTTTAAATTGAAATATCTATAGGGATGATTGTAATTTCCTTATTAAATACAATTTTTGTTTTGCAGGCAATGATTTAAATCATAAATTTGCGCACTGTTATGAAGAGATTATTAACGAACGCCCCCCTTACTCCACCTTGACTTTAAGTCAATCCTGATATTACATGTTGGCTGTGATTTGTGTCTAACTCTGTTGAACAATAGAGACAGGGATTCTTTTATCTATGCATTTCTAAAAACATAATTTATTTACATTTTATGCTCATATTTAAACACTTAAAAAAGAACGACATTAACTATAAAAACGAAGTGCTGTCAGGTCTAACAGTGGCTTTGGCACTTGTACCTGAGGCTGTTGCTTTTTCACTTATTGCAGGCGTTAGTCCACTTATAGGCCTTTACTCCGCTTTTATTATTGGCCTTATCACATCTATAATGGGAGGTCGTCCGGGTATGATTTCTGGAGCTACTGGAGCTATTGCAGTAGTAGTGGTTAGTCTAGTGATATTGCATGGTGTTGAGTACCTCTTTGCAGCGGTTGTGCTGATGGGGTTGATTCAATTGGCCATTGGCTTTTTTAAGCTGGCAAAATTTATTCGCTTGGTGCCTCATTCTGTTATGTTTGGTTTCGTGAACGGTTTGGCCATTGTAATTTTTATGGCCCAGTTAAACCAGTTTAAAATAACAGGGGCTGATGGGACAATGGAGTGGCTTACAGGAACTCCTTTGTATATGATGATTTGTTTGGCTATAGTAACTATGGCTATTATCTTTTTCCTTCCTAAGCTTACTAAAGCTGTTCCTGCATCGCTTGTTGCTATTTTGAGTGTGTCAGTTGTAGTTATTTTTGGTGGCATTGAAACAAAGACAGTGGGAGACATCGCCAGCATATCTGGTGGTTTTCCTGAATTCCATATTCCTATGGTACCGTTCAACTGGGAAACTTTGACTATTGTTTTCCCCTTTTCTCTAGTAATGGCACTGGTTGGTCTGATAGAAAGTTTGCTTACCCTCACAGTAGTAGATGAAATGACAGAAACTAGGGGAAACGGTAATAAGGAATGTGTAGCGCAGGGTGTTGCCAATACAGTAACTGGTTTTTTTGGAGGTATGGGAGGATGCGCAATGATAGGTCAGAGCATTATCAACGTGAGTTCAGGAGGACGTTCCAGACTTTCTGGTATTGTTGCAGCTTTTGCGCTTCTGACTTTTGTACTTGTAGGATCAACCTGGATTGAAATGGTACCTATGGCTGCACTGGTGGGGCTAATGTTTATGGTTTCAATCGGTACATTTGAATGGGCTAGTTTGAAGATCATTAAGAAAGTGCCTGCCACTGATGTATTTGTCATGTTCATTGTTGCTGGTATCACTGTTGTTTTTCATAATTTAGCAGTGGCGGTTATTGTTGGTGTGGTTATTTCGGCTTTGCACTTTGCATGGGACAATGCAAAAAAGATACGGGCACGCAAAATTTTTGATGAAAGTGGCGTGAAACATTATCAGATCCATGGACCCTTGTTTTTCGGGTCTGTTGCGGCTTTTAATGAAAAGTTTGATATCCTTAATGATCCAGAACATATTGTGATTGATTTTAAAGAGTCTCGTGTGGCTGACCATTCGGCTATTGAAGCCCTTAACATGATTACCGAAAGGTACCATAGGGTGGGTAAAAGTGTAAAACTGAAAAATGTAGGTGGCGACTGTAGGAAGCTCTTGAACAATGCCGCTTCTATTATAAAAATTCACTATACGGAAGATGTGAATCCGAACAGTGATAGTCCTGTAGTTACAGCTTCTTGATACTTTAATTTTTTTGATAATAAAGCCGGCTCTTAAAAAAAAGAACCGGCTTTTGTTTTTTTCGTACAATAGGTTTGTTGACGAAGTGAACCATTTTATCATTGCATGAGCCTTTGTTTATGATATTGCTCACCGCCTTTTACTGTATATGTCTCTTTTCGATAAAAAATGCTGATTTTTGGAGAAGAAAGTGAATGAAAAGCGCTAGGAAATTGTATTGCATAATATTAATATTATGCTCAGATGAAAAAATGGTTTACTTTTTGTAATTAACTTTTTGCTTTTAACAAACATAAATAATACGATGAATATCAAACAATTATTACTCATTGGAATTTTGGTGGTCATAGGTTTTTCATGTAGGGGGCCAGAAGGCCCTCCAGGACCCAGGGGGCCAGAAGGGCCGGAAGGGCCGGGTGCTTTAATGTGGGAAACAAACCCTTTTGATTTTAGGTTGAGGCATGGAGAATATCAATATTTTTGGCCATTGCCTTATCAGGATGTAGATTTTTATGATGAAGATATGTTTTTAGCATATGCCTTGGTAGGCTTTAATCACTATAATGAACCGGAATGGGAGCCTTTGCCTATGACTGTGCTTGGAAGTGAGGGCGTCGCAAATTATACTTTTGCAGCTTCATTAGAAGAGATTCGCTTTATTATGACGGCCACAAATGATAACTTCTTTACGGACCCTAACCTGACAGATGACTGGGTAATGAGAATTGTAATGATTCCAGCTTGGTGGGGAGATGATTGGCGTAAGGGACCCGATTGGAACAGTTATGAAAATGTGAAAGAAACATTTAATCTTCCAGATTTACCGGCTCCAAAGGTAGAGCCAAGGGACAGAAAGCTTCCATAGAAAAGAGGCGGCCTATTTTGGCTGCCTCTTTAACCTGGATTATGCATTAGATTTCGTAATTGAAAGTTCTAGTGCATATTTCAGGTTAAATTACATACCCAACAGAACATCGGAGGTATTAATAAGGTTATAGCTATGATTTTCGTTAACACTTAGGTCCAGCTTGCTTTGTGGCCGTTGTTTTATTACTTATATTTGCATATTAAATCTATCTATTATGACACAATCTGTTTTAGCCCTTCTAGGCCCACTGGGTCTCAATGAAATGATCGTAATCTTACTGATCGTGGTGCTTCTCTTTGGTGCAAAGAAAATACCTGAACTTGCAAAAGGTCTTGGAAGAGGAATTAAAGAGTTCAAAGATGCTTCCAAAGACATTAAGGATGAAATTGAAAATAGTGTAAAGGACGAAAAGAAATAAACATTGAAATCTTACAGAACGCTCAGGGAGATTAGGGAAGATATAGACACTGGGAAACTTTCCTGCAGGCAACTGACCCAGTACTATTTGGACAATATTAAGGCAAACCAAGACCTGAATGCTTTTCTTGAAGTCTATGAAGAAGAAGCTTTGGCAAAAGCGGATGAGGTTGACGCCAAAATTAAAGCTGGTACAGCCGGAAAACTGGCAGGCATGGTTATAGGCCTCAAAGATGTCTTGTGCCATAAAGACCACAAGCTCCAAGCTGCCAGTAAAATACTTGATGGTTTTGTCTCTCAGTTCAATGGTACAGCGGTTCAACGGATTATCGATGAGGATGCTATTATCATAGGCCGTCAAAATTGTGACGAATTTGCCATGGGATCTTCAACGGAAAATTCATCTTTTGGACCAACATTAAATGCTGCCGATAAAAACCGTGTTCCTGGTGGATCTTCTGGTGGCTCCGCTGTAGCTGTACAGGCCGAGATGTGTTTTGTTTCTCTTGGTTCTGATACAGGAGGTTCTGTAAGACAGCCAGCCGCTTTTTGTGGCGTTGTTGGCTTGAAGCCTACTTACTCTAGGATTTCTCGTTACGGTCTTATCGCCTATGCTTCATCATTTGATTGTATAGGTGTGTTTTCTAAAAGTATTGAAGATTCGGCTTTGGTATTAGAAACTATTGCTGGTCCTGATGATTACGACAGTACTGTATCGTTTAGAGAAGTTCCTAAGTATTCTCAAAAGTTAGCGCTGGACAGGAAAGTTAAGGTTGGTTACCTTAAAGCTTCAGTGGAAAGTGAAGGCGTGAGTCCTGAAATCAGAGAAAAAACTTCTAAAACCTTAGAACAACTAAAAAAGGATGGTCATACAGTTGAGGCTGTGGACTTTCCGTTGCTTGATTATTTTCTTCCTGCATACTATATTTTAACAACTGCCGAGGCAAGTTCTAACCTTTCTCGCTTTGATGGCGTTAAATATGGATACAGGAGTCCTGATGCGACCAACCTTGAGACCATGTATAAAAAGTCTAGGTCAGAGGGTTTTGGAAATGAAGTTAAACGCAGGATCATGTTAGGTACTTTTGTGCTTAGTGCCGGTTTTTATGATGCCTATTATACAAAAGCTCAAAAAGTAAGAAGGCTTATTCAGGAAGAAACTGAAAAAATTCTTAAAGAATATGACTTCTTAGTTATACCTGCAAGCCCTACTACAGCGTTTAAGTTGGGAGAGAACACAGAAGACCCTCTTGCAATGTACCTGGCAGATGTTTTTACAGTACAGGCAAACCTTACAGGAATTCCAGGCGTATCATTCCCTGTGGGCAATGACAGTAATGGACTTCCAATTGGACTGCAAGTATTGACGAAATGGTTTGGTGAACAGGAATTGCTGGCGTTTAGTAAATACTTATCCGACAAGCAAAAACTATGAAAATAAAGCAAATAGTACCCGGGTTTATGATGATGATGGCTGCTTTTACACAGCCATTATTTGTAAGTAATGCTATAGCTCAATCAGAGCAGGAACCTGAGTACTTTGCAGTGTGGGAAGATGAAGTGCCTGTGGTTTCTGATGAACTGATAATCGACAGGTTGGGGTGTCTTGAAAAAGATATTAAACTTACCTATAATGATAAGATCCGTAGCTTTATAGACTACTTTACTATCCGTAACAGGAACTACATGGTGGAAATGGAGAGGCGCAAAAACCTTTACTTCCCTATTTTTGAGGAATACCTCGAAAAGCATGAAATGCCTGATGAACTAAAATACTTGGCTATTGTGGAGTCAGGTCTTAACCCCAAGGCCATTTCCAGGGCTGGGGCGGGTGGATTGTGGCAGTTTATGCCTACTACCGGCAAACATTACAAACTTAAGCAGGATGCTTTTATAGACGAGCGTTTTGATCCTTACAAAGCTACTGAAGCAGCTTGTGTATACCTTAAAGATCTTTACCGTATTTTCGGTGACTGGGAGCTTGCTTTAGCTTCTTACAATTGTGGGCCAGGTAATGTCAGAAGGGCTATCAGGAGGTCTGGATACAAAGATACTTTTTGGGGAATATATAATTTCCTTCCTAAAGAAACCAGAGGGTATGTACCTCAATTTGTAGCTGTAACTTATGCGATGAACCATTTAAAGGATCATAACATTTTTGCAGATTCTTTAGAATACCCTATGTATTATGATACACTTTTGGTTTCTAAAACCATAGATGTAGAAGTGTTGGCAGAGCAGTTAGATGTTTGTCCTGAGGATATTTTAAAGTTAAACCCTTCAATTAAAAGAAATATCATTCCTGAAGAATGGAACCTTGTTTTGCGTATCCCTGCAGACAGAATGGACTTTCTGGCAGAGAACAGGGAGGTGATTATGGGTTCGTCCGTAGTGAAGGATATGAAGAAGATTCAGCTGGCTATTGCTGCTGAACAAGCTGCAGCTATGCCTACAAAAAGGGTTTATACGGTTAGGCCTGGTGATAACTTGGGTAAAATTGCCATGCAGTATAAAGTTTCTGTGGCTGACTTGAAAAGATGGAACAATATTAAATCAACAACAATTTACTCTGGACAGAAGTTGACCGTGTATTCAAATAGTACTGGACAGGCTCCTACTTTGGCCTCTAACAATGGTAAATCTGGCAAATCTCATGTGTACTTGGTGCAGCCAGGAGATACACTTTGGGCTATTTCTAGAAACAATAATATCCCAATAGAACGGTTAAAGCAGATTAATAACCTTAAAAGCAACAACCTTAAGGTAGGTATGAAGCTGGTAATAGGATAAAGAATGATTGTTTTTATTTAACGAGAGGCTCAAAAGGCCTCTTTTTTGTTTTTTTAGATACCATGGCCTTATCTTTGGCTATGAAACATACCTCTTGCGGCTTAAAACTTTTCTAAATGAAGGGCATTGGAAGTTGGGAAGAATAGTATTTTGCCGATGTCTGGGATGTTTTATGCCTTAGGTTTTGGGAATTGCTGCAGTAGAAGGCCTGTGAGATATTTAGGATTAAAATTGACAATAAATTTAGATTAATCCGTTTCTAATAGCAATTGCTTGCTTTGTTGTTTAAGAATAAGTGATAAATAAGCATTTTTTTGAAAATTAAATTAGTTATTTTTGTCCTCTTATGGCTATAACAATTAGAAAAGAAGATGCCCTGAACTACCATTCACATGGGCAACCTGGTAAAATTGAAGTTGTTCCTACAAAAATCCTTAGCTCCCAAATTGATTTGGCTTTGGCTTATTCTCCTGGTGTGGCAGAACCATGCAAGGAAATATCAGCTAATAAAGATGAAGCATATAAATATACTTCTAAAGGAAACCTTGTAGCTGTAATTTCTAATGGTACGGCTGTTTTAGGTTTAGGAAATATTGGACCTGACGCATCCAAACCTGTCATGGAGGGAAAGGGTGTTTTGTTTAAGAAGTTTGCAGGGATAGATGTTTTTGATATAGAGGTTGATTGTACAGACCCTAAAAAATTTATAGAAATAGTTAGGGCTTTGGAGCCAACTTTTGGAGGTATTAACCTGGAAGATATTAAGGCTCCGGAGTGCTTTCTTATAGAAGAAGAACTCAAGAAACAGACCAATATCCCTGTCATGCATGACGATCAGCATGGTACGGCTATCATATCTGCGGCGGCACTTTTAAATGCCCTTGAGTTGATCGACAAAGATATCAGTTCTGTAAAATTTGTTATTTGTGGGGCTGGGGCTGCGGCCATATCTTGTACAAAGCTGTATATGTCTTTGGGGGTAAAAAAAGAAAACCTTATTATGGTGGACAAGGACGGCGTGATCCGTTCTGACAGACCATCTATAGACCCTACGCACGTTGCTTTTGCTACAGATAAAGATATTACCTCATTGGCAGAAGCTGTGGATGGTGCAGATGTCTTTATCGGATGCAGTACTGGCAATGTATTGACTGCCGAAATGCTTAAAACAATGGCTTCTAACCCTATTGTTTTTGCTTTAGCAAACCCTGTGCCTGAAATTGATTATAACCTAGCCATTAGTACCCGAGATGATGTGATCATGGCTACTGGACGTTCTGATTTTCCTAACCAGGTCAATAATGTACTAGGTTTCCCATATATTTTTAGGGGTGCTTTAGATGTAAGGGCTTCTGGTATTAATGAAGAAATGAAGCTGGCTGCTGTAAAAGCTTTGTGTGAGCTTACTAAAGAGCCAGTGCCTGATATTGTCAATAAAGCATATAGTGACCATAAGCTTACATTTGGTAGAAACTATCTTATCCCAAAACCATTAGACCCTAGGTTAATTACCACTATTTCCCCTGCAGTAGCCAAAGCGGCTATGGAAACAGGACTGGCAAGAACGGCCATTACGGACTGGGATGAATACCACATGGAACTGCAGAAAAGGATTGGTATTGACCAGAAACTGATGTCAAGGGTAATCAGTAGGGCTAGGCAGCATCCTAAAAGGGTGGTATTTGCCGAAGCTGATCATTACAAAATACTCAAAGCTGCACAGATTATTATTGACGAAGGTATCGGTGAGCCTATTTTATTAGGGAATAGACAGAAAATCAAAAGATTGATTGAGGAGCACAACCTTGACTTAGGGGATTGTCTGATCATGAACCCTCGTGAAGAGAAAGAAAAGATAAAGAGGTTTGGTGAGCTGCTTTATAAAAAACGTCAGCGTAAAGGGGTTACTCTATACGAAGCCCGACAAATGATGCGCCAAAGAAACTATTTTGGCTCTATGATGGTCGAAACTGGCGAAGCAGATGCGTTTATATCCGGCTTGACCAGAGATTATGCTTCTGCCATTAAACCAGCTTTACAAACTATTGGTGTTGAAAAAGGAACAGGTCGGGTTGCAGGTATGTACATTATTTTGAATAAAAACAATACCTACTTTTTCTCAGATACTACAGTAAATGAAAACCCTACGGCAGATGAGCTTTCTGAGATCGTTGGACTTACAGCACGGACAGTTCGGTTTTTCGATGTAGAGCCACGTATTGCCATGTTATCTTATTCAAACTTTGGCTCGAACAAGGGCGAGGTACCACTCAAGACAGCACTTGCTGCCGAAAAAGCAAGAGAGCGTTTCCCAGACCTCTTAATAGATGGAGATGTGCAGGCTAATATTGCGCTTAATACAAAACTTCTTAAGGAAAACTATCCTTTCAGCGTATTGGCAGAACAAGGGGCAAATACCCTAATTTTCCCTGATTTGGCATCTGGTAACATTGCATATAAACTCCTGCAAGAAGTAGGGGGCGCCGAAGCCATTGGGCCAGTGTTGATGGGCATGCGTAAACCTGTACACATCCTTCAGTTAGGAAGCTCTGTAAGGGAAATCGTCAATATGGTGGCAATAGCTGTTGTTGAAGCTCAGTCTTACAGTTCAAAGAATTAAATAAATGATTGCTTTTGTTGATGGAAGGTTGGTTCAAAAAGATCCAACCTTTGTTATTATTGAAACCCACGGAATAGGTTATCAAATCAGGATATCTTTGCAAACTTATTCTTCACTTCAGGAGGGCGAACGTTGTAAGCTGATTACCTTCCTCCACATTAAAGAAGATGCCCATACCCTATATGGTTTTTCTACAGAAAAAGAAAAAAAGGTGTTCATGGACTTAATCTCCATTTCTGGGGTAGGGCCTAACACCGCACTTACCTGTTTGTCTTCCATGAATGCCTCCGAGATTGTTCAGGCCATTGTGAATGAAGATGTTAAAACTGTTCAGAGTATCAAGGGGATAGGAGCTAAAACTGCGCAAAGGATTATCTTGGAACTAAAGGATAAAATGAAGAAGGAATTGCCTGCAGGAGAAGCCTCCCATATATCCGGAATCTCGCACAATACATTAAGAAATGAGGCGTTATCCGCATTGATGACTTTAGGAATAGCTAAAGGTGCTGCTGAAAAGAGCATTGATAGTATTCTGAAAAAAGAAGGGAATATCTCTTTAGAACAATTAATTAAATACGCACTGAAATCAGCATAATTTTTTCCGACTTTGTCAAAGTTCAGTAAAAATAGTTTTCTGTTTACGGGTATCTTTTGCTTAATACTTGCTGTATGGCTCTCTAATGCTAACACGGCAAGCAGCAAAATTGTTCCGTGGGATAAGGAATTAGCCCCAGCGGATACCAGTGATAAGGAAAAAGACAAAGAGAAAGAACAGCGGGAGAAGGAAAAAGAGCTAGAACGGCAAAGAAAAGAAAGCAGACGCCCTATTTACTATGAACATGATAGGGAAGGCGACCCTTTTTCTAATGAATCTCCTGAGTCTCCCTTGCTAGGCCCTAAACCTAGTAACTTACACCTCGATGTAGAGCTTGATACTACGCTGGACAACTATATCATTCACGAGAAAGTTGGTGATGATATTGACGCCAGGCCTGACTCTGAGATGACTTTTGAGGAATATTCCCGTTATAAAAATAGGCAAATGATGCGCCAGTACTGGAAAGATAAGAGTGCTGGTGACAAAGAGTTGGAAGACAATACCATTGGAGAAGCCAGTCTTAGGCTTCCGGCACCTGGTCTTGGGTCTATTTTTGGTAAAGACTTTGTTGAGATCAAGCCCAATGGTTATGTTACATTAGACTTTGGTGGTAGGTGGCAACGTACACAGAACCCCGCTATGCCTATCAATATGCAGCGGATGGGAGGTTTCGAGTTTGATCAGATGATTGGTATGAACGTTGTCGGTACCATTGGAGATAAGCTTCAACTGACGGCTAACTGGGATACCAAAGCTCAATTTGAATTTCAAAATAACCTAAAACTTGAGTTTACTGGTTATGAAGAGGACATCATTCAGAAAATTGAGGCTGGTAATGTAAGCATGCCTCTTAATACGCAGTTGATTTCTGGTTCTCAAAATCTTTTTGGTATCAAGACCA
Organism: Cytophagaceae bacterium ABcell3; assembly: GCA_030913385.1. Classification (NCBI taxonomy): domain Bacteria; kingdom Pseudomonadati; phylum Bacteroidota; class Cytophagia; order Cytophagales; family Cytophagaceae; genus Natronocytophaga; species Natronocytophaga cellulosiphila. The sequence goes on from CP133159.1 coordinate 1,661,653, forward strand.
GGTTACAGTTTGGTAGGCTATCGGTGACTTCGATAGCTGCGTCTCAAAGGGGGCAGGCCGATGAAATTAGGATTGAAGGTGGGTCCCAAAGTCGCCAATTTGAGTTAAGGGCTGATAAGTATGATGAAAACAAGCACTTTTTTATAGGACAGTTTTTCAGGAACAATTATGAACGGTCTTTAAAAACTACTCCTGTGATCATGTCTGGGGTTAAAATTACCAGACTTCAGGTTTATATCACCAACAGGACCAATGTTACTGAAAATACGAGAAACATGGTCGCCTACCTAGATTTGGGAGAAGCAAACCCACACAAAGAAACATTTAGGGAAGGTAACGGAGGGCGCCTTACACCAGCAGACAATGCTGCAAATAAGTTGTTCCGGTCAATTAGACAATATACACAGACCACGAGCCTTAGAGAAAATCTTGCCGCTTCAGGGCTGGAGGCTGGTGAGGATTTTGAGATTATTAATAACGCCAGAAGGTTAGAACCTAACCGGGAGTTTCACTACCATGAAGACCTTGGGTATATTTCCCTTAACACGCCTCTTAGGGCTGATGAGGTTTTGGCCGTGGCTTATGAGTATACTTACAATGGTAAGAATTATAGGGTTGGACAGCTACAGGATGAAACTCAAAACCTTAAGGATGAAGAGGTGATGATATTAAAAATGTTGAAGCCCTCTACTGTTCGACTGAACCTGCCAACTTGGGACCTGATGATGAAAAACATCTATCAGCTAGAGACAAACCAGTTGACGCGGGAAAATTTTCAAATGCGGATTATCTATAAAGACGATATCTCCGGTGCGGACAGGCCTAATATCCAAGAGGGTGCGGCAAGCAAAGCTCCTCTTTTGAGACTTTTGGGATTAGACCAGTTAAACCCTAACAATGACCCTCCGGCAGATGGTAACTTTGACTACATTGAAGGGGTAACGGTAGACTCTAGGTATGGCCGGATTATGTTCCCTGTACTTGAACCTTTTGGGTCGAGCTTGAAGCAGCATTTTGATACAATTAATGAATCTCACCTGGTCAATAAATATATTTTTCAGGAGCTGTATGATATGACCAGGATCGATGCGGAGCAGATAGCCAGTAAGAACAAATATTTCCTGAGCGGTCGTTACCAGTCAGCCTCTTCTAGCGAAGTCATGTTGCCTGGTATCAATATTTCACCAGGTTCAGTAATAGTTACTGCTGGTAGTTCCCCTTTGCAGGAGGGGGTAGACTATACCGTAGACTATAACATGGGCCGTTTAAAGATTATCAATGAAGGGGTGTTGGCTTCTGGAAATGAGATACGGATCCGTTTTGAAAAAGCGGATCTTGTAAATTTTCGGCAAAAATATTTTTTGGGTTCCCGTTTTGATTATAGGGTCAGCGATGATATAAATTTTGGGGCGACTATACTCCATCAAAGTGAGCGGCCTCAGGTTTCCAGGGTAGCTTTTGGAGATGAGCCTTCTGCCAATACCATTTGGGGCTTGGATGCGAATTATGCATCAGAGTCCAGGATTATCACTAAGATAATTGATAAATTCCCATTGATACAGACCAAAGCACCTTCTTCTGTTACGGCTAGTGGGGAATTTGCGCACCTTATCCCTGGCTATTCGCGAGGGCTTAACCTAAACCAAGACGAAGGAGGTACCTCTTATATTGATGATTTTGAAGGTGCGGAAACGCCTTTTGACCTCACAAGGACTCCAACACTCAAGTGGCACCTGGGAGCTACTCCAATGCGGTTTCCTGAAGCGAGAAGTCATGGCCTTGAATATGCGTATAAAAGAGCTCGGCTGGCGTGGTACACTGTAGACCTTTCATTTTATACTGATAGGGGGCGGCCAGATCATATAACACAAGAAGATGTTGATAATCACTTTGTAAGACGGGTAGACCCTCAGGAGGTGGCGCCTGGGTTTCAAGAATTGCTAGGTAACATCAATGAGCCTGTCCTTGACCTCGCTTACTATCCTTCTGAGCGGGGGCCTTACAATTATAATCCAGACCTAACGTCTGATGGAAAACTTAAAAATCCCCAAGAAAACTTTGGTGCCATAACACGGGCGGTATCTGGTGATATCGATTTTGACAATTCAAATGTGCAGTATGTTGAGTTTTGGTTAATGAGTCCCTATATAAACTCTAATGAAAATACAATGATTGAAGGGGAGCCATTTGACCATAATACCCGAGGACAACTGTATTTTAACTTAGGTAGTATATCTGAAGATGTTTTGAAAGACGGACGTCACTCTTTTGAGAATGGACTCCCTACAGAGCCCGATGATGAAGGGGTGGATGTTACTCCTTGGGGTCATGTGCCAAGACAACAGTATCTAACCAATGCGTTTGATAACACAGGTAGAGATCGTCAAGACGTCGGTCTTGATGGTTTGTCTAATGAAGAAGAAAGAGAGTTCTTTAATGATTTCTTGAATCAACTTCCTGGAAGTGCGAGGAATATCGTTCAGGAGGACCCTTCAGGTGATGACTTTAAGTTCTTCCATGATCAGGAGTATGATGAAAGGGAAGCCTCTGTTTTGGAACGTTATAAACGCTTCAACGGTCTTGAGAACAACTCGCCTACAAGTACAGGAAATGTGCCACAAGCAAATAATCAGCTTCCCGATAATGAAGACCTTAACCAAGACAACACAGTTAATGACCTGGAAGAATACTATGAGTATAGAATAGATATAGATCCTAATAGGTTTTCTGTTGGTCAAAACTACATAGTAGACCAGAACGTGCAGAGCAATGTGAATGGAGATGAAGTGACTTGGTACCTTTTTAGAATTCCAATCCGTGAGCCAGATAATACAGTTGGTAATATCAGTGGTTTTAAGTCTATCAGGTTTATGCGGATGTATATGACCGGGTTTGAAAAACCTATTGTGCTACGTTTGGCAAAGTTTCAAATGGTTGCCAACCAGTGGAGAACCTATCAGCACGATGATATTAATGACCCTGATTTTAGGGTTGTTAATGAGGCTGGTACAGAAACATTTACGGTATCTTCGGTTAACATCGAACAACATGGACAAGCGTCTGAGAATGCACCTGCTTATACATTGCCTCCTGGCTTTCATAGAGATATGGATGTGACATCTCCACAGCCGAGGGAGCTTAATGAGCAGTCTCTTAGCCTTTGTGCGGAGCGATTGCCTGACGGAAGATCAAGGGCAGTATTTAAGAACGTAAATATGGACTTTGTCAACTATCGGAGGTTAAGGATGTTTATTCATGCCCATACCCAAGATATTAATGTGCAAGATGAAGATATGCAGGTCTTTATTAGGTTGGGTACTGACTTTGTTGAAAACTATTATGAAATCTCTATTCCTTTATATTTGACTCCTATAGGTGCTACTGACGAGCATGAAGTTTGGAGGTCTGAAAATGAGCTGGATATTTTGCTCGAAGACCTTGTAGAGGTAAAGATTAATAGAGACCGTTCTGAGGATTACGGTTTTGCTAATACTTATATAGAACAGCATGGAAACCGGACCATTGCCGTAAGGGGTAGACCTGAACTGAGTTCCGTACAGACTATTATGCTGGGTATACGAAACCCTGCCAGAGAAGGACCGTCTCGTGCTGAACGATCTATATGTGTTTGGCTAAATGAACTTAGGTTGGCAGAGTTCCAAACCCAAAATGGTTGGGCAGCAACCGCCATTCTGAATACCAAATTGGCAGATGTCGCTAATGTTACGGCTTCTGCTAGATATGTTTCGGCAGGCTTCGGTTCACTAGACCAAAGGATTTCTGAGCGCCAACGGCATAATACTTTAGAATATGGTATCGCCTCCAATGTCAGTGTAGATAAGTTCTTACCTGAAAAATTGGGATTGAAATTACCGTTTTATGTTAGTCATGACCGTATGGTTATTACGCCTGAGTTTAACCCTTTGAACCCTGACGTTCCTATGGACCGGGCACTCGATGGTTTGCCTGAAGAAAAACGGGCAGACTATGAACGGTTTATATTGGATCAAACCACTAGGAACAGTTGGAACTTTACCAATATTCAAAAAGTAAAAACCAAAGAAGGGGCCAAAAGTCGGATATATGATATTGAAAACCTGACTTTGTCATTTGGGTATAGCCGTACTACCAGGACGAATGTTGATATTAAAGAGTATGATTTCAGGCATTACAGGGCCGCACTGGGGTATAATTATGCCTTTACCCCTAAGGTATATGAGCCATTTAAGAAGTTCCGTTTTCTGAAGTCCCCATATTTTAGACTTATTAAGGATTTTAATTTTAGCATTCTGCCAAATAGGATATCCGTACGGGGAGACCTGGACCGAAGGATTATAAAAACACAGTTTTATGAAGGAAATCCATTAGATGGTTTTGTCCAGGATCCTTTTTACGAAAAAGCTTTTGCATTTAACAGGGTGTATGCTGTTAACTGGAATGTGACGAAAAACCTGTCTGTTGATTATACCGCAAATGCTTTTGCGCTTATAGATGAACCGGAAGGGGACCCTGATGCCGACGGGTACAATAGGATACTCTTAGATCAGCTAAAGTATGGTGGTAGGATGAAGGATTTCAATCAAATGGTTGCATTAAATTATAAAGTACCTTTTGATAAAATACCACTTACTGACTGGATTGGTGCCGATGTCCGTTATTCGGGAGGATACACCTGGACCGCAGGAGCGCTTAGCGTAGCGGACTCATTGGGTCACTTGACAGCCAATAGCAGAGAACGGTCTATTAACTCTAGGATCAATTTTGAGAAGCTGTACAATAAAAACAAGTTCCTGAAAGAAATTAACAAACCTAAACCTAAACGCCGAAAACCCGGGCCACCAAGTGCCAAGAAAGACACTACGGAACAGCAGAAAAAGGAACTCAAAGGTTTGAAAGCGGGTATCCGATCGTTGATGAGTCTTAAAACCATTAATGCTAGCTTTACTGAAACAGAAGGTATTTCTTTACCAGGTTTTATGAATACGCCGCGGGTAGTTGGTTTGAGTCCGGGAGGAAATGCCACGTTGGATATGACGCCATTTGTTTTGGGTTCTCAAAACATGGATATAAGGCATATGGCTTCGTATAACCAATGGTTGACGCACAGTCGGGCCCTGAACAATACATTTAACTATTCGCGGAATCAGAATTTTAATGCTCGGGCTGCATTGGAACCTTTCAAAGACCTTAAAATAAGTGTAGATGCTAAAATGTCCAAAATGTCTAACTATCAAGAGTTTTACAGGATGGATACGGCGTATGTGCAGAACCCGACTAGGGAAAACTATCGGTTTAACTCAGAAAACCCATTTCAAAACGGTAGTTATAGTGCCACTTTTATATCTATTAGAACTGCCTTTCGAGACCCTGACCAGTTGTTTAGTGAGTTAGAGCAAAACAGGGCAAGGTTTAGGGCCAGGCTAAATGCCGAACGGAGGCATGATCAGGATTTTGAAGGATATGGGCTTAATTCGCAAGATGTGTTAATCCCTGCTTTTTTGGCTACTTATGCAGGAGAAGACAAAGGTACTTCACGTCTGTCGCCCCAAAGATTGCCCCTTCCAAACTGGCGGATAGATTTTAACGGGCTTACCCGCATTGAGAAGCTGAAAGATATTTTCCCTGCATTTACTGTTTCACATGCTTACCAAAGTATGTATAACATTTCAAACTATACCTCATCGTTAATTTATGGGCCGAGCATGGTGGGACCTAACATGGGACTTTTTGACCCTATTGACGGTAGCGATATGTTAACAAATGAAGACGGACGTTATATCCCGGTATTTGTTTTGGACCAGATTAGTATCGTTGAACGCTTTGCTCCTCTGATAGGGGTCAACTTTAGGACAAAAAGCAAGCTTTCATTTAAACTAGACTATACAAAAGACCGTACTTTAACTTTGAATATGTCGAACAGTCAAGTGACGGAAATTAGGAACGAAGGGATTATTTTTGGTCTGGGGTATGCAAAAACAGGCATGAAGCTTCCTATTCCTATAGACGGGAACCCGTATACGGTATTGAAAAATGAGCTTACCTTGCGGTTAGACGTTGCTGTAAGAAACGGTGTGACCGTTCAAAGAAAACTGGATGAACAAAGTACCGTTACCGCTGGTAATATTAACTGGCAGTTAAGGCCTACAATTAACTATATGGTCAACCAAAGGTTGACTTTGCAGTTTTACTTTGAGAGAAGTGTGAACGATCCATTGATCTCAACTTCATTTAAGCGGTCGACAACCGCATTTGGTGTGCAGCTAAGATTTACGCTTTCTTAATATTAATAGTGGTAAAATATAGCTATTTTTGAACGAATCGTTTTTATAATGGTAATAAAATTGAAATTTTTAACTAAAAGCGTTTTTTATGAATTTCCCTGAAAATTTAAAGTACACTGAGGAACATGAATGGGTTAGAGCCGAGGGCGATGTTGCTTATATAGGTATCACTGATTTTGCCCAAAGCGAATTAGGCGATATTGTATATCTTGATATCGACTCTGTAGGAGTAACAGTGGACGGCAATTCTGTTTTTGGCTCTGTAGAAGCTGTGAAAACTGTTTCTGATCTTTATATGCCTGTTACCGCTGAAGTCCTAGAGGTAAATCCAGAGTTGGAGTCTAACCCAGAACTGGTAAACTCTGATCCTTATGGCAAAGGGTGGATTATCAAAGTGAAGCCTGTAGACCCTTCTTCGATAAATGATCTTCTTGATGCAGAAGGATATAAAAAAGTTATTGGGCAATAGTAGAAGTTAATGTTTCTCAGATACAATATTTTTGCGATTGCCTGGGGAATACTTGTATTATTTCTGACATTATTTCCCGGACAGGAGATGCCTGATCTTTCTGTCTGGGATATGTTTAGCTTTGATAAATTTGCACATATTTTTGTTTTTGCTGTTCAGGTCTTTCTTCTAATTGTTGGGTTTACCAAACAATACACCTTCGATACACTGCGAAAGCATCCGGTTCGATATGCTATACTTTTTTCTTTCTTGCTTGGTTTTCTTATAGAGTTTTTCCAAAGTCTTATTCCTGGCAGAGGTTTTGATTATTTTGACCTTGTTGCTGATTTTGTTGGGTGCGTGCTTGGTTGGGTAGGCTTTTATTTCGTTTATCAATTTAGGTCTGAGTACAATGAGTAAAAAGATTTTCTATAGCCTTGCCTTATTTCTGGTTACATTATTGTCCTTCTCCCTTTATTCGCAAGATATAAATAGGGCAAGAGAAACCATTGAGATATTATCCGCACCTGATATGCATGGCCGGGGATATGTAAACAATGGTGATAAGATTGCTGCTGAATATATTCAGGAAAGGTTTGAGCAAATTGGCCTTAAAAAAATTAAGAATAGTTATTTTCAAAAATTTACCTTCGATATCAATACTTTCCCTGGACAGGTGAAGTTGCATTCTAACAGGCGGAAGTTTGTTCCTGGAGAAGACTATATTTTAAAACCTTTTTCCGGTGCAGGTAAAGGCAGGGGCAGACTGGTATATTTTGATACCTTGGCATTGCAAGATTCAGAGGTGCGCAATGAGTTTCTTAAAAAGAATTTAAAAAGGAAAATAGTTGTCTATGATGGAGATTATTATGGTCGCATGATTGAGTTTCCAGGAATTGTAGAAAAAGTGCATGAAGCCAAAGCTGTCGTTGAACTGGAAAGTAATAAGTTGACGATGGGTCTTTCTTCAAAACAATATAGCCGACCTTTCTTTCAGGTGTATGCCGACTCTTTTGATCAGAGTGCCCGTAGGGCGAGGTTTAAAGTAGAGGCTGAGCTAATTAAAGATTACGAATCGCAAAATGTAATTGGGTATGTGAGAGGTAAGACAAACCCTGATTCTTTAGTGGTAATATGTGCCCACTACGACCATTTAGGACGTTTGGGAGAAGATACTTATTTCCCCGGTGCTAATGACAATGCGAGTGGTACAGCTATGCTTTTGGAACTCGCAGATTATTATGCAAAGCCAGAAAATCAAATGAACTTTTCAATCGCTTTTATTGCTTTTGGTGCTGAAGAAGCGGGCTTGGTGGGATCTAAATATTTTGTGGACAATCCTTTGTTCCCTTTAAAGAATATCAAGTTTTTAGTGAATCTTGATATGATGGGGACTGGTGATGATGGGGTAATGGTAGTTAACGGAAAAGTGTTTGAAAACGAATTTCAAACTTTAAAAGCAATCAATAAAGAACACAACTTGCTTCCTCAAATCAAAGCCAGAGGCGAAGCGGCCAATTCCGATCACTATTTTTTTTACTTAAGGGGTGTCCCATGTTTTTTCTTATATACCCTTGGAGGTATCGCTGCTTATCATGATGTTTTTGATAAGGCTGAAACACTCCCTCTTACAAGATTCGAAGAGGTTTTTACACTTCTTAATAAGTTTGTTGGAGGTTTTTAACCTGGGTTATGCATTAGATTTTGTTATGAGAGGCAAAAGAACAAAAAAACAGCGTATTTGGTTTGCAAAGCGTAGTGGTTCTATGGTTAAAAACCAAATGCGAGCGAAACGTCTGATTTGAAGTTATTTTGCCACGCAATAGAAAGTTCTAATGCATATTTCAGGTTTAAGTAATGCATGCATATGGCCTTGCATGTGGATTAGAGTTATGTTCTGATTCCCGTTCTGTTCTGAGCTATTTGAAAATGCTTGGTAGCTCTTTGTTGAATCTGTTTTTCCCTAATAAAACTGTATTTGTGACTCTGCAGTTCTTTTTTATAGCAAATGACTTGTAGAGTGTAAGCACTTTTATCGGGTCACCGTATTTTTCTGGGGATTTAAGCAAAAAGCTTAGAGAGCCTGAACAAGAAAAACCTGGTATCTACAACGCCTCTTAAGTTTGCCCTGAAGAGCTTTATTTTTGAATTAAAAGATTCCGCATTTGCATTGGTAGATCTATTGTCAAAGAAGTTTAGAATATTGCTCATATGGTTGCTTACTGTATTTGCTACCGTTAAAAATTCTTTAATTTCCATCTCATGAGTTTTATTGATCCATTCATTAAACTTTTTTTCAGCGGAAATTTTTGTGTTGCTTTCATATATTAGCCTAAACTCAAGAACATGGTCATAAGCTTTTTTGAGGTCTGGATAATTTTCAAAAGCTATGTTGGCTCTCTGCTCTTGGCTTTGAGTCCAATCAGCTTTCTTTTTGGCAAAGACATACCTGCAGCGGGCCAAAAGTTGCTTTGGGGTGTCCCCATTGGGCAATAAGGGTGCTTTATACCTAACGCCATTCTTTTTGGCAGCTTCGATAGCCTTGTTTTCCATATCCAGTTCAACCCATCTTTGATTGACCCTTATATGTTGTAGAGCCTCCAGGGCCAGCCTTACTACATGAAAGCGGTCTGTAACCAAATTTGCCATGGGGAAACATGTTCTTGCGGATGACTCCATGTTTTTTGCCATGTCAAGGGTTACTTCCTTTACTTTATTCCTTTGTTCCAGAGGGATTTTCTCCAGAACTTGTATGATATTTGCCGACAATGTGCCTTTTACAGAAGCTACCAAAGAGCCTCTTTTGCCTCTCCCGTTTTTATTGGTAATAAAAGTGTACAACTCTCCTTTTGACAGTGCAACTTCGTCTATACTGAGATGCTCTCCGATATTGTCCGGAAAGACCAAATAGTCTTCTGCATGCTCTTTTTGTTCCCACTGCTTAAACCCACTGCTTTTCTTCTTATAGTGCCTCCTCAACAAATCCCCTTTGACCTCATAATAGCTGCCAATGTTACCAATGGTATCTTCGCGGGTCTCGACCTGTACCTTTTAAAAAATCTGAAAGCTCTTGAGTGATTTTAGAGCCTTCAGCTACAAATGAATAGTCATTGTAAACTATTTTGTTCTTGCATGTTTTATGCCTCCACCTTCGTCGCTTAAATTCAAGATAAACGGCTTTTCCCCTTATAGGGAAATCTTGCACAATTTTAGGTTCATAAAAACCTTTAGACTCGTACTCTTCAGGATTATGTTTTCCTAATAGCCGGTTCTGCTCAATGAGGTTGATTTTATAAAAGGATCTTTTGCTGTTCAGGTCACATAGCTCTATTACAGCTTCTATTTCAAAAAAATCTAGTATGCCTTCCGGCAAAAAAGGGGCAATAATATTTTCTTTCATCTTGCCTTAAAATTAACAAATCAAACCAAAACTCCCCAACTTTTACGTGTGAGCCCTTTTATCTCCTACATAAAAAATGTTTGCAGAGGTGAGTTCTGCGCTGATTTTGGATATGTAAGCAAAAACTCAGTCCTAACAGTGCCATTGCCATTTAGGTTGGGCGTTGGAAGAAATATATTGCACAACTTTACGTTCATCAGATGGAAACATATTCAGGAAAACTATTGACGAAAAGAAACTAAACCATTATGTTGCGGTTATCTATACGGTTACCCGTTTTTTTTGTCAAATTGTTTCATATCACCATTGTATAAAATGAATGTAAAGCAGATATCGATCATAGCATTGCTTTCCTCTGTAATGGGAGGCGGTGTGTCTTTGTTTGGGTACAAGATGTTCTCGGAGGAAGATAAAGTGTATCATACCGTTGAGCACACACAGCCAGTAAAGTTTTCTAATTATATAGCAGATACTACCATGCTGGTGCCTGAAGGTATGAATTTTATTCAGGCCGCTGAAGTTTCTACTCCTGCGGTAGTGCATATAAAAACCTATTTTGAATCAAATAGGGGAAGCGCTCAAAGGAGTCCCTTTGAAGATATGCTTAGAGACTATTTTGGAGAGCAATTTCCTCAGCACAGAGGAGAAGAACGGGGTGGCGGTAATAGTCCTATGGAAGGAGGTACAGGATCCGGGGTTATTATAACGTCTGATGGTTTTATTGCTACTAACAATCATGTTATTGACAAGGCTGACAAGATAGAAGTGACCCTCAATGATAAGCGGTCTTTCACCGCTACAGTGGTAGGTACAGACCCTTCTACAGATTTGGCAGTGTTAAAAATAGAGGAAGAAGGGTTAAAGCATTTAACGTTTGGAAATTCAGAATCAGTGAAGATAGGGGAGTGGGTATTGGCTGTTGGAAACCCATTTAATTTGACTTCTACTGTTACTGCGGGTATTGTAAGTGCAAAATCTAGAAATATAAATATACTTCGGGACCGGGATAATCTGGCTATAGAATCTTTTATTCAAACAGATGCTGCCGTTAACCCAGGAAACAGTGGTGGGGCTTTGGTTGATCTTCGTGGCAATCTAGTTGGTATCAATACGGCAATTGCTACGCCTACCGGGTCATTTTCAGGATACTCTTTTGCAGTTCCTGCTGCAATCGTCAAAAAGGTTACTGGTGATATTATTAAGTATGGTGCCGTTCAGCGCGCCTTGCTAGGGGTAAGCATTATTGATATAAACTCTCAGCTAGCAAGGGAGAAGAGCCTTGAGAATATTAAAGGCGTTTATGTGGCATCTGTCAATGAAACCAGTGCTGCGGCAGGTGCTGGTATTCAAGAAGGGGACGTGATAACCAAAGTCAATGATAGGGCGGTAAACTCTGCGGCACAATTGCAGGAGAGTATAGCCATGCACAACCCAGGTGATGTGGTGAAGATAACTTTTGTGAGAAAGGGTAAAGTAAAAGAAGTGGACGCAACTTTGAAAAATAAAAGAGGTGATACTAGTATTGTAAAAAGAGAAGTTGCTTCTACAAATGAATTTTTAGGGGCTAGCTTGTCTTCATTGTCAAACGAGGAACTAAAGAAATTAAAGATAGAAAGCGGTGTGAAAGTAATGAAAGTGGGCCCTGGCAAATTTAGAGACGCTGGAATATCAGATGGCTTTATTATTACCTCTATTGATAAAGTTAAGGTTAAAGAGCCGAAAGATATAATGAGTATTTTAGACGAAAACCGAACTGGAGGTGTCTTGATAGAGGGTATTTACAGCAATGGGCAGAAAGGTTTTTATGCTATAGGATTTTGACCTAATTAAGACGTAGACTATGTTATGAGTTTAAATTGACAAAGTCTGAACATTAAAAGGCGCTTTAAGTTTTATTAAAGCGCCTTTTTTATTTAATTAGGGCGACACCAAAATATTTTTAGAATTATGAGAATAAAAGTTACAAATCCGGATTTTGAAAAAGATATAGATGCGTTGCTGGAATCCCTGAATATGGATAAGGTAAATCCGGCAGGAGGCACTGGTTGTGATTTTTTCGCTTCTGATAAAAGAAGGACTGTCAAAGAAATTTTCTCTCCTATCAATGGGCAGCTTATTGCCAGTGTTGAGATGGCCGATAAGCAAGATTATGAGCATGTGGTAAGTACGGCCCAGAAGGCATTTAAAGAATGGCGGACAGTCCCAGCTCCTGCCAGGGGAGAAGTTGTGCGTCAGATCGGTGATCAGCTTAGGAAGTACAAAGAGCCTCTAGGAAAACTAGTGACGCTTGAAACAGGCAAAATCCTTCCTGAAGGCTTAGGCGAGGTTCAGGAAATGATAGATATATGCGACTTTGCTACGGGGCAGTCCAGGCAGTTGTATGGATTTACCATGCACTCAGAAAGGCCTGAACATCGAATGTACGAACAATATCACCCACTTGGTTTGGTCGGGGTTATTAGCGCATTTAATTTCCCTGTCGCTGTTTGGTCGTGGAATGTAATGATAGCGGCCGTTTGTGGAGATGTCTGTATCTGGAAGCCATCTGAGAAAACGCCTCTTACAGCAGTAGCTTGTCAAAAAATTATTAAAGATGTTCTTAAGGCGAACAATGTGCCTGAAGGTGTTTTTAGCTTTTTGTCAGGGGATGCAGAAATTGGGGCGCAAATTTCAAAAGATGTGCGTATTCCTTTAGTGTCTGCGACAGGCTCTATCCGCATGGGTAAAAAGGTAGCTGAAACTGTGGGTGCGAGGCTAGGAAAATCTTTGTTGGAACTTGGAGGGAATAATGCCGTAATAGTTACAGAACATGCCGACTTGGATTTGGCTGTAAGGGGTATAACTTTTGCTGCTGTAGGAACATGTGGTCAAAGATGTACTTCGACCCGGAGGTTGATAGTACACGAATCTGTTTATGATGAAGTGAAAAACAGGTTGTGTAAAATATATTCCGGCCTTCCTATTGGTAACCCTTTAGAAGATAAGATCCTTGTAGGGCCTTTGGTTGATAAAGATGCTGTCAATGCTTTTCTTAAAGCTTTAGAAAATGTACAGAAAGAGGGAGGAAAGTTAATAGCAGGAGGAAAAGCTTTGTCAGGGGACGAGTTTCAATCTGGTACCTATGTAAGTCCTGCATTGGTTGAAGCTGAAAACCACTACGCAACTGTTCAGGAAGAAACCTTTGCGCCTATTCTTTATATGATGAAATATTCTGGCGATGTACAAAACGCTATAGATATCCAAAATGATGTAAGACAAGGACTATCTTCTTCAATTTTCTCATCAAATATTTCTGAAACGGAGGCTTTTTTGTCTCACAAAGGATCTGATTGTGGAATTGCCAATGTTAATATTGGTACATCAGGTGCTGAAATAGGAGGTGCTTTTGGTGGTGAAAAAGAAACTGGTGGTGGCAGAGAGTCTGGTTCTGATGCTTGGAAGTTCTATATGAGACGCCAAACAAATACTATTAACTATAGTAGCCAGTTGCCGCTCGCCCAAGGAATTAAATTTGATGTGTAATAAATTGACTGTAAATTAATTTATTTTTTGCAGTTGTTTTTAATTTATATAATTTAGTATTTAGATTTTTTTCAACAGGAGCAGAATAATATGACTACAAATGGCGGTAAAAAGTATCATGCAGTAATGCTGGTGGACGACAATGAGATTGATAATCTTATTAATCAAAAAATGATAGAGGCATCAGATCTGTGTGAACATATATTTGTGCATTCCGGAGCAAAAAGTGCTATTGAGTTTTTAAAGAATATCGAAAAACTTGCTACAGGACCTGTAGAAATGTTTTTGCCTGAAATTATCTTTTTAGATATTGATATGCCTTTAATGGATGGATTTCAATTTTTGGATGAGTTTGATAAACTGTCGGAAAGTATTAAAAGCCAGTGTAAGATAGTTATGCTTACTTCTTCGCTTAATCCGCAGGATATGAACAAAGCAAAGAAAAATCAGTATGTACTGAAATATATAAATAAGCCTCTAACACATGAAAACCTGAAAAAACTTTAGTTTTTTCAGGTTTTCAATACCTCTTTTTAAGAAAGTTTCTCTATAAATTCATCGTCTAATTTTATATACTTCAAAGGCGAGAAGTGTCCAGGGTATGTCTTCTTCATTTTGCTTATATACCCAATGATCTTGGTTGTCTTATTTTTCTTCAAGTCATTTAGTGAAGTCTTGAGTATTTTAGTGAAAAATAAGATGTGCTGGCAATTTTGTTTCCCCAAAAGCCTAACCTGCCTTTGAATACTGTTGATCAACTGATTGAAAAGATCGTGGTCTTCCATCAGACAGTATTGAAGTGCTAAAAGCGTTTTTATTTCGAGTTGTGTATAAGGTACCTTTTTTAAGCTTAAATCATTAAGCATATTGTTTATCCAACGTGCTGCTTCATCATATTTATTTGCATAATAACAGCTTATAGCCCTATATAGGACATATATAATATACTGAGGTACGTTGTTTTTGTCAATCTCGTAATCTTCGAACAAGCTTTTGTTTTCTTCGTATAGCTTGTGCTCGATTTCCAGCCTTTGGTGCCTTTCGATTTTTGTCAAGAGGAACTGTGCCGGAAATGTATATAGGTTGTAATTCGTTAGAAGGGTCGGAGATGCGTCGTTTACCTCTTCAAAATACTTTTCTGCCTTTTTGAATATATGCTGTCTTGAGTAATATTCAAACTTCATATACTCAAAAACAAGTTTTAAGTGGTAGTAGATACTGTCGAGGTAATACTGGTCGAAAATATTCTGTATTTTTTCAAATATTTCCTCTAGCGGTTCTTCGCCTTCTTTAGAAACCTCTGGCTCAACATATAGTCTATGAAAGATGTTTATACAACTTTGGTTAACATACATTCTGTGCGACTGATATAAGTTGGCTAAGTTATCAACTTCGTCTCTCAGTAAGGTTAAGCCAAGCTTTTCGGTTTCATCATTGCTAAGAATATAGCTCCCATACTTTTTGAAGTATTCTGCAATTAAGTCTTCTGACTTGTCTATTGACAACATATATGCCACATGCCTGTTGTACAACTGGCTGTAAGCAAAATGGTCAGGAGAATTAATCTGTAGCTTTTTAAGGGTTTTGTAAATAATAGTCAATTCATTAGATAGATCATAGTCTAATAGCTCCTTCTCAAGCTTTTTGAGGGTTGCTACGGCTATGGCCTTCTTCTTGGTAAAGACTATCTCGTTTATGGTAGATACCTTTTTGAGTAATGAAGTCCGAGGGCTTTCCATTTGCTGCAAAAGGTATTCTTCAATCTTTTGGTTTAAACGTGATCTAAGTGTGTAATACGCATTGGTATTTACGTCCAACTCGTCCATGATTTTCGCATCAGAGAGTTGCTTCTCACGCATAAACTTTAAAAGATATGCAGATTTTTCTGCGTTGCTTTCCATCAGTGAGTCATAAATTGACCCATAGTCTTTTTGAGAAAGCTGTTTTATTATGTTCTTTAGTTTCGACATTAAAACTGCCCTGAAGGTTAGTTGACCAATTAATAGGTTACATTTTTACCTCTTCAAAAGTAAAAAAAAAATCAGCGTTTAAAAAAAGTTAATTTTTAGTTAGCGTTAAAATGAGTATTTGCTGATTTTGAAATATTAACACCTTTCTAAAATTACAGGTTCATTTTTGAGCTCATAACAAATGGTGAAAGTATTGATTTATACATATTTGAAAAAAAATAAAAAAGTGCCATTGATATATAATTAGAGACGTATTTTTGCTCCTAAAGGTTGTTTTACGTTAATAAATAAATGTGATTATTTTTTTATTCTTTTATATAAAATTGCTTTAAAAGTTGCTTTTTTTATATCAGGCTTCTTTTTGCCCTTTATTAATTTTTATGAAAAATTTAATGTTAACCATCAATAGTGTTTGGCTTAACCTTGTGCTGTTTTTTATAACTAATTAATAATCAAATTGTTTGTTTTTTGTTGTAAAAAAAATGATTGACCACAACAAAAAAAGGTACTATTATTGGGTATAATGCAATAGGAGGAAGACGGTTTGATGGTCTGAATCTGAATAAAAAAAGGCCACTTATTTTTTAGTGCCGGCGGCAGGGTGGAACAGATGACCTCTTGGATGCCTAGAGGTTAATTTGTCTAGTCGTTTAATTTATTTGCCAAAATAAAAAGCCCTCTATTTATTATAGAAGGCTTTTTCTTTTTTTAGTGGAGAATATCGGAGTCGAACCGATGACCTCTTGCATGCCATGCAAGCGCTCTAGCCAGCTGAGCTAATCCCTTGTTGTAAAAAAAATGATTGACCACAACAAAAAAAGGTACTATTATTGGGTATAATGCAATAGGAGGAAGACGGTTTGAATGTCTAATCCTGACAAAAATAGTCACTTATTTATTAGTATAAGGCTTTTGCTTCTAGTGGAGAATATTGGACTTGCCTGCCGGAGGCAGGGTCGAACGGATGACCTCTTGGATGCCTAAAGGTTAATTTGTCTAGTCGTTAATTTATTTGCCAAAATAAAAAAGCCGTTAGGGACGAAATATCGGAGGAAGAGTTATGCACCATTAATATAGGCCTGTAGGGACGAAACCTAAAATATATCTAGCCAAGGCTGACTGTAGCTTGCAGCTACAGAAACATGCCATCAAATAAAACGCATTGCCAGAGGTAGCCTGTGGCTACCCAAACGTACTACCTGACTGCAGAAGAGCTAATAAACTAACTTTGGTATTGCCTACTGTTTTTATTAAGGAATTTTCGGTTGGGTTCATTTCTATTGCGCCCCGTTGGGGCTTTACGAAGGCTGTTGTCATTAGCTATGGGCTATTTCCCATAGCTATTTTATTTCGCACCGTTGGTGCTATTTCTGGCTTTAACAAGAAGCGTTTTGAACAAGGAATACTGATTTCACCATGACAGTTCTTTTAACCCGAATTAAATTCTACGTTACCGTTAGATATCCCTAACGTCTGTGGCAGTCCCGTTAGGGACGAAATATCGGTAGGGAGAATTATGCACCATTGCATAGCCCTGTAGGGGCGAAACCTAAAATGTACCTAGCTTTGTTCTGCTAATGCCCTCGTTACATATGTGCTTGCAAGTCTGCTAAAAACCCCGTTGGTGCTATTATTGCATTGCACACAATTTAACAAGAACGCAATCCCCCTTCTTTTGCTGCACGGCTTTGTGTGCCGCCTATCTTTTATCGCTGAACTGTGGTGCGTAGCCTATACAGGAAGGGCTTGTTGGTGAAAACACCAACAAGAGGAGGAGGATGCCTAGAGGTTAATTTGTCTAGTCGTTTAATTTATTTGCCAAAATAAAAAAGCCCTCTATTTATTATAGAAGGCTTTTTCTTTTTTTAGTGGAGAATATCGGAGTCGAACCGATGACCTCTTGCATGCCATGCAAGCGCTCTAGCCAGCTGAGCTAATCCCCCAATTGAGGTGCAAATATATTTGAGAATATATTCTTATGCAATAAGATTTTAATAAAAATCAAATTGCCGGCAAATTGGTTCCCTGTGTAAATATTTAAAGCACCCTGACTGCTTTTTTGAAAATAGAAATGTAGTAAGGGGCATACAAATCTGCTTCTATAACCCCTGCTTTTGTACTGGCGTGGATAAATTTTATATCCTTTGGCCCATTCCTTTCCGTTACTATACCTACATGGGTAATTTTTCTTGAACGTTTTTTTGCTGAAAAAAACACAAGATCCCCTTTTTGAAGTTTTGATAGTTTTACCTTCTTCCCCGCTTGACTTTGCTCCGCAGAGGTTCTAGGTAGCTGTATACCGGCAGATTTAAATGAAAGTAATACTAAACCAGAGCAGTCAATCCCAGACCGCGAAGTGCCACCGTATTTATATTTTGTGCCAACATAAGATTTGGCTGTCTGTATTACCTTGTCTGTTGTTGTTCCTGGACCTGATTGTACTGTTGACTTGGTACTTTTACAGGAGGCTGAAAGAAAAGCCAGTAAAATAAAAAAAGGAACTATTCTAATATTTGTGATAAACTTTCTCATTGTTCCAAATATAATAATTTAGTGAATAAATGGCTAGTCCTTTTTTTGGCATAAGTTAGAAAGGACGCCGACCGGTGCCATATCATATTTTTGAAGATGGAGTTGTCAATCCTGAGTCATGCAACATTGTCATGAGGAGCAAAATGGAAGCTCACCAGCTTGTGGCAATAATATTTCAGGTTTAAATGTTACAGGAACAAAGTATTTTTAAGTTAACTTTACAGGATAAGCTTAGCAAGAGTTTTTTATTGATAAAGTTTTTTCATGTATGTGTGGTATAACAGGTATATTGGCCTTTAATGAAATCGGTAGTTTTTATATGATCAATATGGCAAAGTCAATTGATACTTTGTCAAAACGAGGACCAGATTCTAGAGGAAGTTTCGTTGACGATTTCATTGGCTTAGGACACAGGCGTCTGTCGGTGATTGATGTGAGCAGCAATGCCCGTCAACCTATGACAGATGAAAGTGGTCGGTATGTAATAGTATATAATGGAGAAATTTTTAATTACCGCCAGCTCAGAAAGGAACTCGAGAATAAAGGTGTAGTTTTCAAGTCTGAAAGTGATACTGAAGTTTTACTGTACCATTACATTAAGTATGGAAAAGAGGGGTTGAATGACTTAAATGGTTTTTTTGCTTTTGCCGTATATGATAAGGAAGAAAAGTCTTTGTTCCTAGCCAGAGACCGTTTTGGCATCAAGCCTTTGCTGTTCTATTACGATGAAGATAAATTTATATTTTCTTCAGAAATGAAGGCTTTGACCTCATATAATATTCCTAAGTCCTTAGATTACCATTCTCTTTATCAATACTTTCATTTTAATTATATTCCTTCTCCCAATACCATTTTTCAGGATGTTTATAAACTTGACCCCGGTCATTACTTGACTGTCCGTAATAGGCAAGTTGAGAATAAAGTATATTATAAGATACCTTATGAGGCGGGGAAATTTATCTCTTTAGACTATGAAGGGCAAAAAAAGCAGTTAGGGGAACTGCTCGAAGATGCGGTAAAGAGCAGATTGGTTAGCGATGTTCCTCTAGGTTCTTTTTTGAGTGGCGGGATTGATTCTTCTGTAATTACGGCACTGGCAGCTCGCCATACAGATAAGCTTCATACTTTCTCTATAGGCTATAAAGACGAGCCTTTTTTTGACGAATCTAATTATGCAAAGCTGGTTGCCAATAAACTTGGTACTGAACATACCATTTTTTCATTGACCAACGATACACTTTTTGAGCATGTAGATGAAGTACTTTCTTATATGGATGAGCCTTTTGCAGACTCTTCGGCGCTTGCTATGTACATGTTGAGCAAGTATACTTCAGAAGAGGTAAAAGTAGCCTTGTCTGGAGATGGTGCGGACGAGTTGTTTGCTGGTTATAACAAACACTTTGGAGATTATAAAATCCGGAAAGGCGGGACTGTTATAGATATTATCCAAAAACTAGGGCCTCTTTGGCATAAATTACCTTCTTCTAGAAGTACATCGTTTGGTAACAAAGTAAGACAGCTACAAAAGCTGGCAGATGGCTGCAACATGTCAGTAAAAGACAGGTATTATACCTGGGCAGGGTTTACAAAAGGTGGTGGGCTGGATAGCTTGTTTACCGAAAGCACCATGTCTGCTATTGATAAGGGGGGAATTGAAAGTCGAAAAGGGGATATTTTAAAGTATTTAAAAGAAGACAGCACCGTCAATGATATCTTAAGGAGTGATATGGACCTGGTGCTTGTCAGTGATATGTTGCACAAAGTAGATATGATGTCTATGGCGCATGGATTGGAAGTGCGCGTGCCTTTCTTAGATCATCGGGTTGTGGATTTTGCTTTTTCTCTTCCTGAAGAAAGCAAGATAGACAAAAAGATGAAAAAGAAGATCTTGCAGGACACTTATAGAGATATTTTGCCTAAAGAACTTTACAATCGCCCTAAGCACGGCTTTGAAGTCCCTCTTTTAAAATGGTTCCGCAAAGAAATGAAAAGTCTTATTGTTGACGATTTGTTAAGCAAGGAGTTTATTGAAGAACAGGATATTTTTGATCCTGAAGAAATTGAAAGGCTTAAACAGCAACTTTTTTCTTCTAATCCAGGCGATGTACATGCGCGGATATGGGCAATTGTTGTCTTCCAGTATTGGTGGAAAAAATACTTTTGATCTTTTATTATAGGAGACTTTGATTAATTGTGCATTCGATAAGCGTTATTAAATTTTACATATTTAAAGCATAAAGTTTAGTAAAATTGATATATTTACAGCTTTACATAACGAAATTATACTTCTGGATTAATGGAGTAGGACGAAGTGAAATTTAGGGGTATAATTTTATGAAAATTTTTAAATATTTTAAGTGTTAGCATGAAAACAGCATTAATAACTGGTATAACAGGGCAGGATGGAGCATATCTTACTGAATTTTTATTGAAAAAAGGTTATGAGGTGCACGGTATCAAAAGAAGGAGCTCTTTGTTCAATACAGATCGTATAGACCACCTTTACGAGGATCCTCATGAAGAAAATGTTAAACTTAAGCTTCATTACGGGGACTTGAGCGATTCTGCTAATATTATCCGCATTATACAGGAAGTGCAGCCTGATGAAATTTACAACCTGGGTGCCATGTCTCATGTAAAGGTTAGTTTTGATTCGCCTGAATACACTGCCAATGTGGACGGTTTAGGAGCCTTAAGGATTTTAGAAGCGGTAAGGCTGCTTGGATTGACCAAAAAAACAAAAATTTATCAGGCCTCAACTTCTGAATTATATGGATTGGTTCAGGAGGTGCCACAATCTGAAAAAACGCCCTTTTATCCTCGCTCTCCTTATGCAGTGGCAAAAATGTATGGTTTTTGGATTACCGTAAATTACCGGGAAGCCTATGACATGTATGCTTGCAATGGTATATTGTTCAACCATGAGTCTCCAAATAGGGGAGAGACTTTTGTAACTCGTAAAATTACAAGGGCTGCTGCCAGAATTGCCTTGGGGCTTCAAGATAAACTTTACCTCGGAAACATGGATGCTAAAAGGGACTGGGGGCATGCCAAGGATTATGTAGAAGCTATGTACTTGATCCTTCAGCAGGAAAAGCCTGAAGACTATGTTATTGCTACAGGTATTACTACTACCGTTAGGGATTTTGTGAGAATGGCTTTTGGTGAATTGGGAATTGAACTTGAATTTTCCGGTGAGGGCGAAAAGGAGACTGCTAAAGTTACTAAATGCACAAATCCTGAGTATCAGATAGAAATTGGAAAAGAAATTGTTGCGGTAGATCCTAGGTATTTCCGCCCTACAGAAGTAGAACTACTTATTGGTGATCCTACAAAAGCAAAGAAGCAACTTGGTTGGGAGCCTAAATATGATTTGCCTGCTTTGGTAAAAGATATGATAGGCGCAGATGTTGCACTCTTTAAAAGGGATGAGTTTCTGAAAAAAGGTGGGCATAAGATTATGAATTATTTTGAATAAAAGTTCTGGAAGTTTTGGACAAGAATAGTAAAATATATGTTGCAGGGCACCGTGGAATGGTAGGTTCTGCTATAGTAAGGAAATTACAGAAAGAAGGTTATAAAAACTTAATTTTTAGAACTTCAAAAGAGCTTGACTTGAGGAACCAGCAGGCTGTGGCTGATTTTTTTGCATCCGAGAAGCCGGAGTATGTTTTTATGTCAGCGGCAAAAGTCGGCGGAATAGTTGCTAATAACACCTATAGAGCTGAGTTTCTTTATGACAACCTAATGATTCAAAACAATGTCATTCACCAATCATATGTTCAGGGAGTCAAAAAACTGATGTTTCTGGGGTCGTCTTGCATATACCCAAAGTTTGCGCCACAGCCTTTAAAGGAAGAGTATCTATTAACAGGAGCGCTTGAACCTACGAATGAACCGTATGCCATTGCGAAGATTGCTGGGATAAAAATGTGCGATGCTTATAGGAGCCAATATGGTTGTAACTTTATTTCTGTTATGCCTACCAACCTTTATGGCCCTAACGATAACTATGATTTGAAAAACTCTCATGTACTGCCTGCTTTGATCAGGAAGTTTCATGAAGCAAAATGTAATCAAGCGTCTTCCGTAGAAATCTGGGGGACAGGGGCGCCAAAGAGGGAGTTTCTGCACGCAGACGATTTGGCAGATGCTTGTTTTTTTCTGATGGAAAACTTTGACAAATCTGGGTTTGTGAACATTGGTACTGGTGAAGATATAAGCATAAAAGAATTGGCTATGCTTGTGAAAGGTATTGTCGGTTTTGAAGGGGAATTGAAGTTTGATACCTCTAAACCTGACGGAACACCACGCAAATTAATGGATGTGTCCAAGCTTCATGAGCTGGGATGGAAGCACCAAATTGAACTTCCAGGCGGTATTCAAACAGTTTATGAAGAAGTAAAAGGGACTGTTTTGGCATAAGGCCAGAACAGCCATTTTTGCGGCACTAGTCCCATAAGATATTCATTAATAAATCTATGTTTCGGGCGTTTTTCAGCGTGCCCTATATATTCTTTCTATAATGTCAACCACTTTATAGCCTTCTGTAGCGTTAGTGGTGGCAACAGCCCTGCCTTTTAAGGTGTCTATCACGTTTTTGATAATGAAATGGTGGTTAGCGGCAGATCCTTTGTAGGCGCCATAATCGTTAGGAGGGTTACAGGCTTGGAGTTCTGGCATACTATAATCCTTAATTTTACAATATTCTACCTCATTCATATATTGCCCCCCAACTTTAATGCTTCCATTTTGTCCGATTATGGTCATGCTACTTTCCAAGTTCTGGTTATAAACAGAGGTTGAAAAATTGAAAGTGCCTATTCCACCATTGACAAAGTCAAAACTGACAAATCCAGAGTCTTCAAAGTCGGTTAGTTGTTGGTGGTTGAAATCCCTTATCCTGGCTTGGATATTATCTATATCTCCAAAAAGCCAGAACATGATATCTATAAAATGAGAGAATTGGGTAAAGAGTGTTCCTCCATCCAACTTCTCGTCCCCGTGCCAACTCCCTTTTGAGTAATACCTTTCGTCTCTGTTCCAATAGCAGTTTATTTGAACCATAAAAATCTCCCCTAGTTTGTCAGATTCTACCACTTCTTTTAGCCATACAGACGGAGGCGAGTACCTGTTTTGCATGACGCAAAATATTTGGCGCTCTACTTGTTGAGCTTTGGAAATGAGTTGCTGACAAGAACTAGCTGTTAAGCCGAGGGGTTTTTCGACCACTACATGTATCTTTTTATCCAAAGCTTTTTGTGCATGAGGTATGTGCAGGCCATTGGGTGTACATATACATAAAACATCTATAGGAATATTAGACTCTAGCAAAGTATCAATGCTGGCAAAAAAGGGTATGTGGGAGTAGGTATCCAAATTGAGCACTGTTGGATCCTGAATATCGCATAGCGCAACCAGCTCAGCTTCCGGACTATGGCTGATCATTGCCGCATGCCTTTTGCCAATATGCCCGCAGCCTATAACTGCAAATTTTATATTTTCTGTATATACCATCCGGCAGGTTATAAAGGTAAAAATGCCTAATTAAAATAATCTTTTATTGTTTGGGTAATGAACTCCAATTGTGCTTCTTCAAGCTCAGTATGCATAGGCAAAGATAGGACAGACTTGCTTAAATTTTCTGCTATTGGCAAAGAATTCTCTTTAGTAGCCTTAGTTGTAAAAGCTTTTTGTAAATGTATCGGCAAAGGGTAATAGATCATGGATGGAATCTCCTTGGCTTTAAGATGTTCTTTTAGCAAATCTCTCTTGTTTGCTTCTACTTTTATAGTGTATTGATGGAAAACATGTTTTGAAACCCTTTTGGGGATTTCAATTTCAGCAATATTACCCAAAGCCTGGTCATAAAATGCTGCCGCTTTTCTCCTGGCTTCTAAATAACTGTCTAACTTTTGTAGTTTTACTTGGAGAATAGCGGCTTGTAAAGTGTCGAGGCGCGAATTGACGCCTATAATATCATGATAGTATTTTTGCTTTTGTCCATGGTTGGCAATCATCCTGATTTTCTCTGCCAAAGCACCACTTTTAGTAAACAATGCCCCGCCATCACCAAAACACCCAAGGTTTTTACTGGGAAAGAATGAGGTAATACCTATGTCGCCCATAGTGCCAGCTTGGGCTTCTTTGCCAGTAGAGAAAGTGTAAGAGCTTCCCAATGCTTGGGCTGTATCCTCTATTACGTAAAGTTGATGTTTGCGGGCTATGTTTAAGATCTCCTCCATATTGGCGCACTGACCAAATAAGTGTACTGGTACAATGGCTTTAGTTTTAGCAGAAATTTTACTTTCTATATCTTTAGGATCAATGTTAAAAGTGCTAGGCTCTGAGTCTGCAAAAATGGGCACCAGGCCTAACAGTGCAGCTGCTTCTGCTGTAGCTATATAGGTAAAAGAAGGCAGAATAATCTCGTCTCCAGGTTTTAGGCCTAAGGCCATATAAGCGATTTGCAAAGCGTCTGTTCCGCTGGCACACCCAATGCAGAAGTTTGTACCTAAGTACTTTGCTAGTTGGGCCTCAAAATTTTTTACCTCGAAACCATTTATAAAAGCTGACTTTTCTATTACATTAGATATTGCCTGGTCTACTTCGGACTTTATTTTATGGTATTGCCCGTAAAGGTCGACCATTTGAATCTTATTCATGCGTGTCTTTTTATTTCAAGTATAAAAATAGACAGATTTTTTTGGTTGTAAAAATACGTATATTAAACCCAAAATATGGTATAGGCTTATATGGTGTGTAGAAGCAACCTTACGTCAGCCACTTTGTTTGTGTTGGGGTTATAAAGGGAATAAAAAGTATTGTTTTTATTTCAAATTACGCTCATACACGTTGCCTAACCAAGTACTGATATTGTCATGTTTTTGAAAGAAGAATCAGTCGACTTGTATGTGTAGAAATCAACTATGGACTTTCATTCGTTTATGTTAAAAGGTAAAAAAGTTTTAATAACAGGGGCTGATGGATTTATAGGGAGTCATCTGGCAGAAGCCTTATTGGCGGAAGGCTGTGAAGTAAGGGCTTTTGTCTATTATAATTCTCTGAATAGCTGGGGCTGGCTAGATACATTCTCTAAAGATCAGATAGCGGCCATTGAAGTTGTGTCTGGGGATATAAGAGACGCTAATTGTGTCAGAAAAGCGATGAAAGGGGTAGATGTCGTTTTTCATTTGGCTGCATTAATAGCTATACCTTATTCTTATGATGCCCCTGAGTCATATATAGATACCAATGTTAAAGGAACGTTAAATGTCCTTCAAGCTGCTCAGGATCTTGGCACATCAAGGGTTTTGGTCACCTCTACTTCTGAAGTGTACGGGACGGCCAACTATGTTCCAATAGACGAAAGTCATCCAAAACAAGCGCAGTCGCCGTACTCTGCTTCAAAAATAGCAGCAGATTGTTTGGCTGAGTCTTTTTTTAGGTCTTTTCAGACACCTGTTACCATTGTTCGGCCTTTTAACACGTATGGCCCAAGACAATCGGCAAGGGCGGTTATCCCAACCATTATTTCACAGCTGCTCAACGGGGCAGCGCAAATTAAGCTGGGAGACCTTTCTCCCACGAGAGACTTATTGTTCGTAAAGGATACAGTGCGTGGATTTATTCAAGTGGCCAATAGTTCGCAATTAGTAGGGGAGAGTGTGAACATTGCTACGAACGATGAGATTTCCATTAAGGAACTGGCTGAAAAAATTATTCTCCAGATTAACCCTTCTGCTACTATTGTTCAAGATTCGCAAAGGTTACGGCCTGCTAATTCTGAGGTTTTCCGTCTCTGTGGCGATAATTCAAAATTAACTGGTCAGACTGCCTGGAAACCGGAGTATAACATAGATCAAGGGTTGGCGCATACCATAGAATGGATGAGAATACCTGAAAACCTTTCTAAGTACAAAGCAAATATTTATAATGTTTGAAGAGGTCATTCATTTCATAAAAGAAACATTTAAACAAGAAGGTGCTATACCTCTTCACAAACCTAGGTTTGGAGGAAATGAAAAAAAGTATCTTTTAGATACGATAGATACCACTTATGTTTCTTCTGTAGGGGCTTATGTAGATCTTTTTGAAGAGAAACTGTGCATGTATACAGGAGCAAAGCATGCTGTAGCGGTTTCAAGTGGGACAAGTGGTCTGCATGTGGCGCTGAAAGTCGCTGGGGTGTCTAGTGGTTCTGTGGTACTTACGCAACCTTTTACCTTTGTGGCTACTTGCAATGCTATTTCATACCTTGGCGCCCAACCGTATTTTTTGGATATTGATAAAAATACCTTAGGGTTATCATATAGTAGCCTTCAAGCTTTTTTACAAGAAAAGGTAGATGTTGGCGAAGACGGGTGTTCTTATTTAAAAGAATCAGGGCAAAAGGTGGCGGCATGTGTACCTGTTCATACTTATGGTCACCCTGTAGAGATTGATAAAATCACCGAACTTTGCTCCAAGTTTGGTATAGTAGTGGTAGAAGATGCGGCAGAATCTTTAGGCAGTTTTTACAAAGGTACGCACACAGGGAGATTTGGGAAGGCCGGGGTGTTTAGCTTTAATGGGAATAAAATTATCACCTGCGGGGGAGGAGGTGCTATTGTTACAGATGACACGGAATATGCAGCGCAAGTCAGGCATTTGACCACACAGGCTAAAAAAACTCATTCTTGGGAGTTTTATCACGACGCAGTAGGTTATAATTACAGAATGCCCAATCTCAATGCAGCCTTGGCTGTTGCTCAGCTAGAACAGCTCTCTACGTTTTTGAAGAACAAACGGGCTTTGGCTACACTATATAAAGACTATTTTCATCGCAAGGGAATAGCTTTGGTTTGGGAGCCATCAGGTGCGGCGTCTAATTTTTGGCTTAACGCAATTCTGCTTGACAACCATAAGGAAAGGGATCTTTTTTTAGAGGAAACCAATACGGCAGGGATTATTACCAGACCTGCTTGGGTTTTGATGAATAAGCTGCCTATTTTTAAAGATAGTTTGAAAAGTGATTTGAGTGTCGCAGAAGCGTTAGAGGGCGTTTTAGTAAACCTGCCTAGTAGTGTACGTTTATGAGTAAGTTAAAAAAAACTATTATAATAGCAGAAGCTGGGGTAAACCATAATGGAGACTTGGATATGGCTTTTGAGCTAATCGATAAGGCGGCAGAAGCTGGTGCTGACTTTGTGAAATTCCAGACTTATAACACAGAGCGCCTGGTAAGTCCTTATGCTCAAAAAGCTAAATACCAAAAGGAGAATATGCCCGGAGGAGAAAACCAGTATGATATGTTGAAGCGGCTTGAGCTTTCTGAAAAAGATCATTATAAGCTGATAGATAGATGCCGTTTGAAAAATATTGGCTTTTTGTCCTCTTGTTTTGATGATACTAGCGCCGTTTTTTTGCATAATTTAGGTGTGGCATATATCAAAATTCCTTCAGGAGAATTGACGAATGTGCCTCTATTAAAGAAGGTGGCGTCTTTGGGGAGGCCTGTTATTTTGTCGACCGGAATGGCTACCATGGGTGAGGTTGAACAAGCAATTTTTACCTTGGAAAACCATGGTCTAGATAAAGGCAAGTTGACTGTTTTGCACTGTAGTTCCCAGTATCCTACCCCGTTTGAAGAGGTGAATCTCAAAGCCATGGTATCTATACAGCAAGCTTTTAAGGTTCAGGTAGGGTATTCAGACCATACGGAAGGTATCGAGGTGCCAATTGCCGCAACAGCTATGGGGGGGGTAATGATAGAAAAACATTTTACCTTAGACCAATCTCTTCCTGGGCCAGACCATAAAGCCTCTTTGGAACCGGAAGGTTTGAAAAAGATGGTTTCTGCCATAAGAAATATCGATATTGCTATGGGGGACGGTATTAAAAAACCTGGCAAATCTGAAATGCAGAATATGGAGGTGGTGCGGAAGAGTGTTCATGCAAGGTGCGATATACAGGCGGGGCAGGTGATTACAGAAACTGGTATTTGCTTGAAACGACCGGCAGCAGGTTTGCCACCATCCATGGTAGATGATATCATTGGGAAAAAAATAGCCAGAGGGAAGAAAGCAAATGAGCCAATTACATTAGATGATTTCTTAAATAAGAAAAGTGAGGATAAAGATACTAACAAGTTCAAGAGCTGATTTTGGGATTTTGCTCCCATTGTTAAATAAACTGTTTCGGGATGATTTTTTTCAACCGGAATTGATTGTTTTTGGCGCTCATCTGTCGCACAGGTATGGATATACACTTCAGGAGATTGAGTCTCATGGGTTCTATATATACGATAAGGTAGATTCATTAATAGAAGGGGATACCCCACAGGCCCTTGCTGACTCTATGGGTGTCACTACTCTAAAGTTTTCTTCTGTATGGGAGAGGGTAAAAGACCATACAGATATCGTTTTGTGCTTGGGCGACCGATTTGAAATGCATGCGGCATTATTGGCTTCAATACCGTTTAATATAAAAATTGCCCATTTGCATGGTGGAGAAACTTCGTTGGGAGCAATTGATAACTACTTTCGCCATAGTATTTCTCTTATGTCTAAATATCACTTTACAGCTACCGAGAAAGCTGCAAGTAAAGTTTCCGAAATGCTTGGGAGTGATGAACATGTGTACCATGTAGGGGCATTGTCCTTGGACAAGCTGCAAGACATTCCTTTATTAGATCCCGAAACATTTGAAAAGACTTATCAAATCCCTTTGTCTGAGGAAACCCTGTTGCTAACTTTTCATCCCGAAACAGTTGGAGGCGTTGATAATGGCGACAGCGCAGAAGTTATAGCCCATGCTTTGATGGGGGTAACCCATCCGGTAATTATTACTATGCCCAATGCTGATTTTGAAGGGCAAAAGATAAAGAAAGTTTTTTTAGAACTAACTGATAAACGACCTGATACCTATCTTGTTGACTCTTTAGGGGCTGTAGGGTATTTTTCTGCCATGAAATATTGTAAATGTGTAATAGGAAATTCTTCAAGCGGTATTATAGAAGCAGCCTCTTTTAATAAATACGTAATTAATATTGGCGAGCGACAAAAAAGTCGTGAACATGGTGATAATGTGATCCATTGCCCTGTCTCAAAAAAAGCTATTCTTGATGCTCTTGAGTCGGTAAATATGCGTGGTGCTTATCAAGGAGATAATTTATATGGGTGCGGTGGTACTTCTGATAAAATTATCAATATTTTAAAATCAATTGTTGCCTAATGGGAAAGTCTACTGTTATTGTTGGTTATTCAGGCCATGCCTTTGTAATTCTTGACGCTTTGGCAACTAATGGTGTGAAGGTGCAGGCTTATGTAGATATTGAGGAAAAGCAGAAAAACCCGTACAATTTAAAATATATAGGAAAAGAGCGTGACCATATTAATTTTCTTAGAGAAAATGAGGCTTTTGTTAGTGTTGGGGAAAATGATGTACGAGCACGAATTTGTCAGTTTTTGTTGGACAGTCAAGTGCATTTGATAAATGTTGTTCATAGTCGCGCTAATGTGTCGGAAAGTATAACAATAGGTAAGAATGTGTTCATTAGTGGAGGGGCTAATGTAAATAGCCAGGCTTACCTTGCTGATGGGGTTATAGTAAATACGGGAGCTGTAGTCGAGCATGAGTGTTATATAGAAGAATATGCGCATGTTGCACCAGGGGCAGTGCTGGCTGGAAATGTATCTGTGGGCGCTAAATCTTTTGTAGGTGCCAATTGTGTGGTCAGGCAAGGAGTGAAAATTGGAAAAAATGTAGTGATAGGCGCCGGTACAGTGGTTGTTGATGATGTGCCGGATGGTTTGGTGGTAGTCGGGAATCCGCAAAAAGTACTTTATGGTAAGTAATCCTGATTTATATATTATAGATATCAATAGTACGGCCAAGAATGGCTTGGAAAAACTG
Source organism: Cytophagaceae bacterium ABcell3 (assembly GCA_030913385.1). Classification (NCBI taxonomy): domain Bacteria; kingdom Pseudomonadati; phylum Bacteroidota; class Cytophagia; order Cytophagales; family Cytophagaceae; genus Natronocytophaga; species Natronocytophaga cellulosiphila. The sequence goes on from CP133159.1 coordinate 1,691,701, forward strand.
AATACCATCAGCAAGCAAGGGGCTGCGCTGTTTGTTGTGGACCAGGACAGGAAGGTGGTAGGTACTCTTTCCGACGGAGACATTCGGCGTGGTTTGTTAAAAGGACTCTCTATCGATGATGGAGTAGCGCTTTTTGCCAATACCGACTATTGCTATTTAGAAGAAGGGAGTTTTAATAAAGGGGATATAAAGAAACTTCGTGACTATGACATTAAACTTGCCCCAGTGGTAAGCGATGACAAAAAGTTGCTGTATATAATCAATACATACACACAGCGGGGGGTATTGCCCGCCACAGCATTGATTATGGCCGGAGGCAAGGGAGAAAGATTGCGCCCGTTGACCAACGAGGTGCCTAAACCTATGTTGAAAGTGGGTGATAAACCTATTTTGGAACATAATATTAATAGGTTAAAAGCTTATGGTGTCAGTACTTTTTATATCTCTGTTCGGTACCTAAAAGAACAAATCATCGATTACTTTGGGGATGGCAGTTCAATGGGGGTGGATATTCACTATCTAGAAGAGTGTGAACCATTGGGTACCATTGGTGCTGCGGGTCTTATTGATAATATTTTAGATGATTATTTGCTGGTCATGAATGCTGATATTTTGACTAATGTTGATTTTGAGCATCTTTATGACAAGTTAATAGAACATGGAGCAGATATGCTGGTAGGTTCTGTTCCTTATAAAGTATCTGTCCCTTTTGCTGTGCTTTCTTTAAATGGGGCATTGGTAAAAGGGTTGGAAGAAAAACCAACCTACACTTACTATACAAATTCGGGAATTTACCTGTTAAGGAAGCATTTGCTTGAATATGTGCCTAAAAACAGCTTGTGCAATGCTACGGATATAATGGAAAAAGTGGTGGAACATAAAATGAAACTTGTGGCTGAGCCTGTTATTGGTTACTGGTTAGATATAGGCAGGATGGAAGATTACCAGAAAGCACAGGAAGACTGGAAATATATACAATTTTAATGTCTGATACTTTATTTTTGATACCGGCCAGAGGTGGTTCAAAAGGTGTACCTGGAAAGAATATTAAACTTTTGAATGGCGTACCGCTCATCCATATCTCAATTGATTTGGCAAGAGCGTTTTCCGATGATTCCCATATTTGCGTAAGTACAGACAGTGAGGAAATCAAGCATGTTGTTGAAGAAGCAGGTTTGAAGGTGCCTTTTACACGCCCTCTGGCTTTAGCATCTGACAATGCCGGTATGCATGAAGTTTTGCTGCACGCACTTGAATATTATAGTAGCCGAGGTATGCATTATAAAAAACTGGTTTTGCTCCAGCCTACTTCACCTTTTAGGAAAAAGAAACATGTGCAGGAAGCGCTTGATCTTTACCGGCCGTCTTTGGATATGGTGGTTTCTGTCAAGGAAACGGTCAGTAACCCTTACTTTAAACTAATGAAAGAAACGGAGGAGGGGTATTTAAAGAAATTTGCGGAGGCTACTTTTTCCACTCGGCAATCTGCTCCTGTAGTATATGAGTTGAATGGTGCTGTATATGTGATCAATACAGATGCGCTTAGAAGATCGCCAATGAATGAATTTTCTAAAGTTCAGAAGTATGTGATGGATGAAGCTTCTTCCTATGATATAGATACCATGCTTGACTGGCAGATTTGCGAACTTCTAGCAAAAAATGGATTTGTATAATCTTGACACTATAATCAATACAATTTCTCCTTTGCCACTTTGACAGGCAACCCCGAAAAAAATAAAAGAACTAAAATTTACCTCTCTCACAAAATCTAATTTTTGGCAGCAAATAAGCTTTGTTGCCAAAATATAGTTGTGTATATTTATGCCAAAATAGATAGAAATCGCAAAGGGCAAACTTCATATTGACGACTTAAGGAAGCATTTCCGGAACCAACCAAAATTCTCTACTTCAGAATTGACGAGTTTTTATCGATTGAAAGAGCCGGAAGTGAAAAAGGCAACTATCAACTGGAGGATTTATTATCTTGTTCAGGAAGGTGTTCTCACTAGGATTGGCCGTGGGAAATTTACGATTGGCGCTGGAAAGACTTATTGTCCTGAATTAACAAACAAACAAATCGCAGTCTATAAAAAGATCGTAGCAGAATTTCCTTTTATTTCAGTCTGCATTTGGAGTACTTCTATAATAAACGAGTTCATGCTTCACCAGCCCGGTAGATTCTACCAACTTATAGAAGTTGAAAAGGTGGGAATGGAAAGTTTATTTTACTTCCTAAAAGATAATAACATGTCGGTTTATATGGATCCTTCTCCTGAATTCATCAGAAGATACTTAATTGATGAGAAGGAACCTTGGATTGTAAAACCTCTTGTTTCTGAGTCACCGACACAGCAAATAAAAGGAATTACTACTGTAACATTAGAGAAAATGCTGGTTGACATCTTTTGTGATCCATTAACTTTTAGTGCACAACAAGGATCAGAAATGGATCATATTTTTAAAGAAGCATTCGAAAAGTATGCAATAAGTGAAAATAAAATGCTCAGATATGCCAGTAGAAGGAGAAAAAGATCTGAACTTGATAATTATTTAAGTGAAATTTCTAAATATCGGCAGCAATACTGATTTGTTGCCAATAATTTGATAATGATAAGTAAGGATTCATTACATATTGAATGGATAACCAAAGTATCTACAGCCAACAGAAAGGCTGATAAGATATTGGTAGAAAAAGTAATCAGAGCATTACTTCTACTTGAAGGATTAGTTAAGCAGAATGTAGATTTTGTATTTAAAGGAGGGACTGCTTTGATGTTGATTTTGAATTCATCAAAAAGACTCTCAATAGACATCGATATAATCATAGAAAATGAGCCAAAAGGTTTAGAGGAGAAATTAAATGGTTTGCTCAAATCCCAAGGGTTTACACGATTTGAACTTCAGGAAAGAAAAGCTGCAACCAAAATTCGAAAAGCTCATTACAAATTCTTCTACAAACCAGTTCATCAAACACAAGCTGAAGAGGAAAGTATTTTACTGGATATACTTTTTGAAAAAGTAGGATACCAAAAGATTGAAGAAATTGCAATTGATTCAGCATTCATTGTCTCAGATGGTGATCTAATTAAGGTAAAGGTTCCATCTAAAGAAGACATTCTAGGAGACAAACTAACCGCTTTTGCGCCCAACACGACGGGTATTCCATACTTCAAAGGAAAAACAAGTATGAGCATGGAAATATTAAAGCAGCTTTATGATATTGGTAATCTTATCGATATAGCTGAAGACGGTGAGTTGGCAAAAGCTACTTTCGAATCATTTGCCACTATTGAACTTGAGTACCGAGAATGTGAAGAGAAGGTTGATGGTGTACTTGAAGACATTTATCAGACTGCACTATGCATCGTCAGTAGAGGAGTTGAAGGAAAAGGGGATTTTGCAGAACTACAAACAGGTATTCAGAGGGTATCTAGATTTATTTTTTCAGAAACCTTCCATATTGACAAAGCCATTATTGCTGCTTCCAAAGCAGCTTATTTAGCGGTTCTAATGCAATTCAAGAAAGTGATTATCGAAAAATATGGAGATCCCAAAATCATGAAGGATTGGTCTATCGGAGAACCATTATGGCCAAGATTAAACAGGCTTAAAAAATCAAATCCAGAGGCATTTTTCTACTGGTATAAAATATTTGAATTATACGGAGAAGGAAAGAGTTAAAGAGAAGATCTACAGTATATTGGGTATAGAACAAAACGAATCACGTACTTAAATCTTATACTTGACCGTTATTCTTAAAGCTGCGTATATCAAGGTGAATGAGGATTTTAATAAACTGGGACTACCATCGCAAAGATTTGACACAGGCTTTTTTCTCAATGGCTGAGGAAATTGACTTTGTGTACCTTTATGATTTTGAGCGACCCTCTCTTAAGTGCAGCGATGATTTGTCGGTAGTTTATTGGAATGACTTCAAAAGCGCTTATGATTTGTTAAACCAGGTCAAGCCTGACAAGGTCGTATTTCATGATATAGAATCATTTTATCAGGTTGCGTTAAACATTGCCGCAAAAAATTATGGCATTCCTACCTTAGTTGTTGAACATGGCATTAAAGTACAGCATTCAGCTTATGCCAAAGAGACTGTCAAGGTACAGAAAAGTAAAGGAGGATACAGGAGTAAAGTGCAGTCTCTAATATTTTATCTTAGAGCTTTTCGTCTTAAGAACACCTTTTCTTTAATCCCTTTTATTGCATTTATTTATTACCGTTATAGGTTTGGGATAACTAATGGGTTGGCCAAGTGCCGGTTTTCTTTACGTAAAGCAGACATGTATGTGAATTTTACAGAAACAAATGCGGCAGGATTGATAGAACGGGATGGGCTTAAAGAGGAGGATTTAAAGTATATCGGGAATCCAAACTATGATGATTTCTTCCAGTATTGTAACAAAAATGCTTCTTTTGAAAGAAAAGATTTTTACTTGTTGATAGATGCGCCTTTTGTAGAGGATAGCAATTTTTCTATGCCTGTAGAGGTGAAAAATAAATTTTATGACAAACTAAATGCTTTTTGTAAAGCTAGGGGAAGTAGGTTGAAAGTGAAATTGCACCCAAAATCCTATTCCCAAAGTTATTTTTTGAGGGACAGCAACATAGAATATATCACTGAGTGCAGTACCATGGAGTATATCTTAAAAGCAAAGGGCTGCTTTTTGATCCATATATCTACCTTGTCACCGCTGGCTATTTTGTATTCAAAATGTATATTTTTTGATACTTATCCCGTTTTTAATAAAAATATAACCGCTCTGAACGTTGTTCCGGTACTTGACTTTTGGGATTTTAATATTGAAAATATAGCTTTTAAGCATTTAGATACAAACAAGGAGCAGGTATTGAAAGAAACCTTTTTTAAGTATACTGACGGTAAGGCAACAGAAAGGCTTAGGAATATATTATTGGGAGGTGCAGTTTGATGAAAATGCAAGCAAAAGCCACGGTTCTCTACTCCTTGTTAGGATTTATCCCTTTTGTATCATCTTTTGTGCTGCTACCTGTCAATGTCACCTATTTGTCTCCGGCAGATTTTGGGGTGTTGGCTTTGGCTGCCATTGCTCAATCATACATATCTTTATTGTTGCTTTTTGGGATGGATGGAGCTATAAACAGGTTCTATTTTGATCATAACGAAACACCCGAAAAGACTTCAGAATTTCTGAATACCCTTCTGTCTGTAGTGCTGCTCAAGTGTACCTTAATGTCTGCTGTCCTGTACTTTACAGGTGATTGGATATTGCGTTTTTTTGGGGAAGGGAAATTGCCTTTTGAAGATTATGGCTGGTTTCTGTTTTTTCAAGCCATTTTTCTTTCGATGAATGCGCTGTTGTTTCAGTATTATAGAGTTGCTCAGAAACTGCAAAACGCTGTACTTGTCTCGCTTTTACCTTTTGTACTTTCAACAGCCGGTGGCTTGATCGGGGTGGTCTATTTGAAAGAAGGTGCTTGGGGAAGTGTAGCCGGAAAGGCTGTAGGAACCATTTTAGCCTCAGCGCCTATTTATATTTTGTTGTTTCTGAAGTCTGGGTTTAAGCTTAACTTTTCAGTAGTAAAAGACGTTTACTTGTACTCATACCCTGTGGTTTTGTACACATTGATCAGCAATACCTCTGCTGCAATTGATAAAATCTTTTTGAACCAATTTTTTTCTTTATCGGAGTTAGGTATCTACAACTTGGCTGTCACCATCGCAGCGCCTATAGGTATTTTGTTGATGGGGTACTGGAATGCCGTTACGCCCAATTTGATGGAAACCTATATTGGGGAGGAGGAAAATAAAGGTGCTATTATAGAGCGGTACTATAACAATGTTTTGCTGATCTCTTTTATAGCTATTTGGGCTTTGATTGCAGTTGTCAATCCTGTCATCTTTAACTTCTTGAAAGAAGGTTACTGGGATTCCTATTTGTACATTCCGCTTTTGGCTTTTGCTTTTATTGGAAGGGCTTATTACATAGTTTACTCTTTTAGTTTGTTCTACTATAAAAAAACTTATTTATTGCCAATAATTAATCTGGTAAGCTTGGTGCTTACAGCAGCGGCTATATATGTCTTGGCCCAATATTTAGGTATTGTTGGTGTCTGTATTGGGGTTGGAGTATCCCAGTTTTCCCAGTTTTTAATTGCTTATTATTTTGATAAAGAAATTAATGCGTTTAAGTACCCTGTTAAAAATACGCTACTGCTCCTTGGAATGTCTTTCTTGATCATTTTTCTTAACTATGTATTAATTTATGAGGTTGTTGATATTTTTTGGGTAAATATCATTCATGTTGGCGAAGGGGTGTCAATGGTGCTTCTTGCCGTGTTTTTGATAAAGGGCAAAGTGGTAGTGAATTCTCTAAGAAATGGGTCTTTCGCAAGGGCTTCCGGTGCTGATCAGATAGGTCTTTAATGAAAAAAGTTATACATATTGTTTCTAATGTATCCTCTTCAAATGGGTTGGAATGGATGATTGAAGGAGTAAGTTCATTGTATGCGTGTACTGTTGTTCTTATGAACCCTTCAGAAACGCCGCTTGAGCTTTCTTTGAAAGAAATGAAAGGGGTAGAGGTTCGACGGATTAAGTTTAGAGGTAAAAAAGATCTTATACAGGTTTTCTTGAAAATGTATGTTTTATTAAAAGCCACTAAGCCGGACATAATCCATTGTCACCTATATGATGCTTGTTTGGTTGGCCTTACTACATCTAGACTGGCAGGGGTGAAAAAAAGGATATATACGAGGCATTATTCAAATATTCATCACCAGTATCATCCAAAAGGGGTCTGGTTTGATAAAGTGTTCAATTGTCTGGCGAGCGATATCATAGCAATTTCTGAAAATGTCAAACAAGTTTTGATTAAAGAAAGGGCAAGGGCTGACAAAATCATACACCTTCCTCATGGTTTTAAGCTTGAACTTTTTCAGAAAAAGCTTAACGTAGAAGCACTCAAAAACAAGTATAAAGTTGGCAATAACTATCCTGTTGTTGGAGCCATATCTAGGTTTGTGCATTTGAAAGGTGTAGCATATATAGTTGAAGCTTTTAGCTTATTGTTAAAGGAATATCCCAAGGCTAAGCTGTTGTTGTTTAACGCTGTTGGGCCTGAGAAGAAAAAGATTATGTCGATGCTGTCATCGATGCCTGATTCGGCTTATGAGTTGGTTGATTTTGAAGGTCAAATAATTGATGTTTACCACCTTTTAGATGTTTTCGTGCACGTGCCTATAGATAAAGAAGTTGAGGCTTTTGGTCAAACTTACGTTGAGGCATTAGCTGCCGGCACTCCTGCTGTTTTTACGATGTCTGGAGTGGCTCCTGATTTTGTGAAAGACGAAGAAAATGCTATTGTTGTTGACTATAAAAGCTCTGAACAAATTTATCAAGGTATAAGGAAAATCTTAGAAAATGAAGATGTTAGGCAACGTATTGTTCAGCAGGGGCCAATAAGTGTAGAGCAGTTTAGCCTGAGTAAATTCCTAGAACGCTTAAAGGAAGTCTATGAAAAGTGAAAGACCACTTTTTTCTGTTATCATTCCAACCTATAACCGCGCAGGTCATCTTGCTGCAGCTTTGCGTTCTGTTATTCAGCAAAGTTTTCATGAGTTTGAAGTTATAGTGGTAGATGATGGAAGTACTGATGGTACAGAAGAAGTGGTTCGGAGTTTTGAAGATGTGCGCATCAGGTATTTTCGAAAGGCGAATGAAGAACGTAGCATTGCTCGCAACTTTGGTATAGATAAATCCTTAGGGGCATATGTTACATTTTTAGACTCTGATGATTTTTTGTATGAAGATCATTTGGCTGTGGCCTTACAAATGGCAAAAGATAAAAGTAATCCTGAAGTTTTTCATTTATCTTATGAAATAAAATCTTTGGATGGTGTCCTACGCATGCAGATGCAAAGCAAGGGAGATATCAATAAACGCTTGATTTATGGAAATTTCCTGAGTTGTATAGGTGTTTTTGTTCGGGGCGATATCATAAAAAAACATAGATTCAATACAGATCTTGATATTATTGGCTCCGAAGATTATGAACTGTGGATGAGGTTGGCGGCTAGATATAAAATCCATGCATCGTCTCATATTACTGCTTGTCTTACCGAGCATGTGGCTAGGAGCGTTAATGCCATTGAAAAAAACACTGTTGTTTTAAGGATAGAAAAGCTTTATCAATATCTTCTAGAGGATGATGCTGTTCGGAAATACTATGATAGGTATATGCATGTGATAAAAAGCCAACTTTACTTATATTGTGCTTTGCATTTGCTGGAAGCTAAATTTTTTCCTGAGGGAAGGTCTTATTTCTTTAAAGCATTTAAGGCATATCCGACTTGCGTTTTTTCAAAAAAAGGTCTGGTTCTTATGAAGAAACTGATTTTTAAAGCTTGAAAATGGTTCAATTGATAAATCCTTATAATAAAGAAAAATTGGTAAAGCAGGCTACTGGACACCTCGCTGACCGTTCAGGTGCTGTTTTTGAATTTAAACATGGCGCTTACCGATTTGTAGACAGTGCCAATTATGCTGATAATTTTTCTTTTCAATGGAATTTATTTGATAAGGTTCAATTAGACAACCATTCTCAAAGCAATATATCCCGGGAGCGCTTTTTTGGTGTAACTGGCTGGGATAAAAATAATTTAAAAGGCAAAGATCTTTTAGAAGTAGGCTCTGGTGCAGGTCGCTTTTCTCAAGTAGTTCTTCAGCATACCGAAGCAAATTTATATAGTGTAGACTACTCGAATGCAGTGGAGGCCAATTTTAACAACAATGGCCCTCATGAACGACTTCATTTGTTTCAGGCGAGCATTTATGACCTCCCTTTTGCGAAAGCCTCTTTTGACAAAGTTTTTTGCTTTGGCGTTCTGCAACATACTCCTGACTTTGAAAAGTCTATCGCTTGTTTGGTAGACATGGTAAAACCAGGAGGCGAGTTGGTGGTGGACTTTTACCCTATTCTTGGCTGGTGGACTAAATTGCATGCAAAGTACCTTTTTCGGCCCTTTACAAGAAAGATGGCTCCTGAAAAGCTTTATTCTTTAATAAATACCCATGCTGGCTGGCTAATAAAGTTGTCAAAAACATTGCATAATATCGGACTTGGGGCTTTTACAAGATTTTTGCCTATTTGTGATATCAGAAACACCTTGCCGAAAAATTTGTCAAAGAAACAGCTTCGTGAATGGGTGGTGCTAGATACCTTCGATATGTTTTCTCCTCGATATGATAACCCTCAAAAGGTCAGTATGGTTGTCTCTTGGTTTAAAAAATATGGTATGAAAAATGTTTCGGGAGGGGCTGTTACCTATTATCAGGATTTGAAATGCTATTATGTGAAAGGATGTAAATAATGTGCGGAATTGCAGGTTTTTTTAATACCCAAATAGCTTGTCCAGAAGCGGTGGTCGCTAACATGGCGCAATCGCTGACCCATCGAGGGCCAGATGCCACAGGTACTGCTTCTTTTGATTTTAACGGCCGTTGTACAGCTTTAGGGCATACCCGGCTTTCAGTGCTTGACCTGTCTGCTACGGCAAACCAGCCTTTTTATTCTGCTTGCGGTCGGTATGTTATCGTTTATAATGGTGAAATTTACAATTTTCGGGAGCTGAAGAGTCAGTTCGGCCTAACTGCTCACACGTCATGCGATACTGAAATAGTTCTGGAGCTATTTGTGAGGCAGGGACCTGAATTTGTACACTTGCTTAATGGCATGTTTGCTTTTGTTATCTATGACTTAATGGAAAACAAACTCTACCTTTTCAGGGACAGGGTGGGTGTAAAACCGCTTTTTTATTATTTTAATGATAACGAGCTTTTCTTTGCTTCTGAAATCAAATCCTTATTAACAGTTGATCAGATTAAAAACCGGCTTTCGCTCAATAGTCAAGCGGTGAACCTGTATTTCCATCTCGGGTATATTCCTCAGCCACATACTATTTATAAAGAAATATGTAAGTTTCCGCCGGGTGCTTATGCCATTGTGCAACATGGTAGTTTTGATCTTACGCATTATTGGCAGCCCGAAAAGAAAGTGGAAGCTTCTGCTTTTTCAGACTACCCTTCTGCCAAGCGGCATTTACATGAATTATTGAAATCTTCTGTTGCTTACAGAATGGTCAGTGATGTGCCTGTTGGTACATTTTTAAGTGGAGGCATTGATTCGAGTCTGGTTACGGCTATTGCCAGCACAGTTTCGGATTTTCCAGTAAAAAGTTTTTCTATCGGTTTTAAGGAAGCCCACTTTAATGAAGCTGTTTATGCTGGCAAAGTAGCAAAGCATTTACAGACCGACCATACTGAATATATTTTGTCCGAAAAAGATGCCTTAGACCATCTGCTTCCGGTTATGGACCAGTTCGATGAACCATTTGCTGATAGTTCTGCTTTGCCTGTTTATTTGGTTTCTTCTATTGCACAAAAGGATGTGCGGGTAGTGCTCACCGGTGACGGAGGGGACGAGTGTTTTTTGGGTTATGGTGCTTATACTTGGGCTGAAAGGATGAATAACCCTTTTTTGTTCGCCTTTAGAAAACCTGCATCATTTTTTTTGAAGAGTATAAAGAGTAATCGTATTAAACGGGTGGGAGATTTAGTGGGATCGCCTAGCAAAGGGTTGCTAAAAGAACATATATTCTCCCAGGAACAATATTATTTTTCATACCAGGAAATAGAACAACTTTTGAGTCCCAATTATTGGGAACAGCAGGATAGTATTTCTGCTATATGTGTTAAGCGCAAGCTCAGTGTTGCAGAAGAGCAAGCACTTTTTGACTTGAAGTACTACCTCCCTGACGATCTGCTGGTAAAAGTAGATAGGGCTAGTATGAAATGTTCGCTTGAAGCTCGTGAGCCTTTGTTGGATTATCGGTTAATTGAATTTGCGTTGAACCTTTCTTATGGTTTAAAAGTAAGGAAAGGGGACAGCAAATTTCTGCTCAAGCAGGTGCTTCATGAGTACTTGCCCGAAGCATTTTTTCAGCGGCCTAAACGTGGCTTTTCCATTCCTCTTGGCGATTGGTTGAAAAAGGATTTATCCGAATTGTTGGACAAGTATTTGTCCAAGTCTGTGGTAGAGGGTGCTGGAGTCTTAAATTTTTCATATATTGATTCGCTAAAAAAGCGTTTCTTAGCTGGTGAAGATTATCTTTTTCATAGGCTTTGGCTTATTATTATTTTTCATAGATGGGCTGAAAGGTCTATTTTTATTCCGAATGCTGTTAACTGACATAGAATCATGTTTTTTTCCTTTTTGAAATATAGCTTTATCCATGAGGAGCAAAATTTAGCGAAGCCACTGATTTGAAGTTGTTTTGCGAGGTAATAAAAGTTCTATTGCATATTCAGGTTTAAAAAGCATGACTCGTCCTTGTTTAGAAATCATATTTCGGATCAAACATTTGCGGGTGTATTGGGATAAGTATTTACAATGAAAGAAAGCGTTTTATATATCTCTTATGATGGGATGACTGATCCTTTGGGGCAGTCGCAGGTTATACCTTATTTAAAAAAACTCTCCGAGCTGGGGTTCCAATTCTCTGTAGTGAGCTGTGAGAAAGAAGACAAGTTTGAAGAGCTAGGGGGGAAGATTAGGTATGCACTTGAGGATGTTAAGATTGACTGGTATCCAGTAATGTACAAGAAATCTCCTCCTGGGGTGTCTACGTTATTAAATATCAGGAACTTAAAAAAAATAGTAACGAAGCTCTTTCAGAAAAAAGAGTTTTCCATTATTCACTGCAGGAGTTACCTGCCAGCCATCATTGGTTTGGCTATGAAAAGGAAATTTCAAGTTCCAATTATTTTTGATATGAGAGGTTTTTGGGTAGATGAGAGGGTAGAAGGTGGGCTCTGGAATACTAAAAACCCAGTTTATAAGTTCGCTTTTAACTATTTTAAGACATTGGAATCAGAGCTGGTAAAAGAGGCAGACGCTATTATCAGTTTGACTCAGGCAGGAAAAGAGGAGGTTCAAAAATGGCCATCGTGGAAAGAGACAAAGGTGGGCATAACTGTAATTCCTTGTAGTTGTGACTTTGATTTTTATAAAAAACCTGCAGAGGAAGAGTTGCTCCATGTTCGTAAAGAGTTGGGGATAAACCCTGATGATTTTGTATTGACTTATGTAGGTTCTATAGGAACTTGGTATTTGTTAGATGAGATGCTGGAGTTTTATAGGGTGCTGCTTAATGTCATTCCTAATGCTTTCTTTTTGTTATTTTCTCCAGTTTCTGACAAGTTTATTGAAGAGAAGTGTTTCGAGCATGGGATACCTGTAAATAGGGTCAAAGCAATGTTTGTTTCTAAAAAGGACTACCCAAGATATGTAGGTGTATCAGACTTCGGCCTGTTTTTTATAAAACCATGTTTTTCTAAAATAGCAAGTTCGCCTACAAAACTGGGAGAGCTTCTTTCTATGGAAATTCCAGTGGTTACCAACAGTGGAGTGGGGGATGTGAAGAAAATTATCAAGGAAACCAACGGAGGAATTGTAATCTCCGAGTTGAATAAGAATGAATATTTGTCAGTGGCTAAACAGATTGATAGCCGTTTCTTTAAACCAGATGTGGCAAAAGCACGGCAGATTTTTGATTTAAACATAGCGGTAGAGAAGTATCTTAAGGTATACCAGCAAATGCTTGAAAAGCGAAAGTAATACGTAATGGAAAAACAGGATGATAAGTTATAGTCAAAGCCCTGTCAAAAAACTTTCTAAAGGTGATATTGAAATTGCTTCTTTTGTTCATAACGATGGAAACTTGGATCCTGAAACCGTCAAGTCTTTTGGGGAAGAATGGCAAAAATTCGGCACATTCGCTGAACAAGACTTAAGTACAGCAGGAAGTCAATATTTTGATATTGTAGACGATCAAGTAATGAACAAATCCACAATTGCTTTGGATGTTGGCTGTGGAACAGGCAGGTGGTCTAAATATATAGCTAAGCATGTCCATTTTATAGAGGCCATTGACCCTAGCAATGCAGTATATGCAGCGGCAAACTTTTTAGGCGATACAAAAAATGCAAGAGTTACCCAAGCCAGCGTAGATAACATTCCATTTCCAGACAGTTCCTTTGACTTTGTTTTTTCTCTAGGTGTTTTGCACCATTTACCTGATACGGCTCATGCCATGAAAAAATGCGTGTCGAAGGTAAAGCCTGGAGGCATTTTTTTGGTGTATTTATATTACAACTTGGATAATCGAGGACCTTTGTTCAAAGTGCTTTTTAAGTTGTCAAACCTAGTTAGGAAGGTAGTTTCCCTCTTGCCTCAAAATTTGAAGTTTTTGATCTGTGATTTACTAGCTGTTGTTTTCTATATGCCTTTCGTCACTTTGGCGAGGGTAATTCAGCATACCCCTTTTCTTAAGCAAAAAGTGCATTTGATTCCTTTGTCTTATTATAGGGACAAGAGTTTTCGGATTATCAGAAATGACGCACTTGACCGGTTTGGAACTCCATTGGAAAAAAGGTTTTCCAGAAAGGAAGTAAAAAATTTGATGGAGGAAGCAGGTTTGACAAATATCAAATTTTCAGAAAAAGAACCTTATTGGCATGCTACCGGGGTAAAGAAGGCCTAGTCACAATTTTCCCTTTATTTTGGATTAGAAAAAGTGCTAAAAGGTAAAATGGCATCAATGGTATTTTATACCTTACTAAAGTTCCGAAGTTTACTGTTGAGATACCTACAGCAAAAGCAAACGATAAAGAAAATACTAGGCCAAACACAATGATTGGTTCTTTAAAAATTGCCGTTATTGACTTAATCCCTCTGTCTTTGATAACTTTAACCGTAAGGAACAGAAATAGTAAGCTTTCTAAAGCTGTAAAGAACATGAGAATGTTATTGGCTTCCCATATATAGGGACGAAACAGCGTTACGTTAATGGCGGCAGGGGCTTTCTTCAAAATACCTTGTAAAGAAAACTCTATTTCACCCAAATCATAAAAAGCGCCACCAGATTGCTTACTAACATGGCTCAACCACTCTGATGTCATTTGAGAAGTAAGAATTATACTTTCAAGGTTGTAGCGCGAGTTATCCATGGACAGGTTTTTGGCGGATAATATTCCCATGCCTATGGCAAGGCAGAGTAATAGGGGGGTGAGGATCAGTTTTAGTAATCTGTTTTTTATTTTATAACTGTAATGTGTAAATGCCCAAATGAAAGTGGCGGGTAGGAAACAAAGTAAAATATATATTTTTACCAAGTAAAGCACATATGCACTTACGATAAGGATTAGGAAAGTTAGAGCCTTTCTGTCTTTGTTCACTATTATCTGATAGCAGCTATAAAAGCACCAACCCAAAGCACCCATGGTTATGGAGTCTTTTAAAAGACCTGAGCCCCATAAAAAAACGGAGGGGACAAAAAACAGCGTAAATGCAAGCTTTTTGTGCAAGTGTGGGTATTTTTCTAGCAATAAAGTAAATATCGCCCAAAAACTGCTAAAAGCGATTAAGCCAAATAAAATGCTGTTTAGCGTATAGGTATGAAGTGTGAAAAAGCCGAGGAAGGCGGAGAGTTTCACAATAAAAAAGGAAGCGGGGTCATTGTAAAAAGGTATTTGAATAGTGTATTTAGAAGTTTGTGGATTTATGGTTCCGCCGCCCTGTTCAAAAAGTATTTTGAATGCAGTGATAGGCTCTTCCTTAAATGCTTCCCAAATGATTCCACTTCCTTTGGTAAAATAAACAAAAGTGTCTCCACCGCCATAATAGAACTGGTAAATAATTCCTAGGAGCAATGCACCCAATACTTTAACACTGACAGCTGGTATAAAATATTTTTTCTGTATAGGGTCTTTTATATATTTTCTTTTGATTACAAAAAGAATAATATATAAGATTAGTAAGCAAAAAGGGGTTAATATGATATCTTTAAATCCCATTTATACTGGCTGACTCCAGGTTGTGTATCTCTCTAGTAACGAAAAGTTGTGCGTAAATTTAAAAAAATAGTTGTTTTTTGTCCTTACCCAGTCGGTTCAGCGCCAGGGCAGCGGTTTAGATATGAGCAATATCTGGATTTTTTAAAAGAATCCTATGTTTTGGAGATAATTCCTTTTCTTGATCAGAAAACAAATGATGTTTTATATAAGTCTGGTCATTATTTTCAAAAACTGATAGGTGTTCTAAAAGGGTTTCTTTTTAGGTTTTTTTCTTTGCCTAAGGCTATTTCTGCCGACTTTATATTTGTTTTCCGGGAAGCTAGTCCTGTTGGTCTTCCTTTAATAGAGTGGCTTTTGGTTAAAGTGTTTCGAAAGCGCATTATTTATGATTTTGACGATGCCATTTGGTTGCCAAATACCTCTACTGAAAACAAGGTGGCCACTTTTTTTAAATTTCATCAAAAAGTGGAATCAATTTGCCGTTGGTCTTATAAAGTAAGTTGTGGAAATAGGTTTTTAGCTGCCTATGCTTCTAGTTTTAATGATAGCGTTATAGTAAACCCTACGACCATTGATACGCAAAAACACCACAATCAGCTTAAAGAACAGGCCACAGATAAAGTAGTCATTGGATGGACTGGTACACATTCTACTATTAAATACTTGTCTATCGTAGCACCGGTACTTGATAAACTATCAAAGAACCTCAATATTGAAATAGTTATCATATGTAACAAGAAGCCCAGTCTTGGGTTTGACTTTACTTTTATCCCATGGACAAAGGCACAAGAGATTGAGGACTTGCTTAAAATAAATATTGGTATTATGCCTTTGAGCGATGATGAATGGACAAAAGGAAAATGTGGATTCAAGGCTTTGCAGTATATGGCACTAGGTATACCTGCTGTCGTCTCTCCTGTAGGTGTAAATGTTCAAATCGTTGACCATGCAAAAAATGGCTTTCACTGCAATACAGAAGAGTCGTGGTACAATACCTTAGTGCGCTTGATAAAGGATGTAGATCTCAGAAGGGAAATAGGCAGAAATGCACGTGAAAAAGTCATTGAAAATTATTCTGTGGAATCTAATAAAGATAATTTTTTATCTTTGTTCAAATAAATATGCCATACATGAAACTTGATGCCATTGACCGCCTTATTCTGGAAAAACTACAGCAGAATGCCAAAATTACCAATTCACAACTGGCACAGGAAATAGGGCTTTCGCCGGCACCTACTTTAGAGCGGGTAAGAAAACTTGAAAATTCAGGAATTATAAGAAGCTATCATGCCGAATTAGATCCTGAAAAAATTGGTCTGGGAGTTACGATCTTTCTTCAGGTGTCATTGTCAGGGCATAAGAAAAACCAAATTATGTCCTTTATAGAGAAAATCAAGGTGATACAAGAAGTGATCGAATGTCACCACATTACAGGTACTGGCGATTTTTTGTTGAAGGTGATCACTCGCGATATGGCTTCTTACCAATCGCTTATTTTGGATAAGTTAGTGGATATAGAAGAAATAGGGAACATGCAGTCTATGGTGGCACTTTCTACCTTCAAAGATTCAAAAGTTATGCCCTTTATGGATAAAGCTTAGTCACTCCACTGTTTCTTGTACTTTCTTTTAGAGTTTTTCTTGGCTTGCCTGTACATGTCAGTGTCCTTGTAGCTTTTACCTGTGTTTTTCTTGATGGTTTTATAGTAAGCATGAGCAGCCTCATAGTCGCCTTCCTTTTCGGCTATTTTTGCTAGGCCGGCTAAGGAGTACAGGTAGTAACCTTGACTGGTGGCACCTATTTTTTCTGCATAATAAACGGCTTTTTCGTAATATTTTTTTGCTTTTACCGAGTCGTTGTGAAGTTTTTCGTTGATAAACCCAAGGAAATATCCTGCATAACGTCCACCGGTTTCATCATAGCCTGGCATTCCTTGCTCGAGTTTTTCTAAAATATCTTTAGATATAGCTTCTGTTTCAGCCATGTGACCTGTTCTGAATGCAAAAAGTGCATAATAACGCGCAAAATAACCGTTGTCAGGAAAAGTATTTGCCAAATATCTGGCAATTGGAAGCCCATCGTTGTATTGGTCGTCGAGATAGTGAATTTTTAGGAGTTGATATTGTGCTTCTGTACGGGTATAGAACGCAAACCTAGAAACCTCCTTTAACTGCTCTTTGCCCAGCTCTTGGTCTCCATTAGGGAAAAATACCAAAATTGGCCTTAGAAGGGGATATTCTTGTTTGATCCATTCTGAGTAATAATTGATAATGGCAGTTCCGTAAAGAAACTCAGGACTTAAATCGTTGTTGTCGTTCATGTCCTTAATAAAACCTAAAGCTTTACTTCCAGCATAGGTGGCTTTAGAGTATTTTTTCCTATATCCATAAAGTTCTGCCTTAAAGCCATAGGCGGCACCAAGGAAAAAGATGGCTTCATAGTTTTCTTTGTCTTTTTTGTAAAGTTTTTCAGCGGCTGTTATTGAAGAGTCCATGTAAGCCAAGAAGCGGTCGTCATAATCTTTAACGTCGGTATCCGGTAAAATTCTCCACCATGTGCTCAAGCCCATGAGAAAATAGGGCATTGGATGATCTGGGTAGGTCTGGCGAAATTCAGTAAATTTCTTTTCTGCTTCCTCAAATTTGAAATTGTACAGCTGATTTACTGCGTCCGTGGCTTCTATCTGTATATCAATGTCAGACAAGAGCATATCAGGCTGTGTCTCCTGAGCTTTTGTCACAGAGATGTTTAAAAAAATGACTGATATTAGAAGAAGGAAATGGGGCATCAGTGCAAATTTATTTAAAAATATTACTAAACTTAACGAATGGTTTCTGTTTTTGTTGTTAATATGCCAATTTTGCTTTTCTAACTGACATAATAGTGATTTTTTATGAAACTCCTGCATAAACTTTGCTCCATTCATGCACCTTCTGGCAACGAAGGGGCTTTAAAGGACTTTATAATTGAATATGTTGAACAAAATAGCAACACTTGGAAAACTAAACCAGTGATTGTTGCTGCTGATGAAGAAATTCATGATGCCGTATTGCTCGTTTTTGGCAAGCCGCGTACTGCTGTTTTTGCTCATATAGATTCTATTGGCTATACAGTTCGTTATAACAATGAACTGGTGCCAATTGGTTCTCCTCATGCTGAATCAGCGGCAATGCTCGTTGGAAAAGATGCGGAAGGGGAGATTAAAGGGAAATTGAAGTGTGAGGAAACCGAAGAGGGTGAAAAATTGGTTCTGGATTTTAACAGGCAAGTAGCACGTGGCACCGATTTGGTTTTTGAGTGCGACTTTAGGGAAACAGAAGAATATGTGCAGTCGTGCTATATGGATAATCGGCTAGGTGTATGGAATGCCCTGAAGTTGGCTGAAACTTTGGAAGATGGTGTCATTGCTTTTTCATGTTATGAAGAACATGGAGGAGGTTCGGTATCTATTTTGTCTAAGTATATTTATGAGAAATATTCCATCAAACAAGCGCTGATATCGGATATCACGTGGGTTACGGACGGTGTATTTGCAGGGAAAGGCGTTGCCGTTTCCTTGAGGGACAGAGGGATTCCCCGTAAAAAATTTGTTGACAAGGTTCTTGCGCTGGCCAATGCTTCTGGAGTGCCGTTTCAGCTTGAGGTAGAGGGAGCCGGAGGAAGTGATGGCAAAGAGGTACAAGCCTCTCCATATCCAATAGATTGGTGTTTTATAGGAGCGCCAGAAGCCAATGTCCATAGCCCGGATGAACTGGTGCACAAAAGGGACATCAGCAGTATGCTGAATATGTATATTTATTTAATGAAACATCTGTAACCTATGAAAGTAAAGGATCGGGAGTTTGAAGTATTTATTGACAGGGAAAACATTGCCAAAAGGGTAAAAGAATTAGGCAATGTTATTTCAAAAGAATATGAGGGGCTGGAGCCAATTTTTGTGGTGGTGCTCAATGGGGGCTTTATGTTTGCTTCTGATTTGCTGAAAGAAGTTAGTATTCCTTGTCATGTTTCTTTTGTGAAGGTTTCTTCCTGGCACGGCATTGAAAGCTCTGGATCTGTAAAAAAATTACTGGGCTTGCAAGAGGATATTAAGGGAAAACATATTATTGTTGTTGATGACATAGTTGATACGGGGCTGACGATGAAAGAAATTATTGAAGACCTGAGAAAAGAAGAACCCGCATCTATAGAGATAGCTTCTTTTATTATTAAGCCTGAAGCTTTGAGTCATCCCATCGAGACCAAATATGTGGGTTTTACCATTCCTGAGCACTTTATTTTAGGTTATGGACTGGATTATGAAGGGCTGGGGAGAAATCTTAAAGATATATACCGCCTAAAAAGCTGATTTTTTTCATTAAATGCCTTATTTTTGGGTTTCATAAAACTTTTTCCATATGTTAAACCTTGTTTTGTTTGGACCTCCAGGAGCTGGTAAGGGTACTCAGAGTCAGAAACTTGTTGAGAAATATAACCTTGTGCACCTGTCTACTGGTGATTTGCTAAGAAGTGAAATTGCTGCTGAAACTTCATTGGGGCTAGACGCTAAAAAATTTATTGATAGCGGAATTCTTGTTCCTGACGATGTAGTTATTGGAATGATTGAAAATAAAATTAAAAGCAATTCAGATGCTGAAGGGTTTATTTTTGACGGATTTCCACGTACAGTAGTACAAGCGGGAAAACTTGATCAAATTTGTTATAACTTGGGTATGGAAATATCTGGTATGATTTCTTTGGAAGTAGATGAAGAAGAATTGGCCAAGAGAATTGCCGAAAGGAGCAAGACTTCAGGCCGTACCGATGACCAAGATCCTGAGTTGATTAAACAAAGAATTGCTGAATACAATATCAAAACAGCGCCTGTGGCAGATTATTATGCCAAGAAGAATAAGTACCACAAAGTCGATGGTATGAAGGCAATTGATGAAGTTTTTGCAGAAACTTGTCAAGTTGTTGATAAGCTTAAATAACTTCACATTATAAAGTGCTGTTGCAATAAAATCCTGTGCTTGTTAAAACCGGATTATGCGATGGGTTTGTTATGATTGGCAAAGAATTTACGTCAAATCGTTGGCGGGAATATTGAAACTGTTTGTCAGGCATGGCTGAATCTTGTGTATACTTTGGAAGTTAAAACGGGCACAGGATTTTTCATTCATATTAAAAAAACACACTAAAAGAAGGGATAAAATAAGTGGAAGGTGGAAATTTTATAGATTACGTAAAAATAAACTGTCGCTCAGGAGCGGGTGGGGCTGGATCTGCCCATTTCCGGAGAGAAAAGCATGTGGCCAAAGGTGGCCCTGACGGCGGTGACGGTGGACGTGGAGGGCATATTATTCTTAAAGGCAACTCTCAGCTTTGGACTTTGCTACACCTTAAGTACCGTAAACATATCATTGCGGAAAACGGCGGTAATGGACAAGGGCAAAAAAAGAAAGGCGCAGACGGAGATGACGTAATCATAGAAGTGCCGGTAGGTACTGTGGCAAAGCATGCGGAAACAGACGAAGTGTTGTTGGAAATTGCTGAAGATGGACAGGAAGAAGTGCTGATGCCAGGCGGCCGAGGCGGATTGGGTAATGACCATTTTAAAAGCCCGACAAATCAAGCACCAAGGTACGCCCAGCCAGGAGAGCCAGGTATGAATGAATGGATTGTGCTGGAATTAAAACTTTTGGCAGACGTAGGACTTGTTGGGTTCCCCAATGCAGGAAAGTCTACGCTTTTGTCAAAGGTGTCTGCCGCTAAGCCCAAGATCGGAGATTATCCTTTTACCACGCTTGTTCCTAACCTAGGTGTGGTTTCCTACAGGGACTATAAATCATTTGTTATAGCAGATATACCAGGGTTGATAGAAGGTGCCTCGGAAGGGAAGGGACTGGGGATTAGGTTTTTAAGGCATATAGAGAGGAATGCGGTGCTTTTATTCCTCGTATCTGCTGATAGCGAAGATATTTTAGAGGCATATAATGTACTTTTGAATGAGTTGGAGAGGTATAACCCTGAACTTTTGGATAAGCAAAGGGTATTGGGTATCTCCAAAATTGATTTGCTGCCTGAGGAAGAAAAAGAGTCTTTAAAAACTAAACTTCCCAATGATATTCCTGTAGTTCTTTTTTCTTCAGTTTCGGAAGTTGGGCTCCAGGAACTGAAAGATACATTGTGGAAAGTTTTACAGGATTAATGTCAAAATGTCATAGTTTTTGACACTGGCAGGTTTATTGATGAATTTAATAAAAGATTTAAAAGAAGAGCTATGATGAACGAGCAAGAAGAAAATTCTTCAAAACATAAGGAATCTACAGAAGAAGAACAGGAACAGGCTGTAAATGAGGCAGCGGAAGAGCAAGAAGCGCCTTCTGAAGAAGGTCAGGAAAGTGCCGAAGAAGAGAGTGTGTTAGATGTGCTTAAGCGTGAAAACGCGGAACTTAAAGATAAATTTCTTCGGTTATATTCAGAGTTTGAAAACTTTCGCAGAAGGACTTCTAAAGAGAAGTCCGACTTGATAAAAAGTGCTAGCGAGGGTGTCATATCTTCTTTGCTTCCTGTGGTAGATGATTTTGAAAGGGCAATGAAGTCTATGGAAGAAATAGATGATAATGACCCTGTGAAAGAAGGTGTAATTCTTATACATAATAAATTTTATAAAATACTGGAAAGCAAAGGCCTTAAACCTATGAATGCCCAGGGGCAAGAGTTTAATAGTGAAATACATGAAGCTATTACCAATATTCCTGCGCCTTCTGATGACCTGAAAGGGAAAGTGGTAGACGAGGTTGAAAAAGGGTATTATCTAAATGATAAGGTAATTCGATTTGCAAAGGTAGTAATTGGTGCATAAGCAATGGCTAATAAAAGAGACTATTATGAAGTTCTTGGCGTAAGTAAATCTGCCAGTCCGGAAGAGATTAAAAAAGCTTATCGTAAGATAGCTATTAAGTTTCATCCAGACAAAAATCCAGATGACCCTACCGCTGAGGACAAATTTAAAGAGGCTGCGGAAGCCTATGAAGTATTAAGTAATCCTGAAAAAAGACAGCGTTACGACCAGTTTGGCCATCAAGGTGTTGGTGGTGGAGGCTACGGCGGTGGCGGTATGAATATGGATGACATATTCTCGCAGTTTGGCGATATTTTCGGAGGGGGCAACCCTTTTGAAAGCTTCTTTGGTGGTGGCGGTGGCAGAGGCGGTGGACGCGCTGCCAGAAGAGGGTCAAACCTTAGGATCAAGCTTAAGTTGAACCTGGAAGAAATTGCCAACGGCGCTGAAAAGAAAATTAAGGTCAAAAGGTATGTCGCTTGCGATAGCTGTGGTGGTAATGGTGCCCTAAACGGTACTTCCCTGACTACTTGTTCTACTTGTAACGGAACCGGTCAGATTAGAAAAGTGGTCAATACCATGCTCGGACAAATGGTTTCTGCATCTACTTGTCCTGCATGTAATGGAGAGGGTACCCAAATCAGCCAAAGGTGTACTACATGTAATGGCGACGGCAGGCTTCAGAAAGAAGAAGTAATTAACATCCGAATCCCTGCCGGTGTGGCGGAAGGTATGCAGCTTTCAATGAGTGGCAAAGGTAATGTGCCTCCTAAAGGCGGTATGGCTGGTGACTTGCTTATTGTTATTGAGGAAGAAGAACATGAGTTGCTAAAACGTGATGGAAATAACATCGTTTATGACCTTTATATCAGCTTTGTAGACGCAGCTCTTGGAACTAGTGTAGAAGTTCCTACAATTGATGGTAAGGTTAAAATAAAAATTGAATCAGGTACACAAAGCGGTAAAATACTTCGTCTTAAAGGAAAAGGTATCAAAGATATCAATGGGTATGACAAAGGTGACCAACTGATACATGTAAATGTCTGGACACCACAGACACTTACCCGTGATGAAAAAGAAATGCTCGAAAGATTAAAAGATAGCGATAACTTTAAGCCTGCTCCTGGAAAAAATGAGAAAGGTTTCTTTCAGAAAATGAAAGAGTATTTTTAACCTGAAAGATGCAATCGAAAGTTGTATCTTAATAAACAGTGGTTTTTATATTTATTTAACAAAAAAAGAGGCTTCCCGGCCTCTTTTTTTGTTTATGATTCTGTATGTCTCTTTACCACTTAAGCTTTTCTTTATTCAAAAATGCGGCGACCCCTCTTTTACACTCTTCGGAACTCCTAGCCATTGCATTTTGCTCAGAGGCATAGTTCATAGCTGTTTTTACGTCCATAGATTGTATGGCGGCAATCAAATGTTTGGTTATTTCCATAGATTGACCTGAATTTTGGGTGCATAAAGTATCTGCAAAATTCTTTACATAATCATCGAGTTTGTCTTCTTCTACCACTTTGTTGAGAATTCCATAGTTAAGGGCTTCTTCTGCATCAATGATTCGACCAGAAATCAATAGGTCTTTGGCTTTTTGCTCTCCTGCTTTTTTTAAGAGGAAATAGCTGACAATGGCTGGTACAAATCCAATCCGAACCTCTGTATAGCCAAAGTTAGCTTCAGGGGCGGCAAAGGCGAAGTCGCACACGGTTACCAGACCACAGCCTCCAGCAATAGCATGGCCGTTAACTTGTGCTATAACCGGCTTGTTTAAAAAATAAATTAGTTCGAACAGTTCGGTAAGGTGTTTGGAGTCATTAAGATTATCTTCAAAGGAAAAGCTTTGTAACTGCTGTAGGTACTCTAAATCGGCACCTGCGCAAAAAGCATCTCCACTACCTTTTAAAATAACCACTTTAATATCTTTGTCTTCATTGACTTGCCTCAATATATCTTTTAAAACCTTTATAGTTTCATGGTTAAGGGCATTCCTTTTCTCAGGTCTGTTGAGGGTCAGATAAGCCAATCGGTCTACTTTTTCATATATTACAGGTTGCATATGCTTTCTTTTTTGAGATTAATCAGCTACAATAATAAGAACTTATTGGAAATATTCTATATACGCTCCTTTTGAAGACGTGTTATAAAATTTATTGTTGCCAGCTTCTGGCTTTCTTCCATTGCTAATTATTTTTACATCAGTATTTTCTAAAATTTTTCCGGGAAGTGATTTTGGTCTGTTACCGATGATATAAGTTCTCCCCTTCCAAGCTAGGAATACATTGTTGCCATCAGGGTGTAAAGCAATGTTTTGTAAGGTTAGGGCTTCTTCTATGGAATACAACGTATATTGACGGTTATTTCGTATTAAGAAATTGTTTGCAAGATCTTTTATATAGTCCTTATTAGGGTGGTTGGTAATAGCTATACTTTTGCTCCCATTGATAAGTGCGAATGAATAATAACCTGGTGTATCCCAGACTATAATTCCCTTTTGCTGTGCATTTATATAATGGCTAATTCCTCTAAATGAAATTAAGGCAGCGCATAATATAGCTGCATATTTTATGAAAATAAACTTCTTGTTATACACAAAGAAGCATGTGGTGATCAAGAAACCCAATCCTAAAAAAGCTTCTGTTGGCGTAAGGTATATATTGCTTAGTAAAGATCCCGGAAGTTTCTCGATATTTTCTATTATAAAGTTTAGGCAGATAATTAAGTATTCGAGGCCATCGTAGAAAAAGGAGGAGAGCTGCCAAAATAATGATACGACCAGTATTAGAAAGCCTATAAAAACAGTGACAAAAACTGGAAGCGTGATTAACAGATTGGTCAACAGGAAGTATACTGGAAACTGATTAAAGTAGAATAGGCAAGGGACTAATGTGCCTGTTTGGGCTGCTAAAGATACTGAGATTGTTTCCCAGCTTTTGTTGACCAGCCAAAAACGCGATGTGAAGGCGTTAAATAGTAAGGGGTGTAATGTGACTATCGCTGTAACCGCAGCGTATGAAAGTTGAAAGCCAATGTGCAGTAGGTTTAACGGGTTAATTATTAAAAGCACAAAGGCAGACATGCCTATATTGTTAAGTACACTACTGCTCCTAAAGAAGGTAATGCCTAGTTGCAGAAAAGACAGCATCGTTACTGCTCTGAGTACAGAGGGAGAAAGGCCTGTAATGAATGCATAAGTCCACAGTAAACCTATAACAATAAGTGCTTTTAAAGATTTTCCTAATGGCGTTTCCGGCAAACCAGAAAGTAAAAAACTTATACAAAGCATGATAATACCAACATGCAGACCTGAAACGGCTAAAATATGCATAGCCCCTGCGGAAGCATAAGCGTTTCTGAGTTCCGAAGGGAGCAATGATTTATCGCCCAATAGTAAGGCTGAGGCGACACTGTAATTTTTAGGGTCTTTAAATTTTGTTTGTAAAGTATTTAAGAGGTGTTTTCTGAGTTTATAAGATAAATCATATAAGTTTTTGTCCTCATCATATCCCCAGTTTTTTATGGTTTTAGGAAATACATAATGCTGTTGATAAATATTTTTGGTCCATAAGTATTTTCTGTAGTCAAATGTTCCTGGATTGCTAGGAGGGGGAACTTGCTCAGGAGAGCCTTTTATTAACACCAATGCATTTTTTCTCAATTTTTCGGATGTGTTATTTTTGAATACATAAAGAATGATTTTTCCTCTTGTTTGCAAAATGGTGTCATCGTTTAATATGGATCTTGCTTCTGCTATATATTTATAAAATTTGCCACTTTCTCCTTCTTGAGATATGATTTTTGCAGTATAGCCATTGATGTTTTGTTGATGGATGATATGGCTTGGGTGGTTTTGATGGTCAGAAAACCAGGCAATACAAGCTCCTGTGCTAAAGATAATAACAGCAATAGCAGACCCTACTAATATCTGGGTCGTATTTAGGTGCATGGAATTTTTCCAATTGAATCTAATAAGGACGAAAACTATAAAAGAGAGCAGCAGACAGGCAAGTGGAACTGTTATTCCAATGTCTATCGTCAGGCCGACGATAATGCCCGGAATAAAAAATAAAAGGTATCTTAAAAATGGGTATGAAGTCCAAAGATTCATTGTTCATAAATCTGAAAATGAATCTATTAAAGAGAAGTGTTAAAGTCAAGTTTATTTGTTGATAACCACCTTCTTTTGTACGGTATCTCCCTGGGAGCTGTTGATTCGGAAGATATAAACTCCTTGACTGAGTGAATAGGTGTCTATTTGTTTTACAAAGCTGTTTTGGTTTTTGTCAGTCCATTCATTGATTTTTTGTCCCATTACATTAAATACTTCGAAACTGATGTCTTGGTTTCCTTCAAAAAGTACCTCGGCAAACAGTAGGTCGCTTGTTGGGTTAGGGTACATTTTTACAGTCAAAAATGGTGTGGTCTGGTAAATATTAAGGTTGTCAATATATACCCTATTAGCTCCAGCAGACCTGTTCTCAAACCTAAATTGTAGGATGCGCCTATTCATTAATTCGTTTAGGGGAATCCGTATTTTTTGCCATTCATTTTGTTGTGGGACAAACTCGGTGGTAGTTCTTTCAGTGGTTGTCAATTGGTCTCCGTAGAAAGTTTTAATAGGAAACCAATTGAAGCAGTTGGGACTATAAGATAAAACCAGTGTGTCTGTTTCGCCAGCAGGGTTGCCGGCATAAGCTAAGTCAAAGTCCATGACTGGGTTGGTCACTCCCTCAAAGTTTAAAAAAGGAGCTTTTAGAAAATGCACACTTCCAACGGTTTCTGCTGTATTGTCTATGCTTATAGAGCCATTGGAAAGCTCGTAGGCACCTTGGACTACTTGCTCCCATTCGGTATTTGAAGGGCCGGAATGATGGACTGTACGCCATCCTTCTTCAAAGAAAGTATCATCATCAAACCCCGTTGCATAAGGAGCTGGTAGTGTCGCATCGTCACCGCAACAGCCAATTGAATAGCGTAAAGACGCTCTTCGAGGACTTGTGCTTAACACCGTTCGCATTCTTTCGGTTTGCCCTTTGGTGAACAGGTTCATGCACTCATCGTCGGTATAGTCCAGGTAATTTTCGGTCATATCTTGGGTTTCAACCCCTGTGCGCTCACAATCAGAAAAACTTGGACAATCGTAATTGGCATCTTCATGTCGAGGAGTATCTTCTACATAATCGTTCCCACATCTTTCATCGCCCCAGATATGCCTCAATCCCAGCCAATGCCCGACCTCGTGTGTAGTGGTTCGCCCCATGTCATAAGGAGCGCGTCCTCCTCTTCCAAAGTTCGGCCAATTGATAAACACGCCATCGGTAGCTGCTCCTTCGTCTATAGAGCCTAATCCTGGAAGTCCCGATCCATGAGGGAATTGTGCAAAACCTAAAATGTCCCCTGTCAGCCTGGTTACCCAGATATTGAGGTATTGACTACTGGGCCAATAAGACAATGAAGATAAAAGTTCGGTGTCGTTAAATGAATAGGAGCGTCTTTGGTTAAATACCCTTACAATCCCATTGGTAGGACGGTTTTGAGGGTCTCTGGTGGCAAGGCAAAATTGAATGCGAGTGTCTGCGCCCACAGGATGTTCGTTATAGCCTGGTGTATTGGGAATACGCCGAAAGTCCTCATTGAGTACTTCTATCTGGCTTAGTATCTGCTCGTCGGATATGTTTCCATTATTGTCTCCTCCAATAACATTGTCTGGGTTGTTGTGGATTACGTGAACAACAACAGGGATGGTCAATATATTGTCATCGGTATCACTTTCTGGCTGCGTTCTTGGCCTTTGCTTTCTTTCAATACTTTTTTTCTGAATAATATCTTCAAGTGCTTCGGCCTGTTTCTTTAAATGAGGGTGTTTTTGATAGAGGTGTTGTTGATATTCGGTGGTATGGCATCTTTTAGATCGGTTCTGTGCGTTGACAGAACCGATCCCAAGGACTATAAAAAAAAATATGGTGAATACTTTATAGTTCATCATTTTATTGCTTTGTCATAAGCATTGATGATTTTGCCTATTAATTTATGCCGCATGACATCTTTGTCGCTAAGCTCTACAAAAGCTATGCCGGGAATATTTTTTAATATATCTACCGCTTCCACAAGTCCAGACTTTTGCTTGCCTGGTAAGTCTATCTGCGAGCGGTCTCCGGTGACGATCATTTTTGATTTAGGCCCCATTCTGGTCAAAAACATTTTCATTTGCATATTTGTCGTGTTCTGTGCTTCATCAAGTAAGATGAAGGCGTTATGCAATGTCCTGCCCCTCATATAGGCCAATGGTGCAATTTCTATGATCCTGTTTTCATAATAATACTTAAGCTTTTCTGCAGGGATCATATCGTCTAAAGCATCATAAATTGGCCTTAGATATGGGTCGATTTTTTCTTTGAGATCGCCCGGTAAAAAACCTAAAGACTCTCCCGCCTCTACAGCAGGCCTGGTAATAACGATCTTCTTGATCTCTTTATTTTTTAAAGCCCTTACTGCCAATGCTACAGAAATGTATGTCTTGCCTGTACCGGCAGGACCTATAGCAAAAATCAGGTCATTTTTCTTGGCAGACATGACTATCTTCTTCTGATTTTCGCTTTTGGGCTTTACTACCAAGCCTTTGTTGCCGAAGATAATGATTTCATCTTCGTCTAGGTCGGTAAGGTCTGCGGCCTCTTGTTGTATGTATGAAGCTATGTGCTCTTCTGAAATTTTGCCATATCTGTGGAAGTGTTCCAGCAATAGTTCGAATATCCCCTCAATCTTTTTGACTTCCAGTGGATTTCCTATGAGCTTAATTTCATTGCCTCGGGCAACAATTCTTGCCCTGGGGAAGGCCGAGGCTACTTCCCTGATATTTTTATTTTCAACACCTAAAAAGTCTATTAAAGAAATGTTGTCAAGTGTTATTGTTGTCTCTGTCAATCTTGCTAAATTTAAAGAAATTTTACTGCGAAAATTATTTAATTTTGTTGAATAACAAAAGTAAACCTGCTTTAATTTCAAATTATGGCTTTAATTACCCTAACAACCGATTTTGGATATCAGGATCACTACATAGCTGCACTCAAAGCGCGCTTGTTAGGGACTCATGTTATAGATATTTCTCATGATATTTCTCCCTTTAACATTTCGCATGCCTCCTATGTTTTAAAAAATGTTTTTCGCGACTTTCCCGAAGGATCCATTCATTTAGTCTCAGTAAATGAGTCTACTGCGGTGTTTGATCCTTGCATTGGGATTAAATTGGAGGGGCATGTTTTTTTAGGGGTAGATAATGGTTTTTTTTCATTGATT
This sequence comes from Cytophagaceae bacterium ABcell3, assembly GCA_030913385.1. Lineage (NCBI taxonomy): Bacteria > Pseudomonadati > Bacteroidota > Cytophagia > Cytophagales > Cytophagaceae > Natronocytophaga > Natronocytophaga cellulosiphila. Next base: position 1,720,725 of record CP133159.1, read on the forward strand.
AGCGCCCTGGAGCCCGAAGAGGCTGTTTTTTTAGAGGGTAACGAACAATCTTCCAATCATGTTTTCTATGCTAAGTCTATATTGGCACCTGCCGCACTTCGCTTGTCTGGGGGAGCTTCTTTACAGGAGCTAGGTGTGCCTGCCGAGCAGCTTAAAAAGCGTTTGAATATGCAGGTGAAAACTGCCAAGAACTTGATTTCTGGTAATATAGTGCATATCGACAGGTATGGGAATTTGATAACGGATATTGAAAAGAAGGTTTTTGATACTATTTGCGATGGGAGGGACTTTGTGATTAAGCTTGGTAGAGAAACCACAAATGTTATACATTCTTCCTACAACACCCGTGAATTTGGAGATTACTTGGCATTGTTTAACAGTAATGGTTTTTTGGAAATTGCTTTGAGCAATGGCCATGCCTCCGACTTGTTAGGGGTGAAAAGGAACTACCGGGTTATGATTCAGTTTTCGCCTCAGCGAGAATAAGTTATAAAAAGTTTGGCGGAAATGTTGTTAATTACACATGTTTTAGATACTTTTGTCGCCTGTAATAAATGCCCAGATGGCGGAATTGGTAGACGCGTTGGTCTCAAACACCAATGGCTGCAAGGCCGTGCCGGTTCGACTCCGGCTCTGGGTACATTTAAGCAAGTTCTTTAATTAGAGCTTGCTTTTTTTATTTGTTATGTTTTTTGTTTACGCCCTTCAAAGTTTACCCTTTTAGGAATCTTTGCCATTGGTAGCTTGTCTATATGTAGTGTTTCTGCCATGGCTGTGAAGGAATAACATACTTCTTTTGCGCAGCTTTAAAAGTAGTTGTAGTATTGCACTCTTATTTAACTAAAACATTTAGAAATGACTGATAAAGGCAAGTTGTTGACCATCAATCATGCTGCGGTTATAGTGTTAACAGTGGTCTATCAGGTAATTATGATGGCTTGGTTTATGCTCTTTGCTGAAGTGTGGATGGAGCTTCAAGGGTTTTCTGAAGAGGATTTGGCTGATGCCTCTGCGCTTCCTTATGTAATTGCTTTTGTGTCAGCTTTAATTATGAATTATGTGCTTGCATGGTCATTCATTAGAATGGGTGTGAAATCAGGAGTAGATGGATTGAAAACGGGTTTTATCTTGGGCTTTGGTCTTGTTGCCCTTCAATTGGTTACGCAATATTCCTTTAGCCTCAAGCCCTTTGCTTTGGCGCTTATTGACGCAGGAGGGTTATTGTTGGTGTTCTTGGTCTCAGGGTATGTTTTGGGAAGTTGGAAGAAGTTTAGATAAACCTTAGATGTTTTATATACATTGTAGTGATCAATTTGTAGGCAGATATTTGTTGCCTTTCCTTTAAGGGAATTTAATGGTTTTGACTATTGTTTTTCTAATTGCTTCTCCATGGACATTCAGTTTTACAACAAGCTTGGGAAGGAAAGCCTTTTTAAGATTAGCTGCTTTAAGACAAAAATTAAGCGGACCAAACCTCATAAGCATGAGGGTTATAATGAGATAATCCTGATTAGTAAGGGCAAGGGTGTACATCATGTGGATACTGAGATGTATGAAATAAACCCGCCTCAGGCGTACCTGTTGAGAAATGGCCAAGTGCACTGTTGGGAATTTACCGAAATTCCGGAGGGGTATGTGCTGATGTTTAAAGAAGAATTTCTTTTGCAATATGCTTCTGTCGCACGTCTTTTGGAAGGTTTTGAGGAGAGGAACCTTTATGAGCTTCGTCCGGAAGAGCATCAGGATATAAGGAAGTTAATGGATAGTATTTTTGAAGAAGCAGGTAATCAGCAACTTTTTGGCAATGAAATTCTTGCCTCCTATCTTAATATACTCTTATTAAAGTTCAGAAGGTTTGAGCATTATAAAGGAAAGGAAAATGTGGTTTTTGAAAGAGAAATAGCCAGGTCTTTTCGGCAGATGCTTGAGGAAAACTTCTCTGAAATTCGTCAGGTGAAAAAATATGCAGAAATGCTCAACGTTACTCCTAAAAAGCTTAACAGCATTTGTCGGGAGGTTTTGGGGAAGCCTGCACTTGAGGTGGTTCATGGCAGAATCGATTTAGAAGCTAAACGGTTGTTGCTTCACACAGATTTATCTGTTTCTGAAATTAGTTATAAGCTTAATTTTACCGATACCAGTCATTTCGTAAAGTTTTTTAAAAAAGTCAATGAAGTCTCCCCAGGCGACTACCGTCACTTACTGAGTCAGTAAGAAGCTTCCTTTTTTTACACCAGATCGGCCTTTTTTTACCACGTTAGGTTCTTTTTAATGTTTAATTTTGCAATTAAAAAAGTAACTGTATGAACAGGGGATCACGCCTGCTTTTTTTATTTCTGTGTATTTTGCTGCCTACAATGTCTTTGGGGCAGGAAACAAGTCTTGAGGAACTGCTTAGAATAAGTGAAGCCAGCTATCCGTCAATAGCTGCTAAAAAATATCAGACAGAGGCCAAAGGTGTTGCTGTAAAGGAACAGCGGACTGGTTTTTTTCCATCTCTTGATGCTGCCTATCAGGCTAATTATGCTACTGCCAACAACATAACCGGAATGTTTTACCCTGGATTGGTTATGCCTATAAGTGGACCTCCCTCTCCAGAGAACTCTTACAGCCCTGTCTGGGGAAGTGCCGCAAGCCTTTTAATGAATTGGCGTCCGTTTACTTTCGGGAGACGAAACGCAGGGGTGGCAGTTGCAAAATCTGACGAGGAGCTGGCAAGGGCCGATGAAGAGCTGACAATTTTTGAGCACAAGATCCGCTTTCTTGAGGCTTACATTGATTATTGCTTTGCTGCAGAGGTAGTTCGGGTGAAACAGGCAGAGCTTGACCGAACTAATTATAATCTTGAAGTAAGTAAGGAACTTACATTGACCGGATTGGCGCCGGGTGTGGATAGTGCTGTTTTTAAAACGGAATATGCCAAAGCTAAAATAGATTTACTTAATGCCAATCAGTTGCTAAAAGTAAAATTGATCCGGGTTCAGGAACTGTTAGGGACAGACAGTATAGCCTTGAAACCGCTTTCGGAGTTCGGAGGGCGCTTCCCGCATGCGAGCGCCCCTCAGGGGCAGGGTCTGCCACACCCAGTACTTAAAGTTCACCGGCAACAAATTGATTTACTTGAAAATAAGAAAAAAGAGCTGCGCAGGCAGCTGTATCCGGACTTTAATGTCTGGGGAATTACTTTTGCAAGGGGCTCTGGTATTCCATTTTCTGTGCCCGGAACAGAGCCGCCACCAATCAACCCTGCGGATGGACTTGTTTTTTCAAGATATAATTTCGGCTTAGGTTTTCAGTTGAGCATGCCTATACTGGCTTTCCCTGCTCATGGTTTCAGAGTAAAACAGCAGGAGCTTGAAATAAAAAGCCGCCTTGCCAGACAAGAAGAGGCAGACCGGACCATACAGAAAGAGAAGGAAATTGCACTTGCCTCTCTGGAATCGGCTGTTGAAGCGGCTTCCTTAAGTCCTGTTTTTTTTGAATCCGCAGAGTATTCTTATGAGGCAATGAAAGCCAGGTATGATGCAGGGATGGTCAATCAGACAGATTTGCTTCAGGCCCAGTTTAATCTGGCAAAGGCAGAGGTTGATATGAAAGCCGCTTATGTTGAAGCCTGGAAGATGTTGCTCTATAAAGCTGCGGTTGAAGGAGACCTAGATGTTTTTTTTAGCCAGATAAATAACAAGCATGGATTTAATTAAAGGTTCTTTACGGCGGCCAATAACGGTAATGGTGGGGGTATTGGGGATAGTCTTCTTCTCTTATCTTTCCATTACTAAAATACCTGTTGATATATTTCCCAAATTGGGTATACCCACCATTTACGTGGCACAGCCATATGGAGGCCTTTCTCCGGAACAAATGGAGGGGTATTTGAGCTCAATTTATGAACAGCACTTTATTTATATTACTGGTATTAAGTTTATAGAGTCAAAATCCATTCAGGGGATGTCTCTCATTAAACTTCAGTTTCATGAAGGGACTGATATGGGGGAGTCGCTGGCACAGGTGGTGGCACAGGTAAATCGGGCATCTGGCAAAATGCCTCCAGGTACCATTGCACCCTTTGTTGTCAGGTATGATGCTGGTAACGTGCCTGTGGGACAGATTATATTCAGTAGTAAAAGCAAGTCTCTAGCAGAAATTCAGGATTTGGCCGTTCAGCGTGTCCGCCCTATGTTTTCGGCCCTGGAAGGGGTTTCTTCGCCACCGCCTGTGGGAGGTAATCAGCGTTCTATTGTAGTTTCGGTAGATCCTGAAAAGCTGAAAAGTTATAAACTATCTACTGAAGATGTGGTGGAGGCTTTGGCAAATGGAAACCGCCTTACGCCAGCAGGTTCTGTAAGGATTGGAGACACCGAATACCTTACCCGCCCTAATTCTGTTTTGGCAGATTACCGCGAACTTGAAAATATACCTGTCATGTTGGGCAGCGGTCCCTCAGTTTATCTTAAAGATTTAGCTAAGGTTGAGAATTCTGCAGATATTACTACTGGCTATGCATTGGTCAACGGCAAGCGTTCTGTTTTTATTCCTGTTACAAAACGGGCCGATGCTTCTACCTGGTCTGTGGTAAAGAACATACGAAATGCCCTGCCTCAGATGCAGCAATCAGTACCTGAAGATATAGAGGTAGCCTATGCTTTTGACCAATCTGCTTATGTGATCAAATCCTTGCGTAATGTACTATCTGAGACGGTCATTGCTGCTATACTTACAGGCCTGATGGTCTTCCTTTTTTTAGGTGATAAGAGAAGTGCCCTTGTTGTGGTCATGACCATTCCGCTGGCGCTTCTCACTGCTGTGATCTTTCTTTATCTGTCAGGGCAAACCCTCAACATAATGACACTGGTAGGGTTGGCTATTTCAATTGGTGTTTTGGTAGATGAAGCTACTGTGACCATAGAAAATATCCACCGGCATTACGAATCTGGAAAGTCCTTGCCTAAAGCAATTCTTGATGGGACAAGGGAGATTGTTGTGCCGAAACTTTTAATCCTGTTTAGTATACTGGCGGTGTTTGTGCCTGCCTTCTTTATGAGTGGAGTACCAGGGGGCATGTTTCTTCCGCTTTCTCTTGCAGTCAGTTTTGCTATGATCGCCTCTTTTATTCTTTCTCAGACTTTTGTGCCTGTAGTTGCTAATTGGTTGCTGGATGGCAAATCGCTAAAGTCCCATAAAGAGGAAGATGGTAAGCTAAGCAGGTTTGACAGGTTTAAAGAAAAGTATCTAAAGATACTGAAGTTCAACCTGTCAAAAAACAGAAGTGTGTCCATCTTGTATCTTGGAGGATGTTCATTGCTTGCAATTGTTTTTTTTGCATTTATCGGCACCGAAATATTTCCTAAGGTTGATGCCGGCCAGTTTCAGGTAAGGCTTAAAGCGCCCGAGGGCACCAGAATAGAAAGGATGGAGGAAAAGACTCAGGACGTACTAAACCTGATTGAAGGCATTGCAGGAAGCGGTAATATTGAAATAAGTTCGGGATATGTTGGAACCATACCTTCTGCTTATCCTGCGTCTGCTACCCATATATGGAATAGCGGTCCCCAGATGAGTTACATGCTGGTAAAGGTACAAGAAGGAGCAGGCCTGAAAATTGAAACGTTCAAAGAGAAGCTAAGAAAAGCAATGGCTACTGAGTTCCCTGAAATTACTGTCTCTTTTGAACCAGCAGACCTTGTAGACCAGATTATGAGCATGGGCGCCCCGACACCTGTGGAAATTGCCATAACCGGAAAAGATATTAGAGAGACCCGTCTGCATGCAGGAAAGATTCTGGAAAAGCTGAAAGCGTACGCCTATCTTCGTGATGTGCAAATTGCCCAACCACTTGATTATCCTACCCTTGATATCAATATAGATAGGATAAGGGCCGGGCAGCTTAACCTTTCAGGTTATGAGGTAAGCAAGTCAATGACTTCGGCTACTTCTTCCAGCCGTTTTACCCGACCGGTTTTTTGGCTTGATGCCAGTTCTGGAAACTCCTATCAGGTGCAGGTGGAGGTGCCACAGTACAGAATGAACTCATTGAATGAACTTGAGAATATATATCTTCCTGAGAAGGCCGGTTTGAACAATCGCCTGTCTGAAGTTGCCACGATCAGCAAGACATTGTCGCCTGGCGAAGTGGTAAGGCTCAACCAGCAAAGGATGTTGACCATAACAGCCAATCTTTATGAAAAGGATTTGGGTAGTGCCAGAAAAGATATAGAGCAAGCGGTTGCAGATGCCGGTACACCACCTAGAGGGCTTAACGTTTTGTTAAGAGGGCAGCTTTCCTTTCTTGAAGAAACTTTGTCTGAGCTTCAAACGGGGTTACTTATTGCTGTTTTTGCTATATTTCTAATGCTTGCTGCAAACTTTCAGTCTTTTAAGGTGGCATTGGCTACGCTTTCGACCGCTCCTTCTGTTGTTATGGGGGGCTTGCTGTTTCTTTTGGTTTTTCAGGCTACTTTAAATATCCAGTCATATATGGGCATTATCATGGCTCTTGGTGTTTCAATATCTAACGCTATCTTGTTTATTACTTTTGCTGAAGAAAGGCGGAAGGGCGGTTCCTCAGCATTAGACGCCGCCAAAGCCGCTGGTAACAGTCGATTAAGGCCGATTCTAATGACAAGTATTGCGATGATAGTGGGTCTTGTTCCCTTGGCATTGGGAGGTGATCAGACTGCACCTTTGGGTATAGCTGTTATTGGAGGACTCTTGTTTTCTACAGTAACCAATCTGCTTTTTATGCCTGTTATCTATTCATCACTCATGAAAAAAGTGTCACCGCAGTCAGTTTCCTTGGATCCGGAGGATGAAAATAGCTCATATTTTGAAGGGTAAGTTTATTTTGAGAATCAGAATTATGTTGAAATACTATTACATACTTGTTGTACTGGCCTTGTTACAGACTTCCTGCGAGTCAGGTGCTGAGAAAACACAAAAGCCAACTTTGAAAGAAGCAGAGGGGGTTATACTTCAGCGCTCAGAAGAAGCAATTGAACTTTCGCTTCCTGGTGAGTTAAAAGCTTTTGAAGAGGTGAAGGTTTATCCGAAAATTACCGGTTTTGTTAAAGAAATCCGGGTGGATCGTGGTACAAAGGTCAAAAAAGGAGATATTATTGCTGTATTAGAGGCCCCTGAAATCATTGCTCAGCTGGCTGAGGCTAAAGCAAAGGTTAGTTCTGCAGAAAGTAAAGCCATGAGTGAAGAATTAAACTGGAAAACGTCTAAGGATACCTATGAACGAATCCACAAAGCTTCTTTGACACCGGGTGCAATCTCAGCTAATGAACTTATCAAGGTGAAGAACAGGAGCCGTGAAGATAGTGCAAGATGGGTGGCTTCCTTAAATGACCTAAAAGCTGCCAGGGCATATTTAAACGCAGCAAATGAAACTTCAAAATACTTGCAAATTAAAGCGCCTTTCGATGGACTTATTACCGAAAGGAACGTTCATACAGGTGCTTTGGTTAATGTGCAGGGAAGCGAAAATGAACTTCCGCTGTTCAAAATGGAAGCCAATGAGAAACTGAGGCTGGAAATTGCTTTGCCGGAAAACTTTTCAAATACAGTTCTTTCTAAAGATACTTTGTGGTTCAGTGTGGGTGCTTATCCTGGAGAAATTTTTCACGGTATCCTTAATCGTCAGGCTAGCAGTATATCTGTACGTACCCGAACCGAAATGATAGAAGCTGATGTGTTCAATTCTGAACATAGACTAAAGGCGGGAATGTTTGCGCAGGTGAAATTCAGATACAAAAGACCTGAAAATTCATTTCTTGTTCCTGCTTCCGCCGTTGTTTCTAACATGGAAGATAAATTTGTGGAAACGGTAAAGAATGGCAGGTTGCAGCGGGTGACTGTTCGCGAAGGGGTAATGCAGGGCAATAAAGTTGAAGTTTTCGGAAGTTTTAAAGAAGGGGACTCCCTTCTGCTTAGAGGGAGTGATGAATATAAGAACGGAGATGTTATTGATTTGAAAATTAGGTAATTATGCTTAAAAAGTTGTTATCAACCGACCAAGCCCGTGTGACCATTTTAATCAGGATCATGGTAAGTATAGTGTTTTTGTCAGAAGGGATCCAGAAATTTTTATTCCCAGACATTCGTGGTGTCGGGAGGTTTGAAAAAATAGGTTTGCCCGAACCAGAGTTTCTAGGCTTCTTTGTTGGCGGATTTGAAGTTTTGTGTGGGGCGTTGATTTTGTTGGGCTTATTGACAAGGTTGGCAGCAATACCTACTTTGACTATTATGCTAGTGGCAATTGCTACTACAAAATTGCCCATGTTGTCAGATGAAGGGTTTTGGTATATGATGCATGCCAGTCGTACAGATTTTTCCATGCTCATTGGGAGTATTTACCTCATTATAAAAGGCGGTGGCGCTTGGTCTTTGGATAATATGTTGTTTGGCCTAAGATTGCGCTCAAGTTATAAATGACTAACGCTTTATAGGATTGGGCTAATCTTTTAAGTTCGAACCCAATCCTTTAGCTTTCTGCCTGTTTACCGTTCTATTTTAATGTCTTTCCAAAACCCAATATAGCCTTCTAAGAACGATGCTTTTCCTTTAGGGTTTGGATACTCCCATGCGGCATTTTTGCTCATATCGCCATTGGCTTTTACATGATAGTAGGATGCTTCTCCTTTCCAAGGGCAAATGGAGTTGTGTTCTGACTCTTCTAGGAATTCTTCTTTAATGGAGCTTTTTGGAAAATACCTATAGCCATCTACTTCTATTGTATTGTTGCTTTCGGCAATAATTTGATCTTTGTATATAGCTTTCATGTTCCTCCCTTTTTATAGTACAACTGATAGCTGGTAAAAGGGTTAAAAAGCCATTAGTTTATTTGCTTATAAGGCAATAGAAAGAAACTCTTTTGTCTGAGTTTTGTAGTATAATAATAGCTTCAAGTCAGTTTATTCCATTAACAGGTTTACAAGTCTTCTTCTGAAATCCAGGTAAATGGGGTTGAGGCGGCTATAGGTATCGTTGCCATAGTTCATGAGCAATGAAAAAGAGACGTTTTTTTCGGGGAAATAAAACAGTTCGCCTGTATAGGCCAGATCTCGTCCGCCATGTCCTATCCCATACTCTAAAGGGTCTCTTCTGTCCAGAAAGTCTTCAATTACTCCTACTCCGAACCTTGTATCATTACTCTTGATTGGATTAATTTCTAGCATTATATCCAAGCTTTCCTGAGAAAGGACTGTTTTGTTAATTAAAAGCGCTTCTAGAAAAGTATGTAGGTCAATGACAGTAGAGTGCAGTCCATTGTACCCGTTACCAATTCCCGTATTGTAGTTGCTGATGTTTACTATTTTGCCGTTGTTGTAAAGGTCGAAATAACCTTGGGCTACACCGTGTTCAGGAAGGTTGTCGTGAAACGGATAGAAAGTGTCATTTAGTCTTAGTGGGTCGAGGATCTTGTCTCTTAAAAGCTTCCCATGCTTTACCCCCGTTGCATAATCTACCACCAGACTGGCCAATAAGGTATTAGAATTGCTGTAGGAAACATTTGTGCCAGGAGGGAAGCGGGACGGGTGGTCGTAAACATACTCCATCAGTTCTTTTGCTTTCCATCTTTTGGTAGGGTTATTTAAAATATCTAAGTAAAAGGACCTGTCCGTAGAGTGGTTATAAAGCCCTGAACTGTGGTTCAGTAACATGTATAAAGTTATTTGTTCTGCATTCTCTATTTTTTGTGTTATTTCCGAAGGTAAGTATTCGCTGACCGGTCGGTTTATGTCCAGCGTTTTTTCTTCGTGCAGTTTCAGCGCAAGTGCAGCAAAAAAAAGTTTTGTAATACTTGCCGTTTGGCTGATATGGCAGGGTTGCATGTCAATATCTTTGTCAATGTCTGCTTTGCCTTCTGCTCCTATCCATTCGCCTTCTTGGTCTTTGATCATAATAGCCATGCCAGGAAGCCCTTTTTTTCTATATTCAATCATTAGGTTCGAAATAGCCGCTCCTTTTAAATGTTCTTGATTTGAGTTATAGGTGTTACAATTCGTAGTTGGGGCAACTATTGGTTCTCTGCATGCGCTCAACAGTAATATTAGCAGCAAAAGTAGTTTGGCATTCATTTTAGTGATGAATTTGATTTGGGTGAAAAAAAGGGTCACCGTATTTTTCTGGGGATTTAAGCAAAAAGCTTAGAGAGCCTGAACAAGAAAAACCTGGTATCTACAACGCCTCTTAAGTTTGCCCTGAAGAGCTTTATTTTTGAATTAAAAGATTCCGCATTTGCATTGGTAGATCTATTGTCAAAGAAGTTTAGAATATTGCTCATATGGTTGCTTACTGTATTTGCTACCGTTAAAAATTCTTTAATTTCCATCTCATGAGTTTTATTGATCCATTCATTAAACTTTTTTTCAGCGGAAATTTTTGTGTTGCTTTCATATATTAGCCTAAACTCAAGAACATGGTCATAAGCTTTTTTGAGGTCTGGATAATTTTCAAAAGCTATGTTGGCTCTCTGCTCTTGGCTTTGAGTCCAATCAGCTTTCTTTTTGGCAAAGACATACCTGCAGCGGGCCAAAAGTTGCTTTGGGGTGTCCCCATTGGGCAATAAGGGTGCTTTATACCTAACGCCATTCTTTTTGGCAGCTTCGATAGCCTTGTTTTCCATATCTAGTTCAACCCATCTTTGATTGACCCTTATATGTTGTAGAGCCTCCAGGGCCAGCCTTACTACATGAAAGCGGTCTGTAACCAAATTTGCCATGGGGAAACATGTTCTTGCGGATGACTCCATGTTTTTTGCCATGTCAAGGGTTACTTCCTTTACTTTATTCCTTTGTTCCAGAGGGATTTTCTCCAGAACTTGTATGATATTTGCCGACAATGTGCCTTTTACAGAAGCTACCAAAGAGCCTCTTTTGCCTCTCCCGTTTTTATTGGTAACAAAAGTGTACAACTCTCCTTTTGACAGTGCAACTTCGTCTATACTGAGATGCTCTCCGATATTGTCCGGAAAGACCAAATAGTCCTCTGCATGCTCTTTTTGTTCCCACTGCTTAAACCCACTGCTTTTCTTCTTATAGTGCCTCCTCAACAAATCCCCTTTGACCTCATAATAGCTGCCAATGTTACCAATGGTATCTTCGCGGGTCTCGACCTGTACCTTTTAAAAAATCTGAAAGCTCTTGAGTGATTTTAGAGCCTTCAGCTACAAATGAATAGTCATTGTAAACTATTTTGTTCTTGCATGTTTTATGCCTCCACCTTCGTCGCTTAAATTCAAGATAAACGGCTTTTCCCCTTATAGGGAAATCTTGCACAATTTTAGGTTCATAAAAACCTTTAGACTCGTACTCTTCAGGATTATGTTTTCCTAATAGCCGGTTCTGCTCAATGAGGTTGATTTTATAAAAGGATCTTTTGCTGTTCAGGTCACATAGCTCTATTACAGCTTCTATTTCAAAAAAATCTAGTATGCCTTCCGGCAAAAAAGGGGCAATAATGTTTTCTTTCATCTTGCCTTAAAATTAACAAATCAAACCAAAACTCCCCAACTTTTACGTGTGAGCCGAAAAAAAGGGTAGGTGATAGAGTAGATTATTTTGTTGTTGAATAAACTTGGCATAAGTGGCCGATGATTTACCTTGCTGTAACCAGTTGTATGGTGGATTTTTACAAAACGAGGCATTTTTAAGAAAATATCAAATGTTATAGATAGTGGTTTGAACTGTTGGAAATAACCCTTTTTTATAAATTTTGTTTTTGTACAGGTTGATTAGCGCTCTATGCTTGTAATATTTGGTAGGGTGGTCCGTGCAAAACGAAAAATAGGTGTTGTTTACGAAGGGACAGCTTATTTGCCCACCTTTTCTTCATAGTCTGAAAGGATCTGTTTTGCCTTTTCTAATTTTTCTTTGGTTTCTGATGCGGGCTCTGAAAAGCTGCTTTTTAATACATGTAATACCAATGTCGTTTAGTTAGTGATAATGGTCACAGTTTTTTATAGTTCATCGAGTGTGGTTTTTTTATTTTTTTAGGTCGATCTACTTTTCTGTCTGGCCTTACAACTTCTTTGGTTCTGGAGACAATATCATCAAATGCTTTAACGGCTTTTCGGTATTTTCTTTTAAGGAAAATTGGGATAAGCATGTCCATTAAGTTTGCTAAAGCATTTGTCTTATTAGGTTTTTGTTGGTATTTTCGCTTCTTTTTTCCTTTCTCTTCTTTCTGTTCCTCTTCCTTTTGTTCCTGTTCCTTTTGCTCCTCCTCATATTCAGCCAGGACTTTAGCTTCAATAGGATGGCAATATGCTGCACATAGTGTTAAAAGGAAAACTTTGGCATGAAAATCCTGACGTACAGCCTTTGCCGTTTTTCCAGAAAAAGATTCCAGATCAAGACGACTTTTCAGTAATTTATAGCACTCTTCCTCATTCCACCGATAATGATAAAGCCGCTTAAACTCCTCAATATCGTATTTTTTTAAATCTGTCAGGGAAGTACAAAGTATTTCTGTCTCACCTGTTTCAAGCTTTACTTTTATAAGCCTGCAGTCTATTTCTTGACTGATAATTTCCGGGTATTCACTCAGTTTACCATGGTCTTTTTTAGGGAGCCGAAACTTCACTATGCGTTCCTGTTCAGGGCTGGCCATCAGACTTTCAACTTCTTTCCACCATTCATTCTCAAGCCTTATGCAAAACTCTACCCCCTTGGCTTTAAGCAGAAAAAACAACCAAAAACAAGGATATCCCCTGTCCAGAAGGAGCAAATCGCCCTTTTCAACTTTTTTAAGGTGCTGTACAAGCAAATCTCTTTCGCTTGAAGCATAAGGTGCTATTTCTGCATCGAGAGTTATGTGATTAAGTACATCATAAAGCATAGAACCCATTGCCATAGAGCGAGGAGTGCTTGCTTTAGGCCCAAACATATATTCCCCAAATTCTTCTTTTACTGTGGGATGATTTGGAAGTTGAAGACGGGTGCCATCAACAGCAAGAGTACGCATGCCATGCCATGTGTAATAGGAGGCCTTTTTGTAGAAAAAATCCACACTTATTTCGTTCAACCTAACAAATGCCCATGGATTTAGCTTGGATCTGGACTGAGAAAGGGCGCTTTTAGTAACCTCGCGAATATTAAAATCGCTATTGGACATTGCTTTGTAAAATCTGTCAAGATCACGTTGCAATGCTGACTTAAAAGACATGATAAAAACAATTAACTTCCTGATATCCAGCTTTCTTTGTCTAGAGAATACCCTTTCACAGCCGTCTTTAACACGGCTAATGAACTCTTTACAGTTAATCTCATGGCTGATATGTTTGGTTAGTTCTTCTCTATAGTCAGAGTTTTTATTAGTCCCTATATACCCCCACAATTTACAAAAAAATATCTTACCAATACAACAAGAAAAGCTTAACTAAACGACATTGCATGTAATACTGGTAAAAATACCATAGTCATTAGTATTAACAGCCCTAGGTATACAAGCTGCCTAATGTTTGCGGCTAAATCCCTTGTTTTTCTGTCGTTATGGTTCCTTATGTCCTTGTGCCAAAAACTTTCAATATTTAGGTACTTGTTTCCCTGTAGATTTGGTAAAAAATACTGGTGTTTAGTGTGCAGTTCCGGATCAATTTTTTTTAGATAGTTGGAAGCTTTTGCATAGAGAATGTATTGGAAAATGGCACTTATAAAAAATATTGCAGCAGCCAGATATACGCTTACTGTTATTTCTATAAACCAAGTTATTATAATTGCTCCGATGATAAATGTTTTATAGGTTTTAAGGTTAAGCATGTGATTTTATGTGTAGCCGATTATTGAATGTCAGTCAAAGACATTGGCAACAGGTTTGGCTAGCCCTATTTTAAAGCCGATATGCCCGAAAGGCATTAGGGTTGTGCCTCTTTCCTTTTCGTATGGAACATATGATGCTTGTGTTTCAGTGGCTGTTCGGTAATATGTCTTATCTACATTCTCGTACCAAAAAGCTATCATGCGCACGCTAAAGCCATAATAAAGTTTTGCGTTTAGGAACCGTTTCCCATTCATTTTGCCATGTTTGTGGTGCCCATATAAAAATTTTATACCTGTTATATTTATTCTTTCGGTTCTTCTAGCCGAAAAACCAGCCCGGCTTAAACTATAGGTTATGTGCTTGTTATTTAGCCATAAGAACCTGTTAAAGATCTCTGCTTGAAAATAGTATCGCCTTCTTTTTTTTAGATACAAAGAAGGCGCCAAAGAGAGGTAAATGCCATTCAGGTTTCTGTTTGTCATAGTGAAGATTTCATAAGACGCAAAGGCTCCTGTTCCAGTAAATATACTATCTTGTCCTTTGATAGGAAACTTATACCCTAAGGAATATGAAATGGACCAACGTGGTGCGATAAACTGCTCCTTAGTGAATATTAGCTCCCCTACAAAAAGCTGAGTGGGTAAAACATAATAGCCGTCACCTAATATTAAAGAAGGTTTTTGCTGCGCCCAAAGGTTGGAGAAAAAACCACTCAAAATAAAAACAAACAATATTCTCATAGTTTATAAGGTATAAGACTGGTTTGGGCGTCTGATTGGATGCTTCTCCTGTATTCTTTTTTTACTCAAGTTGTTTCGTTATAAAAGTATTTTATCTGGATTATGCATTAGATTTTGCCAAGCAATAGAAAGTTCTAATGAATATTTCAGGTTTGATAAGACTCTATAAGGATTAATACTTCTATTTTTTCTTCAATATACTATCAGGTTTCGATAGATTCAAGATGTAAAACATTTTGTTTGTAAAGTTTTTTAGTAAGGGAGCGTTGGGCTGTGTTTGTGGTATTTGAGTCTTTCTGTGTTTAAAAAAAATGCACTTACGGATTATGTCATTCCTTTTTTTGTAGTAACTTACACAAATGATTTTTTTTAAAGCCATTCAATATGAAACTGACCTATTATCATGTAGATGCCTTTTCTTCTGAGCCGTTTAAAGGTAATCCGGCAGCAGTATGTGTTACCGACAAACCTTTAGATGATGTTGTGATGCAAAAAATTGCAGCGGAGTTTAACCTTCCGGCTTCTACTTTTCTGTATCGTGACCTAAATGGTTGGCATATTAGGTGGTATGCACCCGGAGCTGAAATTAAGTTATGTGGTCATGGATCTATTGCTGCTGCTAAAGTTCTGTATGAAGAAGGGATTGTCCCCATAGATAATGAACTGGTTTTTGTTTCTAGAGACCAAGTAGAAGTTTTAGCCCAGCGCAAGGGCGAAAAGCTGTCTATTAAGTTGCCGGTGATTCCTGCTTATGAAAAAATAGATTTGCCTGATGATATAAAAGAAGCTTTTGATGCTAAAATTATTTGTGCTACAAAACATCAGAATGGTTATTTGCTGCAACTGGGTTCTGAGCAAGAGGTGAGGGGGCTTGTGCCAAACTTTCATGTTCTTGCCCAATATAAAGCAGTATTTATTGTTACCGCTAAAGGTGTAAAAGATTATGATTTTGTTTCCAGGGTTTTTGTGCCTTTTGCAGGTATTAACGAAGACCCTGTAACTGGTTCCGCTCATGCGTGCCTAGCTTCTTTTTGGTCAAATGAAACGGGGAGAGATGTTTTTAAAGCTTTTCAGGCGTCTGCAAGGGGAGGAGTAATAGGACTACAAGTGGAAGGAGACCATGTAACGCTTTCTTCAGAGGCATACATCATGGGAAAGGGTTATATAGCAATTTGATAAAGTAGAGCAAACCAAAAGAGGCTGTCTTTGGACAGCCTCTTTAAATAAATGAGGTTATCTGGGGTTAGTTGTTTTCAGGGTTTAGGCCACAGTTAGCATTGCTGTCGGTGTGAACAAGGGACTTGATAGATTTCATGATCTTATCGGCTTCAATAATCTCAAGCATATATTTATTGATATCCCCTTTCTGCATCATTTGGTTAGCTCTTTTCATTGTTAGCTGATAAGCTTTGTAAAAACTTCTTAATTTTACTTTTTTGATCAGTTCCATAGGCTAGTTTTCTAAAGGGTTCTTTAAGAAACATTCATATAAATAACTGACTTTTCTTCTTATTAATTGTGTATTGGTCAGTTATCATGCTGATTTTAATCAATTTTTAATTTTGTTTAATAAATTTGTCCTGCTCGGAAAACCACTGCGCTGTTTTCTGTAGTAAGTTATAAGAAAAATTTTTTAGTCAAAGAAAGGAGGAAGGTTGGGATTTTGATAGTGATGGAACAGCAGTTTTAGCTGGCTTTCTGAAGTCCTGCCTGTGCTTAGGTCTGGTAAATTTTCTATAGAGAAAAAATCAATTTGTAGGGTTTCGGGGCCTAATGTCGGTGTTCCTCCGGTTATCTCGCAGAAAAAGAAGATCTTATAAAAATGGAAAAGACGAGGAGGGTAATTGTGTTTGCGCCTGTCCAGTACGCCCGCAAGTCTTATTATATCTACATCAAAACCACTTTCTTCTTTTACCTCTTTTATGGCATTTTGGGAAGGGGTAAGGTTCACGTCCGCATAACCACCAGGCAATGTCCACTTTTTATCATCCCACGACTGTACTAAAAGGATTTTGCCGTTTTTGAAAACACCGCTTCTTACATCAGTTTTTGGGGTTAGGTAACCAGCGTCTTTGTCCAGGATGTCCGTTAGGAGGACAGGGTCTACGTTTGATATTTCTTGAATTATTCTTTCCGAGAGTGTTTGTAGTTGACTATATCTTTCTTGGTCAAAAGGGTCAGTGGCAAAATGAAGTCCGGCTTGTGAGATACTCTGCATTTCTCTGATCCATTCCATCCATTTTTCCATAATTAATTTGGTTTTAGTGGTATAATTTTTGTAGTTTTTTGTTACAATATAAATATAGGAAAACTGGTTATGAAAAAAATAGATAAATACAGGTATAAGTATAGGTTGCAAGACCTCTGGCTTATTACTTTACCTATGCTTTTGGCGTCTGTTTTTTATATTTTACTGAATATGTTGTTTATGAAATTTTCCGAGAGGTACCACTTTCCGGCATTTTATCAGTTTAAGGACTTTATCAACAACTTGTGGTAAAAGCGTAAGTTAGGGCATCCTGAAAAGCGTCCTAAGTTATAGCCTGATATCTTTCCTAGGCCTCAAACATTATTAAAATGTGTGGCTTTTTTATATAAAAGGAGGAGGTTATGGCTAAAGACTATTATAAGACATTGGGGGTGGATAGAAATGCCTCTGCCGATGAGATAAAGAAAGCATTCCGGAAAACTGCTGTCAAGTACCATCCTGACAAGAACCCTGATAATCGCCAGGCGGAAGAAAAGTTTAAGGATGCCAATGAAGCTTATAAGGTTCTGAGCGATCCTGAGAAGAGGAAACAGTATGACCAATATGGAGAATATTGGAACCTTCATGGTGAACAGCAAAAACAGTGGCAGCAGGCCGGCGGTCAGCAAGACTTCTCAGATATGTTTGGAAACGGCGGGTATGCTGACTTCTTCGAATCATTTTTTAATAAATCAGCAGGTGGGGGAAGTGGCAGAAGAAGTTCTTTCCGTGGACAAGACCTGCATGCAGAAATTGACATTTCCTTAGAAGAGGCCTTTCATGGGGCCATACGGTATTTTACACACCACGGGCAGTCTTTGAGTATTAAATTAAAACCAGGTATTAAGGACGGTCAAACCCTCAAAATTAAAGGGAAAGGCGCTAAGGGGGTGCAAGGAGGGGCGTCTGGTGATTTATATATCCGTATAAATGTGCTTCCTCACGATAGGTATGAAAGAAAAGGGGACGATCTTCACTGTTCATTACATGTTGACCTGTATACCGCTGTACTTGGTGGCAAAGTTACATTTTCCGCTATTTCTGGTAACTTGGCTGTAAATTTACCTCCTGAAACACAAAACGATAAAAAGTTACGCTTGCAGGGCAAAGGGATGCCTGTTTACAACACTGCTGACGCTTTTGGTGATTTATTCATCACTATTAAAGTGGATTTACCTACTAATTTGAGCGAAGAAGAACGTGCCCTGTTTCGAAAACTCCGTAGTTTAAGAAAAAGTGGTTGACATTTTTCTGTTTGCCGTTTTATGAGTGGAGAGGATTATTCCCTTTCTCACATTTTATGTAGCTGATGTTGAGTTTTTTGCTAAAAATGTTGGTTTTATTACCTGCTCCTGTTCTATTTTATTAACATTTTTTTGTTGAAAACATACTTGCAAATATAATCTGTTATTGTGAACAAAATCATTTAAACTGATGTTTTGAAGACGTACCAGGGTTAGGTCTTTGTTTTGATTCGGATGAATATTACATTAGTCTCTTCTGGTGTTAATCTTTAAACTCTAGTTTTATTATGATTAATATTTCTTCTGATTCCCGTAATGCAAAATCAGGTTTTCTTGCAGATATCGCAAGGTTGTGTAGGATTATAGAAAATAACAGCAAGGCAAGTGTTACCTATCGGAAAGGTCAGGAGGTTTTTCATGAAGGTACCCGGCCGATGGGGGTATACTTCATTAAACGAGGCAAAGTGAAAACTACTTCTGCCGGTCCTTTTGGGGAGGAAAAAATTGTGGGCATTCTTAATGCTTTTTCGTTTGTAGGGTATCAGGAGTTGATGGAAGGTGAGACGTACCAATGTACGGCTACGGTTATTGAGCAAGCTGAAATTTATTATATCAGCCGTGAAAAGTTTTTGGAGCTTGTTGAAAATGAGTCCGAGCTGTTAAATCGTATCATGAATGTCCTGCGGTATGAACCTGTGGCTGTGTGATCAGGTATGCAATTAAACGCAGAAATGCATTTTAAGTAAAGGTTGTTTGTATGTAGGTTATGCAATAGGATTTGTCTTAAAGCAGCAAAGAACAAAAACAAAGGCGTATTTGTAATTCTTTTACAAGATACAAGCGCAATTAGTACAAGACGTGAAGTTCTTGGTTCAATTAAGTCAAGGCCTAGTGCATACCCTTTGAAAATTAGTGATTTAACCTAAAATGTACAATAGACATAATTTAGGTTTATTGGAAAGCCTCTGTTTGCGCAGGGGCTTTTTTATTTTCAGCTATGATGGACGGCTTTTTTTACAGTGAATGAATAGTTGCAGGCGGGGCTTTTTCTGAAATTTTTTTAATCTAATTAGGATAAAGGGCAGAATTTATTAATTACGATTGCGTATCAAATAATATACTGTTTTCTTTGATATGTTATTAAAAATTGAAACTATGGCTAAGAAAAATAAAGGACGATCGGGGGTAGTGTATTCTACTGATGAGAATTTTGAATATAACTATCAGCAAGAAGAGGAAGCTGAGACCTTGCCACCTCAGCAGCAAAACCTCAAGGTTATGCTTGATAAAAAATCAAGAGGGGGGAAGCAGGTGACATTGATTACGGGTTTTGTGGGCAAGGATGATGACTTACAAGCTCTAGGAAAACTGTTAAAGAGCAAATGCGGTGTAGGTGGTAGCGCCAAAGATGGTGAAATTATCATTCAAGGTGATCACAGGGACAAAGTATTGCAGATTTTGGAAAAAGAGGGCTATAAAGCAAAGAAGGCTGGAGGTTAAGTTCTTCATTTCCTGCTTTATGCTGTTGGGGATTTAACAATATAAAATATTGACAGGTTATTTTATAAGGATAGATGGGTATATCTGTTAAAATATGTCAATATGAAAAGAGTTTTAGTGCCTACCGACTTTTCGGAGTTTTCCGATTATGCAATAGCGGTAGCAAAGTATATAGCAAAAAAGAAAAATGCAATTATAAAGCTTCTTCATGTTATCGAAGAACCATATACTCCCAAATTTTCTGCTACGGGAGATATGGTTTTTGAAGATGATATGCATAAAATATTCATCCTAAAACTTATGGAGAAAACTACCAAAAGGCTCCATAAGCAAGCAGAAAAAGTAAGTGCAGATGGCATAAAATGTGAGACCGATGTTGTTATAGATCGCGCTTATACCGGAATCAATAATGAAGTGGAGGACAGTGAAGCCGGTCTGGTGGTTATGGGCAGCAAAGGGACAGGAAGTGATATCGACGACTTCTTTATCGGATCAACGGCGGAGAAGGTAATTAGAAAATCTAAAGTTCCTGTATTGACCGTTAAAAGCAAGCCCGAAGACTTCCGGCTTAAGAATATCGTTTTTGCATCTGACTTTGAAGAAGATATTACGCACTTGTTGCAGCGGGTGGTGAAGTTTGCAGAAATTTTCAATGCTAAACTTCATTTGCTTCGTGTCAATACTCCGGGTAAGTTCTTGTCATCTTCTATGTCAAGAAGTAAGATCGATGAGATTATTAGAAATTATGGGCTTGATAACAATTACTCTGTTAATGTGTATGCCGATAGTAGTGAGGAGGAGGGGATCCGAAACTTTGCTTCTGAAATAGATGCCGACCTTGTAGTCCTTGGCACGCATGGCCGTACAGGTTTTTCTCAGTTCTTTAAAAGCAGTATTGCCGAAGATGTTGCAGGTCATTCGGCATTGCCAGTTTTGACCTACAATATCCCTTATGAGGAAACCGAACGGAAAGCAGAAACGGAGGAAGGCACTGCTAAGAAGCCTGTGTCGGAAAAGGGTAAACAAGCAGAAGGTAAACCTAAAAAAAGCAAACCTTCAGTTGCCAAACCTGCTCGGTCTGCTGGCAAAAAATCGGTAAAAGGTGCCGTTCCTAAGAAAGTTTCTGAAAAGGGAAAGACTTTGCCTTCGGACGACAAAAAAACAACACCGGCAAAACCAGCAGCAAAAACTTCAAAAAAGGTCGCAGAGCCGGTTGAAAGGAAGACCAAACACCGAGATGCGCTTAAGAGGGAAACAGGGACTTCTTCTAAAAAGAAAAAATCTGATAAGGAATAGATTTATAGTAGCGACCAAACATGTCTGGTCGCTACTATGAATGCCTAAAAACACTCAAAAACTCTTTGGTAAGGAGTTGAATATGGTGCTCAGGTTATAAGCCTGATAGCGATTTTACTTTTAACAAGTCGTCTGGAGTGTCAATGCCGATGGTTTCATAAGGCGTTTCTTTTACCTGGATTTTATACCCATGTTCCAACCACCTAAGCTGTTCTAGGCTTTCTACCATTTCTAGTTTAGAGGGCTTTAGCTTGGTAATTGCTTTCAATATATCTTTCCTATAAGCATAAATGCCTATATGTTTATAGAAAGCATGTTTTTGAAGCCAATCGTCTACGGGTACGCCTCTTAGAAAAGGTATAGTTTGCCTGCTGAAATAAATGGCTTCCATTTGCTCATTAAAAACCACCTTGGGTGTATTGGGGTTGAAGAGGGTTTGTTCGTTGTCGATTTTTTTTACCAGCGTGGCAATTTCAGTATCTTGGTTCAAGCTTTCTGCCAATAAGTCAATTTGAGCTGGTTGTATAAAAGGCTCATCCCCTTGAATATTTATAACAAAATCATATTCGTTTTGCTGTAGTTCCAAGGCTTCCCTGCACCTGTCTGTTCCGCTTACGTGGTTTGTGTCGGTCATTACTACTTTACCACCAAAGTCTTTGACATGATTGTAAATTTCCTCATGGTCTGTGGCAACCACTATATCCTTGACCAGCTTTGCTTGGACAGCTTGCTCATAAACCCTTCTTATCATGGTTACTCCATTAATAGGAATGAGGGCTTTGGCCGGAAACCTTGTCGAAGCGTATCGTGCCGGAATGACACCTAATATTTTTAATGAAGACATATATTTAAATCCAGGTGAAACGGTTTTCAATTCTGCATGTTTGGCTTTACCCTTTTATTTTTACTTTTAAGTAATTGCCCATTTGTTCTTCTACTTCTATTTCTTGTCCTTTCTCAATAAACTCTCCACGAGAATAGGCATCATGGACGAGCCCGTCTATGATTACCTTTCCGCTCGGCCTTAACACCGTATGCGCTATGCCGGTTTTCCCAACCAGTGTAGCTTTGTTGAGGTTGGTGGTGTAACCTTCCACAGAATTCATTGTTTCCTGAAGGGCAATTCTCTTAAAGTATGGACTGTCGATAAATTTAGCTCCGCCAAAAAATATAATGATAAACCCACCTGCGAGCCCTACAATGACTACTACAATGGCCTGGGCAATGGCATCAGGGTCTACAAATGTGAAATCTAGGTTGTCATTGTCTAACATGGCAAACACCAAACTTGCTAGTATCAGGACAATACCTGTGACGCCTGGTATGCCAAACCCTGGAATTACAAATAGTTCCAGCATGATCAGGATTACCCCAATAATAAATAAGATCAACTCCAGGTTATTGGCCAAGCCATGCAGGTAAGATGGTACAAAATAAAGAAGCATAGCCGTTACCGAGGCCAATATAGGAAAGCCTACGCCTGGCGTCTGGAGTTCAAAATACAAGCCTCCGATAATTACCAGAATTAAAATCCCCCTTAAAAAAGGGTTTAGGAATACCGAAATGATATTTTCTATAGTCCCAAGCGAAAAATCTATTCGTTCATAATCCTCAACACCTGCCAACTTCAGCACCTCAGCAATGCTGGAAGCTTTTCCTTCACAAAAACCATTTTCTATAGCTTCTTGGGTAGAAAAAGTGATGACCTTAGAAGGTTGGTTGAGGCTGTCGCCAATGCCTACCATACCTTCAGCAATTTTAGGATCCCGGCCTTTCGCTTCTGCTGTAGAGCGCATCATGCTCCTCATGTAAGACTGAAACTTGTCCGGTGCGGGGGTGCCATCGCCAGTTACTACTGTTGCAGCTCCTATATTAGATCCGGGAGCCATGTAAATACTATCGCATGCTATGGAGATCAATGCCCCTGCCGATGCTGCATTCTTATTGATAAAAACATAGGTAGGTTTGGTCTCATCGAGGAACAGCGTACGGATTTTATCGGCATCATTAACGGCCCCTCCATAAGTATCCATGTCGACAAGGATTATATCAGCGTTTACCTCTTTGGCTTCCTCTAATGCCAGTTCTACGTACCGAGTCATGCGTGGGTCAATCTCCTTCCGAATTTCCATAACAAAAACTTTTTGAGTGTCCTGGGCTTGGGCGATACGCGGATTGAACACAGTTGCTAGCAAGCCTACCATCATTGCCGCCAGATAATATGCATGGTGAAATGTGGATTTGAAGTTGTTTTCGAAGGAAGTCATTGCCCTTAGTTTAATTATTTTTGGGAAAAATACTTATAATGTGGTTTTTTTACAAAAGCATAGCCCTATATCTTGTCAATATTATTTAGTTTGCAAAATGAGGTAAGGGCTACTAAAGCTTTTTCTCCTAACGTTGTCTTTCCCTATTTATGCGTTAGGGGCAATATGCATGAGACAATTATTGCATCGAGTGCAAAACCATAGAGTCGTTTTAAATTCTTTTAATGCTAAACCTTAAATCGATATTTAAGAAAGAAAATCCTGTCCAAATTAGTTTAGGAGGACAGTTATGGAAAGTGATTGAGAATGAGGGATTCCTTTATTGCGAAATTCGGTATGCCAAAGAGCGACGTGTTAGCTTCTGCTGCGTGGAGATAGCAAAAGGTAAGGTTGTTTGGGAAAACCCTCAATTGCCCGATGATGACTGGTGGATGGGGATGGATATGGTAGTCAGGGATCGGTTGTTGCTTTATACTTATGAAGATCCTGACAGGCCTGAGCCTAAAGGGGTTTTTGCGTTAAATGTTTTATCAGGTAAGTTGGTTTGGGGAAAAAAAGATTATTTTTGCACTGCATACTCAAATGGCATATTGTATGTACAAAATAGTGAAGGGGAGACGTTAGTAGTTGACCCGGAAACTGGGGCTGAACAATTATCGGGTGGTAAGGAACGACAAGTTGAGGAGCTAATTCAAGATCACCTTAAATTTCCAGATAGGTACAATGAAGGTGAAACACATTACGATACAGTGGTCTCATATATAAAAGACTTGCTGGAGGCTGAGCCGGTATTGGCAGTGGATTATATTGAACATAATTCCAATATCATAGTTTCATCTCATGCGAAATCGGAAAATCGTCTGTATCTTTACCTTTTGATAATGGATATGGAAGGAAAGGTCAAACATAAGCAGTTGTTGGAAACATCTTTGAAGGGTTTGTCTGCCGATACCTTTTTTATTTATAGTAATGCTTTGATTTATATATCGGAAAGAACTAAATTGAACTTGTATTATTTCTAAGATTATGTTGCGTATAATTAACCTGGTTGCTGTTTTTCTGTTTTTCGTTCAATTGCCAACTTTTGCATTTTTCGACTCTACTGGAATAGAGAAGCGTGGCGGACGGGTATATATTATACATAAAGTTGAACCTAAGGAAACTTTATTTGCTCTTTCTAGAAGGTACAATGTATCTGTAGATGAAATTAAAAAAGAAAATCCTGAGGTGGCTTCTGGGCTACAGATAGGTCAATTGGTCAGCATACCTGCGGGAACGTATAAAGAAACCCCACCACCGTCAAAGGCTAAATCCAAAACACATGAAGTAAAGCCTAAAGAAACTTTATATGCCATTTCAAGAAAATATGGGGTTTCTGTAGATGATATTAAAAAGGCAAATCCAGGTGTGGAGGTAACCGATCTGAAAATCGGACAGGTTATTAACGTGCCTGCAAAAACAGCCAGTGCTGCTAATAAGAAAGAAGACAAGCCAGAACCGACTAAAACAGCAGCAGCTAGTGAGCCTGAAAAGGACGAACCTAGCGTTGCTATAAAACCAGCGGTAAAAGAACCTGAAAAACCAATAGAGTACCATGTGCCTGGCTGGAAACCTGGTGAGAAAATTTCTGAAACAGGTGTTGCTGAGTTGATCGAAGACAATTCTGATACAAACAAGTATCTTGCACTGCATAAATATGCTCCTGTTGGAACTATTGTGCAGGTAACCAATGAATCTAATGGCACAACTATTTTTGTAAGGGTTATCGGTGCATTGCCTGACACAGGAGCCAATGATAAAACAGTGCTGAAAATTTCCAAAAAAGCATTTCAAAAACTAGCCCCAACAGATAAGCGCGCACGGGTGAAAATTTCTTTTATCCCTTAGTTTCTAGCAATTGTATTTGAAGATAGAGTAACAGTTTTAGGTTCTTGATAAACTCTTGAAATATAAGTTTAAAAACAGATGTTTCTTTTAATTTTACCATTTATTATTCCCATTGGGAGTTGAATTGAAAATAAACAATGGCAAAAAAGAAAGAAGATAAAGCCTTCAACGCAAGAAAATATATGGAGATGGCTATTCAGGTAATGAATAAGTCCATTCAAGAGCCGAGACAGGATAAAGTTAGTCCAAAGGTAGGTGCAGTTTTAATTAAGCCCAATGGCATAGAAGAAACAGCGTTTAGAGGAGAACTTCGTCACGGTGACCACGCAGAATTTACGTTACTTGAGAGAAAGAATCGCAGCAATCATTTAGATGGCTCTTTACTATTTGCCACATTGGAACCTTGTGCTCTTGGAGCGAGGAAACATCCTAAGTTAGGTTGTGCTGAACGAATTGTAAATGCTCGTATTAAAAAAGTTTGGATTGGCATAGAAGGTCCAGACCCAACTGTTGACCGCAAAGGGATCAAGTACCTTTTGGATAATGGGGTGGAAGTAGAAATGTTTGATGCCGATCTTCAAAAGCAAATTCGAGATGCCAATAAACAATTTATTGAAGAAGCAGAGGAAAGAGCTAAGGTGGCAAATGATGAAAAGTTGCCCATTGTATTGTCTGAAAAGGAAAGAACCGAGCCAAAAGCCGAACTGGAAGATTTGTCAAGAACTCATTTAGATGCTTTTATCAAACAAGCAAAGCTGAATGTAGAATGGGATACGCCTAAGTTTTTTAGGGTACTCGCACAATTGGGTATTTTAGAATCGAAAGATGAGACTTTTGCTCCTACAGGCTTGGGCTTGCTTTTGTTTGGGGAACGTCCGCAACTGATTTACCAAAATGCTTTGATAAGAGCTACTTACAAAACCAAAGGTAGAGGAGAAGACATTGACAACATTGAAGGGCCACTTATTTCGCAAGCTGATAAAATTCAACAATGGTATGAAAACCATATTGGTAAACAGATTGACCGTTCATCTGCCGTACGAAAAGTTACTTATGATTACCCATTAGTAGTTTTCCGAGAAGCTATCATTAATGCAATCGTGCATAGAGATTATGATATTGATGGTGCTCCTATTTATTTTGAAATTAATGATGATGCGATAATTATTAAAAGCCCAGGTGAACCTGCTAAACTAATTACATTGGAACAAATCAAGCGGTTCAATGCTCCTTCGTTAAGTCGAAACCCTAAAATAATGTATGTGTTTGACCAGTTGGACTTAGTGGAGCAAAGGGGCTTAGGCTTCCAAACCATTAAAGACTTACCCACAAAGCATAATTTACCTTTGCCTTTAGTAACTTATGAAGCTCCGTATATGGTGATGACATTTCCAAGGAGCATTGAAGCTACTAAAAAAGTCACTGATAATCCAAACGTAATAAAACTTAAAGATGCTCAATTAAAAGGTTACGAATGGCTTAAAAGTGTTCGAGAAACAAGCACAAGGGAATATTCAGTTCATTTTGGCATTGGGTATAAAACTGCTCAGAGACATCTTGCCGCTATGAAAGAACTTGGTTTAATACGTGATAATGGAGAAGATGTTAATTCTCCTAATTACAAATATGTTGTGAAATGAATAAGTTTACAGCTTGGACAAGAAGTTGAATATATTGTCCGAGCTACAGGGTGAAAAGATCCCATTTACAATGAACTTGGACAAAAAGTTGGACATAGAGTCCAAGTTAACACATGTGCTTCGGTTTGTAAGTTAAAACGGTTCTCTTTATCTTGCTTTGTGCTTGTGGGGTTGAGTGCTGATTTAAAACGCTCCGTACCACATATGCCAAGTGTTCTGTATGGCTCTATAAGGCCTGCCGTGAGGCTTAAAGAACATTTTGGTCAAAATTTTTTGGTTTAATTTAGTTAGAATTAAGCTCCGGTATCAGATTTTTTGTGTGTCTGATGTCGGAGCTTTGTTTACCTTGGATTATGCATAGATTTTGCCACGCAAAAGGAGGTTCTAATGCATATTAAGGTTTAAAGTACAGGTATATGAAAAAGCTTTTCGTGCCTCTGCGTGAAAAAATTGATAAGAAGTTAATTACATTTACAGATACTCCTTTAATCATTTATTGTGCAGTCATTCTCGGTTTGAGCGCTACATTTATAATCAGACGCTATAATGAGGACCTGGCATTAAATCTTTTTTCCGAATTGCTCGGTGGAGCCTTTACTTTGTTTATTATCAATGTTCTTCTTGTAAAGAACAAAAACAAACGGTGGCTAGTGGTTCAAGACCATGTTGATTACCTGATTGCTCGACATGTGAACCGGTTAAGGGATGGCTTGGCCACAAGGGTGTTTTCTTTTCGCCCACATGTAAAAACAGAACTTTCTGAAGATGTTATTTTAGCTGAAATACGGAACCAGCGAGACGCGCTGTTTTATCAGCTTGTTAACACTGAAGATATTTCGTCAAGAATCAGTAAGGATCTATTTAGCGAAGATAATTATGACTACTTCAATGAAAAGGCTGATGATATTTGGAACTTATTGAACATGAAGTATTCAGAATATTTGAATCCACAGTTGGTATCCTTGCTTATAGAGTTGCATACCCAGCTCAAGGATATATGTGCACACATCCGGTTGTATAAAAAAGCAGATTTGTTTGTAGATGAAAAAGCATACTACCAAGCCTCTGGAATGAAGGGTGCTGCTGCCCACTTAAAAGAAGTTATAGTTATTGTTAATAGACTTAAACAAGAAGGTTATTCAGAGCCTGCCCGGAAAATTTAGGTATAATAAGAAGTTTGGAGAAAGCCTGAAATTGAGTAGTTTTTGTCTATGCTGTGACGTGCCTGGATATTGTAATTAAAACTTTCTTAGCGGAATTGGGTATTTGATATGCATTGTCGAAGAAAACATTTGGGCTGGAAGTAGACAGTAATATATATGGAAACAGATTTGAAACTCGCAGTCTTGATAGACGGGGATAATATACCTTCTGCGTATGTGAAGGAAATGATGGAGGAAATAGCCAAATATGGCAACCCTACAATTAAAAGAATATATGGCGACTGGACAAAGCCTAGCCTTATAAAATGGAAAAATGTATTGCTGGAAAATGCCATTATACCTATGCAGCAGTATGGATATACGGCAGGCAAAAATTCCACAGACTCTGCCATGATCATTGATGCCATGGATATTTTATATTCAGGTAAGGTAAATGGATTTTGTCTGGTTTCGAGCGACAGCGACTTTACCCGATTGGCTACCCGGTTACGTGAGGCAGGTATGCGGGTGTTCGGGATAGGAGAAAGAAAAACACCAGAGCCCTTTATTGTTGCTTGTGACCGGTTTATCTATATAGAGGTGTTGAAAAGTCAGTCTAAGGATCTTGACCCTCAGGTGCCTGGAGGTAAGCCTCCCAAAAAGAATGAGGCCGAAAAGATTACTCCTAAGGTTGTTAGGTTAATTTCTTCTACTATATCTGATTTGGCAGATGATGATGGTTGGGCTTTTTTAGGAGATGTGGGGAATCTGCTTCAGAAAAAACAACCTAATTTTGACTCCCGGAATTACGGTTTTGAAAAGCTGACACCTCTAATCAGATCTATAGATAAATTTGAGATTGAACAACGTGAAAATTACAAAGGCAAGTTTAAATTAATTTATGTGAGAAATAAGGAAAAAAGCTAGGTTAGTTAACTTTATTCTGGCTTGCATGTATGGTTAACAAATGTTTCTCCTGCTCAGAGTAGGTAGCTATTTTTTTATTGATAAACGCCTATCCGGGGGCATTCTTTATCTCTATAGGTGACATAAGAGTTTTCGCATGTTTTTTGAGTTCAGTTGCCGAATTTGTCAGGTTTTTTCTAATTTTGATAAAATCCTTAAAATATGCTGTCTTACTTTAAAAAACACCTTTTGTCGCCCGACTCTGATTTAGACAAAAGCTTGTCTGTCGTTGTTTTATGTGCAGGGAAATCTTCACGTTTCAAGCAACATTACCCTAAGCACTTGGCTACAATTCAAGGTATTCCCTCTATCGTAAGGGTTATTAAGCAGTTAAAGAGAAACAATGTTCATGATATTTCAATGACAGTATCTGAGGATAATCAAAAGTACTTTAAAAACATTAAGGTCAATAAGATTTTAGGTTCTGATAAAAGAGAAATTGACCGCTTTAGGAATGCTTTTGATTTTATCAATAATAAAGAAAAGGTGTTGTTCTTGTATGGCGATGTTGTGTATCATGATTCTGACATTCAAACTATTTTAAATTCTGCCAAAGAAACTGGCAATAAATTTTTTGGCAGATATGGCAAGAACACTTTAACGCATAAACCATACGGAGAGCTTTTCGGCATTTTGATCAATGACAAGGAAAAGTTTTTCAATACTGTAAATAAGGTTGTGGACCTTTATGATAAAAAATTAATTAAAAGGGAGATAGGTTGGGAAGTTTATCGGGTATCGGAGGGGTTAGACCCGCTTGTGCATAAAATTAAAGATAACTTTATAGAACTTTCTCAATTGACAGATGACTATGATACATTTGAGCAGTATAAGATTATCTGTAAATTACATCATTCTGCTACTTTTCAAGAAAAATCCCATGAACCAATAGCGGGCTAAATATAACTGCTGCAAATGTTGATATGTGCCGTTTTTAAACCTGGATTATGCAATAGAAAGTTTTAATACATATTTCAGGTTAAAGTTTATCATAAATCTTGTTGAAAATCAGGACAACGGTGTTAATGCCGGACGAAATAAAAACAGTGAAAATTAGCCTTTCTACAGTTAATATTTCAAATTCTGGAAGTCCTGTAATATGGGCCAAAAAGTAAATAAGTGCGCCCCACCAAGGTGTCATGCAGATAGGGCATTCGTAAACTGGTTTTTTTATATAAGAGGGCAGTGTCCTAAGTTTTAGGATAATGGGGTGGAATATCATGCCTCTCCAAGTGGTGGCCTTGATGAAATAGACAATAAACGCAATAGCAAAAGCTTGTTCAAGCATATTTTTGTTTCTTAGGCCTTTTTTTGTTTTTACCTTTATAATAGTACCTGTTAATGGGACATCATGTTATAAGTTTGATTTTAGATTAAGTCATTGTGCCGGTGTAAATTGAAGTGTTTTTCTTTTGCTCTGGCCATTAGACTTGTTCGTACTGCGTTATAAATGAATAAACTAGAACTTAAAGATTTTCTGGAAGAGAAGTATGAAGCATACAACCGCCCTGGTTTCATAGAAAATGATCCCGTGTGCATTCCTCACTTATTTCAAAAAAAAGAAGATATAGAAATAATGGGGCTTTGGGCTGCCGTGCTTGCTTGGGGGCAAAGGATTACAATCATTAAAAAATGTAAAGATCTGATAACATTGATGGATGGCGCGCCTTTTGATTTTATCATGAACCATGAAAGTCAAGACTTGGTGCCATTTTTAAAGTTCAAACACCGCACTTTTAATGATGTGGATACATTATATTTCATTCATTTCTTTAGACATTTTTACCAAAACCACGCCACCCTTGAAGATGCTTTTGTTGGTGGGATGTCTAAGGGGGACACGGACATGAAAGGTGGGTTGACAGGATTCCATCACCTGTTTTTTGGTTTAGAAGAAGCGCCAGCACGTACTCGGAAACATGTTTCTACGCCTGCCCGAAACTCTGCTTGTAAACGGCTGAACATGTTTCTTCGGTGGATGGTCCGTAAGGATAATCGTGGTGTGGACTTTGGTTTATGGACTAGGATTGCCCCAAACCAGCTTGTTTGTCCTTGCGATGTGCATGTCGATCGTGTGGCAAGAAAATTAGGCCTTATTCAGCGGAAACAAACTGATTGGAAAACGGCCGTAGAGTTGACAGAAAACCTTAAAGCCTTAGACCCTGATGATCCTGTAAAGTATGATTTTGCTTTGTTCGGGCTAGGAGTTGAGAATGAGTTGTGATCAATATTTCGCTGTTTTAGGTTAAGGAAAAGGGAAAACCGCTTTTTAAGCTTTTTATGTGCTGACGTACGGTGTTTTTTTAAGGTATTTTTAAGGTGCTTTTAAGGGACGTTTAAGTAGATACGTTGTATTTTTGTACATAGGAAAAATGTAATTTTAATAGTATAAGTTTAATGAGAACGAGCATTAAATTACCTTCTTTATTAAAGAAGTTTTCACCCATCCTTTGTTTTTTATTAATAGGTTTTGTTGTAAATGCACAGGATGCCCCAAAGGCTCCCGAAGAAACTGATCGAAGTGGGGAAGGAGAAGTTGAAGTCCGAAAAGGTGAATCTCGCAGGAGACCTGTGATTGATACCCTTACCTATGAAACCCAGCCAGGATTGCCAATGGCGGCCTCTAAAATATACTTCTCAGATAAAAAGTTTACGGTATCTGGTTTTGGAGAGCTTGCTTATACCAATTATTTGGGGCCGAAAGATGTGCAAAGTGGGGATATCGAGCTTTATATGACCAATCTTTACCGCTTTGTCAGTTATATGGCTTACAAGCCCAAAGATTGGCTCGTGCTTTACGGAGAGATCTTTGCCGAATATTTTCAAGATTGGGGTCATGAAGCTGATCATGAGATTTTTATAGAAGCTTTTGCTGATTTTTTGATAGATCGTAGATTTAACCTTCGTGTGGGTACCCATCAGGTTCAGTTAGGGTACGTTAACAACAATGACGAGCCTATTCAGATCTTTTCTGTTAACAGGCCTGACGTGGAAAGGATTATTATCCCTTCGCAGTGGATTGATTTGGGTATCATGACTTATGGGGCCATAAACAATGACCTTAGCTATACCTTTTCTGTTTATCAGGGACTAGATGCCAATAATTTGAGGGGAGGTACCTGGATAAGAGGAGGGCGTGCAAATGCACTGAGGTTTAATTTTAATAGCTATATCTTAAATTCCCAGTTGAATTACACAGGTATAAAAAATACCACTTTAAGTGCCAGTGGTATATATACCAGAGTGGGTGACGGTGAGGAAGTAGCTATGAACGGAGGCTTGGCGCCTGTTACAGCCAATACGGCATTGGTTTCTGGTTATTCTAGAACCGAGCTGAAAAGATGGACGATTATGATGTTGGGTACTTATGGACGCATGGGACAAACTGACAGGATCGAGGCATTGACTGGCGAAGTACTTGGTAATTCAGTGTATGGCGGTTACCTTGAAGTAGGTTACGACCTGATGCCTTTCTTTAAAAGGCGCAACGGGGAAAGAACGCGTACAATGCTGTACAGGTCTGATGAAGTAAGAATGCCTGTGTTTGCACGTTATGAGCGGTTAAACACCCACCGTGCTATTCACCCTGATCTTCTTAGACCAGAACATGAGGTCTTCGCTTCTGACTTGCATACATTAACAGTTGGCCTTAACTTTAACCCTAGAAGAAATATTGTAGTGAAAGGAAATTACCAGTTCAGGTACAACCGGATTCCTTTATCCACTGGAGAGCGTGAAGGAAATAGAGTGGAAATAGGAGCAGGGTTTATATTCTAATAGCGTAAAGAAGCTAGGACTGACAAAAGTAATAGGTTCTTGCTGTGCAAAAGCTCCCTCCAAATTACTTGAATAATTTGGAGGGGGCTTTTGTTTTTTCGCTGGATTAGCAAACACTTTTTAATTTTTTAAGGCTATTCATATGGCTTTTCCCCAAATCCGATTTTCTTTTTTTTCAGATGCGTCTAGTTAGTTGATAAGTTATAATTTTCATTTGTAAAGTTTCTAGATCCTGATGTTAGCATAGCATCAAAGGTGCGCATTAATTAACAACGGGCGATAGCCCTTTGGTAGTGAATAACAAACCGCCCCCAAAGCCCCAACCGGGGCGCAATAAATATTTTGCCTGTAAGTACTTTGCCCTATTATTTCTCTCGCCCTCATTTGATCTCTTTGAAGCCATGGACTAAAGCTTTCCTTGTATCATGGATAGTTTGGCTTTAGGGCTGGGTTGAGAAATTAGGCACTAAACCTTATACCCCGGAACTTTATTAAGTTGTCCCATTTTCTTATTTTTGAACCTAGTTTCTTTTTTTATAAAAAAATCAGAAGAAAATGGCTGGACACAGTAAATGGGCTAATATAAAACATCGCAAGGCTGCGATGGACAATAAAAGGGGAAAGCTTTTTACCAAGCTTATCAAAGAAATAAGTATAGCTGCCAAAGAAGGTGGCGACGACCCTACCTCCAACTCAAGGCTTCGCTTGGCGATACAAAATGCCAAGGGTGCCAATGTGCCGAAAGACAATATAGAGCGCGCTGTTAAAAAAGGGGCGGGAACGGATAGTGCGGACTATACAGAAGTAACCTATGAAGGCTATGCGCCCAACGGGGTTGCGGTTTTTGTGGAATGCATGACAGATAACATTCAGCGGACTGTTCAAAATGTCAGGTCTTATTTCAATAAGGTAGGCGGAAGTCTAAGCACTAATGGTTCTTTGGAATTTATCTTTGACCGGAAAGGTATTTTTACCATCCCTGTTCCTGAAGGTTTTGATGAAGATGAGTTTACCCTCGAGATTATAGATGCCGGTGCAGAAGAGGTAGAAGTGGAAGATGATTACATAACAGTGGTTTCTGCCATGGAAGACTTTGGTAGTGTCCAAAAAGCATTGGACAATATGGGTATCAATGTGGAAAACGCAGAATTGAAACGAATTCCTAATACTACCGTAAGTATAGAAGAAGAGGACGCTTTTAAAAAAGTTATGAAGGTGATAGATAGCCTAGAAGACGACGATGATGTGCAAAAGGTATGGCATAACTTAGAGATTTCAGAGGCTCAAATGGATTTTTTGTGATCTTTGAACAACAAATCTAGAGATTCCCCTGTTGTTTAAATAGGATTAAATGAGGAGATAGGTATGATAAAAGAGGAGAATATCCTGACCGTAAGATCGGTAATAGGTGATAAAGTTTATAATCCAGAAGGGGAGGAGCTAGGATGTGTAAGAGATATGCTTATAGATCCTGAAACTGGTAAAATTGCATACGGAGTTCTAACCTTTCGTGGGTGTTCTGACGGTGGAGATGTGAAAAAGTTTGCAGTGCCTTATGAAGCTTTTGTGCTAAACGAAGAGAAGGACTGCTTTACACTGAACGTTGATAAAGAAATGCTTGAAAAAGCAAAAAGTCAGGATACTTATCAGGGAAATAAATATTACGTGTATTAATACCTGATACAAAAGTTTTATTATATCTCTGTTAAATGAACGTTTAGCAGAGATATTTTTTTTTATATTTGATAAATTAACCATATAATACCCCTTCATGAAAAAGGCTGATAAAGTCTATAGAGCATTTGTTGAAACTGCCAAATATTTGATTAAAGAGCTTGATTATTACGGAGTAAAGCAATTTAAACAAAAAGAGTCGGAGCAAGGCTGGTCTATCGGTCAAGTGTATGACCATTTGATATTTGGTACACAAAATTATCACATCCGTGAGATACAAAACTGTCTAAATAAAACCAAGGGTAGTGAAAAAGGCGGCAAAACATTTAAAGGAAGGGTGTTTTTTATGTTGGGAAGTTTTCCGCCTGCGAAATTTAAGGGTAAGGATGCAGAAGGGTACCAGCCTGGTCAACCGTCCAATACGGTCAATGTCAAAGACAACTTATACAGGTTTGTAAAGGTAATGAACCAAGTAGCCCGTGAAATAGACGCAGCCGGTGAGGAGGGATTGAAATATAAGACCATGAACCCTTCGCTGGGCATGTTGAATGCGTTAGAGTGGTACAAGCTTATAGAAATGCACTTTAGGCATCACCTAAAGCAGAAGCAAAGGTTAGATAAAATAGTAAGGAGTTATATGCGGGAAAGTTTGGAAAGTCAGCGGGCGGCGGCGCTCCCTGGCGGAAAGGACGACTTTGATCCGGACTTGTTATAAAGGCATAAAAAAAACCTCTTCTAGTGAGAGGTTTTTTTTATATAGAGTTGTTAATTACTTAACAGTATCCATGAACTGAAGTAGGTCAACTAGTTTGTTAGAGTAACCCCACTCATTGTCATACCAAGAAACAACTTTTACGAAGTTGTCAGTAAGAG
Source organism: Cytophagaceae bacterium ABcell3 (assembly GCA_030913385.1). Lineage (NCBI taxonomy): Bacteria > Pseudomonadati > Bacteroidota > Cytophagia > Cytophagales > Cytophagaceae > Natronocytophaga > Natronocytophaga cellulosiphila. The sequence goes on from CP133159.1 coordinate 1,755,740, forward strand.
CGATACCTGCAGAAGCATCAAAGATAGATGTTCTTGCATCACCAAGGAAATCGTTAGAAACTACAGCGTCTTCAGTATACCCTAGAATTCCTTTCATAGAACCTTCAGAAGCTTCTTTCATTGCTTTCTTGATTTCTTCGTAAGAAGCACCTTTTTCAAGACGGCAAGTAAGGTCAACTACAGAAACGTCTGGAGTTGGAACTCTGAATGCCATACCAGTTAATTTGCCTTTAAGCTCAGGGATTACAAGACCCACAGCTTTAGCAGCACCAGTAGAAGAAGGGATAATGTTTTGGTAAGCGCCACGGCCACCTCTCCAGTCTTTCATAGAAGGACCGTCTACAGTTTTCTGAGTAGCTGTAACAGCATGTACAGTAGTCATAAGACCTTCTGCGATGCCAAATTTGTCATTAAGAACTTTAGCAACAGGAGCCAAGCAGTTTGTAGTACAAGAAGCATTAGAAACGATGCTCATGTCTTTGGTGTAGCTGTCATTGTTTACACCCATTACAAAAGTAGGTGTGCTGTCTTTAGCAGGAGCAGAAAGGATTACTCTTTTTGCGCCAGCTTGAATGTGCTTTTGAGCAGTTTCTTGAGTAAGGAACAGACCAGTAGATTCTACCACATACTCTGCGCCAACTTCATTCCACTTAAGGTTTGCAGGATCTCTTTCTGCTGTAACGCGGATAGCGTTTCCGTTTACTACTAATTTACCGTCTTTTACTTCAACAGTACCATTGAATCTTCCATGAGTGGAATCATATCTTAACATATAAGACATGTATTCAACATCAATAAGGTCATTGATTCCTACAATTTCAATCTCCGGTCTTTCTACTGCAGCACGGAAAACCAATCTTCCGATTCTGCCAAAGCCGTTTATACCAACTTTGATTTTACCCATAGTTTTAAAAATTTATATACTGTAAAATTTAAGTGGCAAACTTAACACAACTAAAAAGTAAAGTCAACGTAATTTGGCTTTTTTAATGTTTTGATAACATATCTATAAATTTTTTTGAAAATAGTTTTGCAGTTTACGAAAAGCCTCATATCTTTGCACCACAATTTCAGAGAAGGGACAGAGCGGATGCGAAAATGTTTAAACATTATCTTTTTTTGTTCGTTCTTTTAACTGATATGGCCCGTTCGTCTAGGGGTTAGGACGCCAGATTTTCATTCTGGTAACAGGGGTTCGATTCCCCTACGGGCTACTTACTGACACTTACCATATTTACTAAATATGGCCCGTTCGTCTAGGGGTTAGGACGCCAGATTTTCATTCTGGTAACAGGGGTTCGATTCCCCTACGGGCTACTTTTACAAAGCTTCCACTCCGGAAGCTTTTTTTATTTGTGGGGAAAAATACCATAAAAAGTTTACCTCATTTTTATGGCTTGTTGGTGAAAACACCAACAAGGGGGGAGAACCCAAAAACCAACAACCAAAGCCAGCGATAACCTCCAAACTGGTAAGAGCCAAAAAGCAGACAAAAAGAATAACTCCATAATCAGCAGTTCGGTAGCTACTAAGGGCGGGCAGGGACTCTATGGCTGGTGTGGGCATATTGCGGCATGTGGGGCGCCTTAATTTTAAAAATGCCGCCATAAAGAACTGCCTCTGACAATAAATCGTCAGTTAAGGCATTTTTTTGGCAGGGAGGGATTGTGCGTTTAGTGGGTGGCAATATGCCTTTCAGCCATAGTGTCTTTTTTTGGTTACCTTTTTTGGACAAGCAAAAAAGGTAAGAAAAGGTGGAGAATGAGCTTTAGGTGACATTAGCTCATTAAGGTTATTAAAGATATATTGATGATGCGGTTACCTATTAAGTCGACGGTGCTCTCACCGTCAGGTCTAGTATCACTCCGCCACAAACAGCCTATACAGCTTACCGCCAACAGATTGCCGCGGCATTTTTTCATAAGAAACTTAAGGATGATTCGATGATATGATGATGCAATGATATATAACCTGTCATTCCGACGCAGGAGGAATCTGTTAGACGCTAGCACCTACCATTGTAAAGACACTCACACTGTTGTTTTAATACTAACAGCCAAAACTTACGATAACCTCCAAACTGGTAAGAGCCAAAAAGCAGACAAAAAGAATAACTCCATAATCAGCAGTCCGGTAGCTACTAAGGGCGGGGAGGGACTCTATGGCTGGTGTGGGCATATTGCGGCTTGTGGGGTTCCGGATTTTTAAAAATGCCGCCATAAAGAACTGCCTTTGACAATAAATCGTCAGTTAAGGCATTTTTTTGGCAGGGAGGGACTGTGCGTTTAGTGGGTGGCAATATGCCTTTCAGCCATAGTGTCTTTTTTTGGTTACCTTTTTTGGACAAGCAAAAAAGGTAAGAAAAGGTGGAGAATGAGCTTTAGGTGACATTAGCTCATTAAGGTTATTAAAGATATATATTGATGATGCGGTTACCTATTAAGTCGACGGTGCTCTCACTGTCAGGTCTAGTATCACTCCGCCACAAACAACCTATACAGCTTACCGCCAACAGATTGCCGCGGCTTTTTTTTATAAGAAGCTATGTCAGGATGACACCACGGTTGGGGGGTACCCTACTTTTGTGGCTTGTTGGTGAAAACACCAACAAGGGGGGGATTTACAGACAGATCCCTCCTGCGTCGGGATGGCACTGCACATATATACTTTACTCCACTTTCTTAATACTTTCAGAGTTTACGCAATAACGCAGCCCACTGGGTTCAGGGCCGTCTGGGAATATGTGGCCAAGGTGGCAGTCGCAGGTGTTGCACATGATCTCGACCCGTTTCATTCCAAAACTGTTGTCTACTTCATATTTCACGGCATTGGGCTTTACCGGCTGTGTGAAACTTGGCCATCCTGAGTGTGAATCGTATTTTTCAGCAGAATCAAAAAGTAATGTGCCGCAGCAAATGCATGCATACTTCCCTGGGCCATGGGCTTCGCAGTACTGGCCTGAGTAGGGGCTTTCTGTGCCTTTCTTGCGGGCTATGTTGTATTGTTCCGGTGTTAATAACCCCTTCCATTCCTCTTCGCTTTTCTCTATTCTTTGGTCAGGTTTAGGGTTTCCTTTTTGGGTAAAATGTATAATGTCGTTCCAGCGTAACATATCAATAGGGTTTAATACTAGTGGGAACACATAATAACACTATTTGTTTTAGGTTCAAAATTTTGGGGAAGCCGGTTATATGTTCGCTGGTTTTAAAAAGCGGACTCCATGTGCCTTTATAGGTATTTCTACCATGCCATTGTTGCTTTTGAGATCCTCTCTATGGAGAATGTCCGCATAATGGCTTGATGCTTCAATTTTGATGCTTGCTGGTTGTTCACCGAAATTGACCATTACGATAATTTCTTCATCTCCTTTCGCTCTGATATACGAAACGATTGATTTTGGTCCAGAAACTTCAAATTCTTTTAGTTCTCCACCTCTTTAGGATGGGTGGGCTTTTCTTAGAGAAATAAGGGTCTGGTAGAATTCATAAAGGGAAGTGTCACCTTGTGTCCTGATTTTTTTATTCCTTTCAAAGGTGGCTGCCCCGTCATAAGGGTGGATGTCTACACCGATTTCCTGTCCATTGTATAACATAGGCATCCCCGGCAAAGAGAAAATTAACGCTGCTGCCATTTTGGTTTTTGCTGCACCATGCTGCTCTATAAACCGCGCATGGTCGTTGTTTTCTATAAATCTAAGTTTTCTGTGAGGGTACTGGCTTGAGAATATAGAGTTTTTAAATATATGAGCAGCTTTTTCAGGGTCGGGGTTGTTGAAGATGGTTGTTCCACTGGCGTAATCATACTCCCACACCCATTGCGAGACCCAATTCGTGTCGGCGGTCCAGTCGTAGGCTGCATCAAAACCAGCTTGGTAAATACCGAGATCTGCACCCTTGGCTTCTGCCAGTAGGAGCAGGTCGGGGTTTAGCTTTTTAAGTTCCTGGTTCATGGTTTTGATAAAATCAGGATTCCTCGCCAGAACACCCCAAATAGCATCAAAGCGGTAGCCGTCTATATCGTATTTGTTGACCCAGTGCTTCAAATGGTTTAATATCCAGTATTGTACTTTGGGATTGTCATAGTTTAGGTTTACCAGGTCTTCCCAAAAGTAGACAATGAACCCGGCTTTGGTCTTTTTGTAAAAGGAAGCATAGGGCTTGCTGTCTTTGCGCTGTTGGTAGTAGTCGTAATAGCGGGATTTGGACCCTTTTTTAATGCAATGTTGTGCATAAGGGTGGTATATCGATGTGTGGTTTATTACTACATCAAGCATGACTTTCATGTCCAGTGCTTTGGCTTGGCAATGAGCGATTTTAAGCTCTTTTTGTTCCCTAGCTCCGGGTTGATTTTGGAATAGTCTATTATGTCATAACCTTGGTCCAGTGTGTGGGAGTGGAAGATGGGCTGCAGCAGCAACGTGTTAACGCCCAATGTCTTCAATTCCGGCAACCTGTTTGCAATATCCTCAAGTTTACCTTCTTGGACAAAGTTGAAAGGGGTGATTGGGTAAATGATCGCATCTTTCATCCATGCGGGTTCCCCAAGTGAGTCTCGTACGGCTAAGTTCTCTGTGTCTAATGAAAGGAAGGGGGTGCCAGTAGAAACCATTGGGAAAAAGCTTATGAAAAGGACTACTTTAATTATGCAGCTAATTCTTGTTAGTATTGAAAGAGGGGGTAATTTCATGGCAGAGTTTGTTAGACCACTTTTCTGCTATAAATGTTGCACGCTGAAAAAAGGTTCTATAACAAATAAAAAAAGGCAGGATTTGCGCCCTGCCTTTTCGGTAACTATGTCAACCTCCTGTGCCTAGAGGTGATGTCAGGAAACTTCATTCCGAAATTTTCTGACACCCATTGCTTTAAAGCTTTTATTTCGTTTTTAGAAAGCCACTTTTTTGATTTTTTTAGCTCTTTTTCAAAAAGAGCCTTGTCGAAACTTACTTTTTCGAGAATTTTTTTGCAATACTCAAGCATAAAAATAACTGTTTTTTAATGACCTACTTAGAACAATACGCTTATTTATTTATATGCTAAAGCATATCCATACTAGAAGATCTGTGATGTGATAATACCACTTTTGAGAATTATCCTTTTTGCCCTGACCGCTAGCCAAGGTCTGAGGATACATTATGTTACACCTTTGTCTAAATTAAAATAGCTCGGTGCAAAATAAATAGCGGCGTTTTGGGTATATAACTTGATTGATAAAAATGGTTGGCATAATAGCCATTTTCAAAAAGGTTTTTGCGTAGATGGTTGTTTTTAAAGCCTACAGGAACTCTTTCTCTCAAAGAAACAACTTCTTCTTTGATCTCCTTTGTTTCCGGAATAGAGCTTTCAATGTTTTGCTGGACAGTAATAGCCCTCTGACCTTGTCCCATCGAGGAGACAAAAGGTGTCAGGTAAACTAAAATTAGTAATAGTGTTATTACGTTCATAATGCTTTGTATAATGCAAAAATTTTGCCAGATTTTACAATTTTCGGTATAATATTTTTATTGGATTACACCTTTCCAGCTATTGTTCCATTCTATGGTAATAACATACATTACCTGCATTTATTATATGTTTTAGCTGTTTTATTGAAAATATATTAGGGTTTTTGGCAGTCATGGCGTATAACATTAAATACGCCACTGTTCACTTAAACGTAATCAGGGTTAAAATGGTTCTGTGGGGGGATTTATAGGAAGCCTCGTGGAACATTATATAAAAAATACCTGGCTTCAGAATAAGAGCTGAGTGCAGTGGTTTGCCCCTCCCTAATTATCAAGGTAGGAACAGGAGTATGTTTTTGGCCATAAACCTATTATAGACGATGTAAAGTTTGGTCTTGGTCCTGAAAGCAGTACTCTAGGGGGTACGTTAATAAAATACGGCAGACGTTTTGAATATGTTGGTTTTCTTTTATTTTGAATGAACTGATATTTCATCAAAATGATATTAAGTTTAGAACTGCTTTTTCAGGAAAACTAGATAACATGATTATTCTCGTAATGACAGAAATTGAAAAGAGAGGTTGTAAATCATTTCGGTATATGTTTAAAAGGTTAGTTGATTCTGACGGTTAATAATACTTTTAAGGCTGTTTTTTATTATCTTGCTTCGGTTACGGTGAATAGCATTAAAGAGACACTCAGTTTAAAGCAAACAAAAATTAGCCTTTCATTATGAGTATAGCAAATACACCTGAACCTCCATATTATGCAGTAATATTTACCTCAATTAGAACCGAGGTAGATAATGGTTACGATCAAATGGGAAAGAGAATGGTGGAGTTAGCACAACAACAAGAAGGATATTTAGGTCATGAAAGTGTTAGAAATGATTTGGGGATAACTGTTTCATATTGGAAAGATATAGACGCAATAAAGAAATGGAAAAATAATATCGAACATTTATTTGCTCAGGATAAGGGTAAAGAACTCTGGTATAAGTCTTTTAAAACAAGAATTTGTAAAGTTGAGCGAGATTATGAGTTTGAAAAGAATGACTTAAGCAGGTAGCAACTAAGGCTTTGTTGGATATTATAATGTCCTCAATGAAGCCAGTGTTGTACGAAACCTGGGTAAAGCTATGGGGATTGCTCTGCTGGATTTGGGTGTTGGTATTTTGGGATGGTGTTTTAAAGGCTAAAACAAACACTTTAGCTGCCTTCCCGCACTTGTTGCGGGGTCTGTTGGGGTAAAGGGTTTGTGGTTTTTAATTGACCAGTAACGATACCAATGTTAATATTACCTTCTTTCCTTCACACTTCTACCTGTCATCCTGACGAAGGAAGGATCTGTTTGGGTAACAGTATGAGTGTCTTTATTAATACCTATTACAAGGTTAAGTGCCAGCGTCTGGTAGACCCCTCGTTCCTCGGGATGAAAAGGTTATGCCCCCCCCCTTGTTGGTGATTTCACCAACAAGCAATAAAAATGGGGTAATCTCCAAACCGTGGTACCATCCTGACATAGTTTCTTATGAAAAATGCCGCGGCAATCAGTTGGTGGCAAGCTGTATAGGTTGTTTGTGGGGATTGATACCAGACCTGACGATTAGATTGCTTCGTCGTTTCCTCCTCGCAATGACGTTGTTGAGTGAGTTGTAATAGTGGTTGTTATTATCTGATAGGTTGTATAAACATCTTCCTTTTAATCCTGTCTATCCTTTCATCCTGCGAATCCCGGTTCAGACAGTATAATACCAAACCTGACGATGAGATTGCTTCGTCCTTACCTCCTACCGATGACGGTGGTTGGGTAAAAGGAGGAAAACAAGTAATATAGGCCATGCCGATAAAAAATCGGCACTACATTCATACGTGCCATTATAGGGAGTAAAGCAGGATGTAAATTGGGAAATATTAGTCGGTGCTAGCGTCTGACAGATCCCTCGTTCCTTGGGGTGACAGATTGTTATGGGTGATATAGTTAAGGATTTTGATTATATTTACTAGTAAAACAAAAGAGGAGGGTGTGAGGCTCGGGAAAAAACTCGATAGTTTAATATATCTAAAAATGAAGAAACAAGTTAATGGTTTAAAGCGAAGGGAATTTATAAAAGGAACGGCAAAGGCTGCTCTGGCAACAGTTTTTTTGGGATCGGGTAGTTTAAATGTGTTGGGAGCTATTGCGCAAAAGAATAGTTCAATTCCGACGGTTACACTTAACAACGGCATACCAATGCCGGTGCTTGGGTTTGGTACAAGTACCTTAACAGATTCAGTCTGTATTCAAAGTGTGTCTGATGCAATTTCGGTTGGTTATCGCCTTATAGACACGGCACATATTTATGGAAACGAAGAAGCCGTAGGGGAAGGGATAAAACAAAGTGGAATTGATAGAAAGAAACTGTTTATAACATCAAAGCTCTGGGTTGACGATTCGGGTTATGAAAGCACTAAAAAGGCTTTTGAAACATCCATTAAAAAATTGGGGATTGACTATTTAGACCTTTATCTTATTCATCGTCCCAGGGGAGATGTGAAAGGTTCATGGCAGGCAATGGAAGAGCTTTATGAAGCCGGCAAAATCAAAGCCATTGGCGTGAGTAATTTTCTTCCGGAACAGCTTAAGGAATTGAATACTTACGCAAAGGTTGAACCTACAATAAACCAAATAGAGAGCCATGTATTTTTTCAGCAGAAAGTTTCTTATCCATATTTAAAAGACTCACCTACCCAATTAGAAGCCTGGTCTCCATTTGCCGCAGGCAGGAATGACATTTTTAGCAACCCAACCTTGGCTGCTATTGGCCAAAAGTACAATAAGTCCATCGCTCAGGTATGTCTAAGGTGGCACCATCAGCGAGGTGTTGTCGCAATCCCAAGGTCTTCACAAAAAGCCCATATGATCGAAAATTTAAATATTTTCGATTTTGAGCTTTCTGAAGCCGATATGGACAAGATCGCATCTCTGGATTTAAATATAACTCAATTTCCTGAATGGGAGTAGTCATGTGGGATACGTAAACAAAAGAAATTCCATCTCAGAGACAATTAAAAAAATGGTCAGGTAGCATTTTTATATAAAGAAACATATGAGACGAATTAAATTCAAAGGTTATTTAATATTTCTTTCTGGCCTGTTTTTATTAGGCTCTTGTTGTACCAAAATGGAATGTGTGAGCGGGATTGACACTCAAGTAGTAAACTTGATATCATTTAATAGCCAAGAAGTTGACACTATATATGTGGCCTCGTGCCTCAGGGGGGCTGGCTTCAGGACATTAGTAGACAGTGCTTTTGCAAGTGCTTCTTATACTTTTGGTGATGCTTTAGTTATTAACATGCCAATAGAGTTAAACAAAGCCTGTGATTACAGATTTGTTTTCTCACATTCAGGAAAAAAGTATGATATAACAAACATCACAACTGGCATGAGAACATGCAATAAGTGCTTTCTTACCTCAGATGAATTTGAAGCTTTAAATAGTTATGAGGTCAATGGGGAAATAGTGCATTCTGGAGCTTTTGAGATTATAGATAGGTATCAGCTGGAACTTTAAAGAAGAAAGAACATAACGTATTCATAAACGAGGATTTTTGGTGTTTCTCAGCACCTCTAATTAAATCCCCATACAGTTTATGGAATTTATTTATATTTGCCTGAAAACAAGGGAGGAAGGATGAATTGTCTGCACCGGCCACCTAATTAAAGATTAGGATTACCCATTTAAGTCTCTAGAAAGTAATAAGGTTTATACTTGATGGCAATATGCTTTTAAAACGCTTTCCTTTAAATGGCGGTATGTGCTATTGTTAGATAATAAGGCGGCCATTGATGAAATTGCGCCTGCCTGTCGGCAGACAGGTTAAAACTTTATAAACATGGAGCGGCCAAAAATTTTGCTGTTTGAGCCCGACGCAAGGAGGGTGAGTTTCATTCCGATAGCTATCGGAATAGCGTAATGGTTATAAAGTTTAGCAAATTTCATCACAGGCCTTGACTTTTTTGCTTACTTTTTTTGTCTAAGAAAAAAAGTAAGGCCCTGCCGGCGAGGCAGAAAGTAACTAAGTGAGCTTATGTAAGCTAGTAAAACATAAGATATTTAAATGGGTAACCCTATTAAAGATTACTACATTATCGATGAGAATTGCCATATTTCTATTATTTTGTGTGTTTATAACAAGTGCTTGCAGCTGGACCAATAAACAGCGCCGGGCATTCAAGGAAGAGTGCGCCCAGAAGGAAAAATTCAATGACGTGGTATTCCTTTTTATGGGTTTTGACAACAGCGAATTCGATACTATATGGGTCAAAGAATATAGCGATACTAGCCTGTTGGATACTTTTTCTGTATTTGTCAGTCCATCTCAAAGCCACTACGGCAAAGAAAGAAAGGTGCGTTCGGCTTCTATAGAGCGGCCTATGAACGTCAATTATACGTATCACTTTATGTTGCCTGGGCAAGAACCATACGAGCTTTCAAACATGAAAATGGTCATGTGGTCTCAATTTTCAATGATGTCCGAAGGGTGGGGCTGCGTTATGGGAGAATATACTATTGATGGTGAAAAATTTGAACAGAGTGCCAATCCGACATTCATAAAAAGAGAAACGCAGGGTGAAGAATAGGAAAGAATAGATTAATATAGTTCGTTGGTATGTTTCTTGAAATTAAACTATTAAGGTGTATTTCTTTCTTAAAGGTTTCTTCCGGATGATTGTATTTTTCTATTGTCATATACGGCTTTTTCAGCAATTCATACTTAATAAGTTAGACTATGAAAAAAAGTTTTGTAATAGGAGTTGTTGTAATTTGCTTTTTTGCAGCATGTAATCCTTTTAAAAGAAATACCAGCAAACTTTATGCGCTTTCTGCTGCATTTGAAGACAGCCTATCCATTATAGAGCAAAAGTTGATTGAGGAGAATAAGGATTATATAATCCATAGTTACAGGCAAATGATTTCTTGTTATACCCCTCCTTTTTCTGGAGCAATAAAGGTTTATTCTAAAGAAGAAACTAATGATAGTTGCCGCGTAATTTGGAAAAATCATTTTGAAAAGGAACTCTCGGTGAAGAAAGTAAGCTGTGATTTTGATGACTTAATTTATTATTTTAAATCTTATAAATTAGACACTGTAAAAACATTGCCCAAAGGAGAAGCGCATCAATACACTAGTAATGTTACTGTTGGAAGTGTTTCTGTTAAAGCTGATTCTACGATATGGAGTATACGGTATGATTTATATGTCGATGAGGAATTTACCGATTCAGGACATGTTTTGTATGAGTTTTTTAAGAAGCTTGGGATAGTTAACGAATGAAATATCGGGTGATAGACAAATTGTCTTCATTTGAATCTAGGGTTGTTTTTTTAAGTTATTTTTTGTGTAAGTCTTTGAGGCGGGCAATAGTCTAAGGGGTGGTAAAGTTTGGTCTTCATGTGGATAGAGGTGCTGTTGACATTATAATTTAATCTAGGCGAACAAAGCTTTTAGAGGAAAGCTAAGTTTTCCTATACCAATTAAAAAGAATTGAAAGCAGGTAGAGAACTACCTTGCATTGAACCTGAGCATATTATTACAACAACGTAGTCATGGAGCTTTAAGTCATTCATTTTTCCACAGTCTTTGGTGCTGTGGATATGTTTTGTTTGTTTCTTTTGTATATCGTGCTGTTTATCATTACCTTTGATATGTTGTATGTGATGGTAAACGGCTTTTTTATACTTCCCACCAAAGCATTTGTCACATTATAGCATGTGAAACACATTTAACGAGATGGGCTTTTTGAAACAAATACTAGGTACACTCCTAAGAAAATTGTCCGGCGAAGCTGTCGAAGATTTTTTTGAAGAACGGGCAGATAGCCAAGTTTCAGTACTTGATCTTTTAATAGAAATCTACAATAATTTTACTGGAAAGTTAAAAGAACTACTCCGAGTAGTGCGCATTGTTGACCTGAGCAAGAGGACGGTCCATTTGCCATATTCCTGAAAGGAGTCGATGAAAAGGGTAAGATGTGTAAGTGTATGACCCTATTACATAGTGCTTTAAAATATAAGAGCCATATTTATTGATATTTCAGGCTTTTTGTTGTTTTGCTTTCATTTTTAATAAAATAAAATAAAAGAAATGATAAAGTTCATTCTTTCATTCGGACTGATTTTTTTTGCTTTAGGATTTCAGTCTAACGCCCAAAACATAACCATTACAGAACCTAACGGTGGGGAGACGCTTTTTGCTGGTAGTTCCACGAACATTCGATGGACTAGCTCAGATGTTTCTTCTTCAGTGACCATTGAGTATTCTGTTGATAATGGTGATAGCTGGACACTTATCACGGGAGGGGTTAGCAACTCTGGGTCATATAGTTGGACTGTACCTGATGATGTTTCCGAAGAATGCTTGGTAAGGGTAAGTGACCATGCTGATCAAAGCGTTTTTGGTATAAGTGAGGAAGTTTGGACTATAAAACACCCATATATCAACCTTACCTCTTTTAATGGAGGAGAAGAAGTTGAGGGATGCAGCCAACAAACCATTTCCTGGGAGGCTGAGGGTTTAAGCAACAGGGTTAGGTTGTATTACTCTTTTGATGGCGGAGCAACCTGGACTTATATCACCAACCCTTTGAGCTCAAATAGTACTTATAACTGGACTGTACCTTCCATAGAATCCGAGAATTTTAAAGTACGTGTTCAAGATCAAGGTAACAGTAGCTTTAGCGACGAAAGTGAAGGTACCTTTACAGTTACCAAACCTGAGGACCACCTTCAATTGACTTCTCCTAATGGAGGTGAAACATGGTCCGCAAGCTCTATTAGGACTATAACCTGGAATTCTGTTGGTGATATCGGGAATGTTTCTATCAGGTATTCTACTAATGGAGGGGAAAACTGGAGTTGGGCTCGGAATGCAGAGGGGCAGAATGCCAGCAATGTTTCCAATACCGGAAGCTATGATTGGCTGATTCCTGATATGTCTGCATCGTCTTCATGTCTGGTTCAGGTGCAAGAGCAGGGCGATGCGTGTAACATAGATATTAGCAACAATACCTTTACCATTGACAACAGTCCCTCAATTACCGTCACAGAACCTGCAGAAGGGGAAACATGGTATGTAGATAGAAGTTATACGATCCGTTGGACTGCATCAAATTTGCCTACAAATTTTGTGGCTATTGATTACTCTACAGATAATGGTTCGACATGGCACGTCGTTACTGAATCTCAAACGAATAGTTGGGGTACTTATAATTGGACTATTCCTGATGATGTGTCATCTCAATGTTTGATTCGCGTTAAAGCAAGAGATAATGACGCTATTACCAGTATTTCTCCTGGCCACTTTACTATAGCACAACCTTCGGTAGAATTGACTTCTCCTGTAGGGGGAGAGGTCATTGCAGGTTGCTCTTCTTTTCCTATTACATGGGAACAAGAAGGAATTCAAAGCAGGGTTCGGCTTTACTATTCTTTAGATGAAGGGAACAACTGGATTTATATAACCAACCCTTTGGTAGGGAATTCCTCATATAATTGGTCTGTCCCTTCGGTAGGAAGCGATAAAATTAGAATTAGAATAGAAGATAACAACAACTCAGCTGTTAACGATGAAAGTGCTTCCAACTTTAGCATTACTAGGGGAGATAATTATATAGATTTAGTTTCTGGGAACGGAGGTGAAATTTGGCCAGCAAGCTCCATTCAAGAAATTACTTGGAATTCTACTGGAACTGTAGGAAATGTGAATATCAGGTATTCTACCAATGGAGGCAGCAGTTGGTCATGGGCTAGAGACCCTTCCGGATCTAATGCTAGCAATGTCCCTAATGCAGGTTCTTTTGAATGGCTGTTGCCCGATAATGTTGAGTCATCTAATTGCCTGATACAAATTACTGACCGGTCAAATAATTGTTTAAGGGGCTATAGTGACAGCTTTTTTACAATTGATGACAGTCCAACGATATCTGTTACTGCACCGGAAGAAGACGACATTTGGTATATAGGCAGAAGTTATACGATCCGATGGAGTGCTTCAAACCTCCCTACCAATTTTGTGGCTATTGATTATTCTACAGATAATGGTTCTACATGGAAAGTAGCAACTGAGTCTCAAACTAATAGCTGGGGAACTTTTAACTGGACAGTTCCTGACGAAGTGTCAGATGAATGTTTAATCCGGGTTAAAGCCAGGGATGATAGTACTATTTATAATCTCAGTAACACATTTTCTATTGCTCCCCGTACCCTTACCTTAACTTCTCCAATAGGAGGAGAAGAAATCGAAGGGTGTACTACTTTTCCTATTACTTGGGAGCATGAGGGAATCCAAAGTAGGGTAAGACTCTATTATTCTTTGGATGAAGGAGAAAATTGGATATATATAACAAATCCACTTGCCGGCAATTCAGGAAACTCATTTAACTGGAATGTTCCTTCTGTAGGTACTGGAAATATAAGGGTAAGGGTAGAAGACAGTAATAGTTCAGAGGTTTATGATGAAAACAGTGAAAATGTATCTGTCAGCCGAGGGGATAATTATTTAGATTTGGTTGCTGGCAATGGGGGAGAGACTTGGCCGGCAAGCTCTATACAAGAAATCACTTGGAACACTACCGGAACTGTAGGAAATGTGGATATCAGATATTCTACCAATGGGGGGAGTAGTTGGTCTTGGGCTAGAGACCCTTCCGGGTCCAATGCTAGCAATGTCCCTAACACAGGTTCTTTTGAATGGCTTTTGCCTGATAATATAGAATCATCTAATTGTCTTCTACAAATTTCTGAGCGGTCAAATAATTGTAATGTAGACTTTAGCGACGAGTTTTTTACTATAGATAATAGCCCTACCATTTCTGTGACTGCACCGGAAGAAGCTGATGAATGGTTTGTGGGCAGAAGTTACACGATCAGGTGGAGTGCCTCAAACCTTCCTTCTAATTTTGTAGCCATTGATTTTTCTACAGATAGTGGTTCGACATGGCAGGTAGCAACAGAGTCTCAAACTAATAGCTGGGGGACTTTTAACTGGACAGTTCCTGACGAAGTTTCTGATCAATGCCTGATACGGGTTAAAGCACGTGATGATGCCACAATTTATGGTATAAGTCATCTATTTGAAATTGTACCACCTACTGTTACTTTGCTTTCCCCTACAGGAGGAGAGTCATGGCCAGGGTGTACGCAAAACCAGATCAGTTGGGAGCATGAAGGGATTCAGAGTAGGGTAAGGCTGTATTATTCTTTAGATGAAGGGAATAACTGGATTTATATTGCGAACCCTTTGGCAGGGAACTCCGGGAATACCTATAACTGGACCGTGCCGGCTGTGGGAACAGATAAAATTAGGGTTAAAGTAGAAGATCAGAATAATTCGGCAGTGAGCGATTCGAGTGCTGCCAATTTTACTTTGTCTAAAGGTTCAAACTACCTGACAGTTACTGCTCCCAATGGGTTGGAAGAATTTTCTTCCAGTACCATGCAAGAGATCACTTGGACTACCACTGGGTCAGTAGGAAATGTTACAATCAGATACTCTACTAATGGAGGTGAAAGCTGGACATTGGCTAGGGATAATGAAAGCTCAACCGCAAGCAATATTCCTAGTACAGGTTCTTTTTTATGGCAGGTTCCGAATAATGTTAGCTCTGACAGATGCATTATTCAAATCCATGAGCATAATAACAGCTGCAATATTGATTTTAGTGATGATTTTTTCACTATTAATGATGACCCAGTACTGACACTTTCTTCGCCACTGCCTGGGGAAACACTCTTCTATGAGCAAAATAAAACCATTCGCTGGAACTCAACTAACCTGCCTAACAACAGGGTCGATTTGGAGTACTCTCTTGACGGTGAAGAATGGATACCAATAGCTAGTAACCTTTCTGCCAACTCTTCAAGGAACTGGACTGTGCCTGCAGAAATGTCAAATACTGCTTATGTTAGGGTCAGTGTGCGGGACTATCCAGAGGTTTATGATGTCAACTCAGAACCATTTTACATAAAACCACCTCAGGTTCAAGTGCTCACTCCCAATACAGGGGAAGAAAACTGGTTGGTAGGGGAAAACAGGAATATTACTTGGTCTTCTACGGCGCTTTCTTCAAATGCATTAATGCAAATTGAGTTTTCGGACGATCTTGGAGAGTCATGGTCGTTGATCGTCGATTCAATTTCCAATTCTGGTTCTTATATATGGACTATTCCTGATATTTCAACCTCCTCCCGGTGCTTAGTAAAAGTTTCATCCATGTTATATCCTGAGAGTTATGATGTGAATGACAATGCCTTTACTGTAACCAGGCCTGTTGTGGGAATCACGGTGCCTAATGATGGACAGTTATGGTACATTGGAGAATCCAGGTCTATCCGATGGGAAGGCATGGGCAGTGCTCCAAATGTAAGGCTAGACCTCTCCTCTGATGGTGGGCAGACATTTTCGCCTATTGTAGAATCGACACCTAATAATGGTCAATATTATTGGTTTATATCTTATGATGTTGCTCCTTCTGAAGATTCATACATTCGTATCATTGATTTGGATGATCCTACCAATGGCGACACAACGGACGTGCCTTTCACCATTGCCAAACCTATTATCACACTTAGTGCTCCAGCGCCTTCTGAAACCTTGTACTTAGGTCAAACCAAGTCCATCAGTTGGGACAATACGGGCATGAGCAATGCAAAGGTGAAAATTGAGTATTCTGTGGATAGCGCCGAAAGCTGGTCTGAAATTGCGCTTGTCAATAATACTGGATCATACGAATGGTCAATCCCTTCTTCTCTAACACCTTCAGACCATGCATTGCTTAGGGTAAGTGATGAAAATGATGCTTCTATTTCGGATGAGGTTTATATAGAGGTGGTCAAACCTTCTATAACCGTTGTTAATCCTAATGGTGGTGAAACGGTATTTTTAGGTCAAGACAGGTTGATTACGTGGCAAAAAGATGGTGCTTTTTCGCCTAATGTAAGTATAGATTATTCTCCCGATAATGGAAGTACATGGGAAGAGGTGGTTGAAAGAATAGCCAATAACGAATCTTATACTTGGACTGTACCAACTACCCTTGAGCCTGGTAGTGCTTATTTAATTCGTATACGTGACGAAATAGATACCACTATTGTAGATGTCAGTGATGCGCCATTTACTGTAGAACAGCCATCGCTTACTGTTACGGCGCCAAACGGGGGGGAAATTTATTACAATGGCGTTTCTAGGGCTATTCGTTGGAACTCCCGTGGGTTGGGAAGCTCAAGGGACTTAGAAATTAACCTTACTACGGTAGATAGTACCAACGTCATGCTTATTGCAAGTGGAACACGTAACTCTGGTAGCTTTAACTGGGCCATTCCTCAAGACTTGGCACCTGGGGAATACCTGATTAAAATTAACGACCTCACAGATACTGGCATCTTAGATTATAGTGATGCTCCTTTTACTATTTCCAAACCTAGTCTATCTTTGGTAACCCCGAGTGGTGGCGAAAACTGGTATAATGGGCAGGTTCGGCAAATCAGGTGGAACTCTACCGCTTTGCCAAGGTTTAGCGAAATCAAAATTGAATACTCGCTAGACCAGGGTACTAGTTGGGAAACGATTGCTGCGAACACCAATAATACCGGCTCATTTTTCTGGACTGTGCCAACGGAATTTACAGGGGCGGCCTTAATGAAGATTTCAAGTCTTGTTTTTGACGAGGTTTACGATATAAGCCATAGTACTTTCAATATATTCGAGCCAAGGGCGGGAGATGAATTTGAAACTGCAATTGCTTTGGGTGCGTTGCCTCTATCGCTTTCTGATACCACTCGCTTTTACTCTGCTCAATACACAGGGCCGAACAGTCAGCCTTCTGGTGATATCTTTTACTCTTTTACCATTCCTGAAGAGTCGGATTCTGTTAGCTTTTCATTAACTGCCAGTTTTCAGGCGATAATGCATATCCTATCTTCAGAAACTGACCATGTTGTGAGCAGTCCAGTAGGTAGGAACATTGAATATGGACTGAGGGATTTGACTCCTGGTAGTACCTATTACCTGGTGGTAGAGGGTAGCAATAATAACTCCGGAAACTTTAACTTAAACATAAACAGCCATTTGCCAGCGCCTGACCTCAGTGTGAGTGCTGTGACTGCCAATCAGTCTAATATTTCGCCGGGCGACAGTATTACTGTTTCATGGGAAATTGAGAATATTGGAGAAGGCTTCTCCACCATTGATTGGGTTGAGCGCATTTATATGCAGACGGTCGATGGGCAAGACCGTACCCAAATAGCACAGTCCTCTTTCGCTAACGACGACACTTTGTTTACTGGGGGAGTTTGGGAAAGAAGTGCAAAGATTGAAATTCCTTCCCAGGTGACTTTGGGAGATGAAGGAGTATTTGTTGTAGAAATTATTCCAGGGCCATCTATTACCGAAGTTCCGGGTGGAGAAGCGAACAATATTGCGGTGCAGGATACGCCTTGGTCTGTCATTAGGATCTTATCCATTGAGTTGTCTTCTGATGAGATAACCGAAGGAGACGAAAATGGCATAAGTGTTAGGGTAAACAGAAGTGGGTCTTTAAGTGATCCTGTAGAAGTAACTATTGGCCTAAACGATCCAGATAGATTTACCTTCCCTTCCATAGTTACCATTCCATCGGGTAGGGCTGGTGCTAGTTTTACATTGACGGCTCCAGATAATGACCTGATTGAAGGCGATATCGTGGATGTCTTGAGCGTTTCTTCTGATGGTTTTACAACTGCAGAGGCGGATATCACATTGATAGATAATGATAAACCTTCCTTGACAATCCAAGATTTGCCATCAGAAGTAACCGAGGGTGACAGTGTTACCTTTAGGGTTGAAACTAATCTGGCACCTGTTCAGCCTTTAGAAGTTTTCTTGAGCGCTTCCCCTTCAAACCGTTTTCCTTTGCCTGCTTCTGTAATAATTCCAGAAGGAAGTTTGTCGGTAGAGGTTACGGTCAAGATTGAGGATAATGATATCCCTGAACTTGATGTTGATGTTGCTATTATTGCCTCTGCGTCTAATCATTATACAGCCAATGGGTCAGTCCTAGTGTTGGATAATGATGTGCCAGGCCTTGAGCTTATTTTGCATTCAGATGTTATCTCGGAAGGAGCAGGCGCGCATGCTACTCAAGCTACACTACGAAGGACGGAGGGCAGTAATCCGATTGCTTTCAACACACACTTATCTGCCAGCATTCCTGATAATCTTATCATGCCTTCTTCCATTCCTATGGCTGCCGATGTAAATGAAGTGACTTTCACCATTGGTGCCATTGATAATGATTTGGCCGAGGGCGACCGGGACATAGAAATAACTGCTTCTGTGTTTGTCAATTCATGTGGCTGTAATGTGCCTGAAACTTCTGCTGGGCATGTTTCTGCTGTTCTAACAGTTACAGACAATGATGGGCCTGCGCTAACTTTAACTACGAACGAACTTACGCTTCCTGAAGGAGTGGATATGGCTGGTGATTTAAGGGTTACCAGAAACACGCCTTCTGATGAACCTCTGACAGTGCAACTGTCATCCTCAGATGAAGAAAGGGCCATAGTGCCAGAAACCGCTACCATACCTGTAGGGGAGTCTTTTGTGGAAGTCCCAATTACCACTATTGATAATGGGATTTCTGATGGAGATCACCAAGTTTATTTTTATGCAAAAGCACCGGAATATTCTACCGGTTCGGTATGGATCATGGTGACAGACCAAAATATCCCTGACTTGCAAATTGCTAGTGTAGGTTTAAACAATCATAACATACAGGCTAATAGCATTTTTAATTATACTGTAACGGTTAAGAATACTGGATTTGCAACGGCGCCTTCCGGGATAGTAGTGAGAGGCTACTTGTCGAAAAATAATAGGGTAGATGCATCGGATGTGATGGTCAGCGAAGATATAATCCCTTCGTCTATTGTTGCGGGCGGTACTGCTCAAATACAAAATGCTGTTCAAGCGCCTAATTTGCCGGGTGGACATAATTTAATTTTCCAAGTCAATCCTGATGCTGTTATCAATGAGCTTTTATATACGAATAATGTTTCTGACCCGGTACAGATTAATATCAATGCAGATTACGCTGCCACGGCAACTGTTGTAAATGATTATTTTTTAAGAGGGCAAGCAGTCCCGATAAATGGTACGGCTACTAGACATGATGGCTCTTTGGCTGCTAATGAGGAAGTGGAAGTTTATATTATTACCAATGGGTTAAGGAGAACCCTTACGGCAATGACCGACGATAATGGGAATTACAGTACCGAGTTTGTGCCACTAGAAAGAGAAGCAGGACACTATATCGTTGGCGCAAGCTACCCAGGAATGAGTTTGTCAGATGAACAGGACAGTTTTGATATACTTGGGTTAAGGGTAAATAATAATCGTGTGCCGGAGTTTAAGGTTACTGTGGACGATACCATCACTGGCTCTATCTCTGTCAGGAATATGAGCAATAGAACCCTGACAAACTTTACCATTGCTCCTGGTAATTCCATGCCAAATGGAGCTCAAATTCTTTTTGATACCCTTGCTTCCTTTGAAGGAAACGCAACCGTTAATCTTCCTTATCTGGTAACAGGGACGACTTTATCACCAGGTGTTAATTTTGAGGTGGCAAATATGTTGGGTGTCGCCGACGAAGGGGTGGTTCAAGAGGTGGATGTGTTTTATTATTGTCAGGCACCTAACGCTTTGTTGGAGCCAGATCAACGAAGATTGGATATAAGAGCTTCTTCCAGTACAAGGGATCGACTGGTAGAACTGAATATTGTTAACAGAGGCCAAGGAGAGTCTGGCGAGCTATCAATAGACTTGCCCCAGCTTAACTGGTTGAGAAGTGTAACCCCAACGACACTTCCTTCCTTGTCTTCTGGCGATACTGCTGTTGTTATTTTACGTTTCCTTACCCTTGAGGAGGTGCCTTTTAATTATCCGGTGAGTGGAAGTATGGCAATAAACTCGCCTAACAGCGATTTTGTACGTATTCCGTTTACTTTTGAAAAAGTATCTGAGTCAACTGGGGATTTGGTTGTAGATGTAACCAATCAGTTTACTTATTATTCTGAAGATGAACCTAAGGTAGAAGGAGCTTTTGTAAGGGTTAGGAATTATTTTTCAGGGGAACTTTACGCTGAAGGGTACACCGATGAACATGGCATTTTTGAGGCGTTTGATATTCCTGAAGGTAGGCACCGTATTACTGTTGAAAAAGACAAACACTTGTCTTATAATAATACGGTTAATATTAATCCAGGCGAGGTTACGAATACTTCTGTATTTATTAACTACCAAGCCATTACATTTAGCTGGTCGGTGGAGCCAACTGCTATACAAGACGAGTATGATATAACGCTGGTTGCAGAGTTTGAGACCCATGTCCCTATGCCAGTGGTAACGGTAGATATGCCAGACGAAATGCCGCAGCTTTTTGGGTCGGAGGTTTATGCTTTTAATGTTGTATTAACAAACCATGGACTTATTGCGGCGGAAGATGTTGCACTGAACTTGCCGGACTCAGATTCGGAATATGAGTTTGTTTCTAATTATGAACCTGCACGCCTACATGCCCAGCAGAGCATTCAAGTGCCGGTGGTTATGCGCAGGAGGGGGAGTCAAGAAGAAAAGTCCGCCTCAGGTGGTGGGGCTTCTTTAAAGGATGTTTCTGACTTTTTAGGAATAGACGCCCCACGTTTCAGTCAAAAGTCTTCCGGAGGAAACTGTTCAGATTTTGTAGGAGTAGTTTATTGGTACAAGTGTAACATAAGTAACGGATTGTGGCAACAAGGTGGGAAAATGTTTACATATTCTGGCAGAACCTGTCCTGGTTCAGGAAGACCATCAGGAGGATTTTACACAGGACCGGGAGCTAGTGGTAATCCCGCAGTCCCTAATTGTGCGTCGTGTCCTCCTCCCTCTGGCTCAGGAACAGGTAGCACACCTGAGTTCTCGACAAGCAGAAGTAGTTGTGTAGATTGCATTAATGATTTGATTGGAGTGGCTTCTTGCCTTCCTATTCCTGGTGCTACTGTTATAGGTACAGGCTCATGCGTTTTCGGAAATTATAGAAGTGGAGGAGGGGCATTAGGTTATATACCGTGTATCCCAGGCTTAATCCCTAGCCCTATTGGTTGTGCGAAAGGTATAGCTGATGCTACAAGGTCATGTGCTACAACTCAAACCGCTGGTCCTGCTCCAAAATCTTCAGATGACCCTGCAAGCGGACTGTTTCAGCAAATCAGTGATAACCTTGATATGGTTATTGAGTCCTATGAACGTGAAGAACTTTGGGCAAGGGAGTACTTTGGCAACTTGGTTGAAAGTGATGCATGGAGAGACCTCTCTTCAAAAATTGATGGGTATGTCGTTAACTTAGACAGCATACCTCTTAGTTACCAAACAGATGTCCTTGCAGAAATGCAAGGGTATGATATTTCCCAGTCAGCTATAAAAGACTTTTTTGTCCGGTGGAACCTGTCCATCGAAGCCCTCGATAATGATGTTATGGAGCCTAATGACGAATATGGCGATATCATCAACTGGAACTATGTCAAAGAACTGTCCGATGAAATCATTGAGGCCATGGAAGAAGCTGAATCGTTAGGTTATGAGTCTCTATACGATATGTATGTGGCAAATATTGAGGCTGTAGATGAAATTATAGAAGGACAGTCCAATGCAGTTTGTGCTACTGTTAAAGTTCAGTTTAGTCAACAATTGACTATGACTCGTGAAGCTTTTGAAGGAACATTGGATATCTTTAACGGCCACCCTACAGACCCAATGGACTCCCTAACTGTAAATATTCGCATTACAGATGAAAACGGCGTACCTAGCAATGATCTTTTTGAAATACAGGTTCAGTCCTTGGACAATGTTTCAGATATAACTGGTACGGGGGCTATTGCTTCCCAACAAAACGGCCTTGTTAAGTTCTTGTTTATTCCTGTGCAGCATGCAGCGCCTGAGGTGCCTAAAGAATATAATTTTGGAGGGTCTGTGCGATACTTTGACCCTTATGCGCAGGCAATGGTTACACTGCCTTTGGCGGATGTGCCATTGATGGTAAACCCAAGTCCAAACCTGATGTTGCATTATTTTATGGAGCGTAACATTTTAGGCAATGATCCATTTACTGATGTTGTTGAACCATCTATTCCGGCAGAATTGGCGGTAATGGTAGAAAACCACGGTCATGGCCCGGCAGTAAATATGTTAATATCTTCTGCTCAGCCGGAAATAATCGAAAATGAAAAAGGTCTGGCTATAGATTTTGAAATCGTTGGTTCAAACTTTCAGGGAGAACCTAAAAACTTAGGTGTTACGAATATCAATTTTGGAACGATTCCTCCGCTGGAAACCCGGATAGGGCAGTGGTATTTTACAAGTACTTTGCTAGGAAAATTTGTGAGTTACCAAGCTGATGTGGTGCATTCCAACAGTTTTGGAAACCCTGAATTAAGTCTGGTGAAAGGTGTTAAACTTCATGAGCTCACTAAGAGTATTAAGGCTTATGGCCCTGAAGAAGACAATATCAATGACTTCCTGGTCAATGATGTGTTTGACATAGACGATACTCCTGACATTATTTATTTCTCGGAAGGAAAACGTACTGAAACTGTTTACGAAGCAGAATCGGGTAGTTTCTCTGCACCGGTTTCTCCTGCTAATTTGACAAATACCTTAACACTCACAGCATCTGAAAAAGGGTGGAACTATATAAGGCTTGACGACCCTGGCAACAACCGCTACGATCTCGTAAGTGTCACAAGGGAAGATGGTCAGGAAATCCCGTTGGATAACGCATGGCTTACTTTCGTGACGCTGCCAGTTAGTAGGCCGCCTAACTATGAAAATAAGTTTCACTTTGTGGACAAGCTGGACTCTTTAGAGCCTGTTGAGTATACCGTGGTTTGGAAGAGAAAAGATACTGGTGTGCCTTCTGTTGTCAGCATCGAAGGTGTTGCAGAGCCAGTAACTGCCGAACAGGTTGAAAAGCTAACTGTGGTTTTCAATACTGAGATAAACCCTTCTACTTTTACAATTGATGACCTTAACTTGGCTTTCCAAGGAGGGTCAAATATCATTGATAGTACGGTAGATATTTCGCAGCTTGACCCGGTTACTTTTGAGGTCGATTTATCTTCTTTGACCATAGGTAATGGCTTTTATAATTTTACGGTTCAGGCTGCTAATATTGAGGATGTAGATGGTGTTAAAGGTGTAGAAGGTAGAAATGTCACTTGGTCACAATTCCTGACCGTTCCAACGGTTCAGGCTTACTATGGCATACCTGAAGGTAATATTGCAGCGGCGTTTGATACCATACAATTAGAGTTTAACCTGCCTATGGATTTAAGCACCGTCACACCTGAAAGGTTTAATGTTTATCAAGATAGCCTTCAGGTTGGCACTTTATCTATAGACTCTATTAGTGAGGACAAGCAAATGGTTTACTTGTCTGGCTTGCAGGAAATTCTTATAGAAAGCGGTACATACGAATTAATAATAGATCTTCCTGAAATGCTTTCCGAAAGTGGGGAAGCTGGTATGCAAGAGCGTAGCATCAGGCTGACCTTGGACAATGAAGGGCCTGTGGTGATAAATATGGCAACCTCAACCAGAGGAGGGCTTGACCCGCAACATGTAACTTTTGTGGACATTGAGTTTGATGAGGAGGCCTATGGCTTTAATACTGCTTCTGTTCGACTTACAAGGAATGGAGAACGATTGCACTTGAATATTGATCAGCTTTCCAATACGGACTTGAAAAATTGGAGTGCCGGTAATTTTGGAATGCTTACTTATTATGAGGGAGATTATAAGTTTACCGTAAATACTGAAGGTATAGATGATGCCATAGGAAATGCAGGGGTCGAAACTTTTGAAATTGCCTGGACGGTGAATCGGTCGGAGGAGTTAGAAGTTACTGAACTTGCTATTGATCCTGATCTTGGTCACTCAGATTCAGACGGAATCACTTCAACACGTTCACTTGATGTTAGTTTTTACTTAAGCCGGTTTGCTGAAGAGCTGGTGATTTCTCAGGTAGACCTAAGTGGAGAAGTAACCCTGGAAACACTGTATAATGTAGACAGTGGATTTGTTTCTGTACCGGTGCGGTTGCCTTCTGGCGGAAATACAGGTATAAGGGTGCATGCAACAGGCATTTACGGAGGTACAGGAGAAACCACTAAGACCTTGTTTATCGATCAAGTGCCTTTGACAGCAGAATGGAATTTTGATGACAATCAAGAGGTGGATGTGCAGGTAGATAGCCTTCATATTAGTTTCAATAGTAAATTGCTTGATGATGAGCTGCTGATAGAGGCTTTACGTTTCCGAAGAAATGATGTTGATCTTCCAAAAGAGGAAATTGATATTGTAAAAATAAGCGATACCGAATATCAAATAACAGGTCTCGGTCAGACGAGGAGTACTGCTGGGAAATATGAAATAAGCATGAACCTCGAAATGCTTCACAAGCATAGCAGTGGAATTAATGGGACAGGACGGCGCACCGTGTCGTGGAAGCTTAAATCTACGAATCTGGCTCCTGTCGCTGATGCTGGCAAAGATGTTATGGTAACGACTGAAGGTTGGGTGATCTTGGATGCTTCTTCTTCGTATGACCCTGATGGCGATGAAATTACTTTCGAGTGGTTTGCGCCGGAAGGAGTAACCTTGTTAGATTCGTTAACATCTACCCCTTCTTTTAAGGTTACGGAAGATGATCATGGAAATACTTATTCTTTCTTACTCATTGTACGGGATGGAGCACTGTTCTCCACGGATGTAGTGGATGTGCATATCAATATTGGTGCAGAAGCGCCTATTGTTCTGGTTGGTAACGTGTTTTTGCAGGGTCGCCCTGAGGCGCCAAATAGTAAGTGGGCAATACCTTTAGATATTAAGATATTCCCAGCAGGTCAGACTACTCCATTGGTTACCTATCATTCTCAGACGGATGAATCAGGGGCTTTTGTACTTGATAATTTAGAGGTTGAAAATGGCGATTATGTAATAACGGTAAAAAATGATCGCACCTTGAAAAATGCACAGGCTGCAACTTTGACGGCAGGGGAGAATGAGATTGAGTTTGGTAGATTGAAAGATGGGGATGCTGATAATGACAATAAGGTTTCAATTACGGATTTCAGCATCTTGGCCAATACTTTTAATTTGCCTTTAGGGGAGGGCGGATATGATGAGCGCGCAGATTTTAATAGAGATGATCAGGTGACTTTGCTAGACTTCTCGCTGCTTGCCAGCAATTTTAACGAAAATGGATATAAGGTAGAAGCCTCTTCGTATGATGAATTAAGTGCTTTAAATGCTCGGGCCAGCAGCTTTAGGGCTATGTTTACCGACGCTGAAATTTCTATGGAACTACAAAAGCCTGCTGAACCAGTCCAAAAAGGGGCTACCTTCACGATGCCGGTGGTGCTTTATACTGGCGACCAAGAAATTGATGCAGCCGAAGTATATCTGGAATTTGACCCTGAGGTTTTAAGAGTTTCTGAAATGAGTGGAATGGGCAATCTGCCGGTAGAGTTGATCAACCATTATGATAATGACATAGGAAAAATTGCTTATGCAGCGGGGTCTTTATCAGATCTTCCTTTAGGGGATTTTGGGTTGTTTAACATTACTTTTGAGGTACTGGATGATACAAAAGAATCTTATGTGAAATTCACCAATGATTATCCGGGACAAACTCAGGTTGCTTATAAGGGATATTCCGTGTTGGGAGATTTAAATGACGCTGCACTATTGATTACAAGCGTAGAGGAATGTGAGTCGTGTGAAGAGGTCAATGTAAGCGTTGCTCCAAACCCTAGTTCCGGAATGTTCAATGTTTCTTTAAACGGATATTCTCAATCTGGAGGAAAGTTGACTGTAACTTCAGTAGATGGAGCAGTGCTCAAGTCCGTAGAGCTGGACTTCCACAGCGAAATGGAAATACCAGTGGATATAACCGAACAACCTGCAGGGGTTTACTTTATTCAGGTAGAAACCTATCGCTCTGTTAAGGTGCTTAAGATTTTGAAATTTTAGTAATTAGATAATTTTTTGATATGACTCAAAGACAGTCTAGTAATAATACATCTATGGGTGGTAAATTACCTTTCAGGTTTGAAATGGCCACCTACATAATATCGTTGGTATTGCTATTGTTGAGTAATGCCAGCTATGCACAGGTTGATCTCCTTGTTTCTTCAAAGGAAGTTGAAGTAGACGAAACTTTCTATGTAGATGTGAAGGTAGATGCAGGAACACAACAGATAGATGGGGCAAATGTGTTTTTGTCTTTTGACCAGGCGCATTTGGAAGTATTGTCCATTAATGAGGGAGAGGACTTAAATGTCCAAATTACGCCTACTTCTTATGATAATGATTTAGGCATAGTGAAATATGCTTATGGAATATTTTCAGATTTCCCTTCGGGAGACATACTGCTTTTTACAATAACCTTTAAGGCTTTGCAAGCAGGGGAAAGCCCTTTGGATTTTGTGAGTTTTGATGATATCGCAACTGATGTAACTTTTGGGGGGTATTCTGTATTGGAAGATAAGCATGGAGCCGTTATTTCTATTTTGGAACAGAATATCGCCCCTGTAGCGGATGCCGGTGCTGACCAAGAACTTGTAGATGAGTCTGGGGAGGGTGTAGTTGAGGTGGAGCTAGACGGTTCCGGCTCGACAGATGAAGATGGAGAAATAGTGAGCTATAGTTGGACGGTAGATGGAGAGGAAATTGGAACAGGGGTCAATCCGACGGTAGAATTGCCCGTGGGTACTACCACCATCGTATTGACAGTGACCGATGATGATGGCGATATAGCTACCGACGAGGTAGTTATTGTAGTAAACCCTCGTGAAAACATCCCGCCTGTGGCGGATGCCGGTTCTGACCAAGAACTTGTAGACGAGTCCGGGGAGGGGACAGTTGAGGTGGAGCTAGACGGTTCCGGCTCGACAGATGAAGATGGTGAAATAGTGAGCTATAGTTGGAAAGTCGATGGAGAGGAAATCGCGGAAGGAGTTAACCCGACGGTAGAATTGCCTGTAGGTACTACCACCATAGTATTGACAGTAACCGATGATGATGGAGACACAGCTACCGATGAGGTAGTTATTGTAGTAAACCCTCGTGAAAATATTCCCCCTGTAGCAGATGCCGGTTCTGACCAGGAACTTGTAGACGAGTCCGGGGAGGGGACAGTTGAGGTGGAGCTAGACGGTTCCGGCTCGACGGACGAAGATGGTGAAATCGTGAGCTATAGTTGGAAAGTCGATGGAGAGGAAATCGCGGAAGGAGTTAACCCGACGGTAGAATTGCCTGTAGGTACTACCACCATAGTATTGACGGTAACCGATAATGATGGCGATACAGCTACCGATGAGGTAGATATTGTAGTAAACCCTCGTGAAAATATCCCCCCTGTAGCAGATGCCGGTTCTGACCAGGAACTTGTAGACGAGTCCGGGGAGGGGACAGTTGAGGTGGAGCTAGACGGTTCCGGCTCGACGGACGAAGATGGTGAAATAGTGAGCTATAGTTGGACGGTAGATGGAGAGGAAATTGGAACAGGGGTCAATCCGACGGTAGAATTGCCCGTGGGTACTACCACCATCGTATTGACAGTGACCGATGATGATGGCGATATAGCTACCGACGAGGTAGTTATTGTAGTAAACCCTCGTGAAAACATCCCGCCTGTGGCGGATGCCGGTTCTGACCAAGAACTTGTAGACGAGTCCGGGGAGGGGACAGTTGAGGTGGAGCTAGACGGTTCCGGCTCGACGGACGAAGATGGTGAAATCGTGAGCTATAGTTGGAAAGTCGATGGAGAGGAAATCGCGGAAGGAGTTAACCCGACGGTAGAATTGCCTGTAGGTACTACCACCATAGTATTGACAGTAACCGATGATGATGGAGACACAGCTACCGATGAGGTAGTTATTGTAGTAAACCCTCGTGAAAATATTCCCCCTGTAGCAGATGCCGGTGCTGACCAAGAACTTGTAGATGAGTCCGGAGAGGGTGTAGTTGAGGTGGAGCTTGACGGTTCTGGCTCGACAGATGAGGATGGTGAAATAGTGAGCTATAGTTGGACGGTGGATGGTGAGGAAATCGCTGAAGGGATCAATCCAACGGTTGAATTACCCGTAGGTACTACTACCATAGTTTTAACAGTAACCGATGATGATGGAGACACAGCTACCGATGAGGTAGTTATTGTAGTAAACCCTCGTGAAAATATTCCCCCTGTAGCAGATGCCGGTTCTGACCAAGAACTTGTAGATGAGTCCGGAGAGGGTATAGTTGAGGTGGAACTTGACGGTTCTGGTTCGACAGATGAGGATGGTGAAATAGTGAGCTATAGTTGGTCGATCGATGGAGAGGAAATCGCCACAGGAGTTAATCCGACGGTTGATTTGCCTGTAGGTACTAACACCATCGTATTGACCGTAACCGATAATGATGGAGACACAGCTACCGATGAGGTGGTTATTGTAGTAAACCCTCGTGAAAACATACCTCCTGTAGCAGATGCCGGTGCTGACCAAGAACTTGTAGATGAGTCCGGAGAGGGTATAGTTGAGGTGGAACTTGACGGTTCTGGTTCGACAGATGAGGATGGTGAAATAGTGAGCTATAGTTGGTCGATCGATGGAGAGGAAATCGCCACAGGAGTTAATCCGACGGTAGAATTGCCTGTAGGTACTACCTCCATCGTATTAACAGTAACCGATGATGATGGAGACACAGCTACCGATGAGGTGGTAGTGGTGATAGAAGTTGGTACGAGTATATTTTCATGCGTTGATTGCGAAGAGGGCTTGCTAAATGTATATCCTAATCCAAGTCGAGGTGATTTTGTCGTTTCGGTAAATCAGGGTATGGACAGTCAAGGTGTGGTAAGTGTTATTTCCACTCAAGGGGTTGTTTTGAGAAAAATTTCTATGCAAGACTTTTCTCAAGAGGGTAATGTCAATATTGACCTGAGTATGCAGCCGGCTGGGGTTTATTTTATAAAGTTTGAAACGCCCGCTTCTCAAAGTATGGTTAAGGTTTTTAAGCTTTAGGAAACCTGTAGCAGGTGTTTAAAGACGCTTTAAAATATAAGTGACCGAAAAACTGGTTCTAGTGTAGGAACCGCTAGTTTTGAAATGGTTTTATATTACTTGTTCGCAGCGTTCTGCTAATTGGAACCTGTTGGAAAAGTCACAGATGTAGCCACAAGGCATGCCTTGTGGCTACACTACGTTTGGCCTTACAAGAAGAGGTGTTGGAGTAATTCTTGAATGTAAGGCCTTTTGGCTACCCAAAAGTATTGGATTGAAAAATTCTCAATTTACTGTACATGGGAAAATATGAAATAACCGAAAAAACTTTGCTCCTAAACCTCCTAATAGTTTAACAAATATAAACAGATCAATATTTTAGGCGTTTTCAGTGCGCCTAATTTGGATATGTTAAACTTGAATAACTCCGAATAAATTCGGAGTTATAAAAAAAGCAGAGCTTTTAAACGTCCATAGTGTTATTTTAAATTTTTTGTGGGTTTAAATTTTACCTTTTCGGAAGATTGTTCTTTAAATTTATTTCCAAGTAGTTTCTCCAATTCAGGGTGAAGCGTGAGCGCCAGACGGAAACCTATGGTTGAATGTTGGGCTTTTTCAGAGTACACCTGATTTACTGAGTTCTGAAGATAAACCGGAGGGTCATTCCAGGAGCCTCCTTTTACGATCAGCAGATCATCAGAATGTTCCAATACCATAAGGTTATGTAACTCTTCCTCCTTTCTTTGTTTTCCTGAAAATAAAATTCTTTCCATTTCCCAGCCATTGGTAGCGTTGTAGGAATGGTTTTTTTCTTGTTTAACGTGTTCCTCAAACAAGCGCCAGTCAGGACTCTCTCCGCATAGCTCGGGGAACAGGAAATCATAATTGCTTCCTGTCAACTCTTTATATACTTCTTTGTAATTTTGAATCACGCTATTTTTGTCTAGCGAAGTTGAAGTCCATTCAGAAACGTTTCCTGCCATATCAAAAAGTCCTGTTTGAGTGGGTTTAAAAGATTTCACGGGAGCAGTAAAAATGTAATTGTCCTCATAATTGACCTTAGAAACTATATTATTTTGATCACGAATTGTTCCGAAATTAGCATAATAACCATTTACGTCATGTAGTCTATGGCTGCCCCAGGGATATAACTGATTATAAACATACCTTATATTGTCTTTCGTTAGCGATTCCTGCGCACCGCGCTCCCATTCCTGCAGGGTTGGTAACCTGAATTCGCCACCTGTTTCAATGTTGTACTTTTCCAGCAAGGTTTCAAACTGTCTGGTCATCCAATGGCAGTATGCACGGGCCTGAATGGCAGAAACACCCACAACAGGAAAGTTTGTAGTTGTCGGATTGGAATGGTAGTAATTCAGCTCCGGGTCTATTATTGAATGCCTAAAATCTTTGATCCAAACCGTCGTGTCAGGTTTGACATTTACCACAATCTGTTTCCCCTGGTCTGTAAAACGGTAGCTATATACTTCAACAGCAGGTTCTGTTTTTAGCAAAGAGTCTTTTACCCAGTTGACAAACTGTTGGTACTCGCCATTTGTAACTTCATGATCAGACATGTAGAATTTAGGTATGGTGTCCTTATATGAAATGCCAAGGGGAGGTCGATTAAGAAGATTTGTGTCACTGGCGGTAATCGGATAGCTTATGGTAGTTATCGTCATGTCTGACTCCAGCAGGAATGTTTCTCATTCCCTCTAAAAAAGATAATATTTCCTTTAACTCTTTTTTTGTCTGTGCCGGCAGTTGATGGCCGCTTAAGATAACCAGCAGCATCATTATCAACATAAAAGCATTATTTAATTTCATTAGGTATTGTTTGTTTTCCTTTCTTCAAATTTATCTATATTAGCCTTATAATAATATTGGCTGAGGAAGCTTTGTAAGTACTATTTAATTAAATTTTGTGCTTCCCTAAAAGAAGGGTGTTGTTAGCAACAATGAAAACTACAAAGCTTAAATTCAATTCTTGCAAGCCCTCTTTTAAAGTTTTGATGATAATTATAGGAGAAGTTAGACAATGCTAAAATTGTTAGGTCCAAGTTTGACCTGCCTCTGAGCTGTACCGTATTTCTCCAATAGTGCCCACTCAAACTCTTCAATTATCTAGGTGAAGTTTGGCCAATTGTCTAGGTTGTGCGTGAGTCTTTTCATTCATTACAGGTTTTCAACGAATATACCTTTTAATCGTCGTATTTAAAACCCTTGATACGGTGAAAATGTGGGATATTTGCAAAGAAGAAATGGATATCGTTGAAGGGTCTATGACAGTGACTACAGGAAAAGTGGAGTATCGAATTTTAGAAAATGGACAGATAATGAAAAAGGGAAAAAATAACATGTAGCTGTATAGTAGCAGTCGTTGTAAGTCATCCTACATTTATTTATCTTTACCTTATTCCGGCAGTTATAGGCTGTGCATGAGTGAATCGATTGACATTTTGTTACTTATATAAAAATATGTTGCAAATTTTAGGTTATAAATAGCAGCTAAAGCTCATCCCATTACCAGCCATCCAAAACACACAGTGAGACAAAGGGTATTACTCAGTCAAAGACATCCCATTTTTTACTTCTTAGCCGTTTGGTCCAGGCGGGTAAAACGATACATTGAATGGTATTTTGGCAAAAAGAGGTATTCGAGCGCAAGAAGTTCAGAGAAACTTCCTTTCCGTGTTAAAAAACATCAATCTGTACTGCTGAAAAAGCTTGGAGGTAGTGACATGCAGTTACAGGTCAATAAAGTGACAAATTTGAAAATTGCTATTCAGAATATTGATGGCATTGTAATTAAACCTCAAGAGACATTTTCTTTTTGCAAGCTCGTAGGATTGCCAACTAAAGGCAAGGGGTATTTGCCTGGAATGGAGTTGTCGTTTGGCAAGGCAA
Organism: Cytophagaceae bacterium ABcell3; assembly: GCA_030913385.1. NCBI lineage: Bacteria > Pseudomonadati > Bacteroidota > Cytophagia > Cytophagales > Cytophagaceae > Natronocytophaga > Natronocytophaga cellulosiphila. The sequence continues at coordinate 1,788,187 of CP133159.1, forward strand.
AACCTGGTATTGGAGGAGGTATTTGTCAAATATCTAATCTTATTCACTGGCTTGTTATTCATAGCCCATTAACTGTTACTGAAAGATACCATCATTCGTTTGACCCTTTTCCAGATGATGGGAGAGTTTTGCCCTTTGGCAGTGGCGCAACGGTCTTTTACAATTATAGGGATTACCAGTTTACGAATAACACCGATCATGTATTTCAAATAAACCTTTGGATGTCAGAAAAATGTCTTGAAGGGGAGCTTAGGATTGACACAGAGCTGGATTATGCGTATCATGTATTCGAAAAGGGGCACAAGTTTGTCAAGATTGGAAATGATTTTTTTAGAAAGAATGAGATTTGGAGAGAGAAGATTTTAAAATTTAGAAGTGGGAAAGTTGTGAGTACAGAACTTATTACAAAAAATTTTGCCCGCGTTACCTATACACCAGAAAATTACATAGAAGAGCAATCCTGATGAAGAAAACGCTTAAAACAGTCGCTTTTTTAATATTTGCAGCACTTTTGGTTTATAATTACTATCCAGAACAAAAACTGCCTGAAAATTCTGTGATTGACTCTTTGGTAGTACATAAGTCCAAAAGAGAAATGCTGGCATTTTCAAAGGGGGAGCTGGTGAAGGTTTACAAAATTTCTCTTGGAGGCAACCCCATTGGTAGGAAAGAGTTTGAGGGAGATAAAAAGACCCCTGAAGGAGTCTATTTTATTGATGGAAAAAGTGATAAAAGCCGGTATTATAAAAATCTTGGGATCTCTTACCCTAATAAACAAGATATTGAACATGCAAAGTCAAAATCCAAGTCGGCAGGGGGTGATGTAAAGATTCACGGAATCAAGAATGGGCTGGGTGCAATCGGAAAGCTGCACAGATTGTTCGATTGGACTTTAGGTTGTATTGCAGTGACAAACGGGGAAATGGAAGAGTTATACAATGCCGTACAAATAGGGGCTGAAATTGAGATAAAGCCTTGAATGAATTGAGTCTTGTAAATCATTGGGTGGTGGTTTAATTAAGTAATAAAGATTTAATAGGTTTTCATGAGTGAAAATGGGAAGCAGTTTGTCATTGCGATATAGACTAATTGGTTTATTTTTTTCTTGTTCCCTTTCATATTGTGGCAGTATTATTGGCTATAATTGTCACATCGGTCAGGTGGGTTCCTGTTTCGTGAGTGATAAAATTTTATTTCCGAATAAAGTGCAGGGGCGCATAGTAAATTTAATGGGGAACTGTTTTTTATGCGGTCAGTCTTCTGTTTGGGCAGTTATTTGGTTCAGAAATTATTTCATTTGATAAGAGTGGTGAGGATGTTTTAAAATGGAATGCCCTAATCAATAGACCAGTTGTATTAGCCCTGGTATGTATGAATTATCGATTTTTTTAAATTATATTTTTTTTGAGGGTAGGGTAAGAGGGTGTATACTTGTTCTTATATTAAATGAACAGGAAATTCATACGATGACAAAGACTGGTGCGGACACTGCGAATACAGATTATTCGGTTTTTAGAAATTTTACTCCTGAGGAGAAGGTTGAGGTACTTTTCCGGGAACTTTATGCCCCTCTGTGTAAGTCACTTTACAATCTTCTAAGAGATAGTTCTGCTGCTGAAGATATTGTGCAGGAGGTATTTTTGAAAATCTGGGACCGGCGTGATAAGCTGCAGATTGACCAGGGGATAAAATCATACCTGTACAGATCCTGTTATAATTCGGCTTTGAATTTCCTGAAGCTCCAAAAAAAAATATCTGGCGATGATGTGGCAGGCATGGATATCATGGGCTATATGGATACTGAAAAAAACATGCTTTTTCGTGAAGCGGAAAGTTCTGTATATAAAGCCATAGATTCTTTGCCCCCTAAAACTAAAATTGTCTTTTCGCTGAGCCGGTTCGAAGAACTTAGCTACAAGGAAATCGCTGACCGTCTGGAAGTATCTGTGAAAGCAGTGGAAAAGCATATGGGTATAGCTTTGCAGCGCCTTAAAAACAGTTTGAAAGATGTAGTGGCAGCTTTAATAATCAGCCTTATATCTCAGATTTTATAAATCTGAAGGTAGGGTAATGGCTCACTTAAATGTTTTATTAATGATGGAAGAGAATAAAGAGAAATATTATCAGAAACTTGCCGGGTATATAAGCGGCAATATTTCCCCTGAAGAAAAGCAAAGACTTTTTGCGCTGGGGGAAAGCAATGCGGCAGTGAAGGAAGATTTAACCGATGCAGAATCTGTATGGAAGAAAACCGATGCTGGCCAAAACTATGAACCAGATACAGAAAAGGCTTGGCAAAGGTTCAGGCTGAAAGCAGAGATGAGAAAGCCACGGAAGAGATTTCTTCAGACTAAACATCTTGCCATTGCCGCTTCACTGGTTTTGCTGTTATCTGTCTCATATGTGGTGCACAATTATATAAATTCAGAAAATCTTATTAGTGTACATACTCCAGCAGGAGAAACAAGGGTCCTAGATCTTAGCGATGGCAGCCGTATTACCATGAATGAAAATAGCACAATTTCATATTCGTCCGGATTTAATTCAGACAACCGTTTGGTGCGCCTGGACGGAGAAGCTTTTTTTGAAGTGGCAAGGGCTGAAGGAAAGCGTTTTACAGTTTATGCCGGAAATTCCATTACAGAAGTTATCGGAACGGCTTTTAACATAAAAACTTTTAAAGACTCTGTGGCCATACATGTAAGTTCAGGTAAGGTAGCCTTTGCTCATAAAGATAAACAGGATGCTATATTTCTGAAACCGGGGCAGCAGGCCACGCTTAATACAGCACATGTAACGCCTGTAAAGGAACCTGTCCGGGATATCAATTATTCAGCCTGGAAATCTAGGAAGCTCTCTTTTGACAATATGCCTCTTGAAGAAATTGCACGTGCACTGGAAGCATATTTCAAGGTAAATATCAGTATTCGTACTGGAGAACTGCAGAACTGCAGGTTTACTGCTTCTTTTGATAACCCTCAGCTTGAAGAGGTACTTGATGTCCTTTCTTTAACAGGAAATATTGATATTGAGAAAGAAGCCAATCATTATATTCTTTCAGGGCAAGGTTGTAAATAGAGGGTTCTATGAAAACATATATAAAATATCAGAAAGTGTTTCTATTCATACTTTGTCTGGTTCCGCTGCAGGGTTTCACGCAGGACCTGGATACGAAAGTATCTTTGACGGCTGAAGGCCAGAGCCTGCCAGAAATACTAAATGATATTCAGGACAGGTATAAGGTTAGGTTTGCATACATCAACAATGAACTGCCTGCCGGAACTATTAACCTCAAAGTAAAGGACAAACCCCTCTCCGGAGTGCTGGAACATCTGCTAGACGGATCTGAAGCGGGCTTTGTCTTTCAAAACGGCATAATAATTATTAAAGCTGGTTTGCCCCGTAAACAGTCTGAAGGTGAAACAAAGATATCCGGTGATGCCGGAAAAAACGATAAGTCTGTTCCAAAAAAGAATAGACAGAATCAATCTGAAAATAAAGCTATACTTACCATTTCCAGAGAGGAAATCAAAAAGGAAATTAGGGAGCTTGTTGAAATTCCTGACTATAAGACTTCTGAAGGGATTGAGGAAACATCTGGTGAAGGTTCGGATAAGGTGGAAGATAATAACGGCAGTCAGGAAATAGCATATAAGTACAGTTATGAGGTGTTTGAATATGAAATACTTAATAATAAAGACTCTCTGCCGGACATAGTTTGGGAAGGCCAGGACAGCATCAGAAATACAGAGGAAGTCAGAACGGTGTCTCGTTCATCATTTTTTAATGCAGGTCTGGTTCCGCCACTTAGTATATATGGAGTAAATTCGGATGAGGCTGTATTTAACCTGGGACTGTATTTGATATCCGGGCATTCTAAAGGGGTGCGGGGTGCGGAAATATCGCTGGTGGGAAACAGAACAGAAAGTTTTATGCATGGATTGCAGCTTAGCAGTGTATACAACTTAGTTAACGGAAAGGTAAGTGGTAGCCAGCTTTCGCTCGTTGTGAATATTGCGGGTGAGGAAGTCAGAGGTTTTCAGCTTTCGGGTGTCGTAAACAGAACAGCAGATTTGCAGGGTTTACAGTTGGGGCTTCTCAATTTTTCGGTTACTGCCAGTGGACTTCAGTTGGGTTTTTTAAATCAGGCAAAAAGTGTGCATGGTGTTCAGGTGTCCGGTATTGGTCTGGCCGGAAAAGTCAGAGGTGTGCAATTTTCAGCAATAAACATTGCCCGCAAGGTAAATGGGGGACAAGTTGGACTTATCAATATTGCTGATAGCATTTCAGGAATCCCTTTAGGCGTTATCAGCATTGTTAAATATAATGCCTATAAGGATGTGGAGGTTTTTGCTTCAGATGACTTTCATGTAAATGCAGCTTTCAAACTTGGAGTGCCCCTGTTACATACCATTTTTGCGCTGGGAGCTCAGACAAGTTCCGGCAGGCGCTGGGGCATTGGCGGGGGATTTGGTTCCGAATGGACAATTAGCAGGAGGCTGCGCTTAAATACGGATCTTATGACTTATTATGTAATGGAGACTCCCTATAGTGCTTTTCCTGAAGGTGTTTTTGGCAGTGGCTTGAATTTGCTCAATAAATTCCGTCTGCCGCTTACCTGGAAAACAGAGGGAAGAATGGCTGTTTTTGCCGGACCTGTTCTGAATGTCATGGTATCACAGTACGGCCTTGAAGAAGGGGCGCCCGGGTCAATGATTGTCAGAAATGTACTTTTTAATAATACTTCCGAAAAAACAAGTGTTAAAATCTGGGCTGGATTTAACGCCGGATTAAGATTTCACCTGGGTAAATAAACTAATGAAAAAAAACGGTCAAAAAAAATCCTGCTTCGGGCGGGCTGGGAGAGAACTGTCTTTTGTAAAACAAAAAACGATGAAACAATGAAAAAACGATATAACTCTATTCAAAGATTATTTACTGTATTTATTGCAAGTATGCTACTGTCTTTCTGTCCGGCAGGTGAAAGCGATCATGAACGTCCCGGAGGTGCTGTTTTAGTAAAATCGTCAAACGGAATAGCCATGTATGAAAGGTGGATTCACATTCCCGGAGGCCAGGAAGCAAGGGAAGTCTTATTGCAGTTTAGTGTAAATGCCACGTCAGAAGATGTTTTTCAACTTATCAGAGATGTAGAAAAAACACCAAGTTGGAATAGGAGTATCAAAACCTGCCGGGAACTGGATGTTTTTCCACGGGAATGGAGTGTTTATATCCGTTATGGTATCCCTTGGCCTTTTAATGATCAGGACTGCATACTAAAACACCAGCTGGTCAGCAAAACAAGTAAAGGATTTCTGATAGAATATTCAAGCTCTAAACACCCTGAAATGCCGAAATACAAAGGTGTGGAACGAATGGAGCAGGTTCTTGGAAAATGGGAGGTATCAGAAAAAGGTTCTAAAACTTTTATAACCTATACTGTTGCTACCAAACCATCGGGTGTGCCTCAGTGGGTTACTGACCCCTTTGTCAGAGATGCCTTTATTAGCTCTATGAAAAAAATGGTACGCTTACTTGAAAATTAAGTCTTAACAATAATACATATGAATAAGCATTATTACACCCTCATAACGGGGGCAAGTACCGGTTTAGGCAAAGCTTTCGCCATTGACTGTGCACGCAGAGGCATGAATCTAATTCTTGTAGCTCTGCCCGGAAGAAACCTTTATCAATTGGCTTCTGATTTGAAGCATGAATTTGAAGTCGATGCTCTGGCTATTGAAGCTGACCTTTCGGAAGAGGATTTTTGTGAAAAAATATTAGCTCAGATTTCTGGGAAATACAGAGTAAACTTTCTCATAAACAATGCAGGGACAGGAGGTTCAGCGGCCTTCGGACAGGCTTCTGCCGATTCACTTGATACCATAATAAAAGTAAACATGCGGGCTATGGCCTTGCTCACCAAGGCTTTTCTTCCGGAGCTTATGAGCCATAAACAGTCATATGTTTTGAATGTATCCAGTATGGCAGCCTTTAGTCCTGTGGCTTTTAAAACTGTATATCCAGCCTCAAAGGCTTTTGTGAATTCTTTCTCTAGGTCATTAAATTATGAATTAAAAGAATCTCCGGTCTCAGTTACCGTTACCCATCCGGGGCCGTTCATTACCAACTTCAACACCTCATGCCGTGTTATGGCGCAGGGGCTTAAAGCTCGTTTGACCTTGCTGCCTGTGGAAGAAATTGCACGAAAATCAATCGATAGAACCCTGTCCGGTAAAGCGGTTTTTATACCTGGTATCTGGAATGTCTTAAGCTATCTTCTGATGAAGGCGATTCCTTGTTCCGCAGGAATAAAGGTTGTTTCTGATATTATTAAGCGAGAAACCGATTATAACCATCAAGCAATTATACAATGAAAGTTCTGATCACAGGCGCCAGCGGATTGTTGGGTGGCCACATTACAAGAAAAATGTCAGAGGCCGGATATGACATCCGGCTGTTTATGAGAAAGTCATCCGGTACAGAAGGAATTAAAGGTTGTTTCTCTGAAATTATGTATGGATGTCTTACAAACCATAAAGAGGTGAATGATGCGGTAAAGGGGTGTGATATTGTTATTCATGTAGCATCTCTTACACCGGGAGCAGAAACTTCCTTTAAACATTATGAAGCTGTCAATGTACATGGAACCATTAATATTACAGAGGCTGCCATTCAACATGGTGTAAAAAAAATGGTGTATATAAGCACTGCTAATACAATCGGTCCAGGATCTTTGGAAAAGCCAGGCACAGAGCTTTCCGGCTTCAGCCTGTTCGGAGTCGGATCAGGGTATATAAACAGCAAATATCTGGCTCAGCAATATGTGCTGGAACAAGTAGAAAAAAGAGGGCTGGACGCAGTAGTTATTAATCCGACCTTTGTCATAGGGCCGCAGGATTATAAACAGGGTACATCCAGAATGATCCTGCATGGCTTGCGGAAAATTCAGGTTGTACCACGGGGAGGTAAAAATTTTGTTCCTGCCTGTGATGTTGCCTCTGGCGTGCTGCTGGCGCTTGAAAAAGGCAAGGCAGGAGAGACCTATCTTCTTGCTGGCGAAAATCTTACCTACTCAGCTTTTTTTGATAAGGTAAACAGCATTAGCGGACACAAACCTTTTAGAATCGTATTTCCCAAGACAGTTTTCAAAGCCTTGGGGATGGCCGGAACCTTATGGAGCAGGATCAGCGGCAAAGCCGTTTCGCTTAATTTTGTAAATGCCAGCATTTTGAGTCTTGATAATTATTATTCAGGAACTAAGGCTTTCCGGGAACTGGGGCTGAAAAATACTTCCACAGATACAGCTATAGGACAAACCATTGATTGGCTTAATGTAATGGGTAAAACTGTGTCGCCAGTAAAATCAGGCAAGTCAAATTTTCTGAAAAACATGCTAATAAAAGCTGCTAAGAAGCTAACCGGTATCAATGATAAGCCTGAAAAGATTGCCGGAGGTTTTGCTCTTGGCACACTGATAGGTATGACACCTTTTGTAGGTTTTCAGATGGTTTTAGCCTTCTTTCTTGCCTCTGTTTTTAAGCTCAATAAAGTAGCTGCTGGAATTGCTGTGTTTAATACTAATGTATTTACCGGCTTGTTTATATTTAGCTTTAACTATTATATCGGCACATGGCTGCTGGGTTTTCAGCCAACTTTTGTTTTTCCTGAGCAGCTGGATATGCAGTTTGCCGCACAAATCTTTAGCACTGGATACGAAACCATACTGGCATTATTTACCGGAGGGCTCGTTACCGGCATACCCACAGCATTTGTCGGTTATAAGCTGCTAATGAAATTCTTTCTAAAGTTTCAGGTTCAAGCAAGCAGCCTGTTAAGCAATATGCATAAGGGCCATATTATTTGATGCCATGTTTACGAGTGTTATATACTATCCAAAATCCTTGATTCTTTTATGTACTATGAGAACAGGAAGATTCAGGTATCATTAATTTTTTTTGTATAACAAAGTGAGTGAAAATATCTGCAAAACTTTTAATTTTTAAGGTTAGCTTTTAAAATGTTTTGGTGATATTGGTTCTCTTTCCTATCTTTCCTTAATTTTTCTGGCAGGTATATTAGGGCCTGCTGAAAAAGTCACAAGTGTGCAAGATACGCATGGCCTTACATGATGACATATTGGAATACTTCGAATGTAAGGCCATAAAGTAGATTGTGCGCTTGTGGCTAGTGCAAAAAAAAATAGATTAAAAGCTTCTCAATTTACTGTACACGGAAAAAATAAGAAATAACCGAAAAAAAACTTGCATCTATACCTCATAATAGTTTATGCAAATATTGACAGATCAATGTTTTGGCTGTTTTTCAGCGCGCCCTATATTAAATAGAACTATTAACATGAAACTTAAACTATTTTTCTCTTTTCTGGCTGTTTTTCAGGTGCTCCTGTCTTATGGTCAGACTTTTGCCCCTGTGGGTGCGGAGTGGTATTATAGCTCCAGTGCAGGTGGCCGGGCACCCGGTGGTTCTGAGTATTATCATTTTATAGTCCAAAAAGATACAGTTATAAACAATTATGACCTAAGGAAAGTCACTAGGACGTATTACAGGTATCAGGGTGATAGTGTAAACCTGGCTCCATATTTCATTTATCAGGAGGGAGATACGGTATCACTATACAACAATGAACTTAATAAATTTTACCGGCTACTGGTTTTCAATGTTTCTGTAGATGATACACTTACGATGGATGTGCCTTACGGTAATTTAAACGGGGAAGATTCTACTTACCGGATTGTTGTGGAGGATATAATTACTGAGATTTATGATGGGGTTGAGTTAAAAAAATATATTTTAAAGCAACCTGATGAGTTTGGCTGGTTTTCTCATTTTTATCTGGAGAAAATCGGCGGGTATGAATGGTTTCTGCCCTTAGGGAAGATTATTATCCCTGAAGCTGACGGACCGGTCAGGTGTTATCATGATGATGAGGTTAATATTAACTTTTCCCCATCCAGAGAATGTGACTATAGGTTAGTGAGCAATGTATCAGAAAGCCTTTCCGCTAAGATTAAGCTTTATCCCAATCCTGCTGCCGGTTTAGTGCAGATAAACGCTGATTTGGGAATAGATAAAACAGAGGTGCTGGACTATTCCGGTAAGGTTTTGATTGAGACTGCTGATACGCTTATAAATATTGAAAGTCTGAGCAGTGGTGTGTACTTTTTCAGGATCTATTCAGGTGATGAATTTATAGTAAAGAAGGTAGTTAAAAACTAAGAGGCATAGTACGGAAACCAGTGTACAAAAGGAGGTGACCGCACAAATCTTTAGTGGCGGATATGAAACCATACTGGCACTATTTACGGGAGGGCTCGTTACCGGCATACCCACAGCATTTGTCGGTTATAAGCTGCTAATGAAACTCTTTCATAAATGTTTAACCTGAATTATGCATTAGATTTTGCCACGAAATAGAAAGTTTTAATGCATATTTCAGGTTTAAGCAAACAGTCTGTGCAGGCACGTGTTCAGCAATATGCATAGTTTAGGAGGAGGCATGGGTGCTTGTAAAGTTTAGCAAATTTGTCCTGCAAGTAGCTTTGTTTTAAAATAAAGCTACTTGCCGTTGTAGGCGGGTAAGGTGCTATCCTGTTTGTCGTGAAATTAAAGATTCATTTGAGAAACTAACTTCTCCTCTTTACCCCTCTGACAGCTTCGGCTTCCCATGGGTTTTCTGGCCAATAGTGCTTTTTATACCTTACCCTTAGTTCTTTTCTGACTTCCGGGTAGGTGTTGTTCCAGAAACTCTTTAGGTCTTGTGTCACTTGTACCGGTTTATATCCTGGGGAAAGCAAGTGCAGCAACACCTTTGTTTGTCCTTCATTTATAGCCGGTGTCTCTGCTTGCCCAAACATTTCTTGGAGTCTAACAGCAAGGATAGGTGGTGCGCCATCTTGTTGGTAAGTTAGCTGTAGCATAGAGCCTGTAGGGACTTGTAATTTGGATGGTGCAAGCGTATCTATTTTTTGAGACAGTTCCCACGGTATTATGCCTTGCAGTATGGTCAATAAGTCAAGCCTCTGGAAGTCTGTCTTTTTCTTTACATCTCCTAAGTAGATCCCTAGCCAAGGTTCTGGATTGTTTATTAGCGTTTTGGTGCTAATGTCTGGCCAGCCTTCTTCTGGTCGCCATATTCGTAAACATTGCACTCTTGCCTGAAACATAGCCACCTCTTTCTGATCCCACGGAAGAAGTCTTTCTCCGTCGGCCTGTACTGCTTGGCACAGTACCTTTATTTTCTCCTCTTGAGGATAATGGTTCAATGGACTGGTTTCTACGATGATTTCACCAATCCTTCGTTCTTTTCTAGCAATTAAGGTTTCGTTTTGTTTATCCCAGCTTAATACTTCTTTTTCTGTTATGAAATTTTCCAGGCTGGCAGGGTTAATAGGTGAGGCCAAGAAAATTTTTCCTTCATTGATACCAGCGTCTAACTGGGCTATGACCAACCACTTTTCTATTACTAATGGATCGTGGTCTGGCAGTTTTGCTACTCTACCAGAGGACAACTTGAACTTACATGGATCATTGGTTTGTTGTTTGGCAATTCTTTCAGGCCATGCTGCCGCTAATAGGAAACCAATATCTTCTACAGAAGCATCATCATTGTCAACTGGTGTTTTGAAGATCTTTCGCCAGGGAAATGCCAGTTTTTCGATGCGCTCAAATGCTCGGCGGTTTTCTCTTAATTCGTTTTCTCTAAACTGCCTTAACGCCTGTAGCCTGTCTGCAATAGCTGCTCCATGTCCCCAGCCTAGCGGATCCCGCTCTTCCAGTATGGCTGCCAAATCTGTCGCTAAAACCAGCAGATCATGACTTTCTGCCTCTATGAGCATGTGGGCAATTCGAGGGTGGGTTGGGAGATTGGCAATAGATTTCCCATGCTCGGTTATTTTGCCGCTTTTGATCGCTTTGAGTTTTATAAGGAGGTCTAAAGCTTGATTGACTGCTCCTGTAGGGGGAGGTGTAATCCATGAAAGCTTATGTACATCTTGTACTCCCCATAAGGTTAGTTCTAACATCATTGATGCCAAGTCTGCCTCCAAAATTTCAGGCTTCCTGTTCGGTAAAAGGTGTTGGGTGGAAGCCTTGTGCCAAAGACGGTAGCAGACACCGGGCGAAGTCCTGCCTGCCCGGCCAGCTCTTTGGTCAGCAGCGTCTAATGTTACGGGTACAGTCTCTAACCTTGTAAAGCCTGTAACGGGGTTAAATCTTGGGCTGCGGGACAGGCCGCTATCTACTACCACTTTTATGCCCTCAATGGTAAGGCTGGTTTCAGCAATAGAGGTTGCCAAAATGACTTTTCGAAGTCCCTCTAAATTTGGGTTGATGGCTTCCTGCTGCTTTTGAAACGGGAGGTCGCCATACAAAGGTAGGACTTTTATGTTCGGAATATTTAGTAGTTCTATTGTTTGGTTTATTTCACTGGCGCCTGGTAGGAAAGCTAAAATGTCCCCTTCTTCCTTAGAAATTATTTTTTTCACTGCATTGGCCATTTGTGTGGCAATGCTTTGGTTGGTCTCTTGTGGAAGGTACTCTATACGCACAGGAAATTGTCTGCCTTTGGAATGGACTGTGGGTGTATCTGGGAGTGCATTGCTGAGTTGATCCATGTTTAAAGTCGCTGACATTATCAGGATCCTTAAATCTTCTCTTAATATTTGTTGTATTTCCCGGCACAGCGTAAAAGCTAAATCTGCATGTAGGCTTCTTTCATGGAACTCGTCAAAAATAACCATGCCTACATCTTCTAATGTATTGTCATTTTGCAGCTTTCGTGTAAGGATTCCTTCTGTAACTACTTCTAGCTTGGTAGATGGACTTGTTTTGTTTTCAAACCGTACCCTATAGCCTATTGTTTCTCCGTTGTGTTCTCCTAACTGTGCTGCCATACGAATAGCTACTGACCTTGCCGCAAGCCTTCGAGGCTCGAGCATGATTATTTTCTTGCCATTTAACCAAGGTTCGTTCAATAGCTCCAATGGTAAGACCGTGCTCTTTCCTGCTCCTGGAGGTGCTTGTAAAATTAAGGTGTTCTTTTTGCCCAAAAGCTCTTTTACTTCTGGTATTATTTCCATGACTGGCAAGTGGTGATCCATTTACAAGGTTGTGTTTTTTAAGCCTGCTAAATTTTTTGTAGAATGTAGCATCAATATTTTAAAATTAACATATTGCATGGTTCCTGTTTACTACTTCAAGATACAATAATAATAGAAAATGTCTTCTAGGTTAAATGTAGATAATAAAAGTGCCCCTTTCCTTCTTAAGAAGGATTATATAGCAGAGTTTGTGTATGGTGGGATAGATGGGGCTATAACAACATTTGCGGTAGTTGCAGGTGCTACCGGTGCTGAGATGGAGCTGGGGATTGTAATTGTGCTGGGTGTCGCAAATTTACTGGCAGACGGTTTTTCAATGTCCGTAGGTAATTTTTTCAGTACTAGAGCTGCTCGTGACAATTATAATAAAAGGTTGGATATGGAGACTTGCCGGATAGGAAATATGCCAGAAGCAGAAAAAGAAACGCTAAGGGACATTTTTGAAAAAAAAGGTTTTAAAGGACCTTTGCTTGATCAGGTAACAGAAGTGCTTATGTCCAATAAAGAGGTTTGGGCTGAGACCATAATGAAAGAAAAACACGAACTTGTTCCAGATCCAAAGGCTCCAGTTAAGACTGCGTTTGTCACATTTGTTTCATTTGTTTTGATTGGTGCAATTCCTTTGTTTTCTTATGTTTTTGATTGGTTTTATGGAGTTGGAGACGCGTACTATCTTTTTATATATTCTTGTATCCTTACAGGGCTTGCACTTTGTGTGGTAGGTAGTCTCAAAAGCTATGTTAATAAGAAGAACCCGGTCTGGGGGATTTTAGAAACTTTGACCTTGGGTGGTTTTGCAGCTTTTATTGCCTATTTGGCTGGCAATTTGTTAAGGGGATTACTTGATTAATGCGGGAAATGTTGTCTGGATCAGAATTTTCAGAATTAGAGAATTAACAGGATTTAAAGTTTAATATATATATCTTTAGTTGTGGTAATCTGTCTTATCTCTTCTACGCTCACTGTAGCCTGTGGCTACAGAAACGAACTAAACGAACTAATAAATATAGCCGCACTGCCAGAGGTAGCCTGCGGCTACCAAACATTAACACCTCCCACAACCATTACTCTGATAGACTAATGCGGGAAACGCCAAGAAAATCCTAAGGCTACAAAACCGTCTGGTGAAATTTCAGAAAGGCCTACGCCTGCTTCAATATCGAGTTGTAAGTTGTCATTGACCAAATATACAAAGCCACCATCAATCCTGATATCGGGAATTAGGCCTTGGTGATGCCTTCTTTGCACTGGGTGTTCGATAAAGAAACCATATGACTCTCCGTAGATGGACAGTCCCCGCCACAACTGGTATGTGAGAGAAATGGCATAAAAGTAGGAAGCATTGGGTGTGTAGCCTGTCCAGTGGGGGCCAAAGTTGTATTCTAATTCAATTCTATCGGTAATTTGGTTTTCAAAAAGCAAGCGCACAGTTCCGCCGGAAAAAGGCGGTCTGAATGCTGGGTGACCTAAAGAAGGTAAAAATAGTTCTGTCATTAAGGTGGCAACTGGTATCCACCCGTTTCCAGAGTAAAGCATTTTTTTTCCGCCCACTAAAATGCCCGTTAGTCCTACTATGTTTTCGCCTAAGTCTGGCATCCGGTGGTTTACAAAACTGGAACCTACCCTCAAGTCAATGTTATGCCCTAGGCCATATTTTAGTAATAAGTCATTATATCCTATAGAATATTCTCTGTTTATTCCGGTGTAGTCTCTTTCTACACTAAAGCCACTTTCAATTTGGAAATATCCGCTAGGTACGATCTGTGCTGTCTCTGTTTGGTGAGGGCGGTCAGTGGCAATAGGCTCCAATTCTGGTTTGGGAAGTACGTTTCGATCAACTAACTCCTGATACTGTTCTTTGGTGATGGTGATGGTAGTGTCCTGACCAAGTGCAGTGCTGGAAAGGAATATCGTAAAGAGTAAAGCTAATAGCAGTTTCATGAAAAAAGGCAGGTTTTTCTTTCCTGCCTCAAAGTTAGTTTTTTTTAATTTAATCCCGACCCTACATGTAGGTAACTATGGCTATAATACCTACGATAAAGCAGTAGATGGCGAAGTAGATAAGTTTTCCTTTTTTAACTATGTCAATCATCCACTTACAAGAAAGCCAACCAGAAAAGAAAGCTGCCAAGAAACCAACCGTCATAGCTGGCCCTGAAATTCCACCGGCAATAGTCGGATCCTGTAGGTATTGGATGAACTTTAGGAGCGAGGCACCCATCAAAGGCATGAGTATCATAAGAAATGAAAAACGGGTAGCCTTATATTTATCTACTCCAATAAGCAATGCTGATGCAATGGTAGAGCCTGACCTAGATATACCTGGAAGTATGGCTATGGACTGCGCTATACCTATAATCATAGCTTTTTTATAAGAGATGTCAGTGCCTTTTCCTTTATAATAATAGGTCAAGCCTAACAATAAGGCTGTAATGAGGAACATAAACCCTATTAGTAGTACCCGCCCTGCAAAAATTTCTTCTATATAATCTTCCAGAAAGAAACCTGCAAAAGCTAAGGGGATGGCTGATAATACCAGTTTGGAAACATAGTCTTTGCTATCATTCCATTCGGTAGTAAAGAATCCTTGGAAAAGCGATCCTATATCTTTTCTGAATACAACTATAGTGCTGAGGGTGGTAGCGGCATGTACAATGAGCTGAAAGATAAGGTTGTCTTCTGGATCTGTTCCCAGTATAAAAGATCCAATTTCAATATGTCCGCTGCTGCTTATAGGTAAAAACTCCGTTAGTCCCTGAAGTATGCCTAGTAAAAAGGCTTCAAAAGTACTCATTTATCTCAATTAAGTTAAAAAAACGCCTTTGTCAAATAAGGGTTTAAAAGGTAGTAAAGGTAATACATTTTTGAAACATTTAACTTAATTTATTGTTCCGAGAAACTGTTTTTTTATTTAATATGATTACATTTCTAAGTGTTTGTTTGTATGTTGATATAGGTGTTTTTGTCTAGTTTGTTCAAACAATGTTGTTTTGTCGTATGTTTAACCTGAAATAAGCAATAGAACTTTTAATTGCGTAGCAAAATAAATCAAATCAGTCGCTTTTTTTCACTTTGGTGCCACTGCTATACATTGCGATCTAAAAGTGTTGATTTACTGTTATTTTGCTCCTCATGACGAGAAGTCTATTGTATAATTCCGGTTTACGCCAAAACGGCATTGGCCATATTTAAAGGATTTTGTATGCGTTTTTTTGGCAGCTTTTTTGAGAAAATCAAGACCTGTACACCAACTTTGACCAAGTTGTATATTCCTGCCCTTCTTATAATTATATTGTTAAGTATAGTCAGTCAGATGATTGTTCAGTATGAATTGAAAAGTCAATTGCATGACTCATATGTAATAAATCTGGCTGGTAGGCAGCGCATGTTGAGTCAGAATATTGTAAAACAGGTTCTATTGCTTGTTCAACAAGGCGGGGAGGGAGATTCTGAAAGTAAGGCAGCGTTGGTTAGTACTGTAGAGCATTGGGTTGATGTCCATGAACGGCTCAAACAGCGAAAACATAGTGAAGCATTGGAAGGAGATAATAGTGAAGTCGTAGATAGCCTTTTCACTCAAGTGGATCCTTATGTGTATGAAATACAATTTAATGCCTTGGCTATGGTTGCTGAATTTGATGGTGATGGTGACCAAGAGAATATTAGAAGCTATCTTAGTGAATTGATCAATCATGAAGGTGTCTTCTTTAGTTTCATGGATGAGATTGTTGATCAATATGACTTGGAAGCTAGGGCTAGAGTATCCTCAACGGAGCGTTTGGTTTTTGCACTTTTTGTCATTATTGTTTTAACCGTACTTTTTGAAGGGTTGTTAATCTTTCGTCCAGCGTCCATTCAAATCAATAAATTTATTAAAAGGTTGAACAGAGCGAAACAGAAGCTTCAAGCATCTTATGAGCAAATAGAAGAGGCGCAGGAACAGCTTGTTAAAGCCAATCAGACACTGGAAGATAAAATTAGAGAACGGACTCAGGAGCTCAAGGAAAAAAATGACCTTTTAAGGCGGACTAATGCGGATCTTGACAATTTTGTTTATGTCGCTTCTCATGATTTAAGGGCTCCTATAGGAAATATCGATGGGCTGGTAAAGGTATTGGAATTACGTGCTTCTGAGGATAATCCTGGCGATAGCGAACTATTTGAAATGATACACCAGTCTATTGCTAAGCTTAGGCTTACACTTTCAGATCTTTCTGATACGGGGAGAATTAGAAATGAAGTCCAAGGGTTATCTGAATTTGTCAGTTTTAGCGAGGTGCTTGATGATGTCAAGGTAAATATTAAAGATTTAATCATTGAGAATAAGGCTATAATTAAAGAAAACTTTGAGCAAGTACCAGAAATTAAGTTTTCTCGTAAAAATTTGCGGAGTATACTTTATAATTTAATTTCTAATGCAATTAAGTATCACAGTCCTCAAAGGCCGCCGGTGGTAGAGGTGATTTCTAGAAAGGAAGGAGAGGCTACTGTTCTTCAGGTCTCTGACAACGGTATGGGCATGAAGCAAAAAGATGTTGATCAAGTATTTGCTATGTACTCCAGGCTTCAGGAAAGCGAACATATAGAAGGAACAGGGGTTGGGATGGCCATGGTAAAGAAAATTGTAGAGAATGCTGGTGGGAAAATCCACGTCCAATCTGAAGAAGGAAAAGGTAGTGTCTTTTCTATATTTTTTAAATAAACCTATAATATAAGTCTCAAGGAGTCTAAAAGGGGCATAATCATTATTTTTTATTCTGCCTTAATATTAGCACCTTATATTCTTATTTTTTTATGAATGTCTGTCAAAAATTCCTTTTTTTAGAAAATATCTGGTAAATTAAACAGATTCTAAAAAGTAAATTATGGCATTAGTTTCATTTTTGTTGGGTATTTTAATTATTCTTCTGTTGGTTGTTAAAAACACTTTAGAGAGTAAGTTCAATACCTTGCTCCTAAGACTTGACAGAATTCAGAATGAGATTGAGCGCTTAAAAGGGCAAATGGCAAAGGACATTGGAGTGGTTGCTGAAAAGGTTCAAGAGGAGCAAAAAAGTGATCTTGGGTCGGTAAAAGTTGCGGCCAAAGCAGAAGATTCTCCAAAAAGGCAAAAAGAGCTTCAGCCGGCTGCTGTTCTTAGAGAACCAAAGAAAACGGCTCCTAAAGTTCCTGTCGCAAAAAGTAAGAGTTTTTGGGAAAAGCATCCTGACCTGGAAAAATTTATTGGTGAGAACCTCATGAATAAGATAGGGATTGCCATCTTGATAGTAGGTGTGGCAATTTTCGTTAAATACGCCATTGATAGGGATTGGATTGGGCCTGCCGGTCGTGTTCTGATTGGGGTTTTATGTGGCGGTGTCCTTATCGGGGTAGCCCACCGGTTGCACAAAGGTTATAAGGCTTTTAGCTCTGTCTTGCTAGGTGGTGGAATTGCTATTTTATATGTTTCTATTGCACTTGCCTTTCACCTTTTTGGATTAATCAGCCAGCCCTTGGCTTTTGTCCTGATGATGGTGATCACAGCCTTTACTGTAGGTTTTTCGCTTTTGTATAACAGAATGGAAATTGCAGTCCTTGCCATTCTAGGAGGATTTGGGTCTCCTTTTATGGTAAGCACTGGCGAGGGTAACCCTGTCATTCTTTTTTCATATATTTTATTGCTTAATAGCGGGATGCTTGTTCTGGCTTGGTTTAGAAAGTGGTATCCTATCAATATTATTTGCTATGCAATGACAGTTTTGCTTTTTGGCGGGTGGTTCCTTTCCCAAGTAGTAGGGGAAGCTAACCCTGCTGTAGGCGTTGCCCTTGTTTTTGCGTCCTTGTTTTTCATTGTCTTTCTTTTGATGAATGTTGTCTACGAATTGAAGCATCAACGGAGGTTTAAAGCGCTTGATTACTCAATTATTTTGAGTGTAACCTGCTTATATTTCTTTACGGGCTTACACTGCGTTAATGTGTTGAGCAATGGTTTGTTCAATGGTTTGTTTACTGCTTTGTTAGCCCTATTCTTTTTTGTGTGTGCTTGGTTCTTGTATAGAAGCAAAAAAGTGGACCTGAATATGATTTACCTGTTTATCGGGCTTATTCTTACTTTTTTAAGCCTTGCTGCACCTATTCAACTTGAAGGGCATAATATTACTTTGTTCTGGGGTGCAGAAGCTGTGCTGCTTTTATGGCTTGCTGGTAAGTCAGGCATTAAAGTGTTGAAGAAGGGTTCGGTGGTTGTACTAGCTTTGATGTTGGTAAGCCTTTTGATGGATTTCAATAATGTGTATTTGGGGGCAAAGCTTGGGTATGCACCTTCTAGGGTGTTACTCAATAAAGGTTTTTTGACGGGAGTGTATGCTTTGCTGTCTGTGTTTCTATACCTGAAGCTAGTTTATCAGGAAAATGAAAAGCAGTTTTTAGGCTTTCCTTTAGCTCAGGTAAAAAAAGCATTAATAATAGTCTTTAGTATATTAGTGTATTTGACTGGATTTTTAGAGATATCTTACCAATTGCATGCGT
Organism: Cytophagaceae bacterium ABcell3; assembly: GCA_030913385.1. NCBI lineage: Bacteria > Pseudomonadati > Bacteroidota > Cytophagia > Cytophagales > Cytophagaceae > Natronocytophaga > Natronocytophaga cellulosiphila. Next base: position 1,806,816 of record CP133159.1, read on the forward strand.
TTCTGCATCCGTATTATTATAATGTATTGGTTATTTGTACTTTCTCAATAATTTATTCTATTGCTGTATATTTTGTAAGCGCTAAGAAAGCATTTGCCTTTTTGAAGCCTGCTGCTTTTGTCCTGTCGCTTTTGTGCACGCTGGCCTATGTCATATTTGTCCATAAAGGAGTGGTGTCCTTAAGGAACAGCAGCATAGTTGATGAACTGTCTATGTGGTACTTTTGGGCGCATGCGCTGACCATAGGGTTGATATGTTGGTCGCTAGTTTTGAATTGGTCTTTGGCTAAGCTGTATGTAGGAAAAGGGGAAGGGGCTGGTACATTATCCTATCCTATATTTTCTTTACTGGTTGTCCTGTTCTTGGTTAGCAGTGAATTGGACCATCTTGTTGTCTTAGCATATGCTAATGACCTGTCTTTCATTTCTCAAGCCTTAGATATTTCTCACAAAGCAGGTTATCCGGTGGTTTGGGGCTTGTACTCTTTTGTTCTGATGATTGTGGGAATGAAAAAGAGAATAAAGTACTTGCGATTTGCTTCTCTTGCATTGTTTTCTGTAACATTACTTAAGTTATTTCTTTATGATATTAGGAATGCGTCAGAGGGTGGTAAGATTGGAGCTTTTGTTTCTCTCGGAGTCCTTTTGCTGATCGTTTCTTTTATGTATCAGAAACTTAAGAGTATGCTTGTAAACACTGATCCTAAAAAATGAACTTTGTGAAACTGATAGTTATATGTCTGCTTAGTGTGCTTTTGTTTAGTAACAGTACCATGTCTCAGAGCAGTTACCTTTATCAGGCTGACTTGCCTTTGGTAGAAGAAGCTGGCTATTATGAAATTAAACTTACCCCTGAGATTACAGGCAATCTTAGCAAAGAACTGCATGACTTAAGGGTGGTCAGCGAGCATGGAGAGGAAGTGCCCTATATTTTGCAACAAGACCAAGTGCAACATACGAAGCTAGCTTTTGTGCCATATGAAATTGTGGAGTCTGTTTCTAAGATTAAAGGTGTTTCTCATTTTATTGTTCATAACCCTGACAAGAGGGCTGTTGACCATGTGGTTTTGAGGATTAAAAATGCTGATGTAGACAAAAATCTTAGGATTAGTGGGAGTAATGATGGGGAGCAATGGTTTGTTGTCAAGGGCAATGTTTTTGTTGAGGGTTTTCATGAAAAGGGAAGGGTTTTTATTGAGAAAAAGGTTTCTTTCCCTTTGTCTGATTACGAATACTTGAAATTTGAGATGGACGACTCTGTATCGGCGCCTATTAATGTACTTCATGCAGGATTTTATGCAGCTTCGGTTTCAGAGGGTAGTTATATGGAATTGCCTGCACCGGAAGTTGTTAGATACGACACATTGGGAAAAACTTTTTTGGATTTTACATTTGCACAAAGGTTTTTGTTGGATCGGATCAAATTTTCTGTGGAGTCTCCTGAGAAATATAAAAGAAAGGCAATGCTTTATGTAAACAGTGGAACTAGTGAGAATGATTTATGGACGCCTGTAGGTAAATTTGAACTTGAAAAAGGTGGTGACAATACGGTGTCAAGCCAAACTTTAAAAGGCCAGCGGTTTCGGGTGGTTGTTGAAAATAAGAACAGCCCTGCCTTACAGTTTTCTGATATGAGTTTTCAGCAACTGGAAATTTCACTAAAAGCGGAACTGTCTGCCGGAGTTCACTATAGCCTTATTTTTGGAAACAAAGAGGCAGCCATGCCTGATTATGATCTGAAATATTTTAGTGAGCAAATCCCTGCGGAGTTACCCGTATTGCTTATTTCGGGTGTTCAAACCATTGAAGGGCATAAAGAGGATACAATAGCTTCGTCAGGCAATGATTTTGTTGCTTTTATGTGGCTTGCTATTGGGCTTGTAATAACTTTTCTGGGTTTTATGACTTATAAAATGGTGGTCGATTTAGGTAATAGAAATCAAGGTTAGTGGCAAATGAGCAAATTGGCTACTTTTGTATGTTGGGTCATGTCCCTGTCGATGTTTGTGGTTAGCTGGGACGTGTGAATTGCTTTTTTAAGAACAAGTATTTATGAGTTGGTTTATATTATTTGTAGCAGGTATTTTTGAAGTGGTCTGGGTAACTTCTATGAAGTACTCAGAAGGATTTACTAAACTTTGGCCTTCGGTAATTACGGTGGTGGCACTTTCTTTGAGCATGGCTCTGTTGGGGTATAGTTTAAAAGGTCTGCCTCTTGGTTCTGCCTATGCAGTATGGACGGGAATAGGCGCCGTAGGGGCTGCTTTATTGGGAATGGTTCTTTTTGGTGAACCCAAAAGTTTTCTCCGTTTCGTATTTATCTTGTTTATTGTGTTTGGTATTGTAGGGTTGAAATACCTTTCTGAATAAAATACCCCTCCTGATGTTCCCTCCCGTTGTTGGTGTTTTCACCAACAAAGAGGCTTATCCATTGTATAAAGGGAGGGTGAACTTAAAAGTGGCTCCTTCGCCTTTTTGGCTTTCAGCCCATATCTTACCGCCGTTTTTTTCAACAAAGTCCCCCCTGTTGTTGGTGTTTTCACCAACGACTACTATAATTGGCTCGAAATGGGTTCATGAGCATCCAGCTTTATTTTGCACATTTTATGTCTTATTTTGAATAGGTGTTAGGTGTGGGGTAAGGTTGGGTACCAACAAGGGGGAGATTTTATGAAGAAGGTAAGGATGATTTCGTTTTTTAACTCATTATATGTCCTACTTTGAGTGAAAATATGAATGTTAGGTGTGGGGGAGTTTGGGTAGCTTGTTGGTGAAAACACCAACAAGGGGGAGTGTCGCTTGTCGGTATTTATTTTTAGATAGGAGTATATTTTTTTGGGTTACTTATGAGGCGTTGTGGGTATGTACCCATATAATGTCTTATTATAAGTTTTAGCTATGGTACATAAAATTACATTTTCTTGGCACCTTTTTGTGTGTTTTCTGTTGTTTTCCTTTCACCTATTGCCTGCGCAGGAGATTCCTTTCTTTGATGTGGAGGTGGGGCGGGTTGCCCAGAATCACCGCCATTCTTCAGGAGGAGGGTATGAGCTTGCCAACCTGACTTCGCCGAGCCTTTCGAACCGTACACCTGTGGGCGATTACCTGATAGCCTCGGAAGAGGTCCAGGGCAATGCCAGTGTGCTGGAAGGGGAGGGTATCCCCATCGGTTTTGATTTCCCTTTTGCGGGCGATACTTTTGACGTGTTCGGTGTGAGCGGCAAGGGGTATATTGTGCTTGGCAAGCGCAGCGAAGGTTTGACCATCTATGCCGATACGCTCCGGTACGAAGAGAATGACACGGTCTTTACCCGTCAGAACCCTTATCTGATATCAGGGTTAATGTTGGGAAAGAATACAGAGACTGTTTATAATTTTCGTTCGGCCTATAACAATTGGGGGTTCCCGGGAGATAGGAATATATCAATATATATAAGTTATACTCTTAGATTGCCTGCTCTAAACGGACTGTCTGGGTCTTTTTTATGGGATTCAATGATTTCTTTATATGAAGACGGTAGGATTGTTAAAACATATACATCCAATGTCATGGATGGTGTTGAATTTGAAACGCTTGCATTTGTTCTGGACAGGTTCGGGGACGACAAAGGCTTGGGCATATATGCTCAGGAAGGAGGTTCTTGGGACAACCCTGAGGTTTTTTATGGCCTGGACAACCGCTTTGGTTATTTCAGTGAAAGTTTCCGGCCGGAAATTGTAAGAGACTTTCCGGGTTCAATTTATACCCCCTTTGACCGTCCATATAGCTGTCCCCAGCCTTTCCATTGGGAAATGGGCACGCGGGAGGGGAGCTACCACGCTTACTTTGACAATGACTATTCCCTGCTGGATGAAAGGCGGGCGAACACGACGAGTTCCCTGTGGTGGTACAGTCCGGGTATCCATAATGCCTCCTATGATGTTTACCTTGGCACCGACCCCCATGACATGTGGGAGGCTGGGAGCGAGCTGCCCGGAGACAGTGTGGACATAAGGGCCGGCCATAGTGCAGTGCCTTTGGCCGAGTTCCCTTTCAGCGGGCTGGCACCGGACATGAAGTATTATATGGAGGTGATAGGGGCTACAGAAACAGATACCCTGACCTGTAGTTATGAGTTCCGTACCAAGACGGAAGAGTTCAATGACCGGTACTGCCGGTACTCAAATCCGCATGGCTGGGCCCAAACCCTGATGTACAAAGTGGATTTTAATGACCTTGAATTTGAGAACCCTCTAGAGCCCGGGCTTTTCAATACCTCCCGCCTGGTGCCGGACACGGGAAACTGGACCACTGAGCTTGCGCGGGGGGAGACCTATACCCTTTCCATAGGGGCGACAGAGCAGGCAGGCAGGCACGATATGCGGGTCTTTATAGACTATGACCAGGACGGGGTTTTTGACGAGGAGCGGGAAGCTTACCTGACCACGAGCAACAGCAGTACCAGCTACGAAGACATAGAGATCACCATTCCTGAAGGGGCATTGCTTGGCAGGACGCGGATGAGGGTGGCCTCAAGGCAATGGCCCAGCTATGTTTTCCCTTGTGGGGACAGCTATCTTGACTTTACCGTGACCATCGTGCCCCAGGAGCATTGCCGCAGTCTGTCTTATAATGGGGAGGTTCTGGAAACTTGTTTCCGAGAGGCAGACGGTGCTTTTTCTGTTTCCCCTGAAGGTGGTACGCCCCCTTACAGCATCCAGTGGGACACGGGCAACCCGGAAGATACAGGCGCGGAACTTTCCGGCTTAGGGGTGAACGCCCACCACCGTGCGACTATCGAAGACGCTGAAGGTTGCCATATCCGCACGTCCATGTTGGTGATGCGCCAGACGCAGCCCGTGCTAGCGGACACCAATGGGCTATACGAACACCGCCAGGCTTCCCTTTCCGGTGGGGTGCCACCTTTTTCCATAGAACTGAGCGGTGAAGGGGAGACATACTTCTTTGAAGGTGTTTCGGACCTCCTGGACTTGGAGGGACTTGCGCCTGGCACTTACGACCTGGAGGTGCACGACAGCCAAGGCTGTACCTATACCGTAGAAGGCGTGGAGGTACCGGTGCTTTTATCGACCGCTACCGGTTCAGAGACGCTTGCCGATGTGCTGGTCTATCCCAACCCCGCCCGTGACATACTGTACGTACAAGGGGTGTCGCACCATGCGGTGGCAGAGGTTTATTCTATGAAAGGCGTGCTGGTGAAGGAAGAAAAGCTATCCGGCAACAGCATTGGCCTTACAGGGATCCCTTCCGGCCTTTATATCCTTCGCCTGAAGGATGGAGATATAATGTTTAACCAGAAAGTCCTCGTGCATTGATCATAATTGATGTTTAAACATGTAATTGGTTGAAAAAAAATTACATGTTCTTTTGTTGTAATAAACAGTCGGCTTTATTAATATTGTGTCGCTTGTCGGTATTTATTTTTAGATAGGAGTATATTTTTTTGGGTTACTTATGAGGCGTTGTGGGTATGTACCCATATAATGTCTTATTATAAGTTTTAGCTATGGTACATAAAATTACATTTTCTTGGCACCTTTTTGTGTGTTTTCTGTTGTTTTCCTTTCACCTATTGCCCGCGCAGGAAATTCCGTTTTTTGATGTGGAGGTGGGTATGTACCCAAGTAATTTCCGTTATTCTACGGCAGGGGGGAATGAACTGGCCAATCTTACTTCACCGAGCCTTTCGAACCGTACACCTGTGGGCGACTACCTGATAGCCTCGGAAGAGGTCCAGGGCAATGCCAGTGTGCTGGAGGGGGAGGGCATCCCCATCGGTTTTGATTTCCCCTTTGCGGGCGACACTTTTGACGTGTTCGGTGTGAGCGGCAAGGGGTATATTGTGCTTGGCAAGCGCAGCGAAGGTTTGACCATCTACGCCGATACGCTCCGGTACGAAGAGAATGACACGGTCTTTACCCGTCAGAACCCTTATTTGATATCAGGTCTTATGCTTGGGAAAAATGCTGAGACTGTTTACTCTTTATGGGTTGTTTGTAGAAATCATGGATTTCCCGGAGATAGAAATATCTCTATCCTTATAGATTACTCTCTACGGCTTCCTGCCTTAAACGGGCTTTCTGGCTCATTTTCGTGGACATCAATGATTTCTTTATATGAAGATGGCAGGATTGTGAAGACTTATACATCCAATGTTATGGATGGTGTTGAGTTTGAAACGCTTGCATTTGTTCTGGACAGGTTCGGGGACGACAAAGACTTGGGTATATATGCTCAAGAAGGGGGGGGTGGGACAGCCCTGAGGTTTTTTATGGCCTAGACAATCGCTTTGGTTATGTTAGTGAAAGTTTTCGGCCGGAAAGTGTGAGAGACTTTCCGGGTTCAATTTATACCCCCCTTGCCCGTCCATACAGCTGTCCTTGGCCTTTCCATTGGGAAATGGGTACGCGGGAGGGGAACTACCACGCTTACTTTGACAATGACTATTCCCTGCTGGATGAAAAGCGGGCGAACACGACAAGTTCCCTTTGGTGGTATGGCTCGGGTATCCATAATGCCTCCTATGATGTTTATCTTGGCACCGACCCCCACGATATGTGGGAGGCGGGGGAGGGGCTGTCCGGAGACAGTGTGGACATAAGGGCCGGGCGTAGTGCAGTGCCTTTGGTGGAGTTCCCGTTCAGCGGGCTGGCACCGGACATGAAGTACTATATGAAGGTAACAGGGTCAACAGAAACAGATACCCTGACCTGTAGCTATGAGTTCCGTACCAAGACGGAAGAATTCAATGACCGCTACTGCCGGTATTCAAACCCGCATGGCTGGGCCCAAACCCTGATGTACAAAGTGGATTTTAATGACCTTGAATTTGAGAACCCACTAGAACCCGGGCTTTTCAATACCTCCCGCCTGGTGCCGGACACGGGGAACTGGACCACTGAGCTTGCACGGGGGGAGACCTATACCCTTTCCATAGGGGCGACAGAGCGAGCGAGCGACCACCGTATGAGGGTCTTTATAGACTATGACCAGGACGGGGTTTTTGACGAGGAGCGGGAAGCTTACCTGACCACGAGCAACAGCAGTACCAGCTACGAAGACATAGAGATCACCATTCCTGAAGGGGCATTGCTTGGCAGGACGCGGATGAGGGTGGCCTCAAGGCAATGGCCTTATTATATCTCCCCTTGTGGCAACAGCTATCTTGACTTTACCGTGACCATTGTGCCCCAGGAGCATTGCCGCAGTCTGTCTTATAATGGGGAGGTCCAGGAAACTTGTTTCCGAGAGGCAGACGGTGCTTTTTCTGTTTCCCCTGAAGGTGGCACGCCCCCTTACAGCATCCAATGGGACACGGGAGACCCGGAAGATACAGGCGCGGAACTTTCCGGCTTAGGGGTGAACGCCCACCACCGTGCGACTATCGAAGACGCTGAAGGTTGCCATATCCGCACGTCCATGTTGGTGATGCGCCAGACGCAGCCCGTACTGGCGGACACCAATGGGCTATACGAGCACCGCCAGGCTTCCCTTTCCGGCGGGGTGCCGCCTTTTTCCATAGAACTAAGCGGTGAAGGGGAGACATACTTCTTTGAAGGTGTTTCAGACCTCTTGGACTTGGAGGGGCTTGCGCCTGGCACTTACGACCTGGAGGTGCACGACAGCCAAGGCTGTACCTATACTGTAGAAGGCTTGGAGGTGCCGGTGCTTTTATCGACTGCTACCGGTTCAGAGACGCTTTCCGATGTGCTGGTCTATCCCAACCCCGCCCGTGACATATTGTACGTACAAGGGGTGTCGCAACATGCGGTGGCAGAGGTTTATTCTATGAAAGGCGTGCTGGTGAAGGAAGAAAAGTTGTCCGGCAACAGCATTGGCCTTGCAGGGATCCCTTCCGGCCTTTATATCCTTCGCCTGAAGGATGGAGATATAATGTTTAACCAGAAAGTCCTCGTGCATTGATCATAATTGATGTTTAAACATGTAATTGGTTGAAAAAAAATTACATGTTCTTTTGTTGTGATAAACAGTCGGCTTTATTAATATTGTGTCGCTTGTCGGTATTTATTTTTAGATAGGAGTATATTTTTTTGGGTTACTTATGAGGCGTTGTGGGTATGTACCCATATAATGTCTTATTATAAGTTTTAGCTATGGTACATAAAATCGCATTTTCTTGGCACTTTTTTGTGTGTTTTCTGTTGTTTTCCTTTCACCTATTGCCTGCGCAGGAGATTCCTTTCTTTGATGTGGAGGTGGGGCGGGTTGCCCAGAATCACCGCCATTCTTCAGGAGGAGGGTATGAGCTTGCCAACCTGACTTCGCCGAGCCTTTCGAACCGTACACCTGTGGGCGATTACCTGATAGCCTCGGAAGAGGTCCAGGGCAATGCCAGTGTGCTGGAAGGGGAGGGTATCCCCATCGGTTTTGATTTCCCTTTTGCGGGCGATACTTTTGACGTGTTCGGTGTGAGCGGCAAGGGGTATATTGTGCTTGGCAAGCGCAGCGAAGGTTTGACCATCTATGCCGATACGCTCCGGTACGAAGAGAATGACACGGTCTTTACCCGTCAGAACCCTTATCTGATATCAGGGTTAATGTTGGGAAAGAATACAGAGACTGTTTACTCTATGAGGGTTGATTTTAGGAATCACGGATTTCCAGGGGATAGGAATATTGCTATTTTCATAAGTTGCTCCCTGCGCCTCCCTGCTCTCAATGGGCTTTCTGGCTCATTTTCGTGGACATCAATAATCTCATTGTATGAAGATGGGAAAATCTCTAAAACATTTCAGACTAATGCGATGGACGGGGTTGATATTGAAACGCTTGCGTTTGTTTTGAGCAGATTCGGGGAAGACAAAGACTTGAGTATATATGCTCAAGAAGGAGGATCTTGGGACAGCCCTGAGGTAACTTATAATTCAGAAAACCGGTTCGGCTATGTCAGTGAAAGTTTCCGGCCGGAAAGTGTCACTGATTTTCCAGGGTCAAGCTATATCCCCCGTGACCGTCCATATAGCTGTCCTTGGCCTTTCCACTGGGAAATGGGCACGCGGGAGGGGAACTACCACGCTTACTTTGACAATGACTATTCCCTGCTGGATGAAAAGCGGGCGAACACGACGAGTTCCCTGTGGTGGTATGGCTCGGGTATCCATAATGCCTCCTATGATGTTTACCTTGGCACCGACCCCCATGACATGTGGGAGGCCGGGAGCAGCCTGTCAGGAGACAGTGTGGACATAAGGGCCGGGCGTAGGGCAGTGCCTTTGGTGGAATTCCCTTTCAGCGGGCTGGCGCCTGACATGAAGTATTATATGGAGGTGATAGGGGTTACAGAAACAGATACCCTGACCTGTAGTTATGAGTTCCGTACCAAGACGGAAGAGTTCAATGACCGGTACTGCCGGTACTCAAATCCGTATGGCTGGGCTGAACCCCTGATGTACAAAGTGGATTTTAATGACCTTGAATTTGAGAACCCATTAGAGCCCGGGCTTTTCACTACCTCCCGCCTGGTGCCGGACACGGGAAACTGGACCACTGAACTTGCACGGGGGAGACCTATACTCTTTCCATAGGGGCGACAGAGCGGGCGGGCGACCACCGTATGCGGGTCTTTATAGACTATGACCAGGACGGGGTTTTTGACGAGGAGCGGGAAGCTTACCTGACCACGAGCAACAGCAGTACCAGCTACGAAGACATAGAGATCACCATTCCTGAAGGGGCATTGCTTGGCAGGACGCGGATGAGGGTGGCCTCAAGGCAATGGCCCAGCTATGTTTTCCCTTGTGGCAACAGCTATCTTGACTTTACCGTGACCATCGTGCCCCAGGAGCATTGCCGCAGTCTGTCTTATAATGGGGAGGTCCTGGAAACTTGTTTCCGAGAGGCAGACGGTGCTTTTTCTGTTTCCCCTGAAGGTGGCACGCCCCCTTACAGCATCCAGTGGGACACGGGCAACCCGGAAGATAGAGGCCAGGAGCTTTCCGGTTTAGGGGTGAACGCCCACCACCGTGCGACTATCGAAGACGCTGAAGGTTGCCATATCCGCACGTCCATGTTGGTGATGCGCCAGACGCAGCCCGTGCTAGCGGACACCAATGGGCTATACGAGCACCGCCAGGCTTCCCTTTCCGGCGGGGTGCCGCCTTTTTCCATAGAACTAAGCGGTGAAGGGGAGACATACTTCTTTGAAGGTGTTTCGGACCTCCTGGACTTGGAGGGGTTTGCCCCTGGCACTTACGACCTGGAGGTGCACGACAGCCATGGCTGTACCTATACTGTAGAAGGCTTGGAGGTGCCAGTGCTTTTATCGACTGCTACCGGTTCAGAGACGCTTTCCGATGTGCTGGTCTATCCCAACCCCGCCCGTGACATATTGTACGTACAAGGGGTGTCGCACCATGCGGTGGCAGAGGTTTATTCTATGAAAGGCGTGCTGGTGAAGGAAGAAAAGCTATCCGGCAACAGCATTGGCCTTGCAGGGATCCCTTCCGGCCTTTATATCCTTCGCCTGAAGGATGGAGATATAATGTTTAACCAGAAAGTCCTCGTGCATTGATCATAATTGATGTTTAAACATGTAATTGGTTGAAAAAAAATTACATGTTCTTTTGTTGTAATAAACAGTCGGCTTTATTAATATTGTGTAGCTTTTCGGTATTTATTTTTAGATAGGCGTATATTTTTTGGGGTTACTTATGGGGCGTTGTGGGTATGTACCCATATAATGTCTTATTATAAGTTTTAGCTATGGTACATAAAATCGCATTTTCTTGGCACTTTTTTGTGTGTTTTCTGTTGTTTTCCTTTCACCTATTGCCTGCGCAGGAGATTCCTTTCTTTGATGTGGAGGTGGGTAGTTTCTTAAGGAACAGTCGCCATGTCACAGGGGGGGGGAGTGATCTTGCCAACTTGACCTCGCCGAGCCTTTCGAACCGTACACCTGTGGGCGATTACCTGATTGCTTCGGAAGAGGTCCAGGGCAATGCCCCTGTGCTGGAAGGGGAAGGCATTCCCATCGGTTTTGATTTCCCCTTTGCGGGAGACACTTTTGACGTGTTCGGTGTCAGCGGCAAGGGGTATATTGTACTTGGCAAGCGCAGCGAAGGTTTGACTATCTACGCCGATACGCTCCGGTACGAAGAGAATGACACGGTCTTTACCCGTCAGAACCCTTATCTGATATCAGGGTTAATGTTGGGAAAGAATACTGAGACTGTCTATAACTTTCGAGTAAACCATAAAACATGGGGTTTCCCGGGAGACAGGAGCATGTCGATATATATAAGTCATACCATGAGACTTCCTGCCTTGAACGGGCTTACAAGGTCTTTTTTATGGGATTCAATGATTTCTTTATATGAAGATGGCAGGATTGTTAAAAGCTATACATCCAATGTCGTGGATGGTGTTGAATTTGAAACGCTTGCATTTGTTCTGGACAGGTTCGGGGACGACAAAGACTTGGGCATATATGCTCAAGAAGGAGGTTCCTGGGACAGCCCTGAGGTTTTTTATGGCCTGGACAACCGCTTTGGGTATTTCAGTGAAAGTTTCCGGCCGGAAATTTCTGGCAGCATGTTTCCTGGGACAATCTATACTCCCTTTGCCCGTCCATATAGCTGTCCCCAGCCTTTCCACTGGGAGATGGGTACGCGGGAGGGGAACTACCACGCTTACTTTGACAATGACTATTCCCTGCTGGATGAAAAGCGGGCGAACACGACGAGTTCCCTGTGGTGGTACAGTCCGGGTATCCATAATGCCTCCTATGATGTTTACCTTGGCACCGACCCCCATGACATGTGGGAGGCTGGGAGCGAGCTGCCCGGAGACAGTGTGGACATAAGGGCCGGCCATAGTGCAGTGCCTTTGGCCGAGTTCCCTTTCAGCGGGCTGGCACCGGACATGAAGTATTATATGGAGGTGATAGGGGCTACAGAAACAGATACCCTGACCTGTAGTTATGAGTTCCGTACCAAGACGGAAGAGTTCAATGACCGGTACTGCCGGTACTCAAATCCGCATGGCTGGGCCCAAACCCTGATGTACAAAGTGGATTTTAATGACCTTGAATTTGAGAACCCTCTAGAGCCCGGGCTTTTCAATACCTCCCGCCTGGTGCCGGACACGGGAAACTGGACCACTGAGCTTGCGCGGGGGGAGACCTATACCCTTTCCATAGGGGCGACAGAGCAGGCAGGCAGGCACGATATGCGGGTCTTTATAGACTATGACCAGGACGGGGTTTTTGACGAGGAGCGGGAAGCTTACCTGACCACGAGCAACAGCAGTACCAGCTACGAAGACATAGAGATCACCATTCCTGAAGGGGCATTGCTTGGCAGGACGCGGATGAGGGTGGCCTCAAGGCAATGGCCCAGCTATGTTTTCCCTTGTGGGGACAGCTATCTTGACTTTACCGTGACCATCGTGCCCCAGGAGCATTGCCGCAGTCTGTCTTATAATGGGGAGGTTCTGGAAACTTGTTTCCGAGAGGTAGACGGTGCTTTTTCTGTTTCCCCTGAAGGTGGCACGCCCCCTTACAGTATCCAATGGGACACGGGAAACCCGGAAGATACAGGCACGGAACTTTCCGGCTTAGGGGTGAACGCCCACCACCGTGCGACTATCGAAGACGCTGAAGGTTGCCATATCCGCACGTCCATGTTGGTGATGCGCCAGACGCAGCCCGTACTGGCGGACACCAATGGGCTATACGAGCACCGCCAGGCTTCCCTTTCCGGCGGGGTGCCGCCTTTTTCCATAGAACTGGGCGGTGAAGGGGAGACATACTTCTTTGAAGGTGTTTCGGACCTCTTGGACTTGGAGGGGCTTGCGCCTGGCACTTACGACCTGGAGGTGCACGACAGCCATGGCTGTACCTATACTGTAGAAGGCTTGGAGGTGCCAGTGCTTTTATCGACTGCTACCGGTTCAGAGACGCTTTCCGATGTGCTGGTCTATCCCAACCCCGCCCGTGACATATTGTACGTACAAGGGGTGTCGCACCATGCGGTGGCAGAGGTTTATTCTATGAAAGGCGTGCTGGTGAAGGAAGAAAAGCTGTCCGGCAACAGCATTGGCCTTGCAGGGATCCCTTCCGGCCTTTATATCCTTCGCCTGAAGGATGGAGATATAATGTTTAACCAAAAAATAATAGTCGAAAACTAAGAAAAAAAAAGGAGAAGTTTCCGGCGCTCGTCACCAGGTGAAAGAACCGGGCAGAAGCGGGCCTTACGGCCCGACTACCCGCTTTTCTGTGCGGCAACACAGAAAAAAGGGTTTTTTAATAAAAAATTATTGACCAATTGTTTTACTAAATTTAACCCGTTTAATGAAAACGCTAAAATTAGGAATTTGTTTGCTTTTTGCAACAAATATTTTACACGCACAGACACAGACCTGTGACTCTACCAATATTCCCAATGCCGGGAATAATTTTCATGTGGAAAATACCTTTGGTTCAGGGGCGGATTTTCAGCCTGTGAATGGTACTACAGGCGATGAATGTGTGCAAACAAACGATCCTCTACATTATAGTCTCGATATTGGTTGCCCCCAAGAAGGAGGCGATATATCCAATGTTCAAACGGATATAGACTTTAATGTTCAAGGTGGCCTGCAAATTAACAGTATTAATGGGAATACTATCAGTGTAACGCCTGTTGAGAGGGATGACCGATATGATAAGGGGAGAATCACAGCGGATTATATTTGTACCTATGACAGCGTAGGGACAATACCCATTCCATGTGAAGAGGGTACCATGCCTTTTACCTATAATAAAAGAAGGGAAGGCCGTGTGTATATGGACCTTTACCAAAAATTTGATTGGACAAGTGAAATTGTAGGGCCAAGCTGTGTGTCGGAAGGCGAAAAGGTTACCTACTCTATCTTTGATTATGTAAGTGGTACTGCGGTAACAAGTTCTGGATATGGTATTGGAATAGACGAGTATAAGTGGTGCTGGCCAGATGGCTGGGAGATCGACTACAATTCAGCAGATAACAGTTCTATAACTTTAGATGCTAATACCGTCAACCCTGGCCAAGACCAACTCTCTGTAATGGTGGGAAGGTGCAATACGCAGATAGAATTTAAGACCATAGGACTGGGTTTGCCTGAAGCTGTGCTTGACAGTGAGATTTGTGTGTCTGCGAGCAATACCATTGAGCTGGTGCTAAGCACGGTAGAGGATGTGCGCTATACTCTTGACCTAGGTGACTATACCCTTGCCAACGGTGGAGACTTGTCATTTGTGGGAACTGGGGGCAATATCAGCAGGGTCATCGATGTAGGTGAAGATGAAAGTGGAAGCATTACGGTGATATCTTCTGCCGTCAGCGGCGGCGGTTTCTGTGCGGAGCAGCCACGTTCAGATGTATTTACTTTTGAAAGGGGCTTTACCGGTGGAGAAATAGACGGCCCAGAGTGCTTGGTGCCGGGCGAAACGTATCAGTTTAGTGTGGAGGGCAGTGGACCTGTTACATGGGATTTCCCTCAGGGCATAACTATAGAGAGCAACCCGGACAATGCTGCCTCGGTAAGTGTTTCTGTAGGCGAATCATTTGTTGAAGGAAACGTTTCTGTCTCTGGTGGCTGTGAGGGAGTAACTACTATTACGAAATGGCTTAAAAAAGGGCCGGCGGCACCATCTGAGATTGTAGGGCCTGAGTGTATTAGCCAAAATACCAACTACGAGTACAGTGTTACTGACGGGCATGGCGATACGTATCAATGGAACTTACCACAAGGTTTCAGCCCACAAAGCCTTTTGGGAGGAGCATCTATAAACCCTCATAGTGGCAATACTACCGGTGGAACTATTTCTGTGGTTGCCAAAATAGACGGTTGTCCAGATGCAGCGCCTGTTGAGAAAGAGGTTTTTGTTTCTCCAGGTGCCATTCACTCTATTGATGCAAGCCAACCATGCTTGAACAGTGGCATTGCAGACCAAGTGACCCTTACTGCTAATCCAGATAACTTTGGAAGTTATGAGTGGGACTTGCCTGCTGGTTGGTCTTTTGCAGGAGGTAACACAGACGCTGCCAGTGTAACAGTAAATACTGATGGAACAGGAGGCGAAGTAAGTGTAAGGGCATTAGCCGGAGGTAATTGTCCTGACGGCCCTGAGTACAACCAAAACTTTGCTGCTGAAGGTATTGGACAGCCGGTTTCTATTAGCAGACATAGTACAGACTTCGGGGGAGAGTATCTTGAAGTGAATGTATGGGCGCAGTCTTATCAATGGTATGTAGATGGGGTTGCTCTTGCTGGCGAAGACCGTCGTATACTGGACTTGCCTTTCTATGATGGAGAAAGCCGTGAATATTGCGTAGATGTGAGCAATGGTGACTGTATATCAAGAGAATGTTTAAGTTCTGAGTATATTAAAAGCATGCGTATTTCTCCAGAAAGCATGGAAGTTTCTGAAGAAAAGAAACAAGCATCTTCTGTAAGGATATCTCCTAACCCTGTTTCTGAGACCTTAAGGATAGAAGCAGCGTCTGACCTAGAAGGTACTTCATTTAGTGTGGTGTCAATGAAAGGCGACGAAGTTGCCAGTGGACAATTTGGTTTAAAAGAAGTGAAAGTTAATGTTAGTGATTGGCCTAGTGGTACTTATATAGTTAAGTATGTTCTTAACGGAGAAGCCCATGCCAAGAAGGTAAATGTAGTGAAGTAATCTTAAACTTTTACTATTATAAAAAGAGGTTACCGTTCTTAGCGGTAGCCTCTTTTGTTACTCATGCTCTGCTATAGTATACCCCTCCCGTTGCTGGTGTTTTCACCAACAAAGAGGCCTAGCCATTGTATAAAGGGACGGTAAACTTAAAAGTTGCCCCTTCGCCTTTTTGGCTTTCAGCCCAAATCTTGCCACCGTTTTTTTCAACAAAGTCCTTGCAAAGCAGTAAGCCTAACCCTGAACCTTCTTCCATTTGTGTCCCTTTGGTAGTAATTTGTGAGCCTACCTTAAAAAGTTTATTAAGGGTTTTTTCGTCCATTCCAATGCCCTCGTCACGGATTGATACGAGCAAGTGTTTCTCCTTTTTCTCAGACTCTATATAAATGTTGCTACTTTCTTGAGAAAACTTGATGCTGTTGTTCAATAAGTTTCTGATGACAGTACAGACCATATAATGGTCTGCAAATATCTGGTAATCTTGTACATGGTTAATTGCACGAATATTTTTTTTAGTAGCCATTGGCTGTATTTTATCTATAACTTCTGAGGTCGTTGCTTTAATGTTTAAAGGTTTTGGGTTGTGTTCGGTTTTGTCCATCTGAGCTTTGGACCATTCTAAAAGCTCTTCCAATAACAGGGCTACTTTGTTAATAGAGTTTTCCAGCATCGTAGATATTTGTTGGCGGTCTTTATCTTCTTTGCTTTGGTTTAACAATTCCCAAAGCTGTTTTGCCGCATAAATTGGTCCCCGCAAATCATGGCTTATTATTGAAAAGAACTTGTTTTTATTTTGATTCAAAGCCCTTAGGTCTTGTTCTACTTTCTGGCGACCTTTTATATCCCTTCTGATCAGGTAGACAAAAATTATGGCAATGAAAAAAGCGCCAAAAGTGGTTATTAATAAATAGTTTCTGCTTATCACTGCTTGGTCTTCTGTCTTGGCTTGGCGCTGTTGTAGCAGATCTAGCTCATAATCTTCTATTTGATTAAATAGGCTGTTGATCCTATAGTTTATTTCCGTAGCACTTTGGTAAATTCTGAAAATACTGTCAGAGTCTACGGCTGGGTTGCCTACAGCACCGATCATATTGTTCATTTTCTTAATTCTTACATTTACACACATTTCCAGGGAGTCTATGATCTTTTGCAACGGTATTTGTTGCCTGGTCAAATATTTTACCATTGCTGTATTTTCATGAATCTGTGCTACATTTCCATGGAAGTTCTGTAGTAGTTCTTCTCTTCCGTCCGTGATATAGTATGCCCTGGCGTTGCTCTCTGCCCGAACTAAATTTTCTTCAATCTGTTGCACATGGTTGATTACATTATATGTATACTCTACCATGGCAAAGTTTTCTTTTGCTTGTTCAGAGGAAACAAAGGATAGGTAAATGGAATAAAACAAGAGTAGGAAAATGATACCAACACCTATGGGCAGTGTTTTTGATATATTTATTTTCATATATATATTCTCAAGAAAAAAGTAAAAAATCACGTCTGCTAATTGGCAAGTGTACATGATTTTAGTCGCTTTTCTTGCAATAAGGGCATGGGGCTTCATTGCTTGGGCTAAAATAAACTTGCCTTAGTATGTATTGATAAACAAGTCAATTAATAATATGTTTAAAGGGTAAGTCCCCCCCCCTCGTTGTTGGTGTTTCACCAACAACTACTATAGTTGTTTTATATGCAGTATCTGTGAGATATTGGCAAAGTAAGTTATTGTATATTCAATATTTGCGATAAATGGCTTTAGTTTATATTTTAGGTAAAAACTTCTTCCAATGAATGATGCTTTAAAAGATGAACATGAAAAAATTGTTTATTTTTACCGCTTCAGTATATAAATGGAAACTCCTTCTTAAACCAGACAAATACAAACAAATTATCATTGATAGTTTAAAATATTTGTCAGATAATGGACAGGTGAAGGTATATGCGTTTGTAATTATGCCTAATCACCTTCATTTGCTTTGGAAGGTTGCCCCACTGTGTAAATTAGAGGATGTTCAGAGGAATTTTCTAAAATTCACTGGGCAAATGATTAAATTTGATTTAGCAAAAAATCACCTTAATGTATTAGAGCATTTTCGTGTTGATTTGAAAGATCGAAAGTACCAATTTTGGCAAAGAAATTCATTAAGTAAGTATCTTAGCTCTAGAAAGGTTATTGAACAGAAACTGGACTATATACATAATAATCCTGTACAGGGGAAATGGCGGTTAGCACTTGGCCCGTTGAATTATTATTTTTCGTCTATGAGGTTTTATGAAGAAGGTAAGGATGATTTCGGTTTTTTAACTCATTATATGTCATTCTTTGAGTGAAAATATGAATGTTAGGTGTGGGGGAGTTTAGGTGGCTTGTTGGTGAAAACACCAACAAGGGGAGGGGAAGTATGTATTGATAAACAAGTCAATTAATAATATGTTTAAAGGGTAAGTTTTCCTATAAAGCACGGCCCAATATTTTTTTTGGTCATTTTTATTCATAGATTGATTTTTCCGTATATGTATTTAGAATTATTTTTTTGACAATATGAAAAATGCTGTAAATGTACTGACACCTCAGCTTGCATTTGAATACTTTAAGGTGGCTGGCAAAGGGACTACTGAAGAGAAAGCGAATTTATGGAAGAAAATTGCTGCTCAAGTAGGAGGAAAAGCTGATTTTGAATCTTTGTGCCATATTTACCTTCAAATATTTGCCAGTGAAGAGGTGCCTATAGCTTGGGTGCCTGATGAAAGTACAGTAGAGCGTTCTAATATTGCCCGCTTGATGCATGGTTTAGATATCCCTACCTATAAGAAACTGCACCAGTGGTCGGTTGAAAACCGTGAAGCCTTCTGGGAGCGGACCATTAATTTCTTGGATATAAAATTTTCTAAACCTTTTACCAAAGTCATGGACTTGAGCAAGGGGGTAGAAAATCCTGAATGGCTTTCGGGGGCTACTTTAAATATAGTAGAAAGCTGCCTTCAAGGACGAAAAGAACAAGACGCTATAGTTTATGCATTAGAAGGTGCTGCCAATATTGAACGGGTAACTTACGAAGCATTAGGTAAAAAAGTCAAGCAATTTGCTTCAGGGCTGGAAAGTGTAGGTTTTCAGAAAGGAGACCGTATTGTCTTGTATATCCCATTATGTATGGAAGCGGTGGTAGCCTATTTGGGTATTATCAAAGCCGGAATGGTGGTGGTTTCTGTGGCAGATAGTTTTTCTGCTACTGAATTGCGTAAAAGGATTGAAATGACAGATGCTTCAGGTGTTGTTTGTTGTGATGGCTATACCTATGGTGGCCGATATCTTGACGTTATCTCCCGGGTACGTGAAGCGGTACCTGAAAAATTAATTTTCTGCCGGTTAGCAGGGGAAGACGAGAAGAAATCCGGGGAAATGTATTTTGAAGAACTACTTGGCAATGATGCATTTCAAGCAGTAGAAGCTAAACCTGACGATTTGATCAATATTTTGTTTTCGTCAGGTACGACCAAAGAGCCTAAAGCTATTCCGTGGACACACCTGACACCTATCAAATGTGCTTCTGATGGCTTTTATCATCAAGACATCAAACCTGAAGATGTGGTGACTTGGACTACTGGTATGGGTTGGATGATGGCTCCATGGCTTATTTTTGCCACTTTAATTAATAAAGCCACTATGGCTATTTATACAGGTGCAGCTACTGGTGAAGACTATGCATCATTTGTAAAAGAAGCAAGAGTCTCTGTGCTGGGCACTATACCTTCTGTGGTCAAAGCGTGGCGTGCTAAAGACTTTCATAAAAAAGTAGATTGGAAAGTTCGCTTGTGGAGTTCTACAGGCGAGCCTTCCAATCCGGAAGATTACTTTTATTTGATGTATTTGAGCGGCTTCAAAGCTCCTATAGTGGAGTATTGTGGTGGTACAGAAATTGGAGGTGCTTACATCACTGGCACTGTAGTTCAACCGGCATCGCCATCGGTATTTACTACACCTGCACTCGGGTTAGATTTTTACCTTCTTGATCAGCAGGGGAAACCAGTAGGGGAAGGCGTGGCAGGAGAAGTGTTTATCGTGCCACCTTCTATAGGGCTTACCCAAAAACTGCTTAACCGGGACCATCATGAAGAATATTATCAGCATGTGCCTGCTGGTCCGAATGGTGAGGCTTTGAGGAAACATGGAGATGCTTTTGAAGTCCATGAAGAAATGGGGGTTGAGTTCTTTAAAAGTTCAGGAAGGGTAGATGATGCCATGAACTTAGGCGGTATCAAAATAAGTGCGGTGGAAATTGAAGAGGTGCTGAATAAGCATGAAGATGTATTTGAATGTGCTGCTGTGGCTATTGCTGGTGCTGGGGGAGGGCCTGAAAAACTGGTTGTTTATGTCAAGCCTTTGGTGAAAAATATAGATTTGAATATATTGAAAAAAGAAATGCAGGATAAACTGTCCAAGGAGCTAAACCCACTTTTTAGAATTTTTGATGTTGTAAAAACAGAAAATCTCCCAAGAACGGCTTCGAATAAGTTAATGAGAAGGGTGTTGCGAAACCGATATCTTGATCGGCAAAAGTAATAATGTTTAGATGTTTCTTGGATGGTTCGGGAGCAATATGAATGCTGTTATGAGGTTTCAGTTGGATTTGTGGGGCAGCTTTTTTAAATTTTAGGATTGTTAATATTTTATTTTTGATTTATTATGGCACAAACTCCTTCAAATATGGTTCCCTTGGGATCTCAAGCCCCAGACTTTTCGCTTCCTGATACAGTAACGGGCAAGGAATTTACACTGCAAGATTTAAAATCTGATAAGGCTACAGTAATCATGTTCATCTGTAACCATTGTCCATTCGTTAAGCACATCAATCATGAATTGGTCCGGCTGGCCAAAGATTATATTCCCAAAGGTGTTTCTGTTATTGCTATTAGCTCCAACGATGTCAAAAACTACCCAGATGATGCACCGGACAAAATGAAAATACATGCTGAAAAGGAAGGGTACCCTTTCCCTTATTTGTATGATGAAACGCAAAAGGTAGCCAAAGCTTACGATGCCGCTTGTACCCCTGACTTTTATATTTATGATGGTAGCTTAAACCTGGCTTACCGTGGGCAACTGGATGATTCAAGACCAAAAAGCGATGTGCCGGTAACAGGGAAAGATATTAGAGCTGCTTTAGATGCCATGCTTGCTGGAAATCCTGTTTCATCCGAGCAGAAGCCAAGTGTAGGGTGCAATATCAAATGGTTGGTTTAATCAGCAATATTTTTAGATAATTACTAGCCCCTAAGTTCACTAAGGTAGAGCTTGGGGCTATGTTTCGTTTTACTAACTTTCTTTTTGGGCTGCTTCGTAAAGTGTGTTTAGGTTGTTAGGGTTGGGGTGCTGTTTAAGCAATTGCGCATACCAAAAAGTATTATGCACCAAAAAATGGCAAGTTTTATTGGTATATAAATGTTTAGCGCCTCCTTCTTTTATGTAGCTTTCGCCAGGACCTGCCTCGCCCACCCAGTAGCAGTCTGAGTTTGGCGGAATGGTGCAACCCAAGTGCATCATGTTGAACAATGTTTGGGAAGCGACCATGTGGGCGCCATCTTCATTGCCTGTTATAATTGTGCCTGCTACTTTATTATAAAGTGGGTACTGACCATTGTCTTTATTTGCTTGGGTGTAAGAGCCGTCAAGCCTCTCCATGAGTTGCTGTACCAGAGAGGAGCGATTGCCAAACCAAATGGGCGAACCTACAATGAGAATATCTGCTTCTTTAATTTTATTATAAATCAAGGGGAACTCATCTTTTTCATCAACTTTTTCCGGAACTATCCCTAGGCTTATATGATAATCAGCTAAGCGCAAGATTTCTGTTTGGGCTCCTAATGAGTTAAATATTGCTTCTGCTTTTTTGATTAAAGCTTCTGTATTAGAGGTCTCAGGAGTTTTCTTTAAAGTACAATTAAGAAATAAGGTCTTTATACGCATAAGTTTCCTGGTTTTAATAGTATGGTTAATGGTTTAGCACGATTTTTGTTTGGAATAATGTAAGGCAGAAGCTATTTTTTTGTAAGTTTCTTAAATATTTTTATTTATTTTTATACGAAACTTTTTTTGTTAGGTATTTTAAATCCGGAAAAAGGCAGGTATGGGTGAAATATGAATTTAGCACTAGACAATAATGATCTAGAATCATTACTTAAAAAATTTTCCGAAACAACTACAAATAAGGACTTATTTGCGTTGCTCGATGAGGCTTTTCTTAAAAACAAGATAAAGTATAACCTGTATACAATTGTTGCCAAGCAGTTTTTACTGCTACATGGTCACTTAGAAGATGAATCGGCAAACCTTCAGGAGATTTACTCTGAAGAAGAATGCAAAAGCCATTTCACATTTAATAGACGTCATTTTTACCCTGTTGTAAAGCATGGACAGCTTATTGCCATGTTTCAGGTTCCAGAACTCCAAAGTCAAGATCAGAAAAAATTTATAGAAACACTTTCTTACTTAACCGCCATGAATCTTATTTTGGGGCCGGAAGAAGTGGTTTTTGACTTTAAGGAACTTGTTGAGTATGCCAATGAGTGGATTTATACCAATACCCCTGAAGGTTACTTCAAATACTTTAACCCTATTACACTACAGCGTATGGGGTATAGCTATGAAGAAGTTATAGAAAAGCATTTTTCTGAGCTTATTAGGCCAGACTACCGTGAGGAAGTGATAGAATTTTACGCTCGACAGTTTAAAAATAAAATTTCCTCTACTTATAAGGAATTTCCTGTCATGACTAAATCTGGTGAGTCTATTTGGGTGGGGCAGAATGTGGTTATGGTGAAGGAAGGGAACCGGGTTAAAGGATTCCAAACATATGCAAGGGACATTACCCAACGGAAAATTGCACAGGAAGAGTTGTTGAAGTCCATTGAGATAGCCAAAGAATCTACTCGGGCAAAAGAACAGTTCATTTCTGTAATGAGCCATGAGATCAGGACGCCTATGAATGCGGTGGTGGGAATGACAAACCTATTGCTGGACAGCAAGCCTACCAAAGAACAAAAAGAACTCTTGCAGGCCTTAAAAGTATCTGCCGACAATCTGCTCATTATTATTAATGATATTCTAGACCTTTCAAAGTTGAATTCTGGCAAGATGACTTTGGAAGAGACTGACTTCAGTTTAGGGACGTTGCTTGATAATATTTATAAAACTTACCAATTTAAGGCTAAGGAAAAGGGTATTGAGTTTAAAGTAAAAATAGACAAAAAGGTGCCTCTTTATTTAAAAGGAGACCCTTTAAGGTTAAACCAAATTTTCTTAAACCTGGTCTCTAACGCCTTTAAATTTACTGACAAAGGCTCTATAGAAATACATTGTGGGCTAATAGAAAAAGACAAAGAAACTTGTAGGTTGGTTTTTGCTGTTGTGGATACTGGAAAAGGAATTTCTGAAGAAAGCCTTGATCTTATCTTTGAGAGCTTTTCGCAAGAAAGCTCAGAAACAGCCAGAAAGTATGGAGGCTCTGGTTTGGGATTGACTATTACCAAAAAGCTGGTAGAGCAAATGGGCGGTGCTATAACAGTCAAAAGCAAGACTGGAATGGGGGCGAAGTTTCTCTTTGATATTGACTTTAAGATCGGTAAGAAAGTTAAGGTTGAAAATACATTAAACAAGTTTGGAAAAGATAATGACCTTAGCGGATTTAAAGTCTTGATGGCGGAAGATAACCTGATGAACCAGAAGGTAGCCGATAAATTCTTTAAGAAGTTTAAGCTAGAGGCAGATATCGTTGCCAATGGGGAGGAAGCTGTTTCGGTCACAGAAGAAAAGCTTTATGACGCCATACTTATGGATCTTCAAATGCCCGAAATGGACGGGTATGAAGCAGCGCACCATATTAGGCATGATTATAAGAACAAAAACAATAAAACACCAATAATAGCTTTAACAGCAGCTTCTCTTTCAGAGGTGAAGAATAAAGCATTAAAAGCGGGAATCAATGATTTTATTATAAAGCCTTTTGATCCTGAAATGTTTTTTCTAAAAATCCGACAGTATACAATGAAAGAAGGCAATGCTTCGGTTGTTCAAGAACCGGAAGCAGTATATGAAACTGAAAATACTAATATGGCCAGTATAGTTGATTTGAATTATTTGAAAGAAGCATCAGGAGGAAATGTGGGCTTTGTGAAGGAGATGATGGAGATTTTCCTTAGGCAAACACCTGGAGCTATTGCCGAAGCTAAGGTGCTTTTAGAGAAAGAGGACTGGGCAAAGTTTAGGAAGGTGATACACAAGGTAAAGCCAACCATTACTATGATGGGCATTTCTCAATTAACAGAGGATGTAAAAGCGGTAGAAGATATTGCTAAAACATCGAAAGACTACTCTTTGGCTGCGCCCCTTATTCAAAAGATAGAAAGCATTTGTACAGATGCTTATGATGAATTGTCAGAGGAGTTAAAGAAGTTGGAAAAGCAAAAGTGATGTAAATGGTAACCCCTAAACTATTACTACTTTCTTAGCTGCTTGTCCAGTGCTTTTTGTATTTTCTTGTATTTGGTCCATCCAGTGGTGATAATGTGATAATCACCTTCTCCTTTCTTTAGGATTAGGGTAGGGAACCCTGAAATACCAGATTCATTTACAAGCTCAAATTCGGCTTCGGTTTTTTCTTTAAAAAAGTGCTGTGTTGAATTTGTCAAAAAACACTTCTTCTTCTAAACGGTGTTTCTGAGCAAGCATGGTATAGGTGCTGTCATCATTCGGGGACATACCTTCGTGGAATATAGCCTCTTGTAAGCTTATGGCATATTCAAAGGCAATATCGCTGTTCATCTCTTTTACTACAGATACTGCTATGGATGGAGGCAAAGAGCTATAGCTGTTTTTGCTGTCCTTTAGCAGTTGTATGTATTTTTCTCCAAACGGGACACCGCTTTTCTTTTCTACCTGACCAAGCGCTTGAGTTATATATGCTACAGCTTCTTCTGGCAGAGGTTTGTCGCTGGTAGAAAGTCCACCACTCATTATCCTGAAAGTTACTTTATCTTTATAATCGTTCTGTAGTTGCTGAATAGCAGGTGAAAAACCATAACACCAGCCGCACAAAGGGTCAAAGACATATATGAGCTCTGGTTTGTCTTCTTCTTCTAAGGGCTTAAAACCTGTAAAAACGCACAAAACCAATAAAGAAAATAAAGCCTTAATTTTCATATCAATTTAAGGAAAACGGAGGGATGTCCGTGTTTTTAAAGGTGTTAAAAAGAGATAGTTGGTGAATCGAGTACTTGAAATAGGAAAGTAGCGGGAAGTCTACTAATAGGTCAACGATTTCTTCTTCGGAATCGCCTACTGCAATAATCCAGGCTTTGCTTTGGTCAAGGGAAAGACTCCAGGATACAATTAACTCCTCTTCCATTAAGTCGTCGATCATTTCAATCTGCTCTGGAACTTTCTCATTAAAACCTTCATCATAGTACTGAGGAAGGGTAATATCTATCATGTAATGCTTCATAAAATCTGGTTTTATATAGAATTTTCCATTTTTTAGGAAAAGCCTTAATGGTAAATATAATAATATCTTTGGTTTTCACCCATATCATATTTTAAGAACCTGCTAAAGTGATAGCGTATTTTGTCCTTTGTTTGTCCGTTCTTGGAACCTAAAGTTAATGTGGCAAGAAATGCCATGTTTTTTATTGAACGGTTAATGTCGTAGATGGTTATGAGAGGTTTGGTTTTCCTCTATAACGGCAGAATACCTGATTTATATTATATGCTTTGCTTCCTTTTGTCCTTTTGGATTAAAATTTATTTTATTAACTTTATAAAGTTCAATTAATTGCGGAGTTATGAGGGGTGCTTTCCTTTGTATTCTTTTGGTGGTTTGGAGTGCTTGGTCGGCTTTTGGACAGGAAGTTTTGCTGGGCCGCAATGGGTATATTGAATATCGGCCAGGGAGCTTGCCGTTAATTATTTCTGCACCACATGGTGGATATTTAGAACCTGAAGAAATTCCAGATAGATCCTGTAGTGGCTGCGTGCATACAACTGATTTGTATACCGAAGAATTAGCCTATCAACTTGATAGTGCTATTTTTGACTTGTTTGGGTGCCGACCTCATCTGATTATCAATAAACTCAATAGAAGCAAGCTTGATGCCAACCGTGATAAAGCGGAGGCCGCTGACGGTAATCAATATGCCGAACAGGCGTGGGAAGAGTTTCATGCATTTACCGAACAAGCCAAAGAGCAAGTGGTAGAGCAATATGGAAAAGGGCTTTATCTTGACCTACATGGCCATGGGCATATTAAACAAAGGTTGGAATTAGGATATTTACTTACCGCTGCCAATCTGAGGCTCTCTGATGAGCAGCTGGATGAGCGAGATTTTGTAAATAATAGCAGTATTAAGCACCTTGTCTTGGAAAATGATTCAGAGAAGTCTTTTTCAGAAGTACTTAGGGGTGAGGATAGCTTCGGTGGATTTTATGAGGAATATGGTTACTCAGCAGTGCCTTCTCCAGATGACCCTGCTCCTGCTTTGTTGGATTTTTACTTTTCAGGTGGTTATAATACTCGTAAGCATGGCTCTTTAAATGGTGGTAACATAGATGCCATACAAATTGAGTGTAATATGCGCGGGGTCAGGGATTCTTACAAGAACCGCAAAGCTTTTAGTATTGCCTCTGCCGAAGTGATCCAAAGATTTTTTGATAAGCATTACTCTTTCTCAGGTAATGGCGTAGATGTGTGTGAAAGTATTTTGTCTGCTTCAGAAGCCCCAAAAGCTGCACCTTTGCGTGTCTATCCTGTTCCTGTAACAGGAGGTAGTAGGCTCTGGATTAACCGGGAGTGTCATACCATCGACTCATTTAAAATGGTAGACGTTTTTGGAAAGGTCGTTTCTCTAAAGCCTGAAACTGTTGCATCAGGCGGCAATTGTGCATTTGTAGTCCCTGTAGAGTTTTCAGGCCTTTACTTTCTTCATATAGCATCGTCAGTGGGGGAAGAGGTGCAAAAGGTCATGGTGGAGTAGGGTAAGAATAAATAATTCTTTTTCCGAAATATTTAGCCTAAATGGAGTGATTGAGGCGGTATTTTTTTTGTCTATTATTATGTAGTTTGGCCTTTTGGTTTTGGAGGAAGTGTAGTGTGTGTTGCTTCTGATAATACATGAAAGGGAGTAGGGGAGACTATTGCTTTTGATGACTTTTATCATTTATCTGCAAATGGAATAAATTGTTCTTGTTTCTTACATTTAGATACTTTTCTTTTGCAGAGTAAATGGAACTAATTTACAAGTTGTTGCCTTAGGGTTACATAAAGGAAAAAAAACGAACAAACTTAAACTGAAAAAATAAAAATTACCATGACTGCTGAAAAGTATTTCTATGTACAGGATGGAAAAGTCCTGACCGGCCTTGATGACCTTGTTAACTGTATGCCTGAAATTTCTGAGGAAGCGTTTGCTCATCATGTAAATAAAGAAAAAAACGATTTTTATAACTGGGTATCAGAAGTTATAGGAGATCAGGAATTTGCCAATTCTATTAAAAAAGTTAAGACCAAGAACGGTTTTCTTAAAAAGATCAAGGCACTTACAACAGCGTAATATCTGCTGTGAAACTTTTGGAAATAGAATCCGGGCATATTGTTCGGATTTTTTTATATCAGACTACCTTTGTTTTCCAGTCTTAGTTTCTAGGAGGTTCTAATACCATCCTGATGTAAGAGGAGGGTGTTTGATCCTGCTACCTGCCCTGCCTTTTTGTGGCATTGTAATGCAAATTAATGAACTGAGATTATATTCTCGGGGTGCTGTTACTTGTTTGTTTTGCAAGTTTTAACAACTTTTGATGGCCGCCCAGGTGATTCCACATTTCTATAAACTACTTAAAGGTTCGCTTTCTTTGATTAATAGGTTTCTATAAGTAGTAAAGATATTTGATTTAGAAATAAATCCTTTGTATACCCCTTTTTCGGTTACCGGGATGTTGAAAACATGGTAGTCTTCAAACTTTCGGACAACATTGACCATTTCTTCTCCTATTTCTACTACCGGAAAGCTTTTTTCCATGATCTGGTAAACATGTATTTTATCGTACATGTCTGTTTTGAACATAATCTCTCTGATTTGATTAAGGCTTAGTAAGCCAACGAGGATGTCCTTTTCATCAAGTACCGGAAATATATTCCTTTTTGATTTTGATATGACAGGGATTATTTCTCCTAAACATTGGTTAGGTTTTACTGGTAAAAAATCTTTTTCCAATGTTCTTCTGAGCCCCATTTTTCTTAGAACAGCCTTGTCTTTGTCCTTGTCCGTAAGGACGCCTTTTTCTGCAAGCTTTTTCGTGTAGACTGTATGTGGTTCAAAAAATCTGGCAGTGAAATATGCCAGGGCCGAAACGATCATTAAGGGGGCAAAAAGAACATAACCACCTGTAATTTCTGCAATAAGAAAAATAGCAGTAAGTGGGGCATGCACGACACCGCTAAGTATACCTGCCATACCTGTTGCTATAAAATTGGTTTCATTGAAGCTGACAATCCCTGTCAGGTTTGCACTGTAAACACAAAAGAAACCACACAACGCTCCTGTCATTAGTGAAGTTGCAAAAATGCCGCCATTTCCTCCGCAGGCAATGGTAATAGAAGTTGCAAAGACTTTAACTAATATAAGCACTCCTCCAAACAGCAGGAGGAACCATGGGTAGTTTTTAAGGTCGTAAAAAAGGCTGTTGTCCAGCAGGTTTTCATACCGGCCGTTTAATAAATGATCTATTGTACCGTAACCTTCTCCATACAATGGGGGGAGTATAAAGATTAATGCACCTAATACAAAACCGCCAGCTATAGCTTTCTTCCAAATACTTTTGTTTTTTCCTATCCATTCTTCGGTCTTATGGGTCATTCTGGTAATATAGACTGAAACCAGGCCGCAAAATATCCCCAGAACAATGTATAGTGGAACAGATTCAGGCTCCCAGCCATCAGTGATTAAATGAAAAAGTTGCTGGTTGTGTAACGCTCTTGATAAGACGGCGGCAGTGGCAGAAGAAATAATAAGGGGGATGAAGGCTGAAACTGTCATTTCTGGGAGCAAAACTTCAACGGCAAAAATTACACCGGCAATGGGGGAGTTGAAAATGGCAGATACTCCCGCCGCAGTGCCACAAGCTAATAGTAATATTCGCTCTCTGTTGCTTAATCCTAGAAAAGTGGCGGACACTGAGCCAATGGCCGAGCCTGTCACTGCAATGGGGGCTTCCAGACCTGCAGATCCTCCAAAGCCAACAGTGAGCGCACTTGATATTATGTGTGAATATGTCTTGTCTCTGTGTACCCTGCCATTTTTTCTGGCAATAGAGTATAATATGTTGCTTAGTCCACGGCCGAGTTTCCCATTGCGGAAAAATTGAACATAACATGTCGTCAGTAAAATGCCTATGGCAGGAAAGATGAAAAAAACATAGTTTTCATTGCTGGTATCGCCAAAACCAGCGGCCAATCCTTCTATAAAATGCACCAGTGATTTTAAAAAAACTGCGGCCAGACCTGCTATAATACCTACAATTATACTTGCCAGAATAAGGAAATTCTTATTACTAATATTTCGGGTTCGCCATGCTATGAGTTGCATGGGCAGGTGGTAAAAACGTTTTCTTAAATAGCTTTTCATTATTATAAAGCTAATATAACTAAATCTTACGGTCAAAGAATAGGATTTTGTAATTCTTTTATTTTGCACCTAAGATCGTGTTTCTGCCATACAATGATATTTATCAGTTCTTCTGCTGACAGTTGGCATTAAGTGTGTTTGAGCATAGCCTTAATTTTGGCAATTAAAAATATTAGGTTAAATGGCAATTCTTATTTTCTTTGTAGCTCACTGGTATCTTTCATTGTTTGCTCAAACATTTTTTCTCCACAGATATGCTGCCCATCAGATGTTTACGATGAACAGGTTTTGGGAGAAGGTATTTTATATTATGACATTCATTTTCCAGGGTTCCTCATTTCTAAGCCCTCGTGCTTATGGTATTATGCATCGCCTGCACCATGCTTATGCTGATACAGAAAAAGACCCTCATTCTCCAAAATATTCAGCTAACTTGATGGATATGATGGTGAAAACTAAGAATATTTATAATGATATCCTCAAAGACAAAGCTAACGTTGATGAGAAGTTTAAAAAGAATATACCTAACTGGGATGTTATGGAAAAGCTTGGAGATAACTGGTATATTAGAATTGCTTGGGGGACATTGTATGTGTTGTTTTATGTACAGTTTGCTACTGCATGGTGGATGTTCCTGCTTTTGCCCATTCATTTTCTAATGGGGCCTGTTCACGGTGCTATTATCAACTGGTTTGCACATAAATATGGGTATATCAATTTTAAAGTGAATGATACGGCCAAAAACCTTTTGCCTTTTGATTTTCTGATGATGGGGGAGGGGTACCATAATAACCATCATAAACTAGGAGGAAGGGCCAATTTTGGAGTGAAATGGCATGAGTTTGATCCTGCCTATCCTGTCATTCTGCTCTTTAACCTGCTCGGGATAGTGAAGCTGAAGCGGAATAATGACTTAAATTATATGTGACCAGAAACGGCGTCTAAAAATAAAAGGCTAGAAACTACTTCTGGTCTTTTTTTATTTATGTGTTATTGGTAAAGGAGAAAAGGAAATCTTGGTTGCCAAGGAACTTCTTACATGGGCTGCCCCGCTCTTGTACCTTGTAGCAGTTATCAAAAGAGTGGTTGAAAATGGCTATGGCCTTCAAACATAATGCTTGGCATTATAAAACATCCTGTTTATTTATTACTTTTTTCTAGCAAAAGAATACAAACAAATGCAGGTAAGGTCGGTTCTTTTAAATTAAATGTCATGCTTTTTGTAAGTGAAAAATGGATAAAGGAAAAACAAACATTCCGGATAGCTCTGTTAAAGTTCTCATATTTGCAGGGTCTCTTAAAAATAACTCAATTAACAAGAAACTGGCAAGTTTGGCAGCTTTTATTGTAGAGAGAAATGGTGGTATAGTGGATTTTGCCGACTTAAGCGAATTTGATTGCCCTTCGTATAACCAGGATTTAGAGGTTGACGAGTTTCCTCAAGGCGCCAAAGCTTTGTTGGGCCGGCTTAATGCAAATGATGCATTTATGATAAGTAGTCCTGAGTATAATTTTTCAATGCCAGGTGTATTAAAAAATATTATAGATTGGGTATCTCGGTTTCGCCCTCAACCTTTCAATGAAAAGCATGGCTTGTTGATGTCCGCTTCACCTTCTATGGCTGGAGGGAATAGGGGACTTTGGTCTTTGAGGATTCCATTAGAGCATTTAGGGGGACATATTTATCCGCATATGTTTTCTTTAGCCTTAGCTCATGAGGCTTTTAGTGATAACGGAAGCCGGCTTAATAATGAGACATTGCAAATACGGTTTGAGGAAAATATTATTGCTTTCTTAAACTTGGTAGAAGCTGCCAAACATTATCCGTGCATGAAAAAACATTGGGTTGAGTTTCTTGGGGAGAAACCTGAAAATAGTATTGACAGGGCTGAGTAATAAACATTCTCAATGCCAAAAGACTTTAACTTAATCTTGATATGAGCAAAACATTAGCTTGGCCGGAATTGCCTTATGGCGCAGGGCAAAAAACCTATGAGACCATACACATGTGGACACAAATTATTGGAAAGGTCAAGTTGAAGTGTATGCCTTGGGTAAACCATTCTTGGCATGTAGCTTTACAATTTACACCTTCAGGTCTTTCTACCGGGCTACTTTCAAAAGGAAATAAATCTTTTGAAATAAGTTTGGACTTTTTGAAGCATGAGGCTTATGTTATGGATAGTGACTGTCAAAGGGTCTTCTTTAGTCTGAAGGGGCTTTCGGTTGCAGGTTTCTACAATAAAATTTTTGAGAGCTTAAAATTATTTAATATTGATGTTGTTATTAATAAATTTCCCAATGAAGTAATTAACCCCATAGCATTTCAGGAGGATCATGTTCATAATACATACGTGCCGGGAGTGGCTGAAGCTTTACATAAAGCTATTTTAAGAAGCTTTCCCGTTTTTTCTCAATTTAGGGCGGAGTTTGTAGGGAAATGTAGCCCTTTGCATTTTTTCTGGGGAAGCTTTGATGTAGCTTTTTCACGTTTCTCAGGTCGTTTGGCACCTGATCATCCCGGAGGCATTCCTAATCTGCCTGACTGGGTCGTTCAAGAAGCTTACTCTCATGAGGTTTTTAGTTCTGGTTTTTGGCCCGGAAGTGAATCTTTTCCCCATGCTGCATTTTATTCCTATATTTATCCTGAGCCATCAGGGTTTAAAGATATTAACTTGCAAACTGATTCAGCTTTTTACCATGATGGGCTAAAAGAATTTGTCTTACCATATGAAGAAGTTCGTCGGGCATCAGATCCTTCTGGCTTAATATTGGATTTCTTGCATAGTTCTTACAATGCAGCGGCGGATCTTGCAAATTGGGATAGGAAAGCATTGGAAAAAAAAATGACATAGATTTATTGGTTATTAGTAGGTTGTAGGTTCTTTATTTTCTTAAAGTTTTGATGTTGTTAGGTGTGGTAGGGTTTATCATATGTATAGTATCTAAGGTTGCATACTTGGTATACAAGTATTTTTTTGTAATAAAATATTTTAATAATCAATTTCTTTGAGCGTAAAGCTTAAATTTGAGCCTTTAGCTTTTTTGATAGAGGAACGATTCTGTGAAACGGTAACAAATCGTTAAACCTTAAGGCACACGTGGCTATGATGCTAGGTGATAAGCCAAATTATTTTTGTAATTCATGATGAATAATTGATATGACAGACCAACCTGATCCAAAAGAAATAGCGGCTCTATTAAGAAAACCGGAAGGGGAAAAAGGATTAAAGATGGCGGAGTTGCTAAACGATACTAACCGGTATATTACCGAGTTTACCTATTTAAATGTAAATCCTAAAAACAAGCAGACAATTCTGGAGATAGGCTTTGGCAATGGTAAACTTATGCCAGAACTACTATCAAAAGCCGAAGGTTTGAAGTTAATTGGTGTGGACTTTTCTGAAGATATGGTAGCTGAAGGAAAAAGAATTTTGTGTCAATATATAGAAAACGGTGAAATTGAGTTGTATGAAGCAAGTGTTGAAAGCCTGCCTTTTAGAGAAGAGAGCTTTGATTCCGTGTGTAGCATTAATACATTGTATTTTTGGCCTGACCCTGTTAGTAATGTTCAAGAAATACTGAGAGTGTTAAAGCCAGGCGCAAAAGTTTATTTAGGAATTAGACCCAAAGAGGAAGCAGAGAAGCTTCCGGCCACTAAATATGGCTTTCAGCTATACAGTAAAGATGAAGCTATGGGGCTTTTGGAACAAGCAGGTTTTGAAAATGTGGAACTCATGGAGCAGACTGATCTGCCAGTGCAATTTAATGGAGAAAGCAAGATTTTAAGAAGCTGGGTCTTTATAGGGCAAAAGCCAGTATGATTTTTAGAAAATAAGGGCTGGGTATTATAACAACCATTATAAACTCGGAGGAAGATCCAATTTGGTGTGAAATGGTATGAGTTAGATCCTGTTTATCCTGTTGTTCTGCTTTTTACCTGCTCTGGACCGTGAAGCTGAAGCGGAACAATGGCTTAAACGATATGTAACCCAACGGTGAAAGGCCAGAAACTGCTTCCGGCTTTTTTTTGTGCTATTGGTAAATGTGGGCGAAATTTGATTTCATCATTTATAATAATGAGGCTTCAATAGGCTTCATGTTTGCTCTGAGAACTGAAGATAGGCGACTTTGGCCTCTGCCAAGCTTATATTATTGTAGACTTTATCTGATATAGTTGGTTTACAGTCTGTTAGTTTTGAGAATTTGATGGAGCTATTGCTCTAGAGGGGAAGATAAAAAAAAGCGACTCTTGAAGGAGCCGCTCTAGATATGCTTCGTAAAGGTGGATTTTGCTACCGCATACCCAAAGTTTTAAAAAATAATTCTTTTCATGGTTTGGTTATTAAGAAGGTTCTGCATTTATTTTGTTATATATACCAGAATAGTTAAAAAAGTAACCGGAAAATTTATAAAAAATTGGGATTTCAATATGTAGATGTTTTTATTATAGGTGCAGGGCCTATTGGCTTGGCTTGCGGGATCGAAGCTTCAAAAGCAGGTCTTTCTTATGTGGTGGTGGACAAAGGGTGTCTTGTGAACTCTTTATACAATTACCCTTTGAACATGACTTTTTTTTCAACTTCTGAGAAGTTGGAAATAGGAGGGGTACCTTTTGTCAGCCATCATCCTAAGCCCAACCGGGGAGAGGCCTTGGAGTATTATCGTCGGGTGGCCATGACTTCTAACCTTAATGTCAAGCTCTACGAGGAAGTGATTAGTGCAGAAAAAGTGGAGCAAACTTTTGAAATAAATACTGCCAAGGGGCAATATCGTGCATCTAAGTTAATTGTGGCTACCGGATTTTATGATATTCCGTGTATGTTGGGAGTAGAGGGGGAGCAGTTGCCTAAAGTGCATCATTATTATAGAGAGCCTCACCCTTACTTTGGACAAAAGCTTGTAGTGATAGGTGCGGCCAATTCTGCGGTAGATGTTGCCTTGGAAACCTACCGTAAAGGTGCTGATGTGACTATGGTTGTTCGTGATCGGATGATCAGTGATCGGGTCAAGTATTGGGTAAAACCTGATATTGAAAACCGTATCAAGGAAGGTGCTGTCAAAGCTTACTTTAACTCTTCATTAATAAAAATTACTGAAAGGGAGGTGGAAATTCAAACACCCAACGGTATAGAAACGATCTCAAACGATTATGTTTTGGCTATGACTGGATATAAACCTGATTTTTCTTTGCTTAATCGTTTAGGAATTAATATTTTGGACAGCCAATACCAGGTGCCTGAATATGATCCAGTGACAATGGAAACTAATCAGGCAGGGCTGTATTTGGCTGGGGTTATATGTGGCGGATTGCAAACACATAAGTGGTTTATTGAAAATTCAAGGGTTCATGCTGAAATGATAATCAATCACATCAGAAAAGTAATGTGAAAATGATGATTATAGGTTATCCTTTTTTTTATTTGTTACGTATATTTTTAAAGTTTTATTACATATAAAAACTGTACAATTTTCTCAATAAATACGTTTGAGAAATACTGTATCTGGTTTAAAGCATTTTTAACACTAAAGCTACCACCATGGCAACAAAAACTTGGCTTAAAAATTATCCTAAAGGGGTTAGTGATGAAATTAATCCTGATAATAACGAATCAGTTCTCGAATTTTACGAAGACTGCATTGATAAATATAAAGATATGCCTGCCTATGTGAACATGGGCAAAACCTTGACCTTCCGTCAGGTAGATGAATATGCAACTTCTTTTGCGGCATATATCCAAAACAAAACCAACTTAAAGAAAGGCGACCGTATAGCCATTCAGATGCCTAACTTGCTGCAATTTCCGATAGCGATGTTTGGTGCTATTAAGGCGGGTTTGGTAGTGGTCAACACCAACCCTCTATATACTGAGCGGGAAATGGAACATCAGTTTAAAGATGCTAAAATTAAAGGTATTGTCATTTTGTCAAATTTTGCCAGTAAACTTGAGGCAATTAAGAAAAATACGGGAATAGAAACTGTTATTGTCGCAAATATTGGTGATATGCTTGGTTTTAAAGGGTATATCGTGAATTTTGTGGTTAAGAATATCAAAAAAATGGTGCCTCCTTACCACTTAGATGGTGCAATAAGCTTTAAAGAGGTGTTGAACCAGGGCAAGGGGCAAAGCTATTCCAGGCCAAAATTGACAGGTTCAGATATTTGTTATTTGCAATACACAGGGGGAACCACTGGTATTTCAAAAGGGGCTATGCTTACCCATAGAAATATTCTGGCCAACATGGAGCAGATTTACGAGTGGTTTAAACCGGTATTGAGGGATAAACAAGAAACTGTAATAACAGCGCTTCCATTGTACCACATTTTTGCATTAACCGCAAACTGTTTGGCAATGCTTAAATATGGGGCCAAAAATGTACTTATCACAAACCCTCGGGATATGCCAGCTTTTATAAAAGAGCTGAAAAAAACACCGTTTACACTGATGACCGGGGTTAATACATTGTTTAATGGCCTTCTGAATCAACCTGATTTTCATAATGTAGACTTTTCTAATTTTAAACTTGCCGTAGGTGGTGGTATGGCAGTTCAAAAAGCTGTTGCAGAAAGGTGGGAAAAGGTAACAGGAACAAAATTAGCGGAAGGCTATGGACTTACGGAAACTTCCCCTGTGGTAGCTTGTAACCCTGTAGATGGAACAATGAAAATCGGCTCTATTGGTTTGCCGCTGCCATCTACCGAGTTGAAAATTATGGATGATGATGGAAACGAAGTGCCGGTCAATGAGCCGGGAGAAATTTGGGTCAAAGGACCTCAGGTAATGGCTGGGTATTGGGAGAAACCTGAAGATACTAAGAATGTTATGGAAGGAGAGTGGCTGAAAACCGGGGATGTGGGCACTGTAAATGAAGAAGGGTTCTTCCGGATTGTCGACAGAAAAAAGGAGATGATTTTAGTATCAGGGTTCAATGTATATCCAAATGAAGTAGAAGATGTAATTGGCCAGCATCCTAAAGTTTTGGAAGTAGGGGTAAAGGGCATGCCTGATGAAAAAACTACGGAAGCTGTAAAGGCTTTTGTGGTAAAGAAAGATCCATCTTTGACAGCAGATGAACTTAAAGCGCATTGTAAGAAAAGCCTCACTAGTTATAAAGTGCCTAAGGAAATTGTATTCCGGGATGAATTACCTAAATCCAATGTTGGTAAAATCCTCAGGCGCTTAATGGAATAAGCTTTCAAGAACTTTAAGCCTCTTAACGGAGGCTTTTTTTTTGCCCTGTCTGTTTTACAACTTAAATAACGTCGGTATGAAAACTGTTTATTGGGTAAAAGGTCATGGAATGCCTGTAATTTTTATTCATGGGGCATTTGTAGATTCTTCTATGTGGGATAGGCAAGTAAGTTACTTTTCTAAGAATTATAAAGTTATTACCTATGATTTGAGGGGGCATGGAAAAACGCAAGGGAAGGCAGGTGAATATTCTTTTGACGCTTATGTGCAGGATCTGGATAGTTTGATAGACAAAACTTGCGCTGGCCAAAAACCGGTAATCTGTGGATTGTCTTTAGGAGGGATGATTGCTCAAGCTTATGCCGCAAGGTATTCGGACAAAATTAGTGGACTAATTGTCGCAGACTCTGCTGTTACCCTGACACTAACATGGTGGGATCGGATAATGAAGCTGCTATTCCCTGAATGGGTCATGGTTTTGTCTTTACGGATGACAGGGGTCAAGTCATTTAGCCGTTTATCCTTTTTTCTGGGCAAAATTACCCGTGGAAGAAAGTGGTTAGGCAAAGAGCATACCTATAAATACATTAACAAACAGATGTTAATGCAAGAAAAAGAAGCATGGATCAATACTTACCGGGTAATTTACGCTTTCCGAAAGCAGAAACTGTTTAATATAAGCGTGCCGACATTGGTGATAATAGGGGAGTATGAACCTGCTTCTTTGTATAAGCATGCAGAGGTGTTGAAACGTGAAATAAAGGATTGCCAAGTGCAGGTGATTTATGACAGTGGCCATATACCTTGCCTGGATCAGCCCGACCATTTCAATAAGGTGGTTGAGATTTTTTGTGAAAAAATACACAAATAAGTAAGGCTATGTTTTTCTTTTGGTGTGTATGTTCTGGTAGGACGAGGCTTTATGTCTTAAATTTGATAAAATTGTTATCGTTAATTTTAAGCCTGAAAGCACTTGCAGTATTTGCTGGGAGTATGGAAGGGTAATTAGCTATAAATGCTCTAAACCTTATTTTGTAGGTAAAACCATGTTTTGGTTCGGTGGTATAGGTGAATGAGACAGTTATATATTACATGATTTCTGTCATAGGAAAATTAATATTTCCATTTTTTACCCTAAAAAAACATGTAAAAGTTCTGTTTTCGTTTTAAAAGCTTCTTATATTAGAGGTTCCTTTTCCAAGTTACTTTACAATATATCCTAGGATTAGGAAGTTTTGAATTAAATTATTTGAGCCTATAAGGTCATTAACCACAAGTAAATTTTAGGATGAACAGAAAACTTATTGAATTAACTCCCCAGCAGATTAAAGTTATTGCCGAGGATATAGATTCCGGCTTCCAATGTTTCTACAACTTCAGAACTAAAGAAGCTAAAAGTTTTGTAAAACCACATGAGTTGTTTTCATCAGATTATTATATTGTCGATGGTGATTTGAAAGAAATAGAAGATAACCCTGAAAACTATTATGAATTTAGGACTGTGTCTTCTAGGGATATTTACATATTCATGGAAGAGTTTGCTGTGCATGTTTCAGATGAGGACTTGCAAGACAAGCTCTTGGATGCACTTAACATGCCAAAGCCTTTTAGGAACTTTAAAAGTGAGCTAGAGGAATATGATGTGTTTTATGACCAGTGGCAGGAATTCAAAAACAAGAAAATAATGAAGCATCTGGAAAAGCAGATTGAGGAAATCAATCTTGCTCTTGTAGAAGCTCGATAAAAAAGGTGAAGGTGAAAACGAGGAGTTGTCTTTATGACGCTCCTCGGTATTTCTTACTTTTCATTCAAAGCAATATTAGAGGTCTCACCAGTTCGCATGGTGAACTCTTTTCCCTTTACACATAGCTTAACTTCCCCTGCCCAGCCTTTTTCCAAGTGTATTTTCAGGTTGTCGTGAGATACCTCTAGGATAATCCAGTGGCCTCTGTACCTGATTCGCACTTTCAAATGGTCTAATTGGTCTGCAAGTCTTGGGTTTAGGTACAGTATATCATTCCTTACCTCAAGTCCGGTATAGCAGCGATGTACCATGTCTATCGTGCCTGCCATTGCGCCCAAGTGGATGCCTTCGTGGGTAGTACCTCCTTGTATGTCATGAATATCGCTATTTAATGCTTGCTTAAAACACTGCCAAGATCTTTCTCTGTCGGTTCTTGCTAGTACCCAGCTATGGATGTGACTACTTAGCGTAGAGCCGTGTGAGGTACGGCTGAGATAATAATCTACCATTTCTGGTATTTTTTTGACGTCTAGAGAATAACCTGCGTGTTCCATTAGCTCGTTTAGCTCTTCTTTTGAAAATAAAAAGAATAGCATGAGCACATCAGCCTGCTTGCTGGCTTTGTAATTGTCAGGTGTATCTCCCTCTGCCCCTAAGATTCTGTCTAACCTTTGTATATCGTCATATTTTTTTCGATAGCCTCTCCAGTCAAACTCTTCGAGTTTTTCATACCCTTCAAATTGGGATATTATGCCATTGTGAAATGGAATGAACATATTAGTGCTTACCTCATGCATCCTGTCTAGTTCTTCTTGGGTAATTTCAAGGGTGTCCATAAGTTCTTCTTGTCTTTCATGGTCAAGTACGTCAAGAACCTTAAAAGCACACTTAATACACCAAATGGCCATTATGTTAGTGTAGGCGTTGTTGTTTAGCCCTGCTTCTTTAGCGTTAGGGTATCTGGTATGGTACTCGTCCGGGCCTACTACCTTGTTGATTTCATATTTTTGTTTTTCGGTATTGTATGTTGCATAACTGCCCCAGAACCTGGCAATTTCCAAAATCATCTCTGCACCATAGAAGTACAAGAACTCTTTGTCTTCAGAAACCTGATAGTAGTGCCATGCATTGTAAGCAATGGCAGCGTTGACATGTCTTTGTAAATGTGTGTCGTCAGGAATCCATTCTCCTGATAAGGGGTTTAAGTGAACTTGCTGGCTTTCTTCTCTTCCGTCACTTCCACTTTGCCACGGGTACATGGCTCCTTTATATCCATATTTCTGCGCAATGTGTCGCGCTGCACCTAGTCGCCTGTAGCGGTAAAGCATAAGGTCCCTTGCAAGCTCGGGTATTCTGAGGTTAAGCAATGGAAAAATAAAAATCTCATCCCAAAAAATATGCCCTCTATAAGCTTCTCCGTGCAAGCCCCGCGATGGAAGGCCTACATCAAGGTCTATGGTATTGTTCGAAGCAACTTGCATCAGGTGGAAGATGTGAAACCGTAAGACTCTTTGGGCGTCTGGATTTCCGGAAATGTCAATATCTGCTCTGTTCCAATGTATTTTCCATGCTTTTTTATGCGCATTTAACAGTTGAGGAAAATTTCCTGTTTGGCGGATCTTTTCTCTGGCCGCAAGGCCTGTTTCTGCGATGGCAAAATCTTTTGAGGTAAATAAGGAAATAACTTTTTCCAAGCGGATGGTCTCGCCCCGTTGGCAGGATATCGTTAATTCTTGTCCTGAAAATCCTTCCTCGTTAAAATAGCTAACTTCTGGTTTTGTTTCTGTGTCGTTAATAAAGATTCTGTTTCTGGCGGCTTGTGCCATCCTAATCTTGCTGTTGTTGGTTTCAACATGCAAGAAAAAACCTTCTGAAAGCTCTCCTGAATTTAATATGTTCAGGTGCTTTGAACTAAGCGCTCTGTACCGGGCTACACCGTTGTTGGTGACACGGCCATCTATGGCTGATTTGAAATGTATTTTTCCAGACCAGTTATGGGGCGTTAATGTCCATTCTATGGCTGCCAAATGGGGATCAGCCATGCTTACTATTCTACGGGTAACTAGTGTGGTTTCCCTGTTGTCTACATCTACAAAAGTTATATTTCTGCTGAGGATGCCGTTCTTGAGATCGAGTTCTTGTAGGTAAGACTTTACTTTTACATCATTTAAATCAAGCCAGCTTCCTTCGGCTGGTTTAAATGTTAGATATAACCAGTTTGGCCAGTTGACTAAATCCTCGTTTTCAATAGTTCTTCCTGCTATTTCAGACTCTAGCCTGTTATAGCCTCCTGCAAGATAAGTCCCGTGATAGTGAGGCCAAGATGATTCACATTCTTCTGCTGCACCCCTAGTGGCAAAATATCCATTTCCTAGTGTACAAAGTGCTTCTCTCAGTGGTTCTTCTTCGGGATCTCTGTTGTCGTAGCTTATCTTCCAGTTACTCATGGTCAATCTGATATTTTTATTTCATTAAAGTTGTTTATGACAATGTCGGCACCTGCATTGTAGAGCATTTCATCTTTTCCTTCTCTGTCTACTCCTATGACGAGTTTGAACGCTCCAGCTTTTGCTGCTTTGATGCCTGAACTGGCATCTTCTGCTATGGCGGCTTGGGAAGATTTTACCTTTAGCGACTTTGCTGCATATAAAAAGATGTCTGGCGCAGGTTTCCCTTTGATATGCTCTTTGGCAGCAAGTTTTCCGTCTGCAATTATGTCAAATAGCTCTTTGATCCCTGCTTTCTCTACTATTTCTTCTGCATTTTTGCTTGCCGAAATGAGCCCTGTTTTGATGTTTTTGGATTTTAACTGTTTTATAAGGGCTATGGTGTCCTGAAATACCTCGGCCTGTTTTTGGTTAAGTATTTCTTTAAAATATTTATTTTTTTTATAGGCTAAGCTATGCACGGTCGGTCTCGAATTCCTCTCTTCAGAGGGTGAGCCATCAGGAAGGTTGATGTTCCTGGAGGCAATGAAATTTCTGATTCCGTCCAATCTGCTAATGCCATTGACAAGGTTGTAATAATCAGTCGGAGTGAATCTTTTTTTGTCAGGGTAATGGTTATCTAAAAAATTATTAAACAATTTTTTCCAAGCAGCCATGTGCAGGGTAGCTGTATCGGTAACTACCCCGTCCATGTCAAATATTACTGCATTGATTTCTTTTGCTGATATGGTTCGTTCTAATACTTCCTTCATCAGGCTATGGTTATGTTATGGTCAAGATAAACACCTTGGATGGAATTCAAAAGGTTTATGCCTTCTTTTAAAGGTCTTTGGAAGGCTTTTCTCCCTAGGATAAGACCTGTTCCTCCTGCTCTTTTGTTAATTACGGCTGTTTTTACTGCATCTTTTAGATCGCTTTCACCAGAAGAAGCTCCACCTGAGTTGATCATCCCGATTCTGCCCATATAACAATTCGCCAATTGATAGCGGCATAAATCTATGGGATGTTCAGAACTTAACTTGTCATACATATCAGGAACTTGCTTTCCAAATTTGATGGCCTTAAAACCTCCGTTTGTTTTGGCCATTTTTTGCTTGATAAAATCGGCTTGTATGGTAGCACCAATATGGTTGGCTTGTCCCGTGAGGTCTGCCGCAGTATGGTAATCCTGCCCGTTAGAGAATGCTTTATTTCTAGTATAACACCACAATATGGTGGCCATACCTAGTTCATGCGCATATTCAAAAGCTTCAGCCACTTCCTGCAATTGCCTGTTTGACTCTTCGCTTCCAAAGTATATTGTTGCGCCTACGGCTACAGCCCCTAAATTCCACGCTTCCTTGACGCTCCCAAACATAATTTGGTTATACTTGTTGGGATATGTTAAAAGTTCATTGTGGTTTATTTTTACTATAAAAGGTATTTTATGGGCATATTTCCTTGACAGCAAAGAAAGCCCCCCGAAAGTAGAGGCTACAGCATTGCAACCTCCCTCAATGGCTAATTTTACAATGTTTTCAGGGTCAAAATAAATAGGGTTAGGTGCAAAAGCACTTCCTGCGGAATGCTCTATTCCCTGATCTACTGGCAGAATAGATAAATAGCCGGTCATGCCCAGCCGTCCTGAATTGTACAATAGGGCCATGTTATTTAATACTTGCGCAGGGCGACTGCTATTTAGAAATACCCTGTCTATAAAGTCCGGCCCAGGTACATGAAGCTTTTCTTTAGGTACTGTGGTGCAAATATGCTCCAACAGGTAGGGTGCCTCATCTCTCAAGATGTCTTCCACTTTTTCTGAAATGCTGGTTATTGTTGTCATAGTTTTAGGTTTAGAAAGCGAATGGATAAGTTTCCGGAATAAGGTTGCCATCAGGTTTGATATGCAGTGGATGCAAAGCCCGTGTGTTTTCAAAATACAGGAATGCATCATACCTGGATGGCAGTATGGTAGATACATAATTTCCAGCGTCTCTTTCTGGATGATATACTACACCTATAGCCCTATGCCCAAGTTTTTTGTTAAAGTGGTTTTTAATTTCTCGGTCTTCAAATATTAGGAGCTTGTTTCCCGGATTTTCTCTGTGCAGGATTTCCTCTACGCTCCCTGTTTTGGCTTCAGGTATTGGCATTACCTCCATAGGGGCGCCCCAGCTTCGACCTGCAACCACTTCTCCTTTGTATGCTCCAAAGCCCACCAGCACAACGCCGTCTGCGGAATGTCTTTCTCTGACAAGTTGCCCTACATTGACCATGCCATCACGGCTCATGTTTGTAGCCCGTGCGTCGCCAATATGAGTATTATGTTCCCAAACGATGGCTTTGGCATCAGGGCCATGGAACTTCATAAGCTGGTCCAATGTGTCAGTCATGTGGATATCGCGCATGTTCCATG
Source organism: Cytophagaceae bacterium ABcell3 (assembly GCA_030913385.1). Lineage (NCBI taxonomy): Bacteria > Pseudomonadati > Bacteroidota > Cytophagia > Cytophagales > Cytophagaceae > Natronocytophaga > Natronocytophaga cellulosiphila. The sequence continues at coordinate 1,849,921 of CP133159.1, forward strand.
CCTCTGGCCCCCATGACATCATTAGGCGGTAATACTTTTCGGCATTGGCCGTTACCATGGCATTCTGCTCGGTATTTAGCGGAGCTTCAGGGTCTTGATTGTAAGAAGTAGCTTTTTGTCTTATGGTTGTCAATAGCTCCTGTACGGCTTTTTCGCAGTTATCAGGTGATGCTTTTGTGGCTTTGGCATATTGCTGTCCTTCTTCTCCATAAGGCTCGAAACAAGCAAACGCCCTTTTGGCAAGTTTGGCTGTTTGTGGATCAGTTTGGTTTAAATAGTTTACAATGCTGTTCATGCTTTCCCAGAGGCTGTAAACATCCAATCCGTAGAACCCTACTTTTTGCTTTTGTTCTTTGTTGAAGTTTTTCATCCATTCTGCAAGTGCAGCAGTTTCCCAATTGGCCCACATCCATGATGGCCACCTGCGGAAGTTTAACAGTACCTGGCTGATTTTTTCTGGTGTGTCTGGGTAATCTTTAATATACCTGTTGATTTCGTAACAATCTGGCCAGTCTCCTTCTACTGCTACAAAAGAAAAACCTTTTTCCTCAATTAGCCTTTTGGTCATGGCCATTCGCCAAGTATAATACTCATGGGTGCCATGAGAAGCCTCGCCCAGAAGGACATATTTGGCATCGCCTATTCTGTCCATTAATGCATCTAGGTCTGTCACATTGCTTAGTGGCCGGTAAGATTTAACTACTGGTTCATTGGTATATGTCCAAGGATCTTGATATGCCATAGCGTTTCCTTTTAATGTTCTGTTTTTAAAGTAACATTTAAGTAGTCCTAAGGTTAATTTTTGAAAAAGGACATTGCTTATGCTTTGGATGGAGATACTTTTCGCACTGGTTATTTCTTTGTTGTTTTCGGTGGTCTTTTTGACCTTGTTTAAGGTAAAAGGGACTATAGGCACTTTTTGGGTATTTATGTTGGTCATTTTTTTGGTCACAATGGTTTCTATTCGTTTGGTCAGGCCTGCTGGCGTGCCCATTGTAGGGGTTTATTGGATACCGGGATTGGTAGCAGCTTTGCTCACTTCATTGCTTTTGGTTGCTATAGCTAAGGCTACTGGCCATGCCGGGGAAAAGCTGCCTAAGGATGAAGGGCGATCTAAGGCCTATAATAAGGCTGATACCTCTGAGGCTTCTATTGGCCTCGTTTTTTGGCTGTTCTTGATTTTTTTGTTGATCGCTTCGTTAGTGGGAATTTTTCGCTGACCTCTTTGTTTATATATTAGAGGAAAAAAGAAAGGAGGTTGTTATGCTAGTTAAATATAAGCCTACAGTGTTGTCTGGAATGCTTGACGATTTCTTCAATGACAGGTTTAAAGCAGCAGGCCAGGATATGGTACTTTCTTCACCAGCTATCAATGTTAAGGAAAACGGAGATAGCTTTAAGGTTGAAATGGCAGCACCTGGTTTAAACAAAGAAGATTTTAGGCTTGATGTAAAGGATAATATCTTGTCTGTGTTTGTACAGAAGGAAGAAAAGCATGAAGAAGAAGACGAAAGGTTTACCAGAAGGGAATTTAGCTACTCTTCTTTTGAGCGTTCTTTTAACTTGCCTGAAAATACCAATGTAGAGAAGATTGATGCAACGTACAAAGATGGTTTGCTTTGTATAAACATACCTAAGACTCAAAAAGAAGAAAAGAAAGAAGCAAAGAAAATTCAGGTAAGTTAAATAGATTAAAATTTGTAATTTAAGGCCGAAGTTCATTCGGCCTTAAATATTATGTCCATGACTAAATATAAGTTTTCAATAAAAAACATGGTTTGTCCGCGCTGTATTAAGGTAGTGCGTGATGAATTGACCGCAGCAGGTTATACATGTGAGGAGGTTACTTTAGGAGAAGCTGTGTTGTGTGACCAAAAGCAACCAGACATCAATCACATTAGAACTGTGTTGGAAAATGTAGGTTTTGAATTACTTGAGGATAGAAAAGAAAGATTGGTTGAACAGGTGAAAACTTTAGTTATAGAAGCAGTCCAAAAGTTTAATGTGCCCGCCCATCAGAATTTCTCAGATTATTTAGCTGAAAAAACAGGTAAAGATTACCAGTACATAAGCAGTATTTTTTCTGCAACTGAAAATATTACTGTTGAAAAATACATTATTCTTCAAAAAATAGAAAAGGTGAAAGAGTTGCTTGTTTATAATGAATTGACTTTAAGTGAAATGGCTTGGAAGTTAGGGTACAGCAGCGTAGCACATTTGAGCAATCAATTTAGGCAAGTGACAGGCGTTTCTCCCTCAAAGTACAAAACAGAGAAAATGAACCTACGGAAACCTTTAGATACGGTGGGAATACCTAAAGATGAGCAATAGAAACAAAGTTTTTCTTAGTATTATAAAAACGAGTTTTTCCTTCCAGTTAATCTTATAAATCTTTGAACTAATTCTGTAACACTTTTCATAACTTTCTTCTGTTCTTTTGTAAAACCCTATAATAGCAGGACTGTCTGCTAGCTTTTAGAGGGGGAAAGGATAGGATAAATTATGGAAGTTGTAGATAAAAACATAAGTGAGCGTTTTCCTGTAAAGGGTATGTCTTGTGCCTCATGCGCTGGTAGTGTAGAGTCGATTTTAGGAGCTCAGAAAGGTGTAGTAAGTGCAAAAGTAAACTTTGCGTCTCATACTGTAGGGGTAGAATATAACCCTGAAGAAGTGTCACCGGGAGAATTGCGCCAGGCTCTACAAAAAGTGGGGTTTGATATGGAAACGGAGGCAGAAGCAGAGCTTATAGAAGAAGAGAAGTTGCTGGCTTTGCAAAAGTTAAAGCGAAAGACTCTTTTTGCTTTTATATTTTCTTTCCCAGTATTTGTAATTGGTATGTTCTTCCATCATTCTGTTCCTTATGCAGAATGGATTATGTTTGTTCTGAGCACTCCCGTACTATTTGTTTCAGGTAAAGCATTTTATGTAAATGCAGCTAAGCAAGCAAAATATTTGCGTGCCAATATGGATACTTTAGTGGCGTTGAGCACTGGTATAGCTTTTATCTATAGTGCGTTCAATACTATTTTTCCTGACTTTATGCTTTCGCGTGGGTTAGAGCCTCACGTGTATTTTGAAGCAGCGGCGGTGATAATTGCTTTTATTCTGTTGGGGCGCTACTTGGAAGAGCAGGCAAGGGCCGGTACTTCTGAAGCTATTAAAAAGCTGATGGGTTTACAGCCAAAAACTGTTCGGGTAATAAGAAACGGTGAAGAATTGACAGTTTCTATAAAAGATGTTATGCCCGGAGATTTGATTGCTGTAAAGCCAGGTGATAGAATACCTATTGACGGAGTAATAAGTGAAGGTTATTCTGCTGTCAATGAAAGTATGATTACTGGCGAACCTTTACCTGTGGAAAAAGTCAAGGGTGATCATGTTTTTGCTGGGACTTTAAATCAAAAAGGAAGTTTTGTGTTCAGGGCAGAAAAAGCTGCGCAAGAAACTTTTCTTGCTCAAATTATTGAGATGGTAAAAAAAGCGCAGGGGAGCAAGGCGCCTGTACAGAAACTGGTTGATAAAGTAGCGGGAGTATTTGTGCCTATCGTGTTAGCCATCGCTGTCCTGACTTTTCTTGTATGGCTAGGTGCTGATGTTGAGAACAATATTACTTATGCCATACTTTCTTTGATAACCGTACTTATTATTGCTTGCCCTTGTGCGCTCGGACTTGCTACTCCTACAGCCATTATGGCGGGTATTGGGAAAGGTGCCGAAAATGGTATTTTAATACGTGATGCAGAAACTTTGCAGTTAGCTAAAAAAGCAACGGCTGTTGTTTTGGATAAAACAGGTACCATTACGAAAGGGGAGCCTGAAATAAGTGGTTCTATATGGAAAAGCGGGATCGAAGACACTACAGAACTAGAAGGTGTACTGCTAAGTGCTGAATTGTCTTCAGGACATCCGCTCGCAGAGGCATTGGCAAAAGGTCTCTCTCATGCAAAACCTGTAGCTATTTCTGATTTTGAGAATTTACCTGGTGCTGGTATAGGCTTTTATTATGGAGGTAAAAAGTTTTTTGCCGGAAATGAAAAGTTAATGCGATCTCACCACATTCAAGTGGACCGGGAACTAGAGATTTTTGCTGCAGAAAAGGAAAGTGCCGGGAATTCTTTGGTTTACTTTAGCAATGATGTGGAGGTAATGGCTGTTTTTTCGCTTGCTGATACATTAAAAGAAGGGGTAAGGGAAGAAGTTGCCCGACTAAAGCTCCGAGGAATGAAGGTGTATATGCTCACAGGTGACAATAAAGGTACGGCTGATAAAATAGCGGCAGAGGCGGGTATAGATAGCAATAATGTAATTGCTGAAGTGTTGCCAGGGGGAAAAGAACAATTTGTTCAGCAGTTGAAAAGTCAAGGGGAGACAGTGGTTATGGTTGGCGATGGCATTAATGACAGCCAAGCATTGGCAAGGGCGGATGTGAGCATTGCTATGGGCAAAGGTTCTGATATTGCGATGGATGTGGCTGCGATAACTTTGATGTCTTCTGATATATCTTTGTTGAGTAAGAGCTTGAAGCTCTCTTCTCATACCATGGCAACCATTAAACAGAACTTGTTTTGGGCTTTTATATATAATGTTATCGCCATACCAATTGCTGCGGGGCTTTTTTATCCTTTTACAGGCTATTTATTGAACCCAATGGTCGCGGGTGCTGCTATGGCTTTTAGTTCCGTTTCCGTAGTCTCTAATAGTTTGAGGTTGAAATATAGGAAAATATGAGTTATTGGTTTCAATAACTCATATTTATAACTTAGGCATTGAGCTTTTGAAGTATGTCAAAAACCTCTTCTTCGCTCATATTCCTAAAGTTTTCATAGGCCTGGCCCACTGCATAAAAAAGCTCCGGTTGCTCCAGTACCTTTACTTCATCTGCAAGTTTGGGAATTACCCCAAGGTCGCCTTTCCCGGCTACCGGTACGGCTACAATGATTTTTTCAGGAGACTGATCTCTGCACAACTGGATGACTGGTATTAAAGTCGCTCCGGTGGCAATACCATCGTCTACAATAATTACCGTTCTACCTTTCATGTCTGGTAGAGGCTGGCCATTTCTGTACTCTTTAATTCTCCGGTCGATCTCTTTTTGCTGTTCTTCAGTAGCTCTGTCAATTATTTCTTTGTTCAGCTGCTTTTTGCCTGCTTCAGATATCCAAGAATACCCGCCTTCTGTAATTGAACCAAAAGCTAACTCTGGCTGGCCTGGATAAGGTAGCTTCTTGGATATGACCAGTGAAGCCTCTGCTTTTAATCTCTGTGCTACATAATATGCTATCTCTAACCCACCACGTGGAATGCCTAGTACTAAAGCATTGTTTCCCTCATATTCTTTCAAGAATGTGCCTAGTTGTTGTCCGGCATCCTTTCTATCTCTAAACCTTTTTTGACCTGTATAAATGGACATAAGTTGTTTTTTAAAGATAACCCAAATTGCGGATCAGGGTTTGGCTAAGTGCAAAAGAGCAAAGGTGTGCAGGTTTTTGGTGGATTGGTTCTATGGTTAAAACCAAATAAGAGCGAAGCGTCTGATTTGAAGTTGTTTTGTCACGCAATAGAAGGTTCTAATGCATATTTTATTTCAGGTTAAATAGGGCCTGCTGAAAAAGTCACAAGTGTGCAAGATACGCATGGCCTTACATGAAGACGTATTGGAATACTTCGAATGTAAGGCCATAAAGTAGATTGTGCGCTTGTGGCTAGCCCAAAAAAGTATTGGATTAAAAGTTTCTCAATTTATTGTGCACGGAAAAATAAGAAATAACCGAAAAAACCTTGCACCTATACCTCCTATTTTTCATACAAATATATACAGATCAATATTTTGGGCGTTTTTCAGCGCGCCCTAAATAAAAAAGAAGCTAAACCTAGGGTGGTATAGCTTCTTTCTGTGTTGGCCTTTTACATATATCATGCTCTCAAAAAACACGATAGATATATGCTTATCTTGTGTTTTTCTTGATTTTATTCTCTTTTTTGTCAAGTGTTCTTTTTTGCTTGTTCAGCTTTTCTTGCTTTTTCTGAAGCTTTGCTTGGCTGCGGTTTGTTTTGGCCAGTTGCTTATGTTTTTTTGCATTTTTCTTTAATTGCTTAGAAGGCTTGCCTCCCAAAGTAGCTTCTATTGAAGTAGAGGTTGTTTCAAAGGAGTTATTTGTTGCTGCTTCTGATGTACCTGCAGAAAACATGAACATAAAAGCGGAAGCTACTAGTGCACTTTTGAAAATTTTCATAAGATTTTAATTTGGATTTAATTGCTGATTTCAACTAGGAAACAGAAAAAATAATTCCCAAACTTCACAAAAAAAATAGAGTTTGTCTGTAATGTTTTGGTTATTAAAAAGATGGGCAGGGTAATCTTTTCATTGGCTTTTTCCTATTTTTTCTTTTATGAAGATATGTGATGTTAAGCTCATGAGCTCCTGCTGCTCTTGCCCTAGATAGTCTGGAAACTACAAAATCATAGCTATAGGAGATGCTGATGTTGTCAAATTTATATCCAAACAATACTACCATTGATTCATTATTGTGAAGGTCTGGCAGGTACTGTTTAACAGGTATCCCTCTGTACCAAACTCCTGCAATTACTTGATCATATAGTGCATAAACCCCAAGGTCTACTTGGTCAGATTTGCCTTGAAATTTATAATGTACTGTTGGGGTGATGGAGAATGGACGGGTTTTATATACAGAACTATTATATTTTGAGTGATTAAGTAGGAACTTATAACCTGCCACAAATGCATGTTTTACAGGCAATCGACTAACCCCGTCAAGAAAAGACTGGTTAGGACGGTTCATGTGTAATGCTGAATACCCAAACCAGAAATTGTCATTATATAACATCACCCCTGACCCTATATCGACAAATTGGTTTCGCCCGTTAGGTAGCATGTCCTGGCTTACTGAACCTGGGGACAGTCCATCGTTTGTAAACTGGTCAGGAAAGGTCATGCGGGAATAATTCAAAGTTCTGGAGACATATCCTCCCTGCAAGCCTGTACGTATGGTTAGTAGATCATTCACAGGAATTTCATAGGCATACTGTACATGTATGTCTGTAGAGCTTATGTTGTTCTGCCCTTGAAAGTCTTGCATGGCATAAATGCCAACGCCACTTCGGTACTCTTGGAACCAGAAGTCTGTAGAAGCCAAAGACGTAATATATCTTGCGTCCAATGCGGGCCATTGCACTCTTTGGTGAAATATGCCCCTGCTCATATGGGCACTACCGGCAAAAGCAGGGTTCAAATGTGTCGGTACTGCATAGAACTGGCTGAATTGTACATCTTGACTAAAAGAGCTAAAGACTGTTAGTGCCAAAATAAAAATATAAAGAGTCTATTCATGAGTCTTTTACAGTCAGGTCTGTCAGTGTACGGAATTTTACTTATAAAGGTTTGACTGTATTCTGGGCGTTGTTCTTCTATCAGAAAAAAAATAATAGCAGCTTTACTTATGTGCAATAAATGATAGATAAATGCTTGGTTTGTTTTGTGAAATAAAATCTTTGTATGTTGATAAACAGTTTATTAATCTTTTCTTCTCTCAAGTGAAATAAGTGCTTTTTGTGTGGTTATGGTGTACTATTTTCTTTAATAAGTACAAGGACGCCCCTCAACCTTTACAAGGAATTTGCCGTACATCGTACAATAGTTAAAACCGGATTTATTCATTTTTATACTAAATGCATTTCATCAGAAATATCGTTTTAGGTTGTCTGCTGCTAATCATACTGGCAGGGTCAAACTCTGTCTTATTGGCACAGTCTAGCTGTAATGGAAGTACACCTTCTTTTACAGTGGATCTTTCCAATGATCCGGATGGAGACTGGGAAAGCCCTAATGTGAGCCGGAACGGTAGGTGTTGTGGGGGTAGTAATAACTGTCTTGAGTTCATTGTGACGCTTCATGAGGATGCGGAAAGACTACGGTTTGATATTGCTTCTGGCGCTGAACCTACTGGGTCAATGTTTTATCAGGTAGATTGCGGGCCTCCGGTAGAAGTTGGAGAGGCACTATGTGTTAGTGGTGAAGGACCGCATTATATCACTTTTTGTAAACCTGGAAATAATGCTAACTCTTATTCTGTGAGCTCTATTGCTAAACCTACCGTTTCTCCGCCTGCTTATGTGAGTGATGGATGTGTCGGTCAACTGGTAGTGGAGGGTTATGAAGGAAATACTGTTCAATGGACTTCGGTGTCTCCTGGAGCAAGGGGAGAATATGATCATTACCTAAGCTGTACCAGCAATTGTACTTCTCCTACTGTTACTGCCGAAGAAAATTATCCTGACTCTGTGGTTTATGAGGTTAAAGGGGTGCCTGCAGGAGGATGTGCTGGAGATGAGGTTGTTCAGTATGCTACAGCTTATTTTGTTTCAGAGAAAGAAGCATATATTAACCCCGCAAACCCTGTAATTTGTTTTGGAGGAAGCGATGCTACTTTGACTGCCGAAATTCAAGGGGGACTTGCGCCTTATCAATATTCTTGGGATCATGGTCCTAATACACAAAGTGTTGATGTAGGGGAAGGTACCTACACGGTAACAGTTACAGACCAAACCAACTGTCCTCCGGTATCGGCTACCGTTACTGTTCATGCCAATCCTTCGCCTATAGAGATAGAGGCAGGGCCAGATGTGACTAGTTGTGAAAACAATCCTAGTGTAGAATTGAGCAGTACCGTGGAAATTGCCACTGGGGTAGTGTGGAGTGGCGGAAATGGTACTTATGACCCTTCGGAGTATGAATTAAACCCAGTCTACACACCTACGGCTGCCGAAATTGAGGCCGGTACTGTACAGCATGTGGTGAGCACCGTTGGTAATGAACCTTGTCCAATTGAAAGGGATACGTTAATTCAAACCATTGCACCAGCTCCTGAAGTGATGGCGGGAGGCCCTTATGTTTCGTGCGAAAACAACCCTGTAGCTAGCTTGGCAGGGACTTCCGAAAATACGGAGTCTGTTGAATGGGTGGGGGGCAACGGTACTTTTTTTCCTAACCGTAACACAATCAATGCTACCTATACCGCCAGTGAAGATGAAGTAACGGCTGGGTCTGTAACACTTACGCTGAGAGGGCATGGTCATGAATCTTGTACGCCTGTAGAAAGTACGGCTACCATAAGTTTCGAAGAAGCGCCAACTGTTGACGCAGGGGAAGACGTGACGGTGTGTGCCAATAACAGCACCGTTGAGTTAACAGGCGAGGTGACTGTTGCTTCAGGTGGGGTTTGGTCTGGCGGAGATGGTACATTCTCTGACGCAAATAGTTTGACTACTTCTTATACACCTTCTGCGGATGAAATCGAGCAGGGTACTGTAGTTTTGACTTTGACGACTACAGGCAATGGTTTATGTAACCCTGTTTCTGATGAGGTGGAAATCACTATTACGCCTGCACCTACTGTACATGCCGGATCTGATAGGTCTGTGTGTGCCAATAATGCAGAAGTGACGTTAAACGGTCAGTCTTCTATGCCTGATTATGTGACCTGGAGCGGTGGCGATGGTGGAACTTTTTCTCCTAGCGAAAATGCACTGAATGCGGTGTATATGCCTTCTTCAACGGATATTGAGAATGGGAGTGTTACCTTAAGGTTGACTGCTGACTATGGTGACTGTGCGCCGGTGTATGATGAAATGGTCATCACCTATACAGATGCACCAATAGTGGACGCTGGAAATGATCAGACTGTATGTGCCAATAACTCAACGGTAAGTTTATCAGGAACCGTATCTGGGGCTACAGGAGGAGCATGGTCTGGTGGTACAGGTGCTTTTGCAAGTACATCTTCTTTAAATACTACTTATACACCATCTTCTGCTGATATTGAAAATGGAAGTGTAAGTCTTGTCTTGTCTTCTACTGGCAATGGGAACTGTCTTCCTGAAAGGGATACGGTAGTAATAACTATTTTACCAGCACCTGTCGTTGAGTTTACCGCACCCGCTGAAGTCTGCGCCAACAATGCTGAGATAGCCTTGGATGGAAGTATTGAAAATGCTGGTGGAGGTGAATGGGTTGGAGGAAATGGGACATTTAGTCCAGATAGATCTGATTTGACAGCTAGCTATACCCCTTCCGATGGAGAAATATCTGCCGGAACGGTAGCTTTAACTTTAAGGTCTGTCGACAATGGGTTATGTAACCCTGTAGAAGAATCTTATAGTATAGCTATTAATCCAGCGCCAATAATAGATGCAGGTTCTTCAAGAACGGTTTGTGCCAATAATGCAGATGTTGTTTTGAGTGGTGCTGTCTCAGGGGCAACTGGTGGTGCCTGGACCGGTGGCGATGGAACTTTCAGTCCTGATAGAAACACATTAAATGCCACTTATTCACCTTCTGAGGAAGAAAAAAATGACCTTTCTACTGTTCAACTTACGTTGACTTCAACAGGGAACGGCGGATGTAACCCTGTGAGTGACAATATGAGCATTACCATTACGCCTGCTCCTGTAGTAGATGCCGGCGATGATCGCTCTGTTTGTGCGAACAACCCTTCTTTAGAACTTAATGGTACAGTTGCGGGAGCATCTGGAGGAGAATGGGTTGGAGGGGCTGGAACTTTTAACCCTGGCAGAACAAGTTTGTCTGCTTCTTATACCCCTTCAGAAGATGAAATTGAGAACGGAACGGTAAGCTTGACGCTACGGTCTACTGGCAATGGAAACTGTTTGCCTGTGGAAGACATTATGAATATCACCATTACACCTGCCCCAACGGCTGACGCTGGTACCGGCGTAACGGTTTGTGCCAATAATTCAGATATTAGCTTAAATGGAGCGGTAACAATAGCTGCTGGTGGCGAGTGGATTGGAGGCAACGGCTCTTTTAGTCCCGATCGCCAAGCATTAGATGCTACTTATACACCATCTTCTGGTGAAATTTCTTCAGGATCTGTTGAGCTTACGCTTCGAACTACAGGCAATGATAATTGTGCCGCAGTTACTTCGGTTGTTACTCATACAATCACCCCTGCCCCTACCGTAGATGCAGGAACGGATCAAATGGTTTGTGCTAATAATGCAGAGGTAACATTAAATGGTGCGGTAACACTTGCTGATGGAGCTAGCTGGTCTGGCGGTAATGGGACTTTCAGCCCTAACGCAGAAGCGTTGGATGCTACTTATACACCTTCTGAAGATGAAATAGATGCCGGAGAAGTAACCTTAAGGTTGACTTCAAATGACTATGGTACCTGCCAGCCTGTTTATGATGAAATGACCATTGCTATATCTCCAGCACCTACTGCTGATGTTGGGGTTCTTAATAAACAGGTTGTAGTATGTTCCAACAACCCAAATGTGGACTTGAATGGCTCCGTAACTGTAGCTGGTGGAGGCGAATGGGTTGGAGGTATGGGATCTTTTATTCCCAATAATACGACCCTAAATGCCACCTATGTTCCGTCGGCTGCAGAAACTGCTATGCCTTTGATGGCGCTTATCTTACAAACTACTGATAATGGCAACTGTTTGCCTGCACGTGATACCTTAAGGATTTACTTTTTGCCACCTCCAGTGCCTAATGCCGGGCCGGATCAGGAGATATGTGTGAATAATCCTCAGGTACAACTTGCTGGAACGGTGGCTGGCGCTTCTCAAACAAGGACTTGGTCTGGCGGTAATGGATCCTTCACGCCTAATGCCAATACTTTAAATGCCGTGTATAACCCAACCGATCAGGAGCTGGAAAATGGATATGTCAATTTAAGGTTGACTGCTTCTCGTACGGGTTGTAATCCTGTTTCCGATGAGGTCAGGATTAATTTTACCCCTGCTCCTGTTGTAGATGCAGGACCAGATATGTCTGTGTGCTCCAATAACCCAGATGTGCAGTTGGCAGGGGAGGTAGAAAATGCAGGTGGTGGTATATGGTCTGGCGGAAATGGGTCTTTTTCTCCAAGCCCTAATGCACTAGGTGCGGTTTATTCGCCTACACCAGAGGAAATAGAGTCTGGAAGCATCACATTGACACTTACTTCTGATGACAATGGTAACTGTTTGCCTGTCTCAGACCAAATGGAGGTAAACTTTACCCCCGCTCCAACTGTCGACGCAGGAGATCCTCAGTCGGTATGTTATAATAATGCTAGCGTATCTTTAGATGGATCTGTTACCATTGCTACTGGCGGTCAATGGATAGGAGGGGAGGGTACGTTCTCACCAAATGCGAATGCCCTCAATGCAACTTATATACCTTCCGAGTCTGAACGTGAGAACGGTTCTGTACAGCTTGTTTTAAGAACAACAGGAAACGGAGGCTGCCTTCCTGTTGAAAGTACTTTAGATATTGCTATCACCCCAGCCCCTATCGCTGATGCAGGGCCGGATCTTGAATCTTGTATGAACAACCCTGCTGTACAACTTTCAGGTACTGTTTCAGTAGCACAGGGTGGTATGTGGATTGGCGGAAGTGGTTCTTTTAGCCCTAGTAGAACTTCTTTAAACCCGACTTATACGCCTACCTCTTCAGAAATGGAGGAAGGCGAAATTACCTTAAATCTTGTCACTACTGGAAATGCAAACTGTAATCAGGTTTCTGATATTGTAAGAATTAATGTTGTGCCGACGCCTGTTGTTGATGCAGGAAGTAATCAGACGTTATGTGGAACAGTAAATGAAATTCAACTTAATGGGGAGGTGTCGTATGCCGATGGCGGTACTTGGTCTACTTCTGGAAGTGGTAGCTTTGCTCCTAATGCTTCAGCTTTAGACGCACAGTATATTCCTTCGGATGCAGACCGTGCACCAGGCAACACTGTTACGCTTTCTTTAACTTCTAGTGGTAATGGATCTTGTTTGCCAGTTACTGATCAATTAAACATCACCTTTACTGAAATCCCAACGGTGGATGCCGGATCAGATAAAACAGTTTGTACCAATGACTTCCCTGTAAGGCTTGAAGGGTCTGGTTCGCCTGCTAGATGGTCTGGCGGAAATGGTACTTTTGCTCCAAATAGGGAGACGCATAATGCTACTTATACCCCATCAGAAGCTGAAATTGAGGCAGGTTCTGTAACGTTGACACTGACTACTATAGAAAATGGCCCTTGTGCGCCTGTGTCTTCGACTGTTACTATTTCCTTGCCACCTGGCCCAATTGTAAATGCTGGCCAAGACCAGATTGTTTGTGGAGACATCTCAAGCGTGTCATTGGATGCTTCTGTAGAAAATGCATCTGGTGGCACATGGACAACGACAGGTACTGGCTCTTTTGACCCAGGTGCCAATACAGTTAATGCATCTTATGTGCCATCGGCAGCGGACAAGGATAACGGCCATGTTACTTTAAGGCTTACCTCTACTGGTAATGGAGCATGTTCTCCAACATCTGATACCATGGAACTAACTATTACGCCGCCTCCGACTGCTAATGCTGGGCCTAATATGACCAGATGTGCCGATATCAGTGGGTTTGTTCTGAATGGACAGGTTACTGTCGCTACAGGTGGTTTGTGGACTATCACTGGCTCTGGATCTTTTGACCCTGACCCATCAGTTTTGAATGCTACTTATGTACCTTCTCAGGAAGATATTGACCAAGGGTTTGTTGATTTTACTTTAACCACCACTGGGAACGGAACCTGTAATCCGGTCACCGATAACATGCGTCTGACTTTAACGCCTGCTCCGACATCCGATGCAGGAGAAGATGTAACTATTTGTGCCGACTCTGCTCACGTAGCTATAAGCGGTTCGGTCACTGTAGCTTCAGGTGGAAGGTGGTCTTCTTCTGGAACAGGAACTTTTGCGCCTAACAACACAACTCTTGATGCCAGATATTATCCGTCGTCGGCGGATACTGCTGCCGGAGGTGTTGTGCTAACCTTATTAACCACCGGAAATGGGACTTGTAATCCTGTTACGGATGAATTAGAAATAACTATTAACCCAGTGCCGGTAGTAGATGCTGGTGATAATTTGACTATTTGTGCTGATGCCGAAGGAGCTGTGTTAAATGGTTCTGTTTTACACGCTGATGGCGGTGTTTGGTCTTCGTCAGGAAGTGGATCTTTTGTTGATGCGAATGATTTAGGTACTATGTACGAGCCTTCTTTTGATGACATGGAAGCTGGTGTGGTCATGCTGACGCTTACAAGTACCGGTAACGGAATGTGTAACCCTGTTAATGATAGGACTGAACTAGTAGTTACTCCTGCACCTACTGTTGATGCGGGTGGTGATATTACTGTCTGTGCTGATGCTGGTACGGTTTCAATGAACGGAGCTGTTACAGTTGCTTCTGGTGGTCAGTGGACAACCAGCGGTACAGGTACTTTTGATGATGATGATAGTCTAAATGCAACCTATACACCTTCTCAATCTGATATTGATAATGGCTCTGTTGTACTTACCCTTACAAGTACTGGAAATGGAAACTGTAACCCGGTTACAGATGAACTGACTTTAACTATCACACCAGCACCTGTGGTTAATGCTGGAGAAGATTTAACTGTGTGCGGCGATTTAGAAGATGTGCAGCTTGATGGTTCAGTGACAGTAGCTAGTGGTGGCCAATGGACTTCTTCTGGTTCAGGTTACTTTACACCTAATGCTTCTGCTCTAGATGCTGTTTACCACCCTTCTGCTTCAGATGTGACCAACGGAGGTGTTACACTTAGTTTGCGCTCAACGGGCAATGGTACTTGTAATGCTGTAGAAGATCAAATGGAATTGACCATTACTCCTGTGCCAGTAGTTGATGCAGGAGATGACATGGCCGTATGTGCCAATAATGCCGACATTCAACTGAATGGCTCTGTTACTGTGGCCACAGGTGGTGAATGGTCAGGTGGGGCAGGTACCTTCTCGCCTGATGCTTCTGCCTTGGATGCAGTTTATACGCCTTCTGCTGATGAGATCGAAGAAGGAACTGTTACACTTATGCTTACTTCTACAGGTAATGGAACTTGTAACCCTGTTTCTGATTATGTGACATTTACAATCACACCAGCCCCTGTGGTTAATGCTGGAAATGATAGAAACATATGTGCAAACAATTCAACTGTTAATCTTAATGGATCTGTCACGATTGCACAAGGTGGAGAATGGAGTGGAGGCGAAGGTGTGCTCACGCCAAATAGAGAGTCTCTATCAATTGCCTACACACCTTCTCAGGCAGAGATTGACAATGGTTATGCTTTACTGACCCTTACAAGCACAGGCAATGGAAACTGTGCGCCTGTTAGTGATGAGGTAAGGTTGAATATATCTCCTGCCCCTGTAGTTGATGCAGGAGCCGACCAAGTTGTGTGTGCTAATAATGCTGATGTACAATTGGAAGGAAGCTTTGAAAATGCAGGCGGTGTAGTTTGGTCTGGGGGGACTGGGTCTTTTGCTCCTAATGCCAATGATCCAAACGCTGTTTACTACCCATCGGGTGATGATATCGCTGCGGGGCAGGTAACGCTAACCTTAAGGTCAACCGATAACGGTAACTGCTTGGAAGTTTGGGATGAGATGGAAATTACCATTACACCAGCTCCTGTGGTAGATGCAGGAAATAGTCAAACGATATGTGCGGATGCTTCTGGAATTCAGCTTGAAGGTTCTGTTACGGTAGCTACTGGTGGTGAATGGTCAACTTCCGGAACAGGAACTTTCAATCCAGGGCCAGACGATTTGAATGCTGTTTACGTGCCTTCGGATAGCGATATTGCTTCTGGCGGGGTGTCTTTTGTCCTTACTTCTACTGGTATGGGGGACTGTAATGCGGTAACTGATAATGTTTCCGTCACCATTACGCCAGCACCTACTGTTAATGCAGGTTCTGATAGAAATGTTTGTGCAGATGTATCTTCAGTATCTTTGAACGGATCTGTTACCGTTGCTACTGGTGGAGCATGGACTACTTCCGGTAGTGGTACATTTACGCCAAATGCTAATACGTTAGGGGCTAGTTATGTGCCTTCTGCTGCTGATACCGCTGCTGGAAATGTTACACTTACCCTGACCACTACAGGGAATGGTCTTTGTAATGCGGTGTCTGATGATATGCTTATGAGCTTCCAGCCTAAACCTGTAGTAAATGCAGGTTCGGATGTAACAGTTTGTGCCGATGTTGATGATATTCTGTTAGATGAAGCTACTGTTGCCAATGCTTCTGGGGGGAGATGGGCTACTGATGGAACGGGTAGCTTTGTCCCTAATGCTTTTGACATCAATGCCACATATGTTTTCTCAGACAATGATAAAGAAAGGGGATATGTCCGGTTGACATTAGCTTCAGAGGGTAACGGTTTGTGTGAGGAGGTTACCGACCAAATCCGGGTAAATATTACCCCTGCGCCAACTGTCAATGCAGGTCCTAACCGGACTATATGTGCCGGGGGAAGCGTTAACCTTAACGGTATAGTCACAGTGGCATCAGGAGGTGTATGGTCTACGTCCTCTGGAACGGGCACTTTCTCTGATCCGAACAGTTTGAGTACAACTTTTACACCTACCGCAGCTCAAGTGGCAGCTGGGCAGGTGGTAATCAGGTTGACTACTACAGGAAACGGTACTTGTAACCCTGTTTCTGATAATATGGTGTTGACCATTCAGCCTCAACCTGTAGTAAGTGCAGGATTTAACCAAACTGTTTGTGAGACTGTTTCTGCTATCCAATTGAATGGTTCTGTTCAGAATGCCTCAGGTGGGTTATGGACGACTACAGGCACAGGTACATTTTCTCCTGATGCCAATGCTTTGGATGCAGAGTATATACCTTCTGCTGAAGATAAACAAGCAGATATGGTCACGCTTACATTGACTTCTGTTGGGAACTCGCCTTGTAGTGCTGTTTCGAGAAATATTATTATTAGGTTTTCAAGGCAACCAACTGTGGATGCTGGATCTGCTACCATTTGTTCTAACTCATCCAGTGTTCCTTTGAGTGCTACTTTTGAAAATGCCGGAGGTGTGACATGGACAACGAGTGGTTCGGGAACTTTTTCTCCCTCTGCAACTTCAGCTAGCCCTTCGTATAGACCTTCCGCCGGTGATGCGGCTGATGGTAGTGTGACTATCACTGTGGCTACCAGGGAAAACGGTGGGTGTGAAGCGGCAACGCAAGACATTCTTATCAGCATTGTTCCACCGCCGACCGCTGATGCCGGAACAGACCAAATAGTTTGTGCCAATAATCCAGAGGTGCCACTTTCAGGGTCAGTTGGCGGCACTGCAACTGGTGGTAGATGGACTTCTTCTGGAGGAGGAAGCTTTACGCCAAGTAATGAATCGCTCAACGCTTCTTATAGGCTTTCGGCGGTAGATAGAAGTAACGGTTTTGCCGAGCTGACTTTGACTACTACAGGTACAGGGGAATGTGCTTCTGTGTCAGATAGAATGCGTATTACCGTTACGCCTGCGCCTACTGCCAATGCGGGACCCGATAAGACTGTTTGTGCGGATACGGCCGGAGTAGAGCTTTCGGGTGCTGTAACCATAGCGGATGGTGGTACTTGGACAACCTCTGGTAACGGTACTTTCTCAGATCCTGATGCCTTGAACACCACCTATATTCCTGACGAAGGGGAGGAAGGTGAAGTGATTTTGACCTTAACGACTACAGGTAACGGAAACTGTGTCCCTGTTTCTGATCAGATGACATTGACTATTGAGCCCGCTCCTACCGTCAATGCTGGTAATGATGTCACCATATGCTCTGATAATGAATTTATGATCTTTACCGCTAATGTAACAGGTGCGACCGAAGGTGTATGGACGAGCTCTGGTGAAGGTTCGTTTAACACGAACTATGCAAATAAGTTTAGAGCTTCATATGCTTTCACAGAAGATGATTATGAGAATGGCGAGGTGACTTTGACCTATACCACTACAGAGCAAGGATTGTGTAAGCCAGTTTCTGATGATAAGGTTATTACCTTAAACCCAGCCCCAACAGTAACTGCTGGGGCGGCCAATGTTTGTGCTGACAGTGATATAATACCTGTAAATGGTGATTATACTATTGCTGGCGGAGTTATTTGGACTACTTCTGGTGCAGGAACATTTGGTGATCCATCAGATCCAATTACCAACTATTATGTTGACCCTGCCGATAGAGATTCTGGTACAGTTATTTTGACCATTACTACTATTGATAATGACTTATGTATGGAAGTCTCTGATTCCATCATTATTAACTTTGGAGACATACCAGTTGCTGATGCTGGTCCTGATCAGGTGGTATGTGCCAATAATGCCGTAGTTACTTTGGATGGCAATTCCAGTACGGGGGCTGCTAACTGGAGTTCTTTAGGTAGTGGATCATTTAGTGATGAAGAGGATTTTAATGCTTCCTATATACCTTCTTCAGCAGATACTGCCGCTGGGTATGTAGACTTAGTGCTTACAACCCTGGACAACGGATTCTGTAGCGCTGATACAGATACCATGCGTATTACCATTACTCCGGCTCCTTATGTGAATGCTGGACCTGCAGTTATATGTGCCAATGCCGGTTCTGTTGATCTTGATGCGACAATAACAGTGGCTTCGGGTGGGGTTTGGAGTACTCCTGATGGTACAGGTGATTTTGGTGATGAAAACAGTTTGCTTACTACCTATACCTTAAGCGCTGCTGATGAAGGCCGGGAGTTTGTAACTTTGGTGCTTACTTCTGTTGGTAATGGTGACTGTAACCCTGTTTCTGATACTATTATATTAAATATAGCTCCTCCGCCAACTGCCGATGCTGGTGATGACCAAGTGGTATGTGCGGATACAGATGGTGTACAATTGGCAGGAGTGGTTTCTGGTGCTGATGGTGGCACGTGGACAACATCAGGTTCGGGTGCTTTTGACGATGGGGATCTTTTAGATGCTGTTTATCACCCATCTGCTGAAGATACAACCTCTGGAATGGTGACCCTTACCTTAACTACTACAGGAAATGGTAACTGTTTTCCTGTCAGTGATTCTCTTGAACTGATATTGACGCCTGCGCCTACTGTAGATGCCGGGCCTGCTATCGTTTGTGCCAATAATGGTACAATTGATTTGGAAGGTACTTTTACTGTGGCAAGTGGTGTGATATGGACTACTACAGGAGATGGTGATTTTGGAAATCCTGCAGATGCCATTACTACATATACTTTAGGTAGTGGTGACGTAAATGAAGAGTTTATTACCATAACAATAACTACCACAGGAAACGGCGACTGTAAGGCTGTTTCAGATGAGATTACACTATATATAGCAGATCCTCCTGTGGCAGAGGCAGGTCTTGATCTGACTGTTTGTGCTGATACCGCTCAGATTGAGCTTGATGGCTTTATTGGTGGTGCCGGTGGTGGCGAGTGGTCGAGTTCCGGTACTGGTACTTTTGGAAATGTTAATGACTTGACAACTGCTTACATTCCTTCCGCAGAGGATACAGCCTCAGGTAGGGTAGTATTAACCCTTTCTACTATTGATAATGGCAATTGTAATGCCGTACATGATTCAATAGAAGTAATCATTACGCCAGCCCCAGTTATTAGTGCAGGTCCTGATAAAACAGCCTGTGCCGATGAAGATATACTTTCTTTGACAGGGTCTGTGACAGTGGCAAGCCAGGTGAGGTGGACAACTTCTGGAACTGGTACCTTTACGGATGCTAACAATGTGCTTTCGGAATACCAGCCCTCTGAGGAAGATAAGGAAGCTGGAAGTGTGACATTGACTCTTGAGACACTGGAACAAGGTGACTGTAAGCCTGTGTCTGACGCAATGGTATTGACCATCTTGCCTGTTCCTGTAGTGGACGCAGGTGCGGAGTCGATTTGTTCTGACAATACTGGTGTACAGTTAAATGGGATGGTGGAAAATGCTGGCGGTGCTGTTTGGACCACTACCGGAACTGGAAGCTTTGCACCTAACGCTTCAAGGATAGACCCAATTTATATTCCTTCTGATGATGATCGGGCTAATGGGTCTGTAGAGTTGACCATCACCTCTACTCAAAATGGAAGGTGTCAGGCTTACTCAGATAACCTTACGCTTTATATAAGCCCTACACCTGCTGCAGATGCTGGGCCAGATGTAGAGATTTGCGCCAATAGTGGTGGCGTACAGTTGAGTGGTGCTGTGGCCAATGCGCCAGGTGGTGTATGGACGACCAGTGGTTCAGGAACTTTCGATCCTTCAGAGACAGATCTTGATGCTTTTTATGTGCCTTCTGGTGCTGATACAATTGCGGGCTCTGTGGTGCTGAGGTTGACTACCGCCGGAATGGAACCTTGTATTCCTGCTTATGACGAAATGACTTTGAGCTTTACTCCTGCGCCTATTGCTGTTGTTAATGCCGGAGAAGATACTACCTTGTGTTTTACTAACCCAGAGGTGCCGTTACAAGGATTTATTTCGGTGGCTACTGGCGGTATGTGGGAAACAACTAATGGAACTGGTTTCTTTACGCCTAACCAGTACAGCATGGAGGCAACTTATATCCCTTCGGAAGAAGACATTGATAATGGTGAAATAGAATTGGTGTTGAGGACTACGGGTAATGGAGATTGTATTCCTGTTACAGATACGATGGTAGTTACTTATCTACCTAGACCAAGAGCAAATGCCGGGGATGATTTTAGTGTGTGTGCTGATTTTGATGAAATTCAGTTGGATGGGGAAACAGAAAATGCTCCTGGAGCTATGTGGTCTACCTCTGGTTCTGGATATTTCTCTGACCCAGAAAATCCTGCCACATCATACATTCCTAGTGAAGACGATAAAGATGATGGCTTTGTTATATTGACCTTGTTTACTACTGGTAATGTGGCCTGTGATGAGGTGTTTGACAATGTGCGGGTGACCATTGACCCTGCGCCAGAAGTAAATGCTGGGCGTAATGTCACTGTATGTGCAGACGCTGGTGGTGTGCCATTAAATGGTTCTGTAAAAGTAGCCGGTGGTGGTGAATGGTCTGTCGTTTCAGGTAATGGAACTTTTTCAGACGTCAATGACTTAGCTGCTACTTATTACCTTTCGTCTGATGATAGTCTGGCAGGTTCTGTAACGCTGAGGTTGACTACTATTGATAATGACCTATGCCAGCCTGTATATGATGAGGTGGTTATTACCATCACTGATGCGCCTACCATTTTTGCTGGCGACCCTCAAACGGTGTGTGGGGATGTGGGTAGTGTAGCATTGAATGGTAATGTAACCGTAGCATCTGGTGCTTCTTGGACTTCTTCAGGTTCTGGTAGTTTTGCGCCTGGTTCCAATGCCTTAAATGCCTCTTACTATCCATCTCAATTAGATATAGAAGCCGGGAGTGTTGAATTGGTATTAACCAGTACAGGCAATGGTACTTGTAGCGCTGTTTCTGATGTTATGGATTTGACCATAACGCCTATCCCTGAAGTCGACCCAGGAGAAAATATGGTGATATGTCGTGATAGAGATGAAATTCAATTAAGTGGAAATGTAGAAGTGGCTACAGGTGGACAATGGTCTACCAATGGCAGTGGTACATTCTCAGACCCTACAGATCTTAATGCTATTTACTTCCCTTCTGATGCGGATAAAGCTTCGGGACAGGTCATACTTACATTGGTTTCTACAGGAAATGGGCTTTGTAACCCTGTTTCTAGAAATATGAGAATTGACTTTACTCCAGCTCCTACTGTCAATGCTGGTCAAAACAGAACAGTATGTGCTGATATTGCAGGTGTTCAACTGGGCGGATCTGTTACTGTGGCTACTGGCGGTGTTTGGTCTTCTACAGGGTCTGGAACTTTCTCGCCTAGCGAAGATGATTTAAATGCAGTTTATATACCATCTGATGATGATCGTAATTCTACTGGTGTAACATTGACATTGACTACTACAGGCAATGGTATATGTAACCCTGTCTCATCATCAATTAACGTAACCATTACACCGGCGCCTACCGTTGATCCAGGCGATGATGTAACGGTTTGTGCTGATATAGATGAAGTAGCTTTAAATGGAGATGTTACAGTTGCCACTGGCGGAGCTTGGACCTCAAGCGGATCTGGTTCATTTACACCAGATACATATTCGCTGAATGGAGCCTATATCCCATCTTCTCAAGATAGGGCCAATGGTAGTGTTGTGCTTACGCTTACCACAACAGGAAACGGTACTTGTAACCCAGTGGTAGACCAGAAAACTATTACTATAACTCCTGCGCCTACAGTTGATGCAGGAAGCAATGTAACGGTGTGTGGCAACAATGCTGAAGTTGCTTTGGACGGTGCCGTTACGGTTGCTACTGGCGGTAGATGGACTGGCGGAAATGGCACTTTTAGCCCTAACAATGAAACATTGGACGCTGTTTACACGCCATCTGCTTCAGAAATTGCTGCTGGCCAAGTAAACTTGAGCCTTACTACTACTGGAAATGGTACTTGTAATGCGGTTAGGGATAACATGAGAATTACCATTACGCCAGCGCCTACAGTAGATGCAGGACGAAATAGGACTGTATGCGGTAATAATGCTGATGTACAACTTTCAGGAACTGTTACAGTGGCCACAGGTGGTAGATGGACTGGCGGTACTGGTATTTTTATTCCTTCTAGAAATGTTCTTAACCCTGTTTATAGGCCTTCTGCTGCAGAGATCGCTGCTGGTACTGTTACATTGAGGTTGACTTCAACTGGCAATGGTGATTGTAATGCAGAAACCTCAACTGTTGATATTACTATTACTCCTGCGCCTACAGTTGATGCGGGGAATAACCAAACCATATGTGCGGATGCTGGATTTGTGCAATTGAATGGCGCAGTGACTGTGGCTACCGGAGGAGAATGGACCTCGTCGGGGTCAGGTCGGTTTGTTCCTAATGCCCAAACCCTTGATGCAAGATATATCCCATCGGAAGAGGATATTGCTGCTGGACAGGTGGGGCTTGTTTTGACCACTACTGGTTCAGGATCTTGTTATGAAGTTAATGCTTCTATGCGTGTGAGAATTACACCGGCACCTACAGTTGATGCTGGTGAAGACATAAGTATATGTTATGATGCAGATAGTATTCAGCTTGAAGGAAGTACTACAGTAGCTACTGGCGCCTTTTGGACTACATCTGGAAGTGGAACCTTTGCTCCTGATCCAATGACCAGAAGAGCTGAGTATATTCCATCTCAGGCAGATAAGGATGCAGGTGTAGTAAGACTGACTCTAACTACTACTGGTACTGGTAGCTGTCAAATTTATAGCGATGATGTGTTTATCCGCTTTACGCCGAGGCCTACTGTAGATGCAGGGCCTCCATTAACAGTTTGTGCAGATGTGGAAGCATTTGAATTGAATGGCGCTGTGACTGTGTCCACAGGAGGACGCTGGACAACGGAGGATGGTACTGGAAGTTTTGCCCCTGGACAGAATCACCTAAATACTACGTATGTGCCGTCTGAAGCTGATACTGCTCGTCGGGAGGTGACATTTACGCTTACTACTACTGGAAATGGTACATGTCAAACGTATTATACTACCACCACCGTCAGTATTAATCCTGCACCGGTAGTTTCTACTGGGGAGGGAAGGGTTTGTGCAGACTTTTCCGGCGCACCTATAAGTGGTTCTGTGCATAATGCAACTGGTGGTAGGTGGAGTACTGCAGGAAGTGGCTACTTTGCTC
Organism: Cytophagaceae bacterium ABcell3; assembly: GCA_030913385.1. Taxonomy (NCBI): domain Bacteria; kingdom Pseudomonadati; phylum Bacteroidota; class Cytophagia; order Cytophagales; family Cytophagaceae; genus Natronocytophaga; species Natronocytophaga cellulosiphila. Next base: position 1,873,509 of record CP133159.1, read on the forward strand.
CAAATGAATTCGCTTTAGATGCTGTGTATTATCCTTCAGAAGAAGACATGGCTGCTGGAGAGGCAAAGATTACCTTGACTTCAGAGGGTAACGGTACTTGTAACCCTGTGAGTGAAGAAATGACGGTAGTGGTGACTGAGTTGCCTGTGGCAGACGCAGGACGTTCTCAGACCATTTGCCGTGGTGAACAAACGTTTTTATTGGCACAACCTGTTCCTAATGCTACCTATAGATGGTACAGTATGTCTGGTGAGATTATTGGAACATCTGGAATTGTGGTTGTGACCGTTAGTCAAGATACCTCATTTGTCTTGTCGGTAACTGATGGGCAAGGGTGTAGTGTGTATGATACTGTTGATGTTAATGTGGTAGACCCGCCAAACCTAGCTCCTCCTGCTCATGCTTGTCTGGAAGAAGGCTTGGAGATAGACGCTAACCCGTCTTTCAGTTTGAGCGGTAGTTATCAATGGTTTCGAAACGATACTTTATTGTTCAGGGAAGTAGATAGGATTCTGGAGGTTGAAAAACCAGGTGAGCATATGGTAGTGTTTTCGCATAATGAATGTATGAGGATTGCTTTTAGCGATGTTACAGCACCACCGGCACTTGAGGCGGAAGATAAACTGCTCTGTGTTGGGTCTAACTCTTCAATAAGTACTACTGAAGATCCTGATTTCGAATATAGGTGGCTATTAAATGGAAGTTTGTTGCCAGGTGAAGATTCTCACTCGGTGAATGTGGTTGGAGGTGATGCACCAGGGCATATTGATACCTATGCTGTAACAGCTACTGACAACCTTGGTTGTGCATCAACGAGAAACATTGAGGTTGTTACATATCCGCCTCCTAGAATCAACGTTGATGATACTGATGCCTGTTTAGGTGATATAGTCAGGTTAAACGCACAACCTCAAAATTTCCAAAGTGACCAGTCTATGTATGAGTGGTACAGAAATGGAGAGCCTTTAAGTCAAAGAGATGGAACTTTACCTGTAACCGAACCTGGTAGGTATTCCGTAATATATAGTTTAGGGGAGGGAGAGTGTATTACACACGATACCGCAAGAGTGGACTTCCATGAGTATCCTGAACCGGATATGAGCAATTTGGAGAAGCATTGCTTTGAAACAGATGGGGCACTTACCCTTGATGCGGGACCAGGCCATAGATACCTGTGGGAGATTAACGATAATACTGCCAGGGAAAATGAGGTCTTGGGACATGGAACATATTACGTAACCGTATTTAACCAATATGGCTGTGGAACCGAAGATAGTGTGGTGGTGGAAGACAAATGTCCACCGAGAATGGTCTCGCCAAATGCTTTTGCTCCTGGTGGGGATTCCAGAGATAGGGAGTTTAGGTTATATAGCGCCCATATTGGACATTTCTCATTGACTATTTTCAATAGGTGGGGCGAAATAATCTTCTATACAGAAGACCCTGAAGAAGGTTGGGATGGTACATTTAGAGGTGAAGAAATGCCACCTGGCGTTTACCCTTATATCGTAAAGTTCGAGTCGAAATATGAGGAGTTTAGGCATTTGGGTAGAACTGAGCAGGGTAAAGTAACTTTGATAAGATAACCTTTTGAAGGCTATAGAAAAAAAATATAAACTAAGGGAGAATATTATGGCAGTTTTAAATCCGTATAAAGGATGGGCTTGCATACGAAGGTTCTTACTTGTTCATCTGTTGATGTTTGCCACCTGTACTGTGGTATTGGGACAGAACTACTGGGATAGAAAAGCGGACTTTGCCGGGGCTTCCAGGTTTGGGGCTGTTGGTTTTGCTATCGGTGATAAAGGCTATATCGGAACAGGTTTTGATGGTGCAGTGGACAGAACCGATTTTTGGGAGTATGACCCTGCTACCAACACTTGGACCCAGAAAGCTGAGTTCTCTGGATCTGCAAGAAGTCTGGCAGCGGCTTTTGTAATAGAAAATAAAGGGTATGTAGGAACAGGGGCTTCTGGTGCTACCGGAAACAGGGATTTCTTTGTGTACGATCAAAGTACCAATACCTGGGCTGGAAGTGGAAATATTGGAGGAAACAACCTAAGAAGGTTTTACTCTGTAGGTTTTGCTGTTGGGAATAAAGGTTATGTGGCAACGGGTACCAATGGAAACCAAAGACGTAATGATTTGATAGAATTTGATGCTACTGACAACTCATGGAATGCTAAAAATAATTTTGCCGGTGTGGCTAGAGAGCATGCGGTTGGCTTCTCTATAGGTGATAAAGGATATGTGGGAACTGGTTTTGATGGTGAGGTTTTCTTGAAAGATATGTGGGAATATGATCCTGAAGCCGACGCATGGACGCAAAAAGCAGACTTGTTAGGTGTAGAAAGAGCAGGCGCTATTGGAATGGCTATTGGTAACTTGGGATATGTGGGGACAGGTTATAACAGTGAAGGTGACTTAGAAGACTTTTATGAATTTGACCCTGTGAAAAATGAGTGGGTGGATAAGGCCGACTATAAAGGAGGAGCGGTAAAGAGCGCTGTAGCTTTTGCAATAGGGGACAAAGGTTATGTTGGAACGGGTACTTCTGCTGACCAAGCAGTAAGAGGTGATTTCTATGAATATCACCCAGGATTAACCCCTGTTACTATCACTGTAGGAGAAATTGAAGGGCCGGTTTGTAGTGGCCAGCCTGTCAGGATTCCTTATAATGTTACCGGTGATATTATGGAAGGAAACCGCTTTTTTGTTCAGGTAACAAATCATATGGGGGGCTTTCAGACAGTCGCTTCTATACAAGGAACAACTAGTGATACGGCCATTGTATGGCTAGATCCAAGCGATTATCCTCCAGGAGAAGACTATCTCGCTAGGGTTAATACCACCAGTCCTCAAATGAGTGGGTTTATTAGTGAACCTTTTAATATTGTCCCTTCCCCAGAAGTTTACTATTTGAAGGAATGGGATGAAGTATGTCATGATGACGAACTGGTAATTTTGACCCATGGTACACCTACGGGAGGTTATTATAAAGGTGTAGGGGTTATTGATGAAGAAAAGTTTGACCCGGATAGTGCCGGGGTAGGTAGCCATGAAGTTGTTTATACTTATACTGCGGAAAATGGATGTTCTGCTTCTGCCGCTCAACCTATAAAGGTGGAATTGTGTACTAGTACTGCTAGTGAGCTGTCGGAAACATTAAATTTTAAGGCATATCCCAATCCTTACCAGGGGCAAACTAACATAAATTACATGCTTGAACGTTCTGCTAATGTTGTTTTGGAAGTTCGGAATAGCTTGGGTCAAACAGTCAAACAGTTTGAAAATGGTTACCAATTCCCGGGGCAACATAATTACACATTTAGCGCTGAAGAACTTGGGCTGCCAAAAGGCGTATACTTAGTTAGCCTTATTATAGACAATAATTCGTATATTTCCAGAATTATTGAATATTAAAGATATAAATTATTTTTACTCTAGGATGGATATGTTAAGGAAAATATGGGGTTTAACAGCTTTTCTGATGCTATTTTTGGCTTCGGTAAGTTCTTATGCGCAAGCTGTTAAAGCATGTATTGACATTCCTGACCATACCATTACCGACAAAAGTGTTACTATTTGTAAGGGGACTGTGTTCAACCTTAATGGAAGCAACTGTGGGACTGCTACCAATGTGGGTTACCAGTGGCAAAATGTTTCCTACAACCCACCTCCTACACTTAATGTTAGAAACCTGCCCACTACTGATTCAGGAATGTGGGTGTTGCGGGTGAGGGACCAGTTAGGCAATACGGATTTTGATACTGTACATGTGAGGTATCACCCGTCAACTCCTTTTGCCATTCATAATGACCCGGATCTAATTTTTAAATGCAAGAAAGACCCTTTGGTATTACAAGCCACTGATGATCCTTCATTGTCAAACTATAACTGGTATATCAATGATATTTCTACTCCATCTGTAGGTACAGAACCTACTTTGTCTTTAGGTGATATTCCTGATGGCGCTGCTGAATATATAGCTGTCGCAGAGGATTCTTATGGTTGCAGTGTTTCTGATACCATATATGTGTGGGAGTTAGAATCTCCTCCGGTTGATTTGGGGCCTGATATTGATATATGTGAAGGCGAATCTGTTACTCTTACTTCTTTGGCTACTCAGGGAGGTATGTATCAGTATATGTGGAGTACAGGGGCTAATACAGAAAGTATTACAGTTGATTCCCCAGGTGAATACTGGTTTCGCGCTCAAGGGCCATTCCCTTTTCCATGTGCTGCTACAGATACCGTTAAGGTTAATGTAAACCCTGCTCCTAAAGTAGATGTTGGGAATGACACAACCATTTGCTTTGGTAGTGAAGTTCAGCTCAGCGCAACCATCGTTTCGGAAGGAACAGAACCTTATTATTTTTCATGGACTCCTTCGGAATCTCTGGATCAAGCTGATATTGCTGAGCCTTTGGCAAGACCTGACTCTAGTACAGCTTATAAAGTTGTTGTGAGAGATAGTGGTAGTGCTTCAGGTTGTGCTGACTCTTCGATAATAAATGTGAGTGTCAGGCCTGAAATTAAAGTAGAGGTAGCTTTTTCCGATACGCTAGTTTGCCGTAATCAGGAAATTACCTTAGGGGCCAATGTTAAAGGTGAAGATCCTGAAAGCCCTTCAGACTATACTTTTAGTTGGATGCCTGCTGAAGGTGTTAGTGACCCTGAAAGCAGGACGCCAACGGTAAGCCTTACTTCAGGAAGAACCATTTACGCACGGGCTTTCGATGCTTTGGGTTGCAAAGATTCAGCTGGAATCCGTGTTCAGGTCTCTAACCTTATGGTTATAGTCGAAAATGGAAGTGAGGCTGATGTGTGTGAAAATGATAGTATTCAGTTAAGTGCCATTGCGTCTGCAGGGCAATCTCCATACTCCTATTATTGGGAGCCGGAAGCATATTTTTCTGCCACTGAAAGCAGGGTGGCTTATTTAAATCCTGTAGACGAAGGGTATGTTAGTGTGCGTACAGTGGACGGCCGTGGCTGCGAAGCGGAAGACTCTATCAATATAAGTTTAATACCTGCTCCTGTCGTTCAAGCTGGGGCTAATGATACCATTTGTGAAGGGACGGCAGTTGATCTAACAGGTACTGTTGTTCAGGAAACGGTATCTCCATATAGCTACCGTTGGGTTTCAGCTTATGATTCTACTGTTTATGAAGGCTTAGAGCAGGAGCTGCGTCCTAAGGTGTCTGGCAATTTTTTCCTTCAGGCCATTGATGCCAATAACTGCAGTAGCTATTTTGACACTACTTGGGTAGAGTTAATACCCGCCCCTTTCGTTAGTTTGGGAGGCGCAGACACTTCTTCTTGTACAGGTAGTTCCGTGGTGCTTGAAGCTCAATATGAAGTAGGTGATTTATCATTTCAATGGATGAATCTTACTACTAATTCCGCTCTTGGCAACGACAATAGTGAAGAGGTTTCAGAACCTGGGGTGTATCAGCTTACTGTTACAGAACCGGTAAACAATTGCTTTGCGACAGTTGAAAAGAATGTTAGGTACATCGAAACGCCTTTGGGCGTTTATATTTCTGCTGATACCTTGTTCAATGTAGAGCAAGATTACCGATTGCAGGCCATAGCTGTAGGGGATGATTTGGTCTATTCGTGGAGTTCTACCGGAGGCGGTATTTTTACTGATCATGATGATCATGCAGTTGTGTATGTGCCTTCGGATGATGATATCGGGCAAATTGCTATGTCTGTTACAGCCGAGAATATATGTGGAAAGGTAGACACTACGATGCTGGTGCGGGGATTTAAGCCTATTGAAGCCAAAAGTGTACTATTTGTTCCTAATGTTTTTGCTCCTGCTTCGAGTAATCCAGACAATAGGACATTAAAAGTATTTGGAGAAAACATATCTTCAGAAGGGTTCGTTTTTGAAGTATTCAACAGGTGGGGAGAGCGGGTGTATTTTACTACTGATTTTGATGAGGCAAGTGGCAATGGGTGGACTGGGCAAAACCATCCAATGGGCGTATATACCTATGTTGTCAAAGGCAAGTTTCACGATGGTAAAGAGTTCTCTCGGACCAGTAATGTGACGCTTATGAGGTAGTATGATTAGGTTGCCAATTAGAGTTGACTAGTTTTCTTTAGAAAGTAACTTTAATAGGACTGCATTGGTCCAGCCAAAACCATCTTGTAAGGGGTATTCGCCGCCGCCTCCTTTTATATTGGGTTTTACAACATTGTATTTTTCTGTCAATTTGTGGCTTTGGTTGAAAATAGTCATGTTTGTTTCTATCCAGCGGTTGGCTATTTCTTCGGCATTTTCATGAAGCCCATAATTTTTTAAACCTTCTATAGTCATATAATGCAAGGGTGCCCAGCCATTGGGTTTGTCCCATTGCTCTTCTGTTTCTAGTGTTGTAGTTACAGCTCCGCCTTTATGCAGTAAGTGTTCCTTAATAAAAACAGAGGTGTTTTCTGCAGTCATTGTATCTGCTATGTTCAAAAAGAGCGGAACCGCAGAAGCCAAGGTCTTTTTGTCAGAAAGCGCTTTGCTTACAAAGTTGTAATCAAGGTAGATGCCTGAAAGTGTATCTAAGCAATATTTGTTAATTGCTGCTTTTCTGTTTTGAGACCTGTTATGGTAAAACCGGCTTTTCTCGGTATTTTCTGCCAGACCATAGCCTCTGCTAAGCAAAGTTTCTGAATAATATAGTAGCGAGTTTAGGTCTATGGGGACAAGTTCTGTAATATGAATAGAGGAGAGGTTTTTGCCATCTGCAAACCAACGGCTACTAAAATCCCAGCCTGATTCACATGCAGCCCTGATGTTCCGGAGCAGGTCTTTAGGATCTCTTTCTGACTGTTGTGCCAATATGACGTCTTCTCTATACGACTCTGGTCGTGGGCTGGTTGTATCGTCCCAATAACGGTTTAATATCTCACCGTCAGGCATTTTTATAATTCTTCTATATGCGCTCTCAATAGTGTCTATGCCTTCTGATCCACTCATCCAAAAGTTATACTCTTTTTCGAGGGTTTCAAGATGTTTCAATAGATATTGGTCTCCATAATTATCAGCGGTATGGCCTACCATCAGTGCATAAAAAGGGGGCTGTCCCCTTGTAAGGTAATAGGTGCGGTTGCCATTGGGCACAAAACCATATTGGTCAATAAGGTGCTTGAAATTATTGAGCATCGAAAAGTAGAGGCTGTCTTCTCCTGACTCTTCCAGCCCAAGCATAGTGAAGTAGGAATCCCAATAATAAATTTCTCTAAACCGACCTCCAGGGACTATATAAGAATAGGGAAGTGGAATAAGGCTAGATCCGTCTTCAATATCAGGTTTTCTTTTCAATACTTGCCAAAGTTGCTCTATATGTTCTTTAACTGTATGGGCAGTATCGGCTTCGTAGGTTACTTCTACAGCTACTGGCAAACGGAAGTTTTGCTTTACAAAACTATGGAGGTTGAGATCTTTATTTTCCTTGTTTTCTTTATAATCTTCAACAATGGCTTTCGGGTCACGGACAGGAATGCAATCGGCAAAAGTTTTTGAATCTTCAAAAAGAGACCGCATTTGCACCTCGTGAAACAACGCTCCATAAATAATGTCGGGGCTTTTTTGTCCAAAGGCAGGAGTTAAAAATAAAATGTATATAATTAGGGTGTAAAGGTGCTTCATTTTACTATCCTCTTAGTTTATCCAAAAGCTGATTTAAGAGTTTAAGTTCTTCATTGCTCAAATTTTCAGTGAGTCCTTGTATAATTAAATCAAGTTTTTCATCAATTGCGGCCAAAAGCTCAGTACCTTTTGGGGTGATTTTAACATTGACTATTCGTTTGTCGTTTTCGCACCTGTACCTCATGGCCAATTGTTTGATGCGCAACCGTTCTACTATTCTGGATGCATCCGACATTTTGTCAAGCATCCTATCTTTTAGGACATACAGGCAGCAGGGGTCTGGGTGGGAACCGCGTAAAATTCTAAGTATATTATATTGCTGAGGCGTTAAGTCAAATTTTTTGAAAAAGCGTTTGAGCTGGTAATCAATATTGTTAAAAGTATAAATAATATTGACTAAGGCTTTGTCGCTTTGATTCTTAAAGGCTTTTTGGTTTATTTCGTCTTCAAGTCGCATAGAGATACCTCTTTAAACAGCTTTTTACGCTTTTTTTATTATTACATAATTAAAGATAGAAGTTGTTTGTTAGAAACAAAAATATATTTCAGGTTGTGTTGTTGCTTATTATTAATTAGTTATAGGTTGAATCTTTTTAAGGTACTTTTTGTTTATAAGACTTTAAAAGCAGGAAACAGGAGATTTGCCTCTTTCGTATTTTCACAGGACTTTAATGTTTCATAATTTTACAAAACAACTTTCCGTTAAAATTGAATAATGATAGCATATACCAATAAAATACCTTTTGTAATTGCTTGCATGCTCTTTTTGTTCCCTTGGAATACCTATGCTCAAGGGCAGGATGAAATTCCTGAGTATGCAACAGTGTTGAGCAAGTTTATTCAATATCCTTCTGAAACCTATAAAGAAAAAGAGGCCGCTTTGTTTCTAAAAGATTTTTGTGAGCAAAAGGGTTTTGTTACAGAGGTACTAATCGATGAGGATACGGCCTATAATTTTGCAGCTTCTATTTATCCTTTGTCTTCAGGGAAGCCTAATATAATATTCTTTAGTCATATCGATGTTGTTCCTCCTGGTGATTTGTCCGCTTGGAAGTTTCCTCCATACTCAGGTACTATTCACGATGGACTGGTTTGGGGGCGAGGTGCGATTGATTGTAAAGGAATGACCATTTCGCAGTTGTTTTCCATGATCAACATTAAGGAGTGGGCGGATACTTTAGACTTACCTTTTAATGTTACTTTGCTGCCGGTTACTGGCGAGGAAACCGATGGTTTTACAGGGGCCAAACCTATCTCTGAGCAATTTGTAGGAAAATTGAACCCTGTGGTTATGCTTGGTGAAGGCGGGGGAGGGCTTAAAGGAGTTATTAAAAGCCAGCCTGAGAAGCCTGTTTTCGGTATCTCAACCATTGAAAAAACTAAGCTTACTTTGAACCTGACCATGAACATGAAGGCCTCCGGTCATGGTTCAGTCACGCCTGATGAATATGCTGGTAAGGAAATGATTTTTGCGCTGCAACGTTTGTTGAAAGAAGAGCCAGAGATAAAATTTTCTCCTCTCAACGCTAAGGGGTTAAAAAAATTAGGTAAGTATGAAAAAGGACTTAAAGGTTTTGTACAGCGAAATGCGACTTTTTTCTGTTTTAGGCCTTTGATCAAAAAAGAAATAAGGAAAGACCCTGAACTTATGTCTTTCTTTACGAATACCATTACATTGACGGATATTCACGTTCCTGAACCTGAGCATAATCAAGTCATTCAGGAAATAAGGGCTACCTTGGACTGCCGTCTTATGCCTGGAACGAATCCCAATGCCTTTATAAGACAAATTAAAAGGAGCCTAAAAGACTCACGCATAGAAGTTGAAACACTTTATGAAATAGAGGCTATTCCTCAAATAGATGCGCCGGACCTCTTCGGTAACCTTGCAGAAGCGATAGAAGAGGTATATCCTGATGCATTGGTGGTGGAAATGCTTTTCCCAGCCACAACAGATAATAACTTTTTTAGGGCAAAAAATATTCCGGTCATGGGCTTGTTCCCTGCAATATGTGAACAGGACGAGTTGAACAGTATTCATAATGTTAATGAGCGAATCCAGATCAGGTCTATGTCAGACGCCATCGAAGTATATACAAATTTTGCTGAAAACATGATGTTTAAGGAAGAAGAAAAGAAGCGCAGACGCTTGCTTAAGCGTATCAGGAACAAAGAAGATTGATGGAAGGTATTGTGGCAGATCGTTGAATGCAGTTTTATCCTGACTGTTTGTTAGGAAATGCAAAATAATTACAATTCAGTTTTTTGGGTATTTTTTTGTTGTAGTAGGGGCAAAACATATTTTATCCCTACTACGCAAATACAGTGCGTGGCAAAATGTTTTCTTTATGAGAAAAGAAACGTTTATGCAGCGAAGCGAATTTTTAAAGAAATTAATGGGCTTTTTAGGCCTGTTGGGAGTATCTGCCGGAAGCAAAGCGTATGACAGTCCTGACGCACTGGATCAGAAAGGAAAGAAACTCTATGTCCTTAGTGGTTTTGTAAAGGGTTTTCAGTATCAAAAAGCGGATGACTTGCTAGAAGTCATGCAGCCGGGTGAACCATTGGAGTTGCAACGCGAACCTCAAAACCAATACGACGCTCATGCTATTGCGATTTATTATGCGGGGAAGAAGATTGGTTATGTGGCCAGGGTGCAGAATAAAGCCTTAAGCAACTTGATGGATGCTGGTATTTTAATCCCGGAGGCAGAAATTGCCTATGTGGAGAAGTGTGCCGCTCCATGGGAGAATATCCATTTTGCTGTTGTTGCTTATGGAAAACCGGATAAATCTGTCGAGCATCTGAGGGTGGTTCAAAAGCCTGAGTATAAATCGCTGATACAAGGGGGAGATGATTTTTATAATGCTTTGGTGAGGAATAGCAGTAACAATAGTATTTATAGCGTTATTCATGAGTCTTTCCCTAATGGATATGAGTTTAATAATGCCGTTAATGACAGTAGAATTCTTGTAAATACTGCAAAGCTGCCAATTAGGTCTGTTCCCTCTAGGTTGGTAAAAAATAGGCTAAAAGTAGGCGATTACGATCCCTAACCTCGAACAGTTGGTTCAGTTGGCAGATGATATACAGGGGTTCAGGCCTTTTGTAGATGTTTCCGGAAAACAGTTTTATGAAGTTGTTTTTAAGGGTTTTTCATAAATTATCTAATTGAAGTCTTTGCATTAATATTATGTTATGACAGAAAATTATGTATATCAGTTAAATAAGCTATTTGACGAATATCAAAAAAGTGCATCTTCTCAAGTTTATAAAGAGCTAGGTGCTCTAGTCAATAAATGCTTGGATTAGGAGCTTCATTTTAAAGAATTTTCCCTTGACCTGAAAGATATTGACCCTGATAAAGTTCCTGAAGAAACCGCACCTTTGGTAAAGCAGATGCAACAAATTTCTGAGGAAAAAAATAAGGCGGTAAAGGCTCAGGATTACGAATATTCCGCCATGTTGCGCGATCAGGAAAAAAAGCTTATGGAACAAGTTTTTCCTGTGCTTCAAAGGGCTATTTTAGGGAGCAATGACCATTTTTATAAAGCAGATGAAAATGTAATTGCTTATTTAAGTGGCTCTGTTGTTTCAGATTTAATTAAAAAGAAGCTTAGACCATTCGGGTGAAAGGTTTTTCAAAAAGAATATGTGGAAGTTGTTTCTTTTGCCCAACCTGGTAATGTCTCATTTTTTTTGCCAATCAAGAGATTTTCTATTGCGCCGCCTTCGGGGCTTATTTGAGCTTGCATTCTCTTTCTCAGGGCTACACCCCTGAGTTGTTGATTTCGCTCCGTTGGAGCTTTTTGCATTAGTATTGAATATTAATCTTGAAAAGCAACCATGGGGGCGGCATGTTTTGGCACCAAATGTGCGCAGTAAATAACAATGGGCGACAGTCCTTTGTAATGGATGACTGAACTTGATAAAGCCGTAACTTGGGAGCAATGTCTCATTTTTTGCCAATCAAGAGATTTTCTATTGCACCGCCTTCGGGGCTTGTTTGAGCTTGCATTTTCTTTCTCAGGGCCACACCCCTGAGTTGTTGATTTCGCTCCGTTGGAGCTTTTTTGCACTAGTATGAATATTGATTACGCAAACCATGGAGACGACATGTTTTAGCGCCAAAGGTGCGCAATAAATAACAATGGGCGACAGCCCTTTGTAATGGATGACAATATACCGAAAGCCCCAACGGGGCGCAATATCTCATTTTTGCCAGTGAGGAACCTTCTATTGCGCCGCCTTCGGGGCTTGTTTGAGTTTGCATTCTCTTTCTCAGGGCCACACCCCTGAGTTGTTGATTTCGCTCCGTTGGAGCTTTTTTGCACTAGTATGAATATTGATCACGCAACCACGGAGACGACATGTTTTAGCGCCAAAGGTGCGTAATAAATAACAATGGGCGACAGCCCTTTGTAATGGATGACCGAACTTACTAAGCCCCAACGGGGGCGTAATATTTATGATCTGCTGTATATAGTGAGTGTAAAAGGGGAGAGGGAGGATTGTCAGGATATGGAATGTATATATTTGATAGGACAGTAAGTTAAGCTCTTTTTCTTAAATTTGGAACGATGAGTAAAAGAGAAAGAAGGTCATATGACCACGAATTTAAAACAATGGCTGTAGAGCTGCATTTAAGCGGGAAGACCAGTACCGCTGTTGGGAAAGAATTAGGCATTGGTCCTGATTTAGTAAGGAGATGGTCACGTGAAATGAAGACGAATGGCGCTGCCAGTTTTCCAGGAAATGGGAAACAGAACCTTTCAGAAGAACAAAAAGAAATTCATGCCTTGAGGAAAGCCTTAAAGGAATCTGAGCTTGAAAGGGAAATCCTAAAAAAGGCGGTAAGCATCTTTTCCAGGGGAGACAGCAAATATACCAATTCATAATGGATCATAGAAAAGAGTATGCTGTTGAAAAGATGTGTAGGACATTTAATGTTGCCAGGAACAGCTTTTATGAGTGGAAGAAGGAGAAACAACTCAAACTGGCTCAACAAAGAGCGATATTGCTAAAGGAAATCAAAACAGTGCATGAGTTAAGCAATGGTACCTATGGAAGTCCTAGAATTACATTAGATCTTAGAAAAAAGGGTTTTGCAGTATCCAGGCCAAGGGTTGCCAGGATCATGAAAGACCACGGAATCAGGAGTGTTGTAAGTAAAAAATTTAAAGTCTGCACAACTGATTCAAACCATGGATTTAGCATCAGTCCTAACGTTCTTGATAGATCTTTTAAACCTGAAAGCCCTTCAAAATCATGGGTATCAGACATAACTTATATCCGGACAAATGAGGCATGGTTATACCTGACCATGATTATGGACTTATATGATAGGAAAATAATAGGATGGTCTATGTCCACTTCGATGCATGCATATGAAACAGTAGTGCCTGCATGGAGGATGGCACTGATAAACAGACCTGTTTTTCAAGAGCTGGTTTTTCATTCAGACAGAGGCGTGCAGTATGCATGCAAAGAGTTCAGGGATGAGCTTGGTAAGCTAAATGTTACTCAGAGCATGAGCAGAAAAGGGAATTGCTGGGACAATGCAGTGGCTGAAAGCTTCTTCAAAACCCTGAAATCTGAAACTGGTTACCGGAAATATGAATCAATAAAGCAGGCAAAAAAGGGATTGTTTGAATACATTGAGATATGGTACAACAGGACCAGAAGACATTCCTCTCTTGGATATCTTTCTCCTGAAGAATTTTATAATATTCATAGAAAAAGTGCTGCGTAAAAGAAGCATAAACCTCGAAATCCTCCTATGATTTTTCTTCTAAATCATAGGAGGATTTGAGGAGCCCTGCGGCAGGCATTAATTAATCAAAAAAAGGGCTTAATTATTTGTACGGTTTTTTGTTGCAATTCCAATATGCCCAGTTACGGGATTAAAGCACTGGGGAACATCTATGAAATTGCGTGTGTTTCGTGGCGTATTCTACTGCAAAGCGCTCTCTTTTCCGAAAAGCAAATCCAGCATATAATCGGCGTCTTTATCAACTTCTGACGCTCCTTCACTTAGTATGAATTCTTTGACATGTTCGGGAAGGTTTACATCTTCTGACTTTACCTGTTCTTTAAAATATGCCATACCGTCTTCTCCCTCTATATCCAGCAATGCTGCTTTCAATAAATGATATTCCCAACTGTCCTTGTTTTTCATTAAGCCCATTATATGCTTCAAGTCGGATGCCGATTCAGCACTATTCTCATCTGCCCGAAACATCAACCGTGCAAAATATAAATTTGGATCTGCCGGACATAAATCTATAGCCTCGTTAATAGCCTCTAGGGAAAGTGTTTTATTTTTGCGCTGATGGTAGTGGTTAGCTTTAAAAACATATAAATTTGCTTTGTCACAATCATCATCAGTTAGCTCTAGTAGTGTATCAAAATCCTTTAAAAAGGTGCTCTCATAATTTTCGCTGCCCATAAGCAATGATAAACGGCTGCCATAAAGTAACATTTCCTGTTCTCCACGTACATTGTCCAGCTCTCTGTCAATAACTTTAACAGCTTTCAATGTATCACCTTTTTCTGCATATAATTTTGCTCGAAGCTGACAGGCCATAACCGTGCCTCCACTAAAATTAAGCTTTCCAAAGGATTCTATTTCGTTTATTATCTTTAGTAGAAAATCAGGCTTGTCATTGAAGTGGTTAGGTATAACATTTAAAAACAATTCCATAAAAACTTCTGCGTTTTTAGCATAAAGGAGTTTATGAAAGTGTTTGTAAAAGCCTTCTGTATCATTGTTCATGGCATATGCTACAGCTAAAAAATAGCGGTCTTCGTTTGAATCTTTATATTTCAGACAGTTTTCAAGATCTCTTATGGCTACTGTGATTTCATCTTCCATACCTAATGCGCAACGAGCTCTCATTTGCATCATAGAGTACAATCTTTCTCCCCCGTTGTCCCAATAATAGTTCATTTCTTCAAAGCAAGCTTCGTAGTTATCTATAACATTATAGTATTCCCCTCTCGCAAAGCGTAAATCCAAGTTGTCCGGGTGATTTTCTATGCCTTCTGAAAAGTAATCCTCTGCTTTTTCATATTCCTCCATATTTAAATAACTTAGGGCTATAATTCCATATGAGTCAGGCGGCAACATTTCATTGCCTGTATCTATACTATCCAAAATATATGACACGGCAGTTTCATAATCTTCAGAATAAAAGTAAGCCAATGCTATCGCCTGTTCAAAAAAGATATCCGGGTTGCTTTGGTACACCTTTTTTAAAAGAGGTATAGCTTTTTTATAGTGTCCTGTATTGTACTCCAACAATGCCCATTGCATATAGTGTCTTGCGGGGTCAGGCATTGTGTCGTTCTTGAATTTTTCACGCATAATTTCTGGCTGGGATTGAAAATCTGATATAAATGGACGTATATCAATCCCTTCCACTTCCAATGTTTGTGCACTGGAAGCAAAAAACAGAAACGAAAAAAATATTAATAGTGAATAACGTAGCATGTTAATGACTTATAGTGGCATCCAAAATTATTTTAAGACATGTTATGTAAAACAGATCTCTAATCACCTCCTTCGAAATGCTCCCATTACATAAAGGTTCACGTGCCTCCTTTGGCAATATGTTATGAGCCTTGTTTAACTGACATGCTTTATCCATCTCCCCTTTCCATGACAGGTAGCAAAGTTTCAACAAATTAATAGCATTGTTAGCTTCCTCGAGATCTATACCTCGATCAGCTAATTTTTTAAGTGCTTCAATATCTTTTTCCACCATATTGTAACGTGGTGAATCAAAATATATATTATACCCACCCCTAAGGAGGTAACCATTCGTTTGGTCCGGAAACCGGTTAACAAAATTATTGACGTTTTCAAAAGCTGCTATATAGTCTGAGTAAAACCAATGAATAATGCTCCTAAATATATATACGTCAGGCGGTGTTTCTCCATACAATTGACTAATTTCTTTAAGATCACCTAACAAAGATTCTTTATACTCAGGACGCAGGTGTTCTTCTTCATTTTCTGGTCTGTAGAAAACCATTATCCTTACCCTGTCATATAAGCTTTGTATATACGCATTTGGATCACCAGACTGTTTTTGAGAATCAACCGATTTGTCCATGTAAACCAAAGCCCTTTCAAACGCTTCCATTTTGGAGCAAATCATTGAATTAACAAAATAGGTATCATTGACATATGCGGAATCGACGAAGTCCATTTCGCCAGACAACGTCTCATCTATCCATTGATCGTTAATAACGATTAGCTCCTCATAAGTATCTTTTGACAGCTCAGCAGTATTTACTAAAGGGACAACACGTCTCTTGATGAATTGGATTTTATCTATCCGGTTCAAATAATCAAGAGCATTAATATAATTTTCAATAGCCTTTTCATACTCCTGCTTTCCTTTGTATGCATCTCCCAAACATGTAAAAATATCAACTTTGTCATTATCACTATCGCTATCTTTCCAATACTCCTTAAAAGCATATTGAAGGTCTTCAATACCTGAATCGTAGTGGCCAGAAAGAACATATGCTTTCCCCTTTAATAATAAAGCTTGACCTAAAAAAGCATCGTCTTGTGATTGTATATATTTTGTGAAAAAGGATATGGCCTGTTTGTAATTTTTTAGAGTAAAATTGCTATATGCTAATATGTAATATAAACGAACATTTGTAGCACCAAACTCCAGTGCTTTTAAAGAGTAGAGGGTTGCATTCTCATATTCATCCAAGATATAACTGCTAGCACCTAAAATATAAAATGTGTGAGGATCCCTTGATCCATGTTCCTGAGCTTTTAAACCGTAATAGATAGCCTTCTCTTTTTCTTCTTTTAATAAGAAATAGTTATAGGCAGCCAACTCATATAAGCGGGAATTTGTACTATCCAGATTTAACGCATATTTGATATCGCTCAAAGACAGCTCATAATTATCAATATTGTAATTATGTTCTGCCCGATAAATACGTGCTCCTACATTGTTGCTATCCGACCGAAGTACCAGATCAAAAATCTCACTTGCCTCTCTTTTTAATTCTTTGTAATTATATAGTATTTCAGCTTTTTTTAAATAAGCCGTAGCGTAATGAGGATCATATTCTATGGCTTTTTCATAATGGTGAATAGCTTCTTCATAATTCTCATTATTGTAATTTACCTGTGCAGAATCATAATGTAGTTGACTCCGGACAGAGTCAACCTCCGACTCCTGAGCTACTACAGCTGTAGCCCATAAACAAAGTGCTGCTATAATAATGAATTGTATTTTCCTCATACCCCCTGCATAGTAAATAAAGCGTAGAAAGTAAAAATAAGAAGATTTGTTATCTGAAAAAAGGAAAATTAAAGGTAAATACGTCAGGAGGTACGATAAAGTAGTTTTTTCTATGGCTTTCGGCGCTTTGGGGTTTTTGTTTTTTCTAGGTACCGTAAAATATTAAAAAGGCGCAAATTACTGCCTAGCTAATAAGCTATTGCGCCGCCTTCGGGGCTTGATTGAGCTTGCATTCTCTTTCTCAGTGCCACACCCCTGAGTTGTTGATTTCGCTCCGTTGGAGCTTTTTGTGTTTAGTATTGAATATTAATAATGGAACGCAAATCACGAAGACGGTATGTTTTAGCACCAAATGTGCGCAGTAAATACCAATGGGCGACAGCCCTTTGTAATGGATGATCGAACTTGCTAAAGCCCCAACGGGGGCGCAATATCTCATTTTTTGCCAGTCAAGAGATTTTCTATTACGCCGCCTTCGGGGCTTGTTTGAGCTTGCATTCTCTTTCTCAGGACCATGTCCCTGAGTTGTTGATTCCGCTCCGTTGGAGCTTTTTGCATTAGTATTGAATATTAATCATGAAAAGCAACCATGGGGACGGCATGTTTTAGCGCTAAAGGTGCGCAGTAAATAACAATGGGCGACAGTCCTTTGTAATGGATGACTGAACTTGATAAAGCCGTAACTTGGGAGCAATGTCTCATTTTTTGCCAATCAAGAGATTTTCTATTGCACCGCCTTCGGGGCTTGTTTAAGCTTGCATTTTTTTTCTCAGGGCCACACCCCTGAGTTGTTCATTTCGCTCCGTTTGAGCTTTTTGCATTAGTTGAATATTAATCACGCAACCATGGGGACGGCATGTTTTAGCGCCAACGGTGCGCAATAAATAACAATGGGCGGTAGCCCTTTGTAGTAGATGACCGAACTTACTACGCCCCAATGGAGGCGTAATATTTTATTTATACCCCATTAAGGTTTTCGATAATTAATGGATAAAACAAAGGTTTGCTTGCTGAAAGGGGAGAGGTCTGAAATATAAGAAATTGCAATATCAAGCATACAGCTTATTACCTCTTGTGGTGTTTGCGCACCCAGAGGTAGTACCAACCAATACCAAAAATAGCAAATGCTATTCCTGCAATTTGGGGTATAAAGTCCATAAACCCTATGACGGCAAGAGCTGTTAACCCAGCCAGGGCAGGAAGCACCGGAACCCAGGGGACGCGGAAGTCTGGCTTGTACCAGTCAGGTTGTAAGCGTCGCATTCGGATGAGTCCCCATGCTATGAGGGCATAAGAAACCATGAACATAGCACTAGAGATTTTGGCCAGCTCTTCTATGTTGCCCACTTCTGCAAGTACGATGGAAGTGATGCCGGTAATAATTACCGAGCGGTAAGGTGTGCCAAATTTCTGGTGTATGATGTCAAAGTAGTGGGGTAGCACTCTGTCCCGGCTCATGGCAAAGTTGATGCGGGTGGCGGTTGTAATAGCAGCATTGGATGATGATGCCATAGCTAATAAAGCTCCTGCCCAGATTATAAAGATACCGGCAGGACTGTCCAGAAACCTGCTGGCGGTATCGACAAGGGGAGCCTTGAAGGCTGCAAATTCATGGTGTGGAACTACGCTGGTAGTTACATGCATAATAAGAAAATAGAAAATGGTTGCAATTGCTACAGAGCCGATAATGGCAATGGGGAGATTGCGTGATGGCTTTTTAATTTCCCCGGCTGTGGTTGAAATTTTTTCAAAACCTGTGAAAGAAACTATGATAAGTCCTACTGTTCCTAAAACACTTGTGAAGCCTTCCGGCATAAAAGGTTCGCGTAAGGAGGCGTCAGCCTGTTGCCAGCCAAAAATGATATAGTAGGCGAGGATGAGCAGAAGAACAAACACAATAATTTGTTGCGCCCTTCCGGTGTAATGAGCTCCAAAAACGTTTAAAATTGTAAATAAGCCTCCTGTTGCTGCTACTATGATCCACAGTGGTATGTTTATATATTCGGAGAGGTACTGAGCAATTCCGATCAGGTAAAACCCGCCGGCAAACATGAGCCCTAGCCAATTGGCTAATCCTACAATAGTGCCTGCTATAGGGCCAATGGTATTCATCACCAGGTGATAACTTCCTCCGGCTTGTGGCATGGCTGTTGCCAGTTCCGATACTATCATTGCTATAGGCAGGCAGATTAATCCGGCAATCAGATAGGAGAGGGTAACGGCAGGGCCTGTTTGCTCTGCGGCTGGCCCGGATAAGACAAACAAGCCGGCCCCAATCATGGTGCCCAACCCTATGGACAAGGCTCCCGTGAGGCTTAAACTTCTTGTAAACCGGCTTTTTTGTGGGCCTTTTCCTGACATGTGATGTTACTTATTTCTTATGACTATTAGTGCCTCTGTAAACTCTCTGAAGAGATTTGGGAAGCTAATGGTGTTTGATCTATTTTTTCAATAGTTACGTTAAATTATACCTTCTTCCAGAGTCTTTGTTATTTGAAAAAGAGGATAATTTAATTGCGTTATTTTAGATCAGCGACATCTTCGTTTGATGTTTAAAAAGTTAGCGCCGGCTACTGTTGGTGATAAGATTTTGTTTCTTAAAATGTAGATGTAGTTGCAAACTATAGTGAGCGTAGAATCTTATTACGCTGCCTTCGGGGTTTGGATGAATTTGTGATTCCATTTTCTCAGGGCCACACCCCTGAGTTGTTGATTTCGCTCCGTTTGGAGCTTTTTGCATTAGTATTGAATATTGATCACGCAACCACGGAGACGAACATGTTTTAGCGCCAACGGTGCGCAATAAATAACAATGGGCGGTAGCCCTTTGTAGTAGTCTATATACCGAAAGCCCCAACGGGGGCGTAATATTTCATTATAGTCCAACTAAGGGTTTACCATTACGCTCTTTTGGGAGCTTAGGGGTACCCCCATTTCTTGGTAAAGAGTCACAGAAGCAGATCTGTCAAAACATCATTTATAGGTTAATTTTCAAGCCATCCCAAGCCAGTTCAATGAAGTCTGGGAGTTCTTTGCTGATGTCTTTGTGCAGCCCCATCTTGTGCGCAATGTGGGTAAGGTACGCTTTTTCTGGCTCCAATTGCGTAAGCACTTCTATTGCTTGCTCAAGGTTATAATGGGATATATGTTCTTGCTTTTGAAGAGCATTTAATACAATTACTTTTGAGCCTTTTATCTTTTCAAGTTCTTCAGGGGCGATGTAATTGGCATCGGTAATGTAGGTAAAGTCTTTTATGCGGAAACCAAAAACAGGTAATTTGTAATGAAGAACCTCAATGGGGGTTATGTCAACGCCACATAGGTCAAAGGGCTTGTTCTTTAACTCGTTAAGGGAAATTTGTGGCACGCCAGGATATTTGATTTCAGAAAAAGCGTAGGCAAACTCAACTTTAATCCGTTCTGCAACACGCTTGCTAGCAAACACGGGAATGTCCGTTTTTTGGTGGTAGTTAAAAGCACGAATATCGTCAAGTCCAGCTAAATGGTCTTTGTGTTCATGGGTAAATAGGACAGCATGTAACTTGTTGATCCTTTCACGTAAAACCTGCTGTCTAAAATCTGGCCCTGTGTCAACGACAAAGCTTTTGCCATCAACTTCGATATGTATAGAAGTTCTTAGACGCTTGTCTCTGTAGTCTAATGATTTACAAACTTCACAATCACATGCTATTACAGGTATGCCCTGAGATGTCCCGGTGCCTAAAAAGGTTACTTTCAAAGTTCTAGTTTGGTCTGAGTTAACTCGTAGTAAAACTTTTTGTTTTTATCGCTTAACTTTCCTGCGTCTAGCCTGATAGATTTTAGAATCTCTATCAGGCAGTTTATTTTTCCTTCTGTAGTTAAAAATTTATTGATAATGGCAATATTGGTATCTTTTAGGATACAATATCCAGAGTGAAAATTTCCACGCTCATATCTAAGGATGTATTCTGACTCTGCAAAAATGTCCTCAAGTTTATGAAGGAAATGTGCAGTGTATTTTATTTCCATAGTAATGTTTTATATGCCAGCCCATTTTTTGACAGCATCTACCAGCTTATCAAAGTCCAAAGGCTTTGGTAAATATTCGTTTATCCCAGCATCTTTAAAATCTTGCTCTGAATAGTTTCTCGCATTTCCGGTAATGGCAATTATAGGGATGTTTTTACGTTCATCGGGCATTTGTCTTACTTCCCTTGCACAGGTCATACCATCCATTTGAGGCATGTTGATGTCAAGTAGTATTACATCAAAGTTGTCTTTTTCAAGTGCTTTTAAAACGTCTTTGCCATTTTTTACAGAATAAATCTTAAAGTTCTGAAACTCTAGTATTTTCTTTGTTAGGTTTTGGATAACAGAACTGTCTTCAGCTATAAGTACTTTTTTAGTAGCCATAAAAATTATGTGTTAATTATCTTCTTATAATTACTTTTAAATTCATCGAATGCTGACCTAAGCTTTTCAAAATCATGGTGGCAGTTTTCGTTGTTGCCTGCTTTGAGGTCGCTTTCTAATTTTTTTGCTATTGATTCTATCTTGTTTACGCCTAAAGTACCCGAGGTTCCTTTGAGCGTGTGCAATATATTTAATATTTTACTGAAATCTTCTGTTTCAACAGAGATTTTACACTCACAAAGTTGCTCATAAGTGTCATCTTCAAACTGTTTGTAAATTTTGAACAAAGTTTGAGCATCGGCATAGGCTTTGAGTTTGTTGAATATCTCTTTGTTGAGTATTTCGTCTTCGTAAGCTTGTTGTGTTTGGTCGGCAGGTTTGTTTGGGTATCCAGTGTGAAGCCACTCAGACACTTTATCTAGGAGGTTTTCACCCTTAATAGGTTTGATAATGTAATCATCCATGCCGCTCGAAAGGAACTTTTCCCTGTCTTCTTGCATCGAATAAGCAGTCATAGCCACTATTGGGGGACGTTTTTTCAGCATTTTCCTGATTTCTTGCGTTGCCGTAATCCCATCCATTCTTGGCATTTGAATGTCCATGAAAATCAAGTCATAATCATTGGCCTTGACTTTATCTATGGCCTCCAAACCATTGTGTGCCAACTCTACCAAGCATCCGGCTTTGTTTAATATTTCAGAAGCAACAAGTTGGTTTACCTGATTGTCGTCTACAAGCAGGATATATGGTTGATTGTTGGCAAACCTGTTTGCGATAACGACAGAGTCATCTGTTGAGGCATTGTCTGTGATGACGCGTTTGCTTTCTTTAGCTTCGAATGTAAACCAGAAGGTGCTACCTTCTCCTTGTTTGGAAACTACTCCAATTTGGCCGTTCATCATTCGGCAAAGCTCTTTTGAAATTGCTAGCCCTAGGCCAGTCCCTCCGTAGGCCTTTGTAGACGAATTGTCTATTTGGCTGAAATGCTCAAAAAGCAGTTTCTGGTTTTCTTCGGATATGCCAATACCTGTATCGGAAATTTCAGCCTTAATGGTATAGGTGCCTTCTTTGTGACCGTTGAGCTTTAGGGAAATGTCCACGCTTCCATTGTCTGTAAACTTAATTGAATTGGAAGTAAGGTTGGAGAGAATCTGCAACAGTCGTGTTTCATCAGCAAGAATAAACTTTGGTATATCCTCGTCTATTTTTACAGTCAGGTCTATGCCTTTGGAGTTGGCCTGCTGGTAAAACATGGAGTGCAATTTGTCTATCGTTGACTCTATAGCTACGGAGGTAATGCGCAACTGCATTTTTCCTGCTTCTATTTTACTTAAATCAAGTATGTCATTTAAAATAGACAACAGGGTTTCCGATGATTTTTTGATGGTTTGAACAAAGCGTTTTTGTTCTGGATCCAGGCTAGTTTCTATAAGCAAGTCAATCATTCCTATAATCCCGTTCATAGGAGTTCGGATCTCGTGGCTCATGTTGGCCAAGAAGTTTTCTTTTACTTTGAGCGACCTTTCGGCTATTTCTTTTGCTTTCAAAAGTTCGTCCGAAGCTTTTTTTAGGTAGGTGATATCTCTGGAAACACCTTCTACCGCAATTGGTTTGCCTTCTTTATTATAGATTAGCCTGATGTTAGAGATAAATTCGACAAGCGAACCATCTCTCATCAGTAGGTTGTTTTCGTAATTCTTTACTGTCCCTGTCTTTAGCAATTCTCTTATCAGTACTGTTTGTTTTTTAGGGCTTACGTAAAAGTTGGATATATGTTTTCCTATAATGTCCTCCTCCGCATAACCACTTAGTTGGCATCCCGAGGGGCTTATCATGGTAATGCGTCCATAAACATCTGTTCTGTAGTAGATGTCCTGGAATGATTCAAAAATAGTCCTGAATTTTTCTTCGCTTTCTTGAATGGCGAGTTCCCAGTTTTTCTTTTCTGTAATATCATGCGATATGCCAGAAACTTCTTCAATACGGCCGTCTGGTAAAAATATAGGGTTTAGGTAAGTCTCTCGCCATATTTCCTTTCCCGAATTGTCAATGCTGCGCGTTTCAAAGTGCTGTGGGTTCCCTTTAAATGCTTCCGTATATCTTTGGTTGACGAACTGATGATAATTGTCGTTAGACAGCATCATGATTTTTGGTTCATCAGAAGATAAGTTTATTTCTGGGTATTCGCCATATTTTTCATAAATGGCATCGGCGTAGTTTTGGTTAAAGGAAGTAAGCCCCCGGCTTCGGTTTACCGACCAAATAAGGTGCGACGAACTTTGGAAGATGGAATTTAGCCTTGCCGTTTGCTCAATGATCTTTTCTTCATTTTTTTTACGTTCAATGGCAATGGCAATCTGTCCTGAAATGAAGTCCAGCAGCTCTAAATGCCGTCTTTTGTATTTGTTCCTATCGCTGTGGCTTTTTACCGCAATGATTCCAATAGTTCTATTTTCTAGCCTTAGCGGTACGCCCAGCCAGATTTTAGGCACAGGTCCCATGAGCTCAACTATGTTTTCATCAGCTAGCCTGAGTATGTCCTCTTCATAAAGGAATATGGCCTTTTCGCTGAACAAGGAATACTCTGTTAACCCTTTTCCTACTGCACGGTGGGTAGGCATAAGTCTATCGCCTAGGTTTTCATCGACATAGTAGGGGAAGTTTAGGATCTGTTTTTTCTTGTCATACAGGGCTACATGAAAGTTGTTTACCGCAATCATGGTTTTAAGCTCCTGATGTATGTTAAATAGGAGGGAGTTTAAGTCATCACTATTGATAGTGAGGTTTGATATTTTGTAGTATAGGTTTTGAGCCCGCTCCGCCCTGATTCTATGGGTACTGTCATGAAAAATACCCCTAAAGGAAACCGGTTGGTCATTTTCATATTTAACAGTTACACTGCCTATAACATGGATATTTCGGCCTGTTTTACTGGTTAAAACAGTTTCAAATTTATCATCCTGTTCTTTGTCCAGTATTTTGTCTAATATTTTTAAGGTTTGTTCTTTATAATCTTTATGAAGAATATCCCTGAAATTTAGCTTGTTCAGTTCTTCATCTGTGTATTCTAGGGTGTTTTTCCAGGCATTGTTGACCAGCATGATCTTTCCATCTAACTTAAATAGTTGAATAAGGTCATTGGCATTTTCAAAGAGGTCTTGAAGTTGCTCGTTGCCCTCTTTTAGAGACTTGATAATCTTTTTCTTCTCTGTAATGTCTTCGCCAACTAGGGTAGTGCCTGTTACGCCAGGGTTTTGGTCGTCTTTGTAAACCACATGAAAACGGACGGTGCGCAATGAGCCGTCACTGGAAAAAATGGTTCTTTTTATTTTTTTGAGAATATTGCCCTTTTCAAGAATATGAAAAATTTCCTCTTTCTCATTTTCACTGTCAATATCTTTGTTTAAAATATCGCTCCAGTTTCGCCCTAGTATTTCACCCTTTCTCTTACCGGTAAATTTTAAGAAGGCTTTGTTGCAGAACGATATACGACCTTTGCTGTCAAAAGTAATTGCCAACAAGTCCATGTTTTCAACTGCTTGCTGGAATTGTGTTTCCGAATCTTTGGCTAGTTCCTCTTTGTGCTTGTTTAGAAATTCAAGCTGTTTATTTCTCTGTTGCAGTGCTTCTATTTCTTGCAGCAACTCTTCTTTTGATTTGTCCATTAGTTCCATTAAGGAATTGTTTGTTGCGGTCTACAACAAATATAAAATAAATGTTGGTAATTTGATGAAGATGAATTGTATAAAAAATGACATATTTGCACTGAAATGTCGCGAATTGTCTTTACTGTAACGAATGATTTATCTTATGACCAGCGGATGGATCGGATTTGTTCAACACTGGCTTTGAACGGGTTCGATGTTTTACTGGTTGGTCGGCGTAGAAAAAAGTCCATTTCCCTTGAAAAACGCCCATATAAGCAAGCGCGAATGCCCATGTTTTTTTCTGAAGGCAAGCTTTTTTATTTGGAATATAACTTTCGCTTATTTTTTAAGCTTCTTTTTACTAGAACAGATATTATTTGTGCCATAGACCTAGATACGATACTTCCCTGTTATTGGGTAGCTAAGTTAAGAAGGAAAAAACAGGTCTATGATGCCCATGAGTATTTTACGGAGGTAATAGAAGTTGTAGGGCGACCTATGGTAAAGAAGATGTGGAAATTGCTGGAACGCTCCATCGTCCCTAAGTTGACATTTGCTTATACTGTAAATGAAAGTTTAAAGCAGCTTTACGAAAAAGAGTATGACGTTTCGTTTGAAGTAATTCGGAATATGTCCTCGCTGCGTGAAAAAGAGGTCGCTAAAGATATCGAGGATCCTTATATTGTATATGCAGGTGCGGTCAATGAAGGTAGGGGACTTGACGAATGTATAGAAGCAATGCAGTTTCTCGACTGTAAGCTAATGATCTGTGGTGATGGGGATATTATGGAACGCTTAAGGGATAAGGTTCAAGCACTTTCTTTAAGTGAAAAGGTGGTTTTTACGGGATATTTAACACCTAAAGAATTAACAAAAAAAATTAACAATGCTTGGTTAGGCGTGCTATTGTTAGAAAATAAAGGCTTAAGTTATTACTATTCATTGGCAAATAAGTTTTTTGACTATATACATGCCGGTATTCCTCAACTGACAGTAGGCTTTCCTGAATACCGTATTTTAAACGCAAAACATGAGGTAGCTCTTTTGACCCCTCTAGATCCTTCTGAAATAGCCAAAAATGTTAAAAGGCTTTTAGACGATAAGGAGCTTTATGACAAACTGGCCAGCAACACATTATTGGCCCGTAAAGAATGGAATTGGCAAAATGAAGCAAAAAAACTGGTAGACTTTTATAAAAAGGTAGATCAAGCTAACATGTAGAGTTTGTAGTTGCTTGATGATATGCTTATTCATTCCATATTGATTTAAGTTAAACTTTTATGCCGTAAATGTGCAAACTTTAGAACTTTAGGTTAAGATTTTTTCAGCTTGCACATGTCCTATGTTTTTTAGATGCCTCTTATATGATGAGTGTCATTGTATGGTTTGGTATACAGATGGAAATTTGCTCCCATGGACAATGTAAGTTAATGTTTAAAACCTAAGGGGATTTTTTATATAAAGTTACTAAAATTGGCTTATCAAGTTTATTCTAGCTAGGTTATGAAAAGGTTTCCATAATTTGGCTCAAGCATTACATAACATATATGAAAATTAAAATTGCAGTTTTGATTATTATGGTGTTTTTACACAAAAGCATCAATGTCATAGCCCAAAATGATACAGTGGTCAAAAGAGAGTATGTGGCATACACTTTGGCGTTTAATTCAGTACCTGACCATTTTAACTATCCATTGTTTGGGTTTGTAAATGTGGCAAGAGGGAACCACAAAGGTTTTCAGTTAGGTTTTGTAAATACGACCCTCCAAGGTTTTACAGGTTTAAAAGTCGGTTTTGTAAATACAATTCTCAGAGATTTTTCTGGCTTTAATGTCGGCTTTGTGAATACTGTTTCTGGAAATTCGGAGGGAGGAAAAATAGGTTTTGTAAACACTTCGCTGGAAGATGGAAAAGGTCTTCGGGTGGGCTATGTAAATACCACATTGGGAAATGCCTTGGGGGCCAAGTTTGGTTTTGTAAACACTACTTTGGGCAACTCAGAAGGCCTTCAGCTTGGTTTTGTAAACATTGCACGTCAAGAGATGAAAGGTGCGCAAATCGGTTTTGTCAATGTGGCCGATACGGTGTCTGGGGGAACTCCTATTGGTTTTTTATCAATAGTGAAACGAGGAGGGTATCGGGCCGTGGAGATGTCAGCCAATGAATTATACCCTTTAAATATGGCCTTTAAGTTAGGGGTTCCTCGGTTTTACTCATTTTTTCAAGGAAGTTATAATGCTAGTTACGAAGACCCTTTTGCGTTAGCCTTTGGTTTCGGCTCGCTGATTTCACTGGGGAATAACTTTTACTTTAACCCGGAGTTAGGAAATGTGTCTCCTTTGGCGATCAGTGCCAATAACGTGACCACTTTTGCTGCTAATGTAAGGTATAGCCTTAGTCCTAGGTTTCAAGTGTCAACAGGGCTTTCTGCGGTTTGGTTAAATTATCCCCGTGATGAGAATATGTATGCAGAACCTTTCTTCGCTTTGATCAATCATGAAATAAGCGCCCGAAATAGGGTTTTAGTAGGGGCAAGAGTAGGTTTAAGTTATAATTTTACAGAGCTGGTGCGCTAATATCATCAACTGTATTATTATACTGACATGTTAAAAGTGCCGGAAACCTAAACGGTTCCGGCCTTATTCTCCTCTTTTTCTTTTTTAATTATCTTCCCTTCTAAATCATATTCGGGCGTTAGGGAAGGTTTGCCTGGAAACTCTTCTATATGAAGTGTTTGAGTAGGGAAGGCAAATCTAACGCCGAGTTTGTCTGCAAGAGTTATAATGGCAACCATCAGTTCTTGCCTGACACGAAGTTCGGACATATAGTCTGGTACGGCCAAAAAGGTGTCTAACAAAATATTTAGGCTTGAATCGTCAAAATCGTTTAGGAAAATCCTTACTACTTTATTGTTGGTTTCCGGATGGTCTAAAATTATTTTCCTTATTCCTTCTACATATATCTCAATAAGTTTTGGAGGGGTGTCATAAGTTACCCCTATGGTAGTTTTGAACCTCCTGAAGTTTCTGAGTCCATGGTTGTTGATGGTTGAGTCTGCAAGTTTACCGTTAGGTATATAAATGACAGAATTTCCAAAAGTACGCACCCTGGTAGAGCGGAACCCTACTTCCTCTACTGTACCGTCAATATCACCGCTTGTTATCCAGTCTCCTGCCTGAAAAGGCTTGTCTAAAAAAATCATCAATGAACCAAAGAGGTTCTTGATGGTGTCTTGAGCGGCCAATGCTATAGCAACACCACCTATGGACAGACCGGCCAAAAGTGCTGTTACATTGAAATTTAGGTTTTGTAGCGTAAATAAAATACCGGTTACAACTACAAATATTTTTAACGACTTTCTGACCAAAGGCACCAGTTGGTCGTCCAAAGTGCCTTCTGTACGTTCGGCCATCTTTTGCATATAGATGCCCAGTAAGTCTACGAGCCTATAGACAATCAACATCGCAAAAAATGGTACCAGTCCTTTAAACAGAAGTACTACATTCTTTGAAATTGTAATAGGAAGTTGTAGTACGGGAAATAAAATTGAAAGAAGCAAAGTGGTGACAAATAAGCTAGCCATTTTGGCCACAGGGCCATATTTCTTAAGGTCTAGAGAATCATCTGCTGTTTTTCTTAATATCTTGAAAAGGAACTTTCGCAATAGCGGTGGCAGTGCCCAATTTGTCAAAATAGCAAAAAGTATAAGGACAAAAACTCCCAAATGTTGCCACAGGTAAAGTCCCATGATTTTTCTATGACCTTTTTTGGGAAGCAAATCTACAATGAGCTCTGTGCCAAAAGGGTGTAGCTCCTTATGTTTTTTAGGAATGAGCTTAACTGTTTGGGCAGAGTATTTCCAACCGTCTTTTGTTTTGATCAGATAAATGTCTTTATCTTCCTGTATAGGATAAAACCTCGCTTTGTTGGTGGTTGTGTCTATATACTTTTCTTCCCTAGGTACCTCCTCTAACTCGATATAGTGCCCTCTTCCATCAAATATATGTTTAAGTTTTATTGCAAGGTTTTCTGCTTCTTCATCCGGTAAATTTTTTGTGTCCAAAGATTTTGCTGCTAACTCTGGGTGAAATGTTTCGTCTTGAAGGTATTTTAAGTGATTATGTATTGAATGATAGGGGGTAGATATGTTTATGGAGTCTGAGGTATATCCATAATTAATTGTAAAGAGCAGTATTAATGAAAGAATATAAAATTTTTTCATGTTTTGATATAAAAGTTATAGTCGTTATGGGATAACGTATTGATTAGTCAAATTTGGGTGTGAAGTTACATAATTTAAGTTATAGAGGGTATAAATCGATCATTTTTTAGGGGTATCGCTTGGCTTGCTGAAAAAAACACAAGTGGTTAAGGTGCGCCTTATTTTCAAGCGCACCTGTAATGGAGCACTCCTGAGAAATCAGTTTATCCGGCACGACCTTATTGCTTCATTGATTTTCGCTTCCAGTTTTTCCTGTGCTTTAGTTGGTTTTATAGGGGCATTCTCCTTAAATTTTATTTTGCCTGAGTAAGACCTTTTAAGGGTTATGTACTCACCTTCATTGTTCATTTTGTATGAGTATTTGTACTGCCCGTTGTTTTTCTCTACGTACTTAAAATTTTCTAATGCTGTCTTGTAAGTAATTACTAGCTTTTTGCTGGTGTTTCTGACCTCTATCTGTTCTTTTGAATTGACTACATTGTAGTAGTTATTGGTTTTTTTAATGTAGTTTCCCTCTT
The DNA here is from genome assembly GCA_030913385.1 of Cytophagaceae bacterium ABcell3. NCBI lineage: Bacteria > Pseudomonadati > Bacteroidota > Cytophagia > Cytophagales > Cytophagaceae > Natronocytophaga > Natronocytophaga cellulosiphila. The sequence goes on from CP133159.1 coordinate 1,903,223, forward strand.
TATCCTTTAACAGACTACACCTTTCTGGTGTGTTCTTGCGCCATTTTTCTAGCTCCTTGCTGTCTGAAGTTAAAGAGCTGTCTTGAAATAATGGTTTGTTTCCTGAGTCTTTCAGGTTTATTTTAGAATAATCTATATTTTGAGCATTGATCAGATGTGTGGTAGCCATAAATGCTACAAATATCATATATATCTTCATTGCTATCTCCTCCTCTTTCTTACCCACTACTAAGTTAACAGACACTTAGGCATATAGTTAGCTTTTTAGGCTCATTTTTTTGATTTCTCCTGCTTTTATTTTTTTTGAAAAATTATTGATTCAATGAGAGAATTTGAATGGGTTTATTTTTTAGAAATCAGATTTAGGACTATATTTGCAGACCTTTTGCGAGCCCATGTGGTGGAATTGGTAGACACGCCATCTTGAGGGGGTGGTGCCTTAACTGGTGTGGGAGTTCGAATCTCCCCGTGGGCACAGCGATGAAGCGGATCTGTTTTTGCAGTTCCGCTTTTTTTTATCCTAAATTATGCGATAGGTTTCGTCATGAGGAGTAAAATGACAATAAATCAGCACATTTGGATCGCAAAGCATAGCAGCGCTATGGTTAGACGCAAACGTTAGCGAAGCGACTGATTTGATTTATTTTGCTACGTAATAGAAAGTTCTATTGCATATATCAGGTTTATGCTTGGCGCATAAAACATTACCCTGTTGGCCTTGTTTTTTATTAAAAAAGACTATGGCAGATTATAAGAAAGGGAATAAGGATAAACCTCATTTGCCTCATTATCCAGATGAAGCAAAGCAGGAGCAACCTGAAAAAGATGATCCTACTCCGGAATCAGAAGAGAACTATCAATATTATCCCGGAGTAGCATATCCTGAGGGCACTCAAAAAGATGAAACTGAGGATGATGAAAAAGAGAAAAAAGATGACCCAAATAAGAAAGGGCCTGAATCATTATAATGAAATATAATTCAGGAACTCTTTTTTGACGGCTTCTTCTTGGAATTTGCCACTGTAATGGGAGGTTACCGTTCTGCTGTTTATATCATTGACTCCGCGAGATGACACACAAAGGTGGGCAGCATCAAGCACTACAGCTACATCTTCTGTGCAAAGAACTTCGCGGAGTTCTTGTGCTATTTGTTCTGTAAGTCTTTCCTGAACTTGAGGACGTTTAGCATAGTACTGCACAATGCGATTGATCTTAGATAAACCGATCACATGTCCGTTGGACACATAAGCTACATGTGCTTTTCCAAAAATAGGTACAAAATGGTGCTCGCAGTTAGAGTAAAAGGTGATATCCTTTTCTACCAACATTTCATTGTACCTGTATTTGTTCTCAAATAGCTTTACATCAGGTTTGTTTTCAGGGTTTAAGCCACTGAAAATCTCTTTGACATACATTTTTGCAACCCTTTGTGGTGTGCCTTGTAAACTGTCGTCGTTTAGGTCCAGTCCTAATATATGCATGATTTCCCTGAAATGCTTTGCAATAAGCGCCATTTTTACGTCGTCGTCCATGTCAAAAGCATCTGCCCTTAAAGGAGTGTCTTTAGAACCTGGCAGGTGTTCGTCTCCGACTTCGTCTACAGATAAGTTTTTAAGAAGCTGGGTATTCAACAAAGTTTCTTTCGGTTTCATAAAGCGTTATTTTCAGGGTGTAGTCTGGCCCTAGTTTCGGTTTCAGGATATCGTAAATTACTACTGCAATATTTTCTGCTGTAGGATTTAAGTCTTTAAACTCAACAACATCAAGGTTAAGGTTTTTATGGTCAAGCCTGTTTATGATATTTTCTTTAATTAAACGACTTAGAAATTTCATGTCTATAACATAGCCAGTCTCTGGATTGGTTTCGCCAACCACCTTTACTACTAGCTCGTAATTGTGTCCATGAAAATTTTCATTGTTGCACAAGCCAAAAACCTCATCGTTTTTTTGCTTGCTCCACGATGGATTGTATAGCCGATGTGCGGCATTAAAATGTTCTTTTCTATAAACTGCTACTTTCATTTAAGGCTATGAACAAACAATTTTTATGTTTTGTTTTCCTTTTGCAATGCAGGTAATTTTTAAATTTACGCAAAAATAAGCAGTAGGACAATCCGGTGCATAAAAAACTCATGTTTTTTTGCGCTTGCTCGTAAAATAGTTTAGAATAATATTTTGAAAAAATAATAAAAAGGCTCTTTTTGTTCTTAAAAACTATATAAAATTGTATATTTGTAAAATAAAATTTTGATACGTGGATTTCGAAGGAATAAAATATAAGATTAACGGCTATAATCAAAAGTATCAGAAGATCTTTACGACATCTTCTTTTCAGACGCATAGTATTGTTCTGCTCCACATTTTGAGTAGGATAGACAATACTATTCCTGTATACTTTATTAATACTGGTTACCATTTCCCGGAAACGATTAGTTTTCGGGACCAAATAGCTGATATGTTTAAGTTAAACATTAAGGAAGTGTTTAGCGCTACACCTAGGCATATGCAAAAAGACGCTGAAGGTAGGTTGTTGTTTACCAGCGACCCTGATTTTTGCTGCTATCTTAACAAAGTTCAACCGTTGGACCCTATACTTGCAGACCATGATGTATGGATCAATGGGGTGCGTGCAGATCAGAGCTCGGTTCGTAAATCTTTTAAGATCGAAGAAAAAGCGCCTCATGATGTCATTCGTTTTCACCCAATGTTGGACTGGAACACCAAAATGGTGGAAATGTATATTAAAGAACATAAGTTGCCTAGACATCCATTAGAAGAAAAAGGGTATTTTAGCATTGGATGTGAGCCGTGTACCCGTAAATTTGACCTTGAGTGGAATGCCAGGGAAGGTCGCTGGTTTGGCCTCAAGAAAACAGAATGTGGTCTTAATACAGAATTAGTCTCAAAAAAATGAAAGTACTGATAACAGGTGGAGCTGGTTATATAGGCTCAGAGTTGGTTTATCAACTGTCCCAGAAAGAGGATGTGTCCCAGATTATTGTTTATGATAATCTTACAAGAGAAAACTTTAATCTTTTTATAAGCAATAGCAATAGGATCGGTAATAACAAAGTCAAGTTTGAGTTTGGCGATCTTTTGGATTCTAGGAAGTTGAGAAAGGTAATGAAAGGGGTAGAGGTGGTTTATCACCTTGCAGCCCGTGTGTCTACGCCTTTTTCTAATGTGGACTCTCACTTTTTTGAGCAGGTTAACAACTGGGGCACGGCTGAATTGGTATATGCAGTAGAAGATACCCCTAGTATTTCTAGGTTGATTTTTCTGAGCAGTACTTCCGTTTATGGAGCTTCTAAAACATTGTTAGATGAATCTTCTACCCCTAATCCTCGGACATTTTATAGCATCAGTAAAATGAGGGGAGAGGAGCACGTGAAAAGATTGCTTGATAAGAAAAAAACTTATATTATCAGGTGCGGTAACGCTTATGGATACACCCCGTCTATACGCTTTGATTCTGTTATTAATAAGTTTATGTTCGATGCTAATTTTAATAACAGGATTAGTATTCATGGATCTGGAAAACAGACACGTTCTTTTATAAATGTCAATAAGGTGGTTAGCTCCCTTGTGGAGATGAGAAATAATGATATGCCTTCTGATGTTTATAATCTTATTGATAAAAACATGGAAATTCTGGATTTGGTAGACGTTTTAAAAGAAATATACCCGGATCTTGAATTTATTTTTATCAACCAACACCTTGAACTAAGAGAGTTGCAGGTTAACCCTGAAACTAAGCTATCTAAATATATAGCGCTGCCTGAAACTGATTTTAAAAAAGAACTGCTTGCCTTTAAAGACCGGTTTGCCTTTACTTCTCAAAGCAACTGATATTTACTTAGGACCTGCTGAAAAAGTCAAAAGTTTGTGTAGCCACATGGCATGCCTTGTGGCTGCACAAAAAAAGTATTGGATTAAAAGTTTCTGAATTTACTGTGCACGGAAAAATAAGAAATAACCGAAAAAAACTTGCACCTATACCTAATCTTTTTTATATAAATATAAACAGACCAATATTTTGGGCGTTTTTCAGCGCGCCCTAACTTACAGAAAGCTGCATGGACCATGCAGCTTTTTTTTACCTAATGTGCTTTTTAGCAACGTTATCCTCTTAGTATAATAAAATAGGAAAAAGACTTGGAGAGAGCCTGCTACAAACCTTGATTCATTTTTAATTAACTCTCCTCAACATACTGCTATTTTTTACGTATGAATTTATATCTGTCAATATTCCTGTATTTATACATTGTTGATATATAGATGCTAAAGTTGTAAATAATATCAATAGTACTAGATATATTTGAATAATTTTAAGTAATTTTCCAAATATTTACAGTTTAAATGGAAACCCTGGGACTTAAGGAGCAATTAGTTAAGAGGAGTAACAAAAAAGTACTTTCGATATTTGTTGTGCTTTTTTTTATGTGGGGGCTTTTGACTGTAATGAATGAGGTACTGGATAAACATTTATCCTATATTTTTGACCTTACTTATAGCTTATCTACCCTTATAGGGCTTACTTTCTTTAGTACTTATTTTATTGTATCCATACCAGCCGGAAAGCTGTTTAATGATCTTGGGTTTAAAAAGGGGATTTTCATAGGGTGGACTGCCGCTATTACAGGGTGTTTGGTCATGTCTTTGGCCATTCATTTAATCAATTACAATATTTTTCTCTTAGGACTTATTGTTCTTGCCGGCGGGTTTACCATTCTTCAAGTAGGCGCTAATTTGTATGTGGTAATTCTGGGAAGCAGGAAAACAGCCGCAAGCCGGCTTACACTCATGCAGGCCTTCAATTCACTGGGTACTTTTGTGGCACCTTTTTTTGCCTATCAAATCCTTTGGCGATCGGTAGGTGTGTCTGATGTGGTTATAGACCAAATGCCAGCCGAGAATCTTTTTGCTATGGAAGCATCTTTTGTTCACATTCCTTATTTAATACTTGCAGGGTTAATGGTTCTGTTTGCCATTGTTCTTAAAGTTAATAAGATCCCACATATAGATACATCCAATATTGAACCCTTAAATAAAATTACTTCATTACGTCGGAGGCACGTGCTTCACTTTTCTCAATTGAGATTAGGGGCCTTTGCCATTTTTGCTTATGTGGGTGCGGAAGTGGCCTTAGCTACTTATTTGTTTGACTTTGCTCAGAATAAAGTAGCTTGGTACTGGGGATTGGCCATGTTTGGTAGGTTTGTTGGAGCCTACATTCTTGTAAAAGTCAAGCCTGGGAAAGCTGTAGGTTTTTGTGCCATTATGGCCTGCACGTTTGTGGTACTCTCAATTTTAACTAGCGGTGAAGTATCTATCTGGATAATTACCTTGATTGGCTTATTTAACTCTATATTGTTCCCATCTATTTTTGCACTTGGCATTAACGGGCTTGGTAAGTATGCTGAAGAAGGTGCAGCAGTATTGGTTATGTTTATAGTGGGAGGCGCTGTAATCCCTTTTATGGTACGAAATTTCTCCTATGTTAATTATGAGGTAGCTTTTATCATTCCTGTGATATGCTATTTCTATATAGCTTTGTATGGATTGAAGCTCTCTAAGTACGAAAAGCAGGAAAGTAAATAATTGTTTTTTGTTTTACACCGTTAGGGAAGCTAGCAATTTTTTATGTTCGTTTGTTTGGGAGGGAGCTATATAGTAAATGCTTTCTTGTATTGGTTTAGCCAATGTACGGCTTCTTCATAGCTTTTGAAAAACCTTGCCGGATAGGGAGGATTGTTGGCATGCTTGAAAAAGCTATAAATTATTTTATGTAGTATGTTTTCTGAGTAAAAAGCAATGGCTTTTACCGTTTGCTTAGGGTCTTCTTCTGCAAAGTATCTCCTAGCTTCTTGTGTGACTAGTTTCAAATTTCTAACGTCAACGAGCAACAGCCTGTTTTCTAGTTTGATGGTATTGGTCGAGTAAGCAAATATCTCTTTGGCCACATTTATGTCCACCTCGGTAGAGTCATTAAAGTTTATATGGATTATACCATTTACTAATTTAATGCTGATGTATTGGCTTTTTGGCAAATTTTCTGTTTCCATATTGCTACTTATTGTTTTTTAAACAAGGAAGTGTAATGATGAACTCTGTACCAATGTTTTCTGTACTAAGAAAAGATATCTCGCCACCCATTTTTTCTATATATGATTTCGCCATATATAAACCCAAACCACTCCCTTCAGACGTATGAGGGCCCCTATAAAACATATTGAATATTTTATCATGTAAGTCTTCTCTTATACCTATTCCGTTGTCTTTTATAATAATGATGACACCATTTTTATTTTCAGTGACAGCAATGTCAATTTCGGCAGATTGGCCCGGCTTTCTATATTTTACGGCATTGTCTACAAGGTTTTGGATGACAGAATGGAGCATTTTCTCGTTATTAAAAAAATCCCTTTTCTGAGCGACCGTAATTCGAATATGGTTTTTATGTGAATGTGGAGAAAGGCTATAAATATCGGTAATATTTTTTATAAACTGATTGAAGCATATTTTAGATTTTTCCTTTCTCATACGCTCCATCAAGGCTAGATCAAGTAGGTTTTTTAGTATTGTATCTAGGCTTTCAGAACATTTCTTGATCAGCTTGAAGTAATTAAGGGCTGCCTGATCTTTTATCTCATCTTCTACAAGGCTAGTGATCCCCAATATAGAAGACAATGGCCCTTTTAGATCATGAGAAACTTTGTAAACGAAAGTATCTAATTCTTGATTTTTACTAATAAGCTGTTGTTCGATTCTTTTTAAAGGACTAATATCTTTTGCTATATATAGTACAGGGCTGACGCATTTAAAATACATCTAAAATTTCTTCCCTGAAAGCATCATTGAATATTGCCTTATACCTTTTTTTGGGTTTTGTTTCCTTAGATTTATGTTTTTGTAACAAGATCAGGGACACTTTATTTAAGATGTGGAAGTTTTGTGCTGTATATCCCTTTCTTCTTCTGGAACTATCTTCCCCAAAAACCACATCCAGGCTCCAGTGCAGCTTGTTTTCAATTGCCCAGTGGTTGCGTATTGTACCGTTAAGCCATTCAGCGGTCTTGTCATGGCTGCTTATATAATACCTCACCTGTTGCTCCTGCTTTCCTGTAAGCTTGTTATAGCGCTCTGACTCTAACCTTGCCACTGACTTTATGCCGCACCATTGATGTGCTGCATCTATGAACCTCAGGTCATTTATCAGTTTGCAGGTGCGGCTCTCCAACCTGCCATGTCCCGTGTCTATCTGTTTGTGCACATCTGCAATTACCTGTTTTTTAAAAGCCCTGTCTATTTGCTGGAATAGCTCTTTCTGGTTGTTCTTTACAGCAATTACATAATCACCGTTTTTCCGGATTATTTTTTCCGTAATATCTTTTTGGCAGCCCATGGCATCTATTGTCACTGTTGTGTTTTCAACAGTTATCATATCCAAAAGCTTGGGAATGGCTGTGATCTCGTTGCTTTTGTCTGGCACGGCCAATTGACCGAGGGTAAGCTGGTTAGCGGTGGCATAAGCCGATACCATGTGCAATGCATTGGCGCCCTTTCTGTTGTCATACGATCCACGGATCCGCTTCCCGTCAATATTGATTGTCTCGTTTTCGACTGGTCTGAACATGGTTGATGCCCACTCTACAAAACACTCGCCAAATTCATCCGGTACTATCTTTGCAAATACCCTTTCCAGGGTATCGTGCGAAGGGACACCGTTACGGTAAGGAAAAAATTTACGTAGCCATTCAATTTTTTCTTTGCCGAATGTAACAATCTCATGCCAGTCCCCCGCATTGCTGACAACGGCACTTACGCACAGAAAAAGGATCTCCTGCAGCGGATATTTGAAATTGCCTTTGATGGTTCTTCTTGGTTCTGACACAGTGCCAAATATACGAACAAATGAATCGGAAACTGAATTTTTTAATTGAGTTCTCTATATAGAAAAAAGTCAAGCAAAAAATGTTAAAACACTGATTATCAATTAAAAATTATTATATTTGTATCATCAGTGCCCCGTAAGGCACCCATATATTAAATAAACCCAATAAAGGTTATGAGACTTGCGGAACGCCCTGTAAGGCAGTTCCTTACACCCTGAAACTTAAATGCGTCAGCCCTGATATATAGTATGCCCGTTTTGTTTTTATTTTTATCATATAAATAAGATACAGAGCAAGACACGGGGATATACTCTCCTGACTTGGTCCTGAACTCCCTTTCTATACTTTGACAACAATCTCCGTTTTCCAGCTTCGTGTTAATTCCTTTTAGTGCTTTGTTGCTCCCTTTCATAATAGTAGCAACAGACTTCCCGCTTAAGTCGCCTGTATTATAATGGAGGAGCTTGGTGACAGAAGAGTTGATCTCTATGATGTTGTGGTCGGTACTGGTAATAAGGAGTAGGTCTACGATACCGCTAAATACACTTTTAAGGTAATCTTTAGAAACCGTAGTGTGCTTCAATTCGTCACCTAGCATATTAATGCCAGTTATCAAAGCATCATAATCATCCTTATTTTCTGAGATTGGTTTTTTTATGTCGTAATTACCACTGGCAATCTGAATGATCAGTTCATTTATATCCTCAAGCCGTTGTTGTTTCACTGTAAATGTATTCTGCTTATTAGGGGGAATAATTGATATAACGTTATGCAGATAACAAATTACGCAATATGGAGGGAAAAAAGAACAAAAAAAGGGAAGTATTTATTAGATACTTCCCTTTTCAAACTAAATTATGCTATAGATTTTATCATGAGGAACAAAATGACAATATATCAACACTTTTAGGTCGCTGCGCTATGGGTTAAGACTCAAATGCGAGCAAAGCGACTGATTTGAAGTTATTTGCTATTTGATAGAAAATTCTATTGCATATTTTATGTTAAATATTAACAAAACTCATTAAATACCGCTTCAAGGTGCTGTGCGATCATTTCTGCTGAATTTCCTTCGATGTGATGTCTTTCAACAAAATGTACAACCTCTCCATCTTTAAATAATGCGATAGATGGTGACGACGGAGGAAATGGCGCTGTAAATTCTCTAGCTTTCTGTACAGCTTCTTTGTCTACACCAGCAAAAACAGTGGCAAGAACATCTGGTTTCTTAGCACTTTGTTCTACTGCTAGTTTTACACCTGGCCTAGCAGCACCAGCTGCACAGCCACATACAGAGTTTATTACTAAAAGCACAGTGCCCTTTTCATTATTTAAAAGATCCTCAACGTCTTCAGGACTTTTAAGGTCTTTAAAACCTGCAGATACCAGGTCCTGGCGCATTGGTGCTGTTAATTGTTCAGGATACATATCTTATAGTGTTTAGATTATAAAAAATTACATAAAACCTAATTCAAGCTTAGCTACATCAGACATCATGTCTTGATGATAAGGAGGGTCAAAGGTCAACTCTACATTGACATCTTTTACGCCTTCTATTTTTTTGATGCTGTTTTCTACCTCACTTGGTATTTCTCCCGCTGCCGGGCAGGAAGGAGAGGTCAGGGTCATTCTGACATAAACATTGTTGACAGGGTATATACTGATCTCGTATATCAGCCCTAGTTCATATACGTCCACTGGTATTTCAGGGTCATAGACTGTTTTGATAGCCTCTATTACTTTGGCTTTCAGATCTTCTTCCGTATATTTTGTTGTATTTTCTTCCGCCATACTATTCTGATATTTTGGATTTATAAGCTAAGGCATGCAGTTTCATTTGTTTCACCATGGCCAATAGCCCATTAGAGCGGGTAGGGGACAGGTGCTGCTTCATGCCAATTTTGTCTAGAAAGCTTAAGTCTGTTTTAATAATCTCGTCAGGTGCATGGCCTGAAAGGGTTCTTACTAAAAGATAGACCAAACCTTTAACGATCATCGCATCGCTGTCGGCTTTAAAGTATACTTTACCGTTTTCTGTATATGAATGTAGCCAAACCCTTGACTGACATCCTTTTATTATATTTTCGTCCTTGCGGTGTTCTTCTGGAAAAGGTTCTAGTTTCCTACCCAGCTCTATAACATAGGTATACTTGTCGTCCCAATCATCGAGAAAACTAAACTCTTCTACAATTTCATTTTCTATATCTGCTATGCTTGCTGTCTCGCTCATTTAATATTCTTCTATGATGCTAACATTTTTTGTACTTTAAGGATTCCTTTTACCAAGCGGTCTATTTCCTCCTTTGTATTGTAAAGTGCAAATGATGCACGTGCTGTACCACTAATGTTCAAACGCTGCATAAGCGGTTGCGTACAGTGGTGTCCAGTACGGATAGCTATCGCCTCCTGATCCAATATAATGCCAGTATCTTGATGGTGAATGCCTTCTAAGAGAAATGAAATAACACTCACCTTTTCCTTGGCTGTTCCCACAAAAGTCAGGCCTTTAATTTCCGAAAGCTTTTCGTTGGCATATTCCAACAATTGGTTTTCATATGCCCTGATGTTGCTCTTCCCAAGGCTGTTTACATACTCTAAGGCATGTTTGAATGCTATGACATCAGCAATGTTTGGCGTGCCTGCTTCAAATTTATATGGAAGAACATTAAACGAGCAGCCTTCATAGCTTACCTCTTGTATCATCTCTCCACCACCTTGATAAGGAGGGATGTCTTCTAAAATAGCTTTTTTCCCGTATAATATCCCTGTTCCTGTGGGACCATAGACCTTGTGCGCTGAAAATGCGTAAAAGTCCGTATCGAGGTCTTGAACATCTATATCAAGATGGGAAGTTGCCTGTGCTCCATCAATAAGAGTAGTTATGCCTTTTTCCTTTGCCAGACTGACTATCTCTTTAACTGGGTTGATCGTTCCTAAGGTATTGCTTACGTGTACTACAGCTACTAACTTGGTACGCTCGTTAAGCAACTTTTTATATTCGCCCATCAATAGTTCACCCTCGTCATTGATAGGGATCACTTTGATTTTAGCACCTTTTTCAGCGGCAAGGATTTGCCATGGAACCATGTTTGAATGGTGCTCAATGGCCGAAACGATTATTTCGTCACCTTCTCCTATATATTTTCTTCCGAAGGTAGACGCTACCAGATTGATGCTTTCGGTAGTTCCTTTAGTGAAAATAACTTCTTCTGTAGAAGGAGCGTTGATAAATTCTTTCACCACCGCCCTTGTTGACTCAAATTCAGAAGTAGCTTTCTCTGCCAGTGTGTGGATGCCTCTATGTATATTGGCATTGTAACCGCTATAGTAGTTTACCAAAGCATCTGTAACAACCTTCGGTTTTTGTGTTGTAGCGGCATTATCGAAATAGACCAGTGGTTTCCCATTAATTTCCTGAGATAACACCGGGAAATCATTTCTGGCTTTCAGAATTTTGTCCAAGCTATTTTCTGAAAGCGCTTGTGTGGGCTGCTCTGATCCTATAGACATATTAACTTATTCTTTTGGTAATTAAATCTGTCAGAATGTGCTTTAACTGCACATTTCTGATATTATTGACAATGTCTTGTGCGAAAGCCAAAACAAGCAACTTCTTAGCAGTTTCTTCTTTTATCCCCCTAGATCTTAGGTAGAATAAAGGCTCTTCATCTAGCTGACCTATAGTTGCTCCGTGGGTACATTTAACATCGTCAGCAAAGATTTCCAACTGAGGTTTTGTATTCATTGTGGCATCTTTGCTCAATAAGATGCTTTTGTTTGATTGAAAAGCATTAGTTTTTTGAGCATCCAGCCTTACATAGATTTTGCCATTAAATACACCTGTAGATTTGTTGTCCAAAATACCTTTATAAAGCTCATTGCTATAGCAATTTGGAACGGCATGATCTACCAGTGTATGGTTGTCTGCATGGGCATTATCTTTTAATAGATACAGTCCATATAGCTCAGATTCGGAATGCTCTGCTTTCATAAGAATGTTCAGGTCATTCCTTATCATTGATCCGTTTAAGGTAATGGTGCTGGCATAAAACCTACTTTTTCCCAATTGATGCGCAAAACATCTGTTTACCTGATAAGACTCTTCACGGTCATTTTGTATGGTATATAACTGAATGTTTGCGCTTTCTTTTAGGTAAGCCTCTGTTACAATATTATTGAAGCTTTTATCCGATCCTATGGAATGAAAAGACTGTACAAAGCTTGCTTCTGCATTTTCTTCGCCAACAATAATGTTGTGCGGTTGAACGAATGCATTTCCTTGCTTTGTGTCGGTAATATAGTACAGAACCACAGGACGAGAAACTACTTTATTTCTCTTGACCTTGATAAAAACGCCATTTTCCGAAAGGGCGTTGTTCAGCAAGGTAAATCCATCAGCCTGATCGCTTCCGGCCTGTGCGTAATATTTGTCAATTTCTTCAGAAGGCACCGTGTTGATGTCAGAAACCTCAAGGGCGCTTTCTGAACCAGCTATGTCTGAAAGTTCTTCAGACAGCCTTCCATTGATAAAAACTAACCTAAAAGCTTCAGTATCTTTTATGAAGAAATCGGAAATTTCGCTTTCGGCTACTTTTGATGAAGGCTGAAAAGAAAAATTGTTTTTTAAAACCTTCCCGAAGTTCGTATACTTAAATTCCTCGTCTTTTACCTTAGGCAATCCTATTTCTCTGAAAGAAGCAAAAGCGTTTTCTCTTTTCTTTAACAGATTAGAAGGAATGCTTGGTTGCGCAACTGGTTGTGTTGCGCCATTTAATATATCTTGTAATTCTACAGTGTTCAATGTTGTGTCCATACTTATGCTACAGAAGTACCCGTATTAGCTTCATTTTTAATCCAGTCATATCCTTTTTCCTCTAGTTCGAGGGCAAGTTCTTTGGTGCCGGATTTTACTATTCTTCCATTGTACAATACATGTACAAAATCAGGAATAATATAGTCAAGAAGTCTTTGGTAGTGGGTTACTACTATTACAGCATTGTCTTTGGACTTAAGCTTGTTTACGCCACCGGCAACGATTCTCAATGCGTCTATGTCAAGTCCGGAATCTGTTTCGTCAAGTATAGCTAGCTTAGGTTCAAGCATAGCCATTTGGAAGATCTCATTTCTTTTCTTCTCACCACCAGAAAAACCTTCGTTTAGTGACCTTTTAAGTAGGGAAGGGTCTATGTCGACAAGTTTGGTCTTTTCTTTCATCATGTTAAGAAAGCCAACAGCATCCAAGGCTTCTTCCCCACGGTATTCCCTTATTTCATTTACAGCACTTTTTAGAAAGTTTGTTGTGCTTACCCCTGGGATTTCTACAGGGTATTGGAATGCAAGAAAAACGCCTTCGCCAGCTCTCTCTTCTGGAGCTAAGTCTAAAAGGTCTTTTCCGTTAAAGTCCACAGATCCACCGGTCACTTCATAGTCTTCACGTCCTGCAAGAACAGAAGCTAGTGTACTCTTGCCTGATCCGTTAGGTCCCATGATAGCGTGCACTTCTCCGGGTTTAACTTCTAGGTTGATACCTTTCAGTATATCTTTATCTTCAATTTTGGCTTTAAGGTCTTTAATAGTCAGCATATTCTGTATCACTTAAAAAAACAAAAACTTTATCCTACACTTCCTTCCAAACTAATGGCCAGAAGTTTTTGAGCTTCTACAGCAAACTCCATTGGCAACTGCTGCAGGACTTCTTTACAATATCCGTTAACAATGAGCGCAACCGCTGTTTCGGTTTTAATGCCTCTTTGGTTACAGTAGAAGATTTGGTCTTCACCTATTTTCGAGGTAGAAGCTTCATGTTCAATTTGGGCAGTGTTATTTTTAACCTCTAGGTAAGGGAAAGTATGGGCACCACACCTGTCTCCCATAAGTAGCGAGTCACATTGGGAGAAGTTTCTGGCATTATCTGCCCTTTTCATTACTTCTACCAAACCCCGGTAGCTGTTATGGGATTTTCCAGCAGAAATACCTTTTGACACAATTCGGCTTTTTGTGTTTTTACCAATGTGTATCATTTTAGTACCGGTGTCTGCCTGTTGCATGTTGTTGGTAACGGCTACAGAGTAAAACTCTCCTATAGAGTTGTCTCCTTTAAGCACCACACTAGGGTATTTCCACGTAATGGCTGAACCCGTTTCTACCTGAGTCCATGAAATTTTGGAATTTACACCTGCGCAAATACCCCTTTTTGTAACAAAATTGTAAATACCACCATGCCCATTTTTGTCGCCAGGGTACCAGTTTTGTACTGTAGAGTATTTGATTTCTGCATTGTCAAAAGCTACCAGCTCTACCACTGCTGCATGCAATTGATTTTCGTCACGCATAGGGGCGGTACAACCTTCAAGGTAGCTCACATAGCTGTCATCTTCAGCTATAATCAATGTTCTTTCAAACTGCCCAGTGTTTGCCGCATTTATCCTAAAATACGTTGATAGTTCCATTGGGCAACGTACCCCTTTAGGGATATAAACAAAAGAGCCGTCTGAAAATACTGCGGAGTTAAGTGCCGCATAATAATTGTCTGTAGTCGGTACAACAGAGCCGATATATTTCTTTACAAGATCAGGATGTTCCTGTAGTGCTTCGCTAATTGAGCAGAAAATAATACCTTTTTCAGCTAGTTTTTCCTTATAGGTAGTAACAACAGACACACTGTCCATTACTGCATCTACCGCTACACCCGAAAGACGCATTTGCTCCTCCAGCGAGATTCCCAACTTGTTGAAGGTTTCCCTTAATTCAGGGTCTACCTCGTCCATGCTTTTTAGCTTTGGCTTTTGCTTGGGCGCTGAATAATATATGATGTCTTGAAAATCAATCTTAGGGTAATTTACATTCGGCCATTTTGGCTCCTTCATGGTAAGCCAATGCCTGTAGGCTTTCAATCGCCACTCTAACATCCATTCAGGTTCGTTTTTTTTAGCAGAAATAAACTTAACTATTTCTTCATTTAAACCTTTTGGAGCGTTCTCGCTTTCTATTTTGGTTGTGAAACCATATTTATAATCTGAAGAGGTTATTTCTTCAAGGATTTTATTTTCTTCGCTCATAAGCGCTTTATTTAGAATGATTCTAATTAAAGTACAAAATTACTATAATTATAATTCCGATAAAAATTATTAACTAATAAATTTTACCAGCTGCCCATGCGAGGGTAGTCCTTGCAATAGCGTAGTTGGATATAAGTTCTTGAAGCCTAACTTGTGCGGTAATTAAGTTGATTTCTCGGGTGTTGATTAAAAAGACAGAACTTTCGCCCGCTTCAAACCTTCTTTGTTCGCCATCCCTTAATCGTTGCATATTATTGACCATCTCTTGCTGGGTAGTAATTAAGTTTTCGTAAACCTGCAGGTCGTTATAAGCGATTTTGATGGTATTTAATATTTCACGGTTATTTTGTTGTAACGACAAAGTAGTTTGCTGTTGCTCAATTTTGGTCAACTGCAATTGGCCTCTTTCTTGACGCAAGAATATAGGGAAAAATAAAGATACACCATACCTGTAGTTGTTGGTTAAAAAGCCATTTCCGAAGTTTTGCTCTGTCAACTCTTGTGGCCTCGTCAGTAATTGGTAGGTTAGGTTAACCCTTGGTTTTAGCCTGTCTGCTCGGAATTGCCTCTCTACGTCTAGTTGTTGAAGCCTTAGGTCTAGTGTTCTTATAATAGGGTGTGCTTCTGATGCCACCATTCTTAGCTGTTCCAGTGAGTCTGGGGTAATTGTCACAAACTCACTCCCTTGCATGTCTGGAATGACATTTTCGGATAACTCTAAAGGTACTTCTCCTTCATCCCATAGGAAATTTGATAGGGACAAAGTGACATTTCTGAACTGAACTTCAGCCTCTCTGCGCAACTGGTGTCTGGTTTGCACTTCAATGTTGGCTTCGACAGAGTCGATAGCCGCCAAATCTCCTTGAATCACCTGCTCTCTGATAGCATTAGCTCTAAAAGACGCTAATTCGAATCCTTGGTCGTGTAGCAAAAAGCGGTTGTAGAAGTATGCCCAGTTCCAATACTCCCTTGCGGCATCTAATAAGAGTCTGTTTATTTGGATTACCTGCTCCGCTTCTGCAAGATCGGGAAGCAAGCGCGCTTGACGAATAGCAGAACGTCTCTGGTCTATGATTAATCCTTGGCCAAGTGGTACGGTTATGCCGGCATATCCTAAACCTTGCGAAGGTGTAACTACCTGTTGGTTTACATTATCTCCAAGGTTTCTTTCATACCCGACATGAAAATCGGCACCAAACCATGTTGGAATATACAATGTATTGTCCCAAAGGTTATAGTACCGTTTCCCGTCTAGTTCTTTTCGTGATAAATAAGAGTTTATGGTAGGATCAAGCAAGCCTCTTGCAATACGTAAATCTTGCTGCGCCCTTTCAGAGAGTAACTGTGCTTGTCGGGCTACAGGGTGATGGTGTATGATCAGTTGAAAATACTGCTCAAATGTCAACGTGGTCAAAGTATCACCCTGCGCCTTTGCTTTGCCTGAGGCTGCGAGCAGTAGCACAGCAACTACAGTTATATATATAAAACGGTACTCTCTAAAGTTAAAGATCATTTTTATGAGTCTTTATTTATATTTATTATTTTTCTTTTCATGGAAATGCTCTAGACCTTCAGTCCAGTCAGGTGGGAAGCCATTGAGCTGACGCCAAAGTTCGTACCAAATTGGCACATCATTAAGCAAGGCCCAGCCATATGCACCGGACCCCACTCTTAACTGACGTGGCCAAGGGTCTTCGTCAGGGTCTGGGGTAACCAAGATACGGTATTTGCCATTAGTATCTATATTGTCTATAACGGCTACCTTTCCACCAAAAGTACCAAAGCTAACATTGGGCCAACCGGAGAAAACCAGTGCTGGCCAACCATCAAACTGTAAACGAACTTTGCTTCCCGGCTTCAAAAGTGTAATGTCCAACGGTCTTACGTAAAGCTCAGTGGCCAATTTGGCATTGGATGGCATGATGGTGGTTACCGGGTCACCTTCTTTGACTGTTTCTCCAAGACCAGCCCGAAGCCCTCGCACTACATACCCGTCTTGGGGAGCTACTATATGATAAAATGAACTCCGTATTTTCATATTGGAGTATTCATTTCTCATTTTAGCAATTTCGCCCCCCGCTTCATGAAAGTAGGCCTCTGTCGAGTTTAGGTCAGATTCTGCTTTTGCTATTTTGTCTTGATATTCAGCCAATATAGAGCTTAACTCAATATTCGCATTCATTAAGTTGTTTTTAGCTACATCAAACTTGTTTCTAGCTGCATTCAACTTAGCAGTACTTTCTTGAAATCTGAGTTTCCGTTGCTCGAACTCGGTTAAGGATTTAAGCCCTTGCTTGTATAATTTTTCTTGACGCTCAAACTGTAGTTGGGCTATTTCGTAGTCTATTTTTACAGCCTCTAAGTCGATACTGTCTGTTTGTACTAGTAGTTCAGCCTGCTGAACCCTGTTTTTCGCTTTGTTAAGGCTAAAGTCCATTCCTTCTTTCAAAGCCTGTATTTGCCTGCGCAAAGCTTGAGCTTTGGAGGCTGTAGCTTCTCTAGATCCTTCTTTGGCATTAATCTGCTCGTCAAGCCTGGTCAAAAGCTCAGGATCGAAAAACTTTTCTCTGATCTCTGATATAGTTACAATGGTATCTCCTTTTTTCACTTCGGCGCCTTCATTTACATGCCAATGGGCAATCTGACCAGCGATAACACTGTGGATCGTTTGCGGTCTTTCTTGTAAGCTTAAAGTGGTTAAAACGCCATTGGACCGTATGTTCTGAGTCCATGGAAAAAACATGAACAATGTCAGTAGTCCCAGAAGCATTAATGACCATTTTGCCAAAAGTTTTGCAAAATTGGCATTGTGCAGAATTTTAACACTATTGAATTTTTCTGCGTTGTTATAATCTTTTACTTCGTTTTTCATTGCTCAGCAGTTAACAGGCTTGTTGTTAGTTCTACTATATTTTCATCGTTCTTGATCACTTCATAGTGTCCTTCCTGGACAATTTGTCCTTGTTTCATTACAGTTACCTTATCACACATTTTCATTATGCCAGGGTCGTTTGAAAGAATGATGATTGTCCAGTGATGCGATGGGTCAAAGAGGAATTTAAGAATCCTTATTTTCTCTTTGATGTCCATGTTCAACATCATTTCATCAATTATCAAGAGCTTAGGTCTTTTGACAATACTTCTGGCTAAGATGATTTTTTTGGCTATTGTTGTCGGTAAGTGTCTGTGACCAAATATGATTTGTGTTTTCAGCCCATCAGGCAAGTCGTTTATATACTCTGCAAGCCCAGCATGTTCAATAGCCCAAAACAGGTCTTTTATAGGTATATCTTTGCGGCCCATGGTGATATTTTCCTCTATGGTACTTTCAAAAATATTCTCATAGTGGATATTGTCCCCAATCTGGTTTAAAAGACTGTTTTTGTTTAAGTCGCGGAGAGACACTCTGTTATATTCTATGGTGCCTTGAAACGAGCCATAAAAGCCTAGCATCACATTGACCAATGTTGAGCGACCTGCCCCTCCGAAACCTGCTAAACATATATGTTCAGAAGGGTTTACTGTCAAATTGATGTTGCTTATTGCCTTAGTACTTGTTTCAGGATACCGGTAACTTACATTTCTAAAGTTTACTTTAAGCCCCTCATTTTCTTCGACAATATCTTTTACATAAATGCCTTTCATTTTCTCAATAGGCACATCAGTAACGTCTCCCAGTTTGCCGACACTGGCCAGTACATCATAAATGACCTCCATGGTGGAGATAAGCTTTTCAATAGAGTATATGATCAAAATAATGATGATCTCACTTGCGACAAATTGTCCAATATTTATCTCTTCATTAACTACGAGGATACAACCAACAATTAAAAGCCCAGCAGTAAAGAGCGTTTTAAAACCCACAAAACTTTTATAGTGGCTGACCAGGTGCTTAAAGTGGTTTTTCCTATAATAAAGGTAGTTGCTTACATTATAATCAGTTTTTTCTAATGGGAGGTTTGAGTACCCAGCCAGTTTAAATGTCTTGGATGTCCTTGCCATTTCTTCCAGCCAATTGGCTACCTTATATTTATTCTTTGATTCGTATATACTCGTTTTTAAGGCTTTAGGTGCAATGGACTTAATAAGGAAGTACAAAACAACCATGAGGAGCACACCAATCATTATAAACGAAACATGATAAAAGGCCAACAGTGTTAGGCCAAAGACAATAGTGACGGCTGTTGCCGTAAGGTCTATTAGCATTTTGGCCACACCTTTCTGTACAGTTACCACATCAAAAAACCTGTTTAAAAGTTCTGTTGCATTATATTTCAACATGGCTTCTTGTTTTAGTTTTGGAAGCCTGTATGAGAAATCAAAAGCAGTTTTAAGAAACAGTCTTTGTTGGATATGCTCTGTAAGGGACAGTTGCATAATCTGGAGTCCTCCATTCAAAAGCACCCCTATACTTACAAAAGATATCAATACAACTATAGAGGTGGAAACCTGTCCGCTGGTAATGAAACCAATAATGGCCTGGATACCCAACGGTAGCGATAGGCTTATGAGACCTGCCAATATGGCATAGACATATAAGTAATAAATGCTTTTCTTTTCGGACAAAAGCACTAACCAGAGCCTTTTGACTGGGGACATTGGCTGAGGTTTCGCATCGTCCGAATCGGGGGTGTACATGCTTTCGTTTTTGACTACAGTCAAAAATATAGTTTCTGTCAACCCTGGCTTGACTTCATACGTATATATAGTATCAAGAAGGTCGTGGAGGCTAGATAATTTGGTGTCCTCTATTTCTCCGCCCTCTTTAATTACATATTGGTGTACTTGGTTATGTTGGTCATTGTAAACAATTACTGGTTCTATTCGATCTGAAAATTTTCTAAACAAAAGAACCGGAAAATGGTTTTCTAGAATAGTAGCCTCCAGTTTGGCAAGTAATATTTCATTCTTTATATAGGCTAGATCTATGTTGCCACCTGTTTCGGTAAGGTAGCCCATATAGGAATGGATATCGATGCCCTCTCTTGCGCTCTTGGGTAAGTTAATAGTTTTAGCTAACTCCAGAGGGTTATAGTCTATCTCCAGAAATTTCAGGAAAAATTCATGTATATATTGTATGTTCTTTAGGTTCATAAAATAACTGGATTAATGTTTTTGGTCGTTGAGGGCTGAAAAAGTTAAATGCTCTATAAATTCTGCAACATTTCTATAAAGGTTATTGCCGTTGTTTAGTTCGGTAATGGTCTTAAAGTGCCGTGCAAAAAACAGTTGCTGGTGGGCAGATTCAATAATGGTGCTTGCGAGAGAATGTGCATATTTATATGTTGGTTTTATTTTTAATATAGTGCTGGCTATTTTATAGCATAGTGCTTTATATTCTTTAAATAATCCTATCTTATTGTCCTCATCCACATTTTTTGTAAGATACACTTTAGCCGCTTCTGCTACAACTATTCTGTGAAGAAGGCTAGGGTCAATGTATACTAAAGTCATTTCAGGCCTGGAAGATTCAGAAATAACCCTCAGAATTCTTTTTAACTGCTCATGCTCGTCCTGGATGTTATGTGTTTCATACTCGATCCTGTATAGAAGCCATGCCCAATACCAAGAGATAATATATATTAATAGTTTGTGCTTGTTTTCGAAATATCTGTAAATAGATGCTTCCGTTGAGTTGATCGCCAATGCTAATTTTTTAAAGGTAAATTGCTCAAAACCTAGCTTTTCTATTATTTCTATACTCTTTTGTACGATTTTTCTGCCCAACTCTGTGTCGTCTGGATCTTTAAGGTAAAGCTTGTCATTGAGGTGTATCTTAAGTACAGCGGTCATTGGTGATGGTAATTATTTGTTTTTTGAAAGTATTACTATCAATTTCAAAAATACTCGAAAAGTTCCGCACAAACCATGCCATTTGTATTATTTTTTTTCAACAATATGAATGTTCCTGTTGATTGATTCTTCTAAAGATATAATAGTTTCTGTTCTTTGGATGCCTGGTACTTTTTGGATCTTGTCATGCAAAATCTCCCTTAAGTGATTGGTGTCTCTACATATTAGTTTGACAAACATACTATAGTTTCCTGTTGTATAATGGACATTGACAACCTCTGGTATATTTTTTAGCCCTTCTAGGGCTTGGTCATACCATGAACTTTGTTCTAAGTATATGCCTAGAAAAGCGGTAATATCATAACCTAGTGCAGTTGGGTCTATTTTTAACTGTGTACCTTTTACTATACCCATTTGCTCTAGTTTTCGCATCCGCACGTGGACAGTCCCCCCAGATACAAATACCTTTTTGGCTATTTCTGTATATGGAATACTGGCGTCCTCCATCAGTATAGAAAGTATCTTTAAATCGGTATTATCAATTTCTAAATTTTTTTGCATATAATGTATGTTAAATTTTGCGTTTTTTAATAAATCGGTCTTAAAATTAAAAATATTGTAAATATTAAGCTAATTATTTAATAAATTTTGAATAAAAAATCCTTTATGTTAACTTTGTAATACTTCAGAGGGGGAAAGTGGCGAAAAGCAGATGGCTTAGGTAATGTTGAAGTATTTATATTGTAGGGTGATGAAACTGGCAGACATGCCCTCCTGTCTCGGGGGTAGGGACTAACGGAACAAACGTAGCTTAACGGGTTGACCACTTAAATTGATCTTACTGAGTTATGGCTAACCGCCCTATGGAGGTTCGAATCCTTCCCCTACAGCAAAACAAAAGCCGGAGACGCTGGCTTGATTTACAAATTGAAAACTAACTACACACTGTAGGGTGATGAAACTGGCAGACATGCCCTCCTGTCTCGGGGGTAGGGACTAACGGAACAAACGTAGCTTAACGGGTTGACCACTTAAATTGATCTTACTGAGCTATGGCTAACTGCCCTATGGAGGTTCGAATCCTTCCCCTACAGCAAAACCATAAGCCGGAGACGCTGGCTTGATTTACAAATTGAAAACTAACTACACACTGTAGGGTGATGAAACTGGCAGACATGCCCTCCTGTCTCGGGGGTAGGGACTAACGGAACAAACGTAGCTTAACGGGTTGACCACTTAAATTGATCTTACTGAGCTATGGCTAACTGCCCTATGGAGGTTCGAATCCTTCCCCTACAGCAAAACTAAAAGCCGGAGACGCTGGCTTTGAAAATACAAACTGAAAACTAACTACACACTGTAGGGTGATGAAACTGGCAGACATGCCCTCCTGTCTCGGGGGTGGGGACTAACGGAACAAACGTAGCTTAACGGGTTGACCACTTAAATTGATCTTACTGAGCTATGGCTAACTGCCCTATGGAGGTTCGAATCCTTCCCCTACAGCAAAACAAAAGCCGGAGACGCTGGCTTGATTTACAAATTGAAAACTAACTACACACTGTAGGGTGATGAAACTGGCAGACATGCCCTCCTGTCTCGGGGGTGGGGACTAACGGAACAAACGTAGCTTAACGGGTTGACCACTAATTGATCTTTCTGAGCTATGGCTAACTGCCCCATGGAGGTTCGAATCCTTCCCCTACAGCTCCATTTTGTTAACCTATATTTACCAGAAAGCCTGCTTCTTGATTGAAGTAGGCTTTTCTTTTTTTGTGTATTTGTTATATAGTTTCACTATCAAATTTTTAGTTTTCTCTTATAAATGAGTAGCCTATGCGTAAGGTAGCGGTATTAGGCCTTAGCTGTGGCTGGGTGTGCAAATCGAAAAGTAGAGAATTGAGCGGGTTGTATTTAAAGTCGACGTTTATAGCGTCTGTGACTCTTAAGTTCACCCCGAGCACAAGGCCTACGGTCATTCTGTGGAAAAGTAGGTCTGTCGCATCGCCACCTTCAAAACCTTCGGGTCTTGAATAATTACCTGCAAGGAAAAAAGAAGGCAGAACCCCAAATTGAAGGCCTAAGGTTTGGGTTGGATACCATGCCAGCATTAAAGGCATGTCTAAGTAAGATAGGTTTAACTCGCCTTCAGAAATTTCATCCTCGAAATCGCCGCCTTTGCCAGAGTAATTAGCCTCCCATACTAAATAGATGCTGTTAAAGAATCTAGATTCAGAATAAATACCTATATTTGGGGTAATTTGACCACTTTGCCCAAAACCAAAGGGGCTTTCTGTTAGGCCTGTGTAATTGACACCAGCTCTGATTCCTACATAATTATCATACTGAGTCCGAGGGTCATCTTCTTGAGCGATTATGGTGTGAACTGCAAAAAGCAAACAGGTTAAAACTAAAAGTTTTTTCATCTTTATTACGGTTTGTCGTTATAAATGAAAACCTTGTATAGCATGAGATGTTTATGGTCACTTTGGAAAAATAGACAGGAGAAATGAGGTTTTACTTTATTAAAAACATAATCCTGTTCTTTATTGACAAAATAAATTTCTAATTTCGCTTTCCGTAAGCTTATTCAAAAAAATGAGACAGAAGATATTAAGTGCCGGAGCAAAAGAACTAAGTTATGAAATCCGGGAAATTGTAAAAAAAGCTGAGATAATTCAAGAGGCTGGCCAAACTATATATTGGGAAAACATAGGTGACCCTATTCAGAAAAACTGTATAGTGCCCCAGTGGATGAAAGAGATTGTCAGTAATTTAGTACTGGAAAACAAGAGTTATGGTTATTGCCACTCTAAAGGGAATCTTGATACTAGAAAGTATCTTGCAAATCTTAACAATTCAAAGGGCGGAGCTCAAATTACTTCAGACGATGTGCTGTTTTTCAATGGACTGGGAGATGCCATCGGCAAGGTATATCAGTTTATAAATACAAGCCTACGTGTTATAGGGCCTTCGCCTGCTTACTCTACCCATTCGTCGGCGGAAGCTGCACATGCACATCAGGAGCCTATAACCTATAAGCTAGATCCTGACAATCATTGGTACCCTGACTTGGACGATTTGTACAATAAGGTTAAGTACAATCCTAATATTATTGGCATCTTGATTATTAATCCAGACAATCCTACTGGAATGGTTTATCCATATGAGACACTAAAGAGGATTGTTGAAATTGCCAAAGAGTTTAACTTAATGCTAATCAGTGATGAAATTTATCTTAACATCACGTATAACGGGGCGCGGGCATATTCACTGGCGGAAGTAATTGAAGATGTGCCAGGCATTGCTTTAAAGGGTATTTCCAAAGAGCTCCCATGGCCTGGCTCACGTTGTGGTTGGATGGAATTCTATAACAGGGGCAAAGATCCGCAGTTTGAAAAATTCTGCGCTGTATTGGACAATGCTAAAATGATAGAGGTTTGCTCCACTACGCTTCCCCAGCTCGCTATACCTATTATTATGGAGGATCCTAAATATAAGGCGTATAGAAAGGCTCAAAACGAAAGTATTGGTAGAAGGAGTAAAATTATTGCAGATATTTTAGGTCAAATACCCCAACTTAAATTTAATGAAACTTA
This sequence comes from Cytophagaceae bacterium ABcell3, assembly GCA_030913385.1. NCBI lineage: Bacteria > Pseudomonadati > Bacteroidota > Cytophagia > Cytophagales > Cytophagaceae > Natronocytophaga > Natronocytophaga cellulosiphila. Next base: position 1,927,568 of record CP133159.1, read on the forward strand.
TGGTGCTTTTTATAACACCATTACTTTTGAAGAGGGGGTTTTGCACAGCAAGCAAAAATTGAAGATAAAAGACCCTAAAATACAGAAAATGGTAGAGTCTTGGGTCGAACAGCCTGATGTAGACCTTGATAAACGCTTTGTGTACTACTTGCTCGGTGCTACAGGTATATGTGTAGTGCCTATATCTTCTTTCTGTTCAGAACTAAAAGGGTTTAGAATTACTCTGTTGGAGGAAAATGAAGAATTGCTGACCCAGATATTTACAAACCTAAAGGATGCTTTGGTCGAGTACCTAGCTTCATAAAAGTAAAGGTGGTCAATGCGCCGCCTTTACATAGGGCGCGCTGAAAAACGCCCAAAATATTGATCTGTTTATGTTTGTGTAAAGATTATGAGTTATAGGTGCAAGGGGTTTTCGGTGAGAAACTTTTAATCCAATACTTTTTTGGGGCTAGCCACAAGTGCACAGTCTACTTTATGGCCTTACATTCGAAGTATTCCAATACGTCTTCATGTAAGGCCATGCGTACCTTGCACACTTGAGACTTTTTCAACAAGCCCTACATGATTTTTTCTTTGTTAATTACATGAACAGTACCTGTCATGTTTATTTTTCCTGTTTGGGTGTCCAATACCTTTGCTTCCAAAACTGCCATGCTTCTTTCTTTGTAAAGTTCTGATACAGAAATAGACGCTTCGTATTCATGGCCGACAAAGAGTGGCCTTTTAAAGCTGATTTCCTGTTTCATGATAATGGTTCCTTGTCCTGGAAATTTTACTCCCAATATCTTTGAAAAGACGCTTATGCCAAGCACCCCATGAATGATGGGTTTTTTAAAGATAGTAGTAGATGCAAAGTCATTGTCAAGGTGTATAGGGTTTTTATCGCCGCTTAATTCCGCAAAGCGAATAACATCTTCTTGTGAAAAAGAAAATTTTTCAGAATAACATTGGCCGGTTTCCATTTAATTGTTTAATTTTTTATTTCTCCGAGTTTTTTTAATAGCTTTTCCACTTGCTCAGGCGTATGTGTAGGGAAATTTGCAATTCGAATTTGTTTCTCTTTATAACTTCCATATCCCGTACCAACAGCCATTCCGGCAGGAGCCAAGTGTTCATTGATGTTTGGAGATGGTATGTTTGTATTGGCAACGATGGTAGTTTTGGAACGGTGCAATGGCTCTTTTACCCCATTAGAAAATACCTCTGATTGCTCTATGAAGTCATAGATGGCATCAGCTTTTTCTTCCGTTTCCTTACGGATCGCTTGAATACCTTTTTTATTCATATCTTCAAGTACTTTTCCTAATAGGAATATATTGAAGACGTTAGGGGTTTCTGGTGTTTGGTTTGATTTTGCCTTGGATAGTAACGAAGAAATACTGTGGTATGTACCTGTAGCAATACCTCTGTTTACCAAAGCTTCTGCTTTCTCCACACACCTGTCGTTCAAGATCCATACGCCTAGTCCAGCGGGAAGGCCAAAGCATTTTTGAACTGAAAAGAATGCTGAGTCGATCTTGCTATAATCAAAAGCTGGATAAGGAAGAGACGACACGGCATCAACACATATAAGTGCATCCTTATTGAGTGCGCTAACTTTATTGATTTCCTCTACAGGCATTGAGGCGCCAGAGGAAGTTTCATTATGCGTAAGGCAGATAAGCTCTGTTTCTTGAGGAATGGTTAAGTTTTTCGCAAAAAAACCCTCTCCAAACGGAACCTCTGCTTTTACCGCATTCTTTTGAAGCTCACCTGAAAATTCATAAAACCTTTTAGAGAAAGAGCCATTCACGCAGTGAAAAGTGTTTTTCTCTACACAGTTTTGTATCATCCTTTCCCAGACCTCAGTAGCAGAGCCCAAGAAAAATATATGAAAGTTGTCCGGCAAGCTAAGTAGTTGCCGGAGCCCATCAGTTGTATTTTTAAAAATGTCCTGAAACTGTTTGCTTCTATGTGAAATTACACCAATTTTTTCAGTTAGTGCAGTTTGGACATGCCCTGGAACTGTAGGGTATAGCTCTGAAGGTCCAGGGGTGAAATATAATTTATTGTTCACTTTTAGTATAAAATTCTAAATTTGATCGTATGCTTGATACTTTTTAGGTCGTTTATCACTTCTTTTGCATATTTAGTATTAATATCAGTGATTACGTAACCTACTTGCTCGTTGGTTTTTAAGTACTGCCCAAGGATATTGATATTATGTTTGGCCAAGACATTGTTAATAGAAGCCAATATGCCAGGCACATTTTCGTGTAGGTGAATTAACCTATGGGCATCTTTTAACTCCGGAAGCTGTAGGTTCGGGAAGTTGACGCTTTGGAAGGTGTTACCTGTATTGATATAATCAATAACCCTGCTTGGTACAAAATGGGCAATGTTGTTTTGTGCTTCTTCTGTACTACCCCCTATATGTGGTGTTAGGATCAGGTTGTTTAGGCCTTTTAGTTCGCTTTGGAATTCTTCTGAGTTATTTTTAGGCTCTTCAGGGAAAACGTCAACACCAGCTCCTAGGATTTTTCCAGAGCGCATGCTTTCAGCCAATGCTTCTATGTCAACAACATGTCCTCTGCTAAGGTTTAGGAAAATAGTGCCTTCTTTCATAAGGGCAAACTCATTTCGGCCAATAAGATTTTTATTGGAAGGTCTTCCGTCCACGTGCAGTGAAATAATGTCAGCTATGCCTAGCAACTCTTGTAAAGAAGAGCATTTCTTAGCATTACCCAATTGAAGTTTTTCTACTATGTCATAGTAGTACACCTCCATACCCATAGCTTCGGCTAAAACTGACAGCTGTGCGCCGATATTTCCATAGCCTATGATTCCGAGCTTTTTGCCTCTTATTTCATAGCTGTTTTTCGCGGACTTTTCCCAGCCGCCCTTGTGCATTTTTTCACTGCGGCTAGGTATATTTCTTGAAAGCATGATAATCTCGCCTATAGCAAGCTCTACCACGCTTCGGGTATTGCTATAAGGTGCATTGAAAACAGCTACACCACGAGACAAACAGCTTTTTAGGTCAATCTGGTTTGTTCCTATACAGAACGCCCCAACAGCAATTAGTTTATTTGCATGCTCTAAAACGCGTTTGGTAACACGTGTCTTTGAGCGTATACATAAAATAGAAACGTTCTTTATTTTTTCGCAAAGTTCATCCTCGTCCAGTCCACCAGAATATACCTCTACTTTATAGCCCTCAGATTTAAAAATCCTCATGGCCTCTGGGTGAATGTTTTCTAGAATCAATACACTGATTCTATTTTTAGGATAAGAAATAGCCATTGGAAGTTTGTTCTGGTAAAGAAACTCGTCCAGGCTAGGTGCGATATGTTCTGCTTTTTCAAGTACTGCCTGCCTCTCTACATTTTCAGTAAAGGCATAGAACTTATTGGCCAATCCGGCCTCTTTAATTTCATAGTCTGTGTACCCGTCGCCAATAACATATACATCACCTTTGAGATTAAGGGTTTTTAGCTGTTGTATTTTCCCTTTGTCTAGGCAAAGCACATTGCTCCTGTCAAAACCAACAATGTTTTCATTTTCGTCATACGTAAAGGTATTGGCAAAAATGTTCTCTTCTTTAATTCCATATTCGGTCACAATCGGTGTAATGAACTCCTTAAAGCCACTGGAAACAATGTAGACATTGTTAGAGAACCTTTCGAAAAAGTCTCTGTTTCTTTTTACCGATTCACTGACCTTCCCTTGTAGCTTTTCTATTAGAAGTGGCAGGTGTCTTTTGTTTGCCTGTAAAAGCTCTATTCTTTTGCTCAGGTTTGAAGTAAAGGAGCTTTTTCCTTCCATTCCGGAGTTGGTAAGGTCTATTACTTCCTGAAGAATTTTATTTTTATTGGGATGGTCTTTAAGAGAAATCTCTCCTAATTCGTCTAAGGCCTCTACTTTTGTAAAGGTGCTGTCGAAGTCGATGATAAAATACTTGTTGTTATTTTCCATGGATTAATGTTACCGCATGAGTAAGAACTGCAAATTTCCTCATTTTTTATAATAAAAAAGAAATTTATGGAAAGATTTTCAGGAAATATTCTGCGGGAGACTGGTGATTTTTTTTGTTTTCTGCCTGTATTGGGAAATAAAGGCGTTTTTTGCTCTGTTGACATGATAACATTATAAGAAGATGGGCGGTTAAATTAGTAAATTAGGAGGGGAGAAATGTTTCAGAAGAGATTATATGACGTGGTGATTATAGGGGGAGGACCCGCTGGGTTGAGTGCAGCGCTTATTCTTGCAAGATGTGTCCGGTCGGTATTGGTCTTTGACACTGGCAAGCCAAGGAACTTTAGGGCCAAGCAGATGAATGGTTTTATATCCAGAGATGGCTCAGATCCACGGGAGTTTTTGAGGATTACCAGAGAACAAGTAAAGCAATATCCTGTAGATTTTGTGTACCAAGAAGTTGTAGAGGCTAAAAAAGTCAGCAACAATTCCTTCGAACTTGTCGACGCTGATCATAATCGATATTACGCTAAAAAAGTCCTTATCGCCACTGGAATGGTGGACGATATTCCTGAAATAGATGGCATTGATAAATTTTATGGCTCTAGTGTACACCATTGTCCCTATTGCGATGGCTGGGAAGTGAGGTTGAAGCCTTTGGCTGTGATAGGAAAAGGTAGGAGTGGCAGTGGTTTGGCACTTTCCTTGACGAGCTGGTCTGATGATGTCGTTTTGCTGACCAATGGAAGTACGGTGACCGACGATGAATTGCAAAGATTAGAACTGAAAAATATTCAAATAATTGACAAACCTGTAATGCGGCTAGAGGGCGATCATGGATTGCTAGAACGGATTGTCTTTGTTGATGGTACATCAATAGAAAGAAGTGCCATGTTCTTTACCACAGACCAGTACCAAAGGAGCAACCTGGCTGCTCAATTAGGGTGTGATTTTACTCGTAAAGGAGGAATAAAAAGTTCGAGGTTTCAACAAACTTCTGTTAACGGGGTTTTTGTTGCAGGAGATGTTTCTAAAGATGTTCAGTTGGTGATTATGGCTGCTGCCGAAGGTGCTCGCGCCGGTGTGGTTATTAATAAGGCTTTGCAAAAGGAAGAAATGAATCTTAAAAAAGTTTCTGACTCCATAAGGCTTCACCATCACTGAAAACAAAAACTTTAACATGAGGTTATAATCATAAGAGATTCGATTTTTACCTTTTTAATAACTTTTTTTAAGCCTATGCAGATTTATCATGTAATTATTGTGTATGTTATCTCTCTTGCGCTTGCCTTGTGGCTTGCCTCAATTGTATGGAAGGGAGGTAAAAGACCCATATTTCTGGTGTTTATTCAAGCGGTATTTGAATTTACTGGTCTTGGTATGTTGACCTGGTATATAGGTCTTGAAGCGACAGATATAAGCGCTAGTCCGGATTTGTCATCAATATTCTTAGGGCTTGCAGCAGCTATAGTTATTGGTATGTTTGTGGTTGACAAAGTAGTAGGTAGGCCACAGCCTAAATTTTTACCTGCTGCACATCTGGGTGCTGAAGTTATTGGTATCATTTTGATGATTCTATATATTTAAAACCGGTTGATGTTTGATAGGGTGCTTATAGCTAGCAGACATGTGCTTAATTGTTAAGCTATTTGCTTATAAGCTTCTAAAACGTTGACAACAAAAGTTAATTACGGAGGAAAACGCAAAAAACGGTTGATCAGGTCAACCGTTTTTGCTAATATAATATCACTACTGTTAGTACACTGCACAGTAAGCATGCTGGGCCATTAGTGTTCTAATATATGATCCATTTTTATCTTCTGAAGTTTAAAGTACTCCCGCCAGTCACGCGTTGTAGAGCCATCTAATGATATGTTTTGTTTATTTAACTCATGCTTGAAATCTGGCCAATCCATTTTGTACCAGTTCTCTATTTGTTCATTAATCTCTAAAGGCCCAAAATCTGACAGCAAGGTTTTGATAAACTCATGCTGCACATAATCCATTTCCTTCATTTTTGTGCTCTCCATAAAATACCTCCTTTTCAATATTAACAAACCTGACAAGAGCCTGGTTTCGTTAATTCCAGGACCTGTTACATGGATTTGTGTCATTACGCTTCTTTGCGGTTACTTCAAGAGATTGCCTAGCCCCTTAGTGTTTGTACCGGATTCCTTATTGGGTCTAACCTGAAATAGGTGATTATAGAAAAATGACCTCAGATCAACCTCTTCGCCCTACTTATGTATTGACCATAGCGCTGTTATCCTTTGCGTTATTTTTTGCTTCTCATAACCGAATCTATTGTAAGTCAAGATTAATGTAGCTGGGTGATTTTTATGCTAAGGCATTCGCCGGAAGGTTAGGTGCTGAAGGTGCAATTATATTGTTAGATGGTAAATTGATTGGCGGTTAACAAAAGAACCCGGACTATGCAATAAGATGCCTATCTAAGAAGCATTGTTGCATAAGCCGGGTTTGTGGTCTATAACCCGTTATCCTTTACTAGGATTGCTTGGTGATTCGGTAAAAGTATTTACCCGTTTTTTTCCATCAGCTTAAGTACTTTTCTCTTATGATTGATAAAGAACTCGCGCCAATCTTTCATCATACAATCAGAGTATTTTACTTGATGATTGTTAAGTTCTCTCTCAAATTCATCCCAGCTTAACTTATACCAATCTTTAATCTTGTTGTTGATCCTCTCGATACCAAAATCGATGTAAATCACTTTAAAGAATTGGCTCATAGCTAGAGAGAGATCTTTGTTTTCTTTTGTTTTTGCAACCGTTTCCATCTTTGCGCCCCCCTTTATAATAAATTGAATGAAATTATTAGTTACATTAATAACCATTTTGAGGGGAATTTGTTGCACAAAGTTACATGTGACTGGCAAGTTCTTTTCGTAAAGACATAATGTCCATAACTCCAGATTTTCTCCAGAGAATTTTTCCTTTGCGGAACAATATTAAAGTTGGTACACCATTAATCCCGAACTGTGTGGCTGCCGAAGGGTTTTTGTCGACATCTATTTTTACCACTTTTAGGTCCTCTGACTCTTTAGAGAGCTGTTCTAGGGTAGGGGTAAGCATTTTGCATGGGGCGCACCAATCAGCGTAAAAGTCTGCTAATACTGGTTTGTCTGATTGGATTAAATCTTTAAAGCTCTTTTTTTGACTCATAGTTCGATTTTTTATTAGATCCTGATTCGCAACCAAGCCTTTGTAGTTGACAAAAGAAGTTCTATGTGTTTTTTTCGGTGTTCCTATGTTTTACCTACTTTGTCTTTTGTCGCTCATGAGGAACTATATTGCATAATCTGGATCAAAGTGTGTAACTCATCGCATTTTTAGTTATTTTTACTGAATAATGCTTCTTCGATTTAAAATGAGTAAACCGGTAATTGCCTTAATTGTTTTATTGTGTATACTTTCTCATCATGCTAGCGCTCAATTGCCGCTTCCAGAGAGAAGGTCTTTAAATATTGGAGTCGCAGCAGGATTGGGCGGTGCCAGCTATTCTTATTTCCCTTCTGTTGATATGAGCTACCGGACTACCTCCTTAAGGGTCTCGCCAGGGTTTAGGGATATGTCTGTGGGTGTGGCCCAAGAAATACTGCCTATATCGGAAGTGTATTACCAATGGAAGTGGGTTGGATCCTTTTATTATATTAGGAGTAAATATGATGGTACTTGGCCGGGAGTAGGTACTTTTATTTTTTCTTCAGAGGATGCCCACCGTTTTGCAGCGCTTACCGGACTTAAATTACTTTTTGGGTCAAGGTTCTATAGTTATTTGCAAGTTGGGGTGATCCATTCACGGTATGAAGGGGTTAATAGGGAGCGGGACGGAGCGTTTTTGTCGCGGGAAGCTTATGGGGAATGGATGCCATATCTTGAGTTTTCTATAGGCATTAATTTTTTTAGAAATTATTCCAAAGAAATAGAATACGCTGATTAATTGAACTACCTTGGCCATGCACTTCTTTCAGGGTCTGACGATATCCTTATTGGCAACTTTATAGCAGACGCTGTAAAAGGTAAGGCTGTTAACGATTATCCTTCATTGGTGAAAGCAGGTATCTTGTTGCACCGTGAAATAGATTGTTATACAGATAGCCACCCTGCGTTTCTAAATATGAAGCGTCGACTTTCCACATCTTATCGGCATTACTCAGGTGTTATTGCTGATATTTATATTGACCATTTTTTGGCCAATGGCTGGAATGCTTTTTCCTCTATGCCTTTGACTGTGTTTACTCAGCGTGTATATAGGTTGCTGGAGTATAATAGCGAGTCCCTGCCTTTGAAATTCCAAAAGTTGCTTCCTCACATGATCTCAAACGATTGGTTGTATAATTACTCAAAACTCTACGGGGTACAGAAGTCTTTGGAGGGGTTAAGCCGGAGAACCTCTTTTGATTCTGGGATGGAAAATGCTATTTACGCACTCTCTCAAGACTATCCTTTTTATAAGCATCAGGCCTGTCTTTTCCTATCAGATGCCATTAAACGTTTCCCTGGTACATACACCTTGAAATAATTATTGGATATAATATAATACTTTTTGTATTTTATAAAGAATGTTTATTTTATTTGTTCTTGTGTTTTATTGAGCTGAAATTGTACTATTTCTAATTGTGTTATTGCTAAGGTGTTGTTTATTAAATATTTATTATTTTAGTGTCTCAGACTTTTTTTGCTAAAAATAGTCTATTTTTAGTTTTTTTAAACAAAGTCGTGTTTTGTCTGTAATATAATTTTACCTACATTTGTACTGTAGATAACGGAATAAGAAACCTCAAAAATTTACCCATATGTTTATGCTAACTTTTTTCGAGACTAAAAAGACCAAACATCAGAAAAGCCATCTTAGAAATCTGATTGCACTTGCTAAGACAGATGGTTTTATGTCTGATTCGGAAATTGAATACATTTTCCGTGTTGGTGATAAAATGGGTTTGAAGTATGAAGATACTCAAGCTGTGCTTGAAGATGTTTCTGTTTATGACTTTGTTAAACCTTCTAATGACGATGAAAGGTTTAATGAGATTTTTAACCTTGTACAGTTAATGTTGGTTGAAGGAAAAATTGAAGATGCGGAAATGGACTTCTGCATTGAGATAGCACGCAAGTCAGGTGTAAGACCTGCTATAGCTGGCGTTTTAGTCAGAAAAATTACCATGGATTTAATGAAAGGTCTTAATAAAGAAACTATCAAAGCGCAAGTTAAAAGCTTCTTGTTGATGTAATTTTACCTAAAAAACTGTTTGCAATTTACTTTTACTCGTTTTAGGGCCGCAAGTGCGGCCTTTTTTTATGCCATACAGTATAATAGGAACTAGTGTAGGGGCTGTTGGAAAAGTAATAAGTGTGTGTAGCCAAAGGCATGCCTTGTGGCTACACTACGCATGGCCTTACAAGAGTCGTATTGGAAGGCCATAAAGTAGATTGTGCGCTTGTGGCTAGCCCAAAAAGTAGTAATGATTAAAAACTTCTCAAGTTACTGTACACGGAAAATTTGAAATAGCCGAAAAACCTTTGCACCTAATAATTCAGGTTGAACTGGCGGCATTTTTCTTTTTAGTAAAAAAGCCGATAATCAGTGCTAGAAAGGTTCCTATAATAAAAGTGCCCTGGAAAGACGATAGCGCTTGCCTTAAAGGGGTGAAGCTTCTTTTAAGTTCTGAGAGTTTTTCTTCTGCTTCTTCTTCGGTTAGGTCTTGTTCTGCTAATACTTCAGCGCCCATTTCTAAGGTGTGTTGTATAAATTCTTGGTTTCCAAAGCTGAAATAAATATATGTAAAGAGCCCTAAAAAGACTCCCGCATGTGTTGCTACCATTATTCCAGCTAATGTTGCCTGAAAGTAGTTGATTTGTGAATCATGCTTTGCTTTGGAAATATGCTTGATTGCTAGCAGCATTATCGCTACCATTACGATCAGGTTGATGAGTATTCCGTAGGCGGCTATTTTTGTGTCGTAAAGATAATTATAGATAACTCCGTCAATTATGCCCATTGCAATTCCTGCTGCGGCACCATAAGCAAAAGTATATTTCATCTGTTGTTGGGAAACTAATTAATGAAAGCGCAAATTAGCTAAAAAATAAAAAAGAGGGGCGGTAGGCTCCTCTTTTTTTGTGCAAATTATATTGTCGCAAAGCGCAAAGCTGACGTAAATTTTATTTATTTTTTTGCTATAGCTTCTTCTTCAGTCTCTTCTTCCTCTTCATTTTCCTTTTTGTCGTCTTTTTCAAGGTATGGTATTTTGTCAAGCTGCTTTTTGAGCACAGCCATTTGTTTCATGAAGCTCTCTTTCTCTGAAGCTTTTATAGGTTCTTTTTTGATCACTTTAACTTTGGTTCCATCCACTTGTTTTCCATTTTCCCAGAATCTGAAGCAGACATGTGGGCCTGTTGCTAAACCTGTACTTCCTACATATCCTATAACCTGTCCTTGGCTTACCCTTACGCCAGGTCTCATGCCTTTGGCTATTTTTGACATGTGTAGGTACTGGGTGGAGTAGGTATTGTTATGTTTTATTTTAACATAGTTGCCGTTATAGTTAGAGTATTTGGCTTCTACCACTACTCCGTCTCCAACAGAAATGATTGGAGTTCCCGTAGGTGCAGCATAATCTGTTCCCAAATGGGCTTTGAACCTTTTCTGAACGGGATGGTACCTTCTCTTTGTATAGTGAGAGGTGATACGGAAATATTTTAACGGTGCTTTTAAGAAGCCTCCTTTTTGGGTACTGTTTCCCTCTTCGTCATAAAAAGCACTTACGCCGTTTTCAGGATGGTTAAAAGCGTAAAAAGTTCTGTCTCTGTGGTCGAAGCTGGCAGCAGCTACATTGCTTATGCCGATAGGTTGGCCGTCTAATACAAGTTCGTCGTAAATCATGCGGAAGCGTTCACCTTTTTGTAAGCGGAAAAAGTCTACTTGTGTAGCAAAGATTTTAGAGAGTTCTATTGCTGCTAACTGCGAAGCATTATTTTCATTTAATGTTTCATATATTGATGAATATATTACTCCACCTATTTCGCGGCGTATGGTATCTACATCACGATAGTGCTTGTATACCTGCAAAGAATCAAATTTGTAAACAATGCGCTCTATCTGATTGGCGTCATAAACCAGGCATTGTGGTGTGTTTAGAGAGTCTTTGTTCGTGTAAATAGTATATTCATGACCTGCCCTAATATACCTCGGGTCAAAGACATCTTTAGATAAGTTGGCTATTTCATTAATAGCTTCATATGGAATGTTGAACTTCCGGAATATCTGGCTCAGGTTTTCATTTCGCTTGACCTTGTGCTTCTCAATGAGCATAGAGTCTATGATCATTCCGTACTCTATAGTTGGCTCGGGCAGCTTTTCTTCGATCTGCTCATTAATGGTTTCTTCTGTCTCTACTGTAGGTTCGTTATCTAAGGTATACTTCTCTACAAGGTAGTAACCGCCCAAAACAGTAGCAGTCAATAAAAATATTAAAAGGATACGCGGCAGGGGATTTCTTTTCATGACAATTATATATTCCTTTTTTAATTTCTCTAAACCAATGGAAGCGGAAAAAGATTCCATTTATTTATTAAAGCGTCAAAATTATGAAATTATTTTAATTTGTATATTTTTTAGATTATTTATAATTACATTAATGTACGTAATTGTATTAAAAAATACATTGCTAAAACCCTTTTTAAGATATATCGTAATTAAACACTTAAAAGATCGCCTATGAGAATACATTATATAGTCTTTTTGCTAGTTGTGTTTTTATCTTCTTGTGTTTCAAGAGCGTATGTTGATAGCTCTGGGGAGGGTAAGAAAGATGATAAGAATTATCATGCAAAGACCGCCAATGCTATCATTTCAAAAGGCAAAAAGAATAAAAAGAAACGGGAAAGAAAAGCCGAAAGAAAGCGGCGTAAGGATAATAAAGAAGCTGCAAAAGCAGGGTCAGAGAAAAACAAGAAAAAGACTGTTAAGAATCCAGGCCCGTTTGATTTTTATTAAATCAGTAGATATATCATGTGATGAAGTTAAGGGCTACATTTTTAAGTATATTGACCATTTTATTGGCTGGGGTTGTATTTGAGTCTCGGGGGCAAGACGTTCAGTTCTCTCAATTCTATAATGTGCCTATGCATTTAAATCCTGCTTTTGCAGGTAGTGCGCACCAGACTAGAGGAACCTTGCACAACAGGCTTCAGTGGCCATCTTTAGATGCTACATATACCACCTCGTTGATTTCTGCCGATACTTACTTCCCTGAATACAAAAGTGGGGTAGGGGTGATGGTCGTCCAAGACATTATGGGTGGGGCGGACTTTATGTCTACAGATGTCGTGTTGCAATATGCTTATGAAGTGCACATAAACGAAAATATTACTTTTCGCCCTGGGTTGCAACTAGGGTATGTGTCAAGAACAGTAGATTATTCAGGGTTAATATTCCCGCAGCAGGTTGATGATCAGGGGCAGCATGATTTTGGAAACCCTTATGGCTTAGGTAATAGAATACATTATGTAGATATAGGTTCGGGCGGTATCCTTTATTCTAAGGACTTTTGGGTAGGAGCTTCTGCCCACCATATGAACCGCCCTAATCAGTCTTTTACGGGCGATGTAGCCCGACAGGCTATTAAGTACTCTTTTGTCGGAGGTTACAAAATTCGTTTAAAATCCAAGCAAAAATATCTCGCTTATCTACAGTCGGAGCCTGAGAGGGCTATCGTTCCTACGGTTCACTATAAAATGCAAGGGCCTTCTGACCAATTAGACGTTGGGGTTTACGCTATGTATGACATGGTGATGGCAGGTGTGTGGTATAGGGGTATTCCTATCAAAAAGTACGACAGTTTTTTACGTAACCATGAATCGGTGGTCTTGCTAGGCGGGGTGAAATTTGGTAATTTTAGCTTTAGCTATAGCTATGATATCGTGGTTTCCCGCTTATCAACGGTAAATACTTTCGGTGCCCATGAATTTAACCTAACTTATGTTCATAATCGTCAACCTAAAAAACGTAAGAAAATGAAAAGGTTGCCTTGTCCAAGTTTTTAACCTGGGCTATGGATTAGATTTCGTTATGAGGGGCAAAAGAACAAAAAAACAGCGTATTAGGTTTGCAAAGCATAGTGGTTCTATAGTTAAAAACCAAATACGAGCGAAGCGTCTGATTTAAAGTTATTTTGCCACGCAATAGAAAGTTCTAATGCATATTTCAGGTTTAATATTTTTCATGGTATATTCATGGTTAACTCATTAGTATTAGGATTATGTTAAGGAACAGTATTCTGGGGTTTATATTTACACTATGTTTATGTAGTGTTTTTTCAAATGCCAATGCCCAGGCTTTCAAGAAAAGAGATATTCGCAAGCTAGAAGCTCATGCCATAGACTTTTTCGATAACAGGCAATTTGCCGAAGCAATTCCTTTATTTGCCAAGCTTGACAGTATAAAGCCTTTTTACCCTCCGTATCTTTTCCCTTTATTGGTAAGCTGTATAGGCGCTAACAAATATATAAAAGCTTTGGGCGTGGCGGAGCATGCATTGGATATTGAAAGTGAAATGCCTGTAGACTTTTATTTATATGCAGCCAAAGCACACCACTTAAATTATAAGTTTGATGAAGCTAAATCGCTCTACCAAGCCTACAGGAACTCTTTGAGCAAAAAGAAGAAAGTAGATGAAGAATTGTTGCGTATTGTGGATAGGGATATTTTAATGTGTGACAATGCCAAGGAACTTGTTGGAAACCCTTTGGACATCGAAATTAAAAGTGTGGGTTCTAACATAAACTCTCCCTATGCTGATTATGGCCCTGTACTTTCGGCAGATGAGTCTATGCTTATTTTTACTTCTGATAGACCAAGGCAAACTGGTGGTTTTTTGAATGATGCATTTGAAAATATGGAGCACATTTATGTCTCTCACAAAACTGATTCTGGCTGGGGGGCGCCTGAACATATGGGCGATAATATCAATTCGAATGGGCATAATGCGGCAGTGGCTTTAAGTGCAGATGGACAAAAGCTATTGATTTATAGATCCGAAAATAATAGGATACTTTCTTTGTCTAGTGGGGATTTGTATATGAGTGAGTTGGAAGGTGATGAATGGACAAAGCCTGTAAAACTCCCTGAAGGGATCAATAGCAAGGACTGGGAGCCTAGTGCTTCGTTTTCTGCTGATGAAAGAACTTTGTATTTTACCAGTGATAGAAAAGGCGGATACGGTGGAACTGATATTTATTATGTAAAGAAGCTTCCAAATGGGGAGTGGGCAGTTCCTAGAAACCTTGGCGATAAAATAAATACCCCTTTTAATGAGGATTCCCCATTTATGCACCCCGATGGTAAAACTTTATACTTTAGTTCCAATGGCCATAAAAGTATGGGTGGTTTTGATATTTTTTATTCTGAACTTGATGAAGAAACAGGGGAATGGTCGACTCCGGTCAATGTTGGATATCCTATCAATACCCCGCACGACGATGTTTACTTTTCCTGGTCTGCCGATGGTACTACCGCATACTTTTCTTCCTATCGAGAAAATAGTGAGGGAGACATAGATATTTATTATGCCAATGTCTACAATGAAACATCTCCTGTTCTGTTAATGAAAGGTTTGGTGGTTGACTCTGTTTCCCAGAAGCCTATTCAAGCCACCATTACTGTTACGGATAAAAACTCTGATGAAGTAATAGGTGTATTTAACTCAAACAGGGCTTCTGGTAAATTTGTCATTATTTTAAATAAAGGTTCTTACAATGTTTCAATTGAAGCAGAAGAATATGAATTCTGCAACAGGCTGTTGGAAGTAGAAGATCTTGAAGAATACCGCGAGATTAATAAAAATATTAAGCTGTGCGCAAAACCAGGTCTGCAAGAAGAATAGCTACCGTAATGGCAATGAGTTGTTCTGTCGGGGAAATTTTAAGCTTCTTGAAATACCTAATGTAGGGAAGGGGTAAATAATAGATGGTTCTAAAATTTTTAGGAGATTTTTTTAAGTCATAATCTTTCGTGCTAATTTATTTGTGAACTTTCAGAGGGAAACTTGACATGAATGAGATAAGGACTGTTATTGATGATTTAAATGATGTAGCCCGATTCTTGGCTAGGAGAGATATCCCTGAATTAAGCAAGGAAGCGTTTATTGAAAATTTTCAAATTCCCACAGTTGATGTGGTGCTGGTGTTAGGCTGTAGCATACCCTATGTTGCACAGCTTGGTGCTGCTGCATTGAGTCGCGGTATTGGAAAGAAGTTAATGATATCAGGTGGTTTAGGGCACTCTACAAAATATTTAGTAGATAAGGTCAAGGAGCTTTCCATTGTTGGTGATGAAGGTATCGAGCTCCTGCCAGAAGCAGAAATTTTCAAGAAGATTATCACGCAGGTTAATGGTATTGATGAGAATGATGTCTTAGTAGAGAACCTTTCTACAAACTGTGGATCAAATGCATGCGAATCCTTAAAGCTTTTGAGGGGAATAAACCAGGTGCCGCGCTCCGTGCTACTACTGCAAGATCCTACCATGCAATTGCGTACACATGCTTCATTTTTAAAAGAATGGGCTGAGGAGGACTGTTTGTTTATAAGTTATGCTCCTTTTGTACCGTCAGTAATTAAGTCTGAAAACACACATGAGTTCTTAAATAATGATGTTTTAGGGCTATGGAGTTTTGAGCGGTTTGTGGACCTTGTTTTAGGTGAAATACCTCGCCTGAGAAACGATGAAAATGGTTATGGCCCTAATGGAAAAGGCTTCATTGCTCCTGTAGAGGTGCCAGAAAATGTTTTGCTTGCGCACGAGCGCTTAGTGGCATCATACCAGTCTTTATTTAGAGAGCGTAGCTGATGGGCGATAATATATTTCAGATTCAAAGTTTTTACAAATAAAAAAGGGCTATTTAGCCCTTTTTTTATTTGCAAAACATCAAAGTTGTTATTTCGGCTGTCTCATTTCTAGAGGTGTGTCTAGTAAAGGTTCATCTTCGTCTTTTTCCAGTAGCCTGTCCAGTAAGTCGCCTAATTGCTCTACATCTATCCTTTTGGCAACAATTTCTTTGTTTTCATCCAGAAGGTAAATAATAGGAGTGCTGTTGATGTCGTATGTTTTTCTAAAGTTTGTCTGGTTATACGGATCCGTTACGTTTATCCAGTCAAGTTTATTGTCTTCTATGTATTTTTTCCATTGCTCTTCGTCTGGATCCAAGCATACGGCAAATGTTTCGATCTTGTCTTTCAAACGGGTACGCAAGTCGCGAAGCTTAGGGGTTACCTTCTTGCAATGGCCACAATTAGGGTCGTAAAAGTAAATAATGGTATATTTTTTATCTACCCCATGTAGTGATTTTATATTTCCATTTATATCTCTCATTTTTAACTCCGGCGCTTTTTTGCCGATTAATATTGGCTTGAGTTTTTTGGCCTTGTCCACGATTCTTGCCGTTTGTGCCGAGTCTAACCAGTAAGCTTGGTTGGTTTTATAATACTTGTCTGCCAAATGGACAAAGACTTTGTCTGCCCCCATTAGCTTGGATGTTTCTATATTATATGTAACATAGAAAACGGTGTATTTGAATAGCTCTTTGTTGGCTCTTGATTTCTCTATAAGATAATCAGCGGCAGCTATCAAGGAGTCTGGGTACTGAAGGGTAAGTTTCTCAAAGTACTGCTTTATTTTGCCGTGATACACCGGCGTCCTAAGGATTCTGTCATCTGTAAAGTCAATATTGTCAAAGAAGTGCTCTTTGTAGTATTTGAATTTAAATGTAGAGTCAACTTTCCCATTTTCTAATAGGGGAGGCTCTGGTACTTCAGGGTCTTTCATGCCACGGAAGACCGTTGCCAGAAAAGAATCAGGGTATTCTTTGATATAATTGTCTCTAAACTCGTTTATTTCCCGTTCAACTTCACCTAGTTGTTCTCTTAGTTCCTGAATCTGTGGGTTATCTTCTTGGTCTTTAATTTTTTCTAACTCTTTCCTGACCTTGTCTGCCTCCCTGCCTTTTTTGTTCACATACCTCAGGTATTCATAAAACAGGGTATTTTCTTTTGAGTTGGAAAACTTCATGTTTTTGACATAGTCAGAAGTGTCAGTTTCCAATGAAAAGAACTGGTCATTGATGAGAATTTCGAAGTAGTTTTTGGCAGGAAGTACTACCATATAAATACCGCCAGGCAGTTTCTCTTTTCCTTGAAAAAACATGTTGCCTTTTGAGTCTACTTGTGCCGTGTCCTTTAGGTACTGCTTATCGCCATAGTGGTAGGCCAGGTAGCAAACGGTATCTTTTAACCCCTTGATACGGGCTTTGATTTTATACCCTTCTTTTTCAGCGGCAGTGGCTTGAAGGATAATTAAAGAGAAGATGAAAGTTGATAAAAATCTTTTCATTGTTAGGATATTTTATTCATAGGGATGCAAAATTAATATACTTTTTTAATGATTGTTAATCTTATTTCCCCGATATGGGTTAATAACGAAAAAAAATTGTGCTTATTTACTTTTTAGGTAAATCAGGCCTATGTTTTTTGTATTTTTGCAAAAAAATAATTTCACGTTTTGAAGGTTAAAGTTTGGATTTCGGCTTTCCGTCTTCGTACCCTGCCTTTGTCTTTGTCCAGCATAGGCATGGGAAGCATACTGGCATGGTTTTACGGTAGTTTTAGCGGAAGTGTTTTTACGTTGGCGCTTTTGACTACGGTTTTTTTGCAAGTTTTGTCTAATCTCGCAAATGACTATGGCGATTATCAACACGGAGCAGATAATACAAGTAGGGTAGGGCCTGCACGGGCAGTCCAAAGTGGAAGCATCTCGCCAGGCGCTATGAAAAAAGGTATTTTTGTTTTTGCACTTCTGTCTCTTGTTTCAGGTATTTCCTTGTTGCTTGTCAGCCTGTCATTGTCTATATCTTTTTTGATTATGCTAATGATCGGTTTGCTGGCTATTGCAGCGGCTATTAAGTATACTGCTGGCAAAAAGCCTTATGGGTACGCTGGGCTAGGAGATATCTCTGTATTTTGTTTTTTTGGTATAGCAGGAGTTTTGGGTACATTTTTCCTTCATTCCGGCTATGTTACATGGCTGATTCTGCTCCCGGCAGCTTCTTGTGGCTTATTTGCTGTAGGGGTGTTGAATTTGAATAATATGAGGGATGCAGAGTCTGATGAGCCTGTAGGTAAAAAGACTATTCCTGTGAGGCTGGGGCCTGAAAAATCAGTTGCTTATCATGTTACCCTTATTTCACTTGGGGTTATTTTAAGTATTGTTTTTGTTGGAATGGTTGGGTACTCTTATTGGCAATGGCTGTTTGTATTGGCCACGCCTTTGTTTATTAAAAATATTTTGGCTGCTGTCAAATATAAGAAAGGGGGCAAGCTAGATCCTTATTTGCGCCAGTTAGCAATTTCTACTTTCTTTTTCGTACTTATTTTTAGTGCCGGTTTTTTGTTTGCTGGCTAAGATGGCTTCCTAGACAATGGTTTTTTATTTAATTTTTCTTTATTTAGTATAAGTAAAATAGTTATTGGGTAATATGTCCGCAGATTTGAAAAACTTAGCTGGAAAGATTGCAATAGTTACCGGTGGGGCTGATGGTATTGGTAAAAAAGCTGTTGAGTTTCTTGCCGGAAGCTGTGATAAAGTAGTGATTTGGGACATAGATGAGGAAAAAGGCCAAAAACTTGCCGAAGAGCTGGGAAAGGATAATGTGATGTTTTGTCATGTTGATACGACTAAATATGTTTCGGTGGAGGAAGCCGCCAAGGTGGTCTTTGGTAAGTTTGGTCGCATAGATGTTTTGATAAACAATGCGGGCATTACACGTTGTGCTACATTGACAAAAATGACTACTGAACAGTGGCAGCAAATCATCGATGTCAATTTAACAGGCGTGTTCAATTGTACCAAAGTGGTTGCTTCTTATATGGTTCAAGGTGAATTTGGAAGGATTATCAATGTTTGTTCTTTGGCTGGGATATATGGAAGTGTGGGACAAACAAATTACTCTGCCACGAAATCAGGAGTTATAGGAATTACAAAAGTGTGGGCTAGAGAACTTAGCAAGCATAATATTACTGTAAATGTAATTGCGCCCGGCTTTATAGAAACCAAAGACATGCATCAGGTGCCTGAGAAAAGCCTAAAAACAATTAAAAACAAAATTCCGGTGGGGCGACTGGGAAAACCGGAGGATGTTGCCAATGCTTACCTGTTTCTTATTTCTGACTTAGCCTCCTATATAACAGGATCTGTTATCAATGTGGATGGAGGATACGTTTTGTAAAGCCTTATAGCAAATTAGTTTTTAACTTTGGAAAACTTCATAACAAACTGTTTTAATTGCGTTGTAAGGCACGTAGATAGGCGGAAATATTTCGTAGTTCTTCTCTGGAAATTTTTTCAGTGTCAAAAGATGGCATGACACCTAAGCCGTGTCTGACCTGAAACCTTTTCATAAATTGCGGTGATGGGTTGTTGTTTATGGCAGTACCTAACCCAGCTTCTCCATGAGGGTGGCACTTATGGCAATAGTGCATAAAAAGCTTTTGCCCTTCCAGAACTTCTTCTGATTTTATCTCCAATGGGCTTGCAATAGGCTCACTTTTTCTGGGCGCACATGCTTGCCAGAGCCCTATGACAGTAAATAGGATCAAGGCTTTCTTGAAACTTTCCATATTACTCCTGTTTCTTTTTGAGGTTCAGGGCCGTCGTCTGTCGTTTTTACTATCCCAAAATCTACAATATACATGGCTTGGCCATCTGCACTGAACAGAATGTCATTTGGCCGTTCTATGCCTCCATGCTCTTGCCAAGAGGCAGGGCCGTTTTTTCTACCTTTATTCACAACAAAGTCTGAAACCTGGCCTGTCCCGGGGTCTACTCTTACTACTTTAAAACCCACCGGAGCCATTACCTTGCCTACTTGAGGTGCCATGTCCCCAAATTGGGCTATAAAAGCTTGTCCTTTATACCCAAACTCATCATTTTTGGAAAAGTCTAACCCATTCGAAGACGAGTGGACGCCCAATATAGCGGTCGGTTGTGGAATGATCGTGGGCACTTCTTGTAGAAGTGGTGCAGGTGCAGGTTCTCCCGGAGCTTTAAATTCATCATCATCTATGGGCTTTCCTGCAGAAAAATCCGGGAATCCATACCAGTGGTCATCAATTATTTCCCACAATACATCACCAGCGCCCCAAACTGGCCTACTGCCTCTGTTGTCATACGCATTTTCGGTAGCATATAATTGGCCGTTGTCAGTAAATGCCATGCCATAAGCATTCCTAAGTCCCCAGGCTACTAGCTCTGGCTCGCCTCCTTCTAAGGGCATTCTTAAAATAGCACCTGTGCACGGTATGCTTCCTTCTATTACTTCACCAGGGGAGGTGGTGGTGTTAAACGGGACAAAGGCTCCTGTACGTGCGCGGTCATCTTCATTGGCGGACAATACATAATCCGTTTCAAAGTTTTGACCTGTTAGGGTAATGTCTTTACATGGAATGTCGTGAAAGTGTGGCTGTCGGTCTAGCCACCCAAATTCTTGGTTGTCTTTTCCTACTATGGCCGAATTTGTAGCTGTTCCTTGCGAGAAATATATATAGCCATCGTGGACTTTTGGGCCATTGGTGTGGTGGTCGCCTACACTTGGTAAATCTGACAATAATGTATCTATCATTCCTTCATAGTCTACTCTTAGTATTTTTCCGCCTCCGAGTTGACCACCCTCTGCTATATAAAATTGGCCATTATAATAATCTATGCCATTCCAAGGGCCATTGTCATTACCTGTTACCATTACTGTTTTTTCTCCGTCAGGAGTTACTCTCAAAAGCCTAGGTTCTGTCCATACTTCGCCATAAGCATATCCTGACTCTACCACATATAAAAGCCCTTGTTCGTCTTGGGCAATACCTGTAGGAAAGGTTAATCCAGTGGCTACTGCTTCAATTTGGTAACCTTCTGGTAGTGCAATGTCTTCGGTATTAATTGTTCTTTCTTTGACCTTGCTAATATTTCCGCCTCCATCAGACGATTTGGTCCTATAGCAGGAAAAAATGGTAAAGGAAAAAATCAATAAAAAGAAAAATGATAATACTCCTCTCATATTTTTAATGAACCAGAATTTATGATGAATGTTTGAAATGGCTAAATTGCAAGTGTAAAATATAAGAATCATGAATCTTAGTCTATCGGGAAAAAGAGCCATGGTATGCGGCAGTACCAGTGGCATAGGAAAGGCTGCTGCAGTAGAGCTGGCTTTGTTGGGAGCAGAAATTGTGCTTGTAGCCAGAAATGAAAGCAAACTTCGTTTGTTTGCGGAGGAACTTAAAGACCTGACGGGTCGAAAACATAAGTACCTTGTGGCCGATTTCAACGATCCGGCAGGAGTTAAAAACACAGTGGATGATTTTTTGGCAGATGAGGCTTGTCAAATAGAAATTCTTGTGAACAATACTGGCGGCCCAGCAGGAGGGCCTATTTTTGAGGCTGCTACTCAGGAGTTTGAGAATGCTTTTTCCGCTCATTTAATATGCAATCATTTGCTTGTTCAAGCTTTAGTGCCAAGCATGAGGAGCGCAGGGTATGGGAGGGTAATTAATATTGTTTCTACTTCAGTTAAAGAGCCGCTTCCTAATTTGGGGGTTTCCAATACCATCCGTGCAGCAGTGGCTGGATGGGCCAAAACTTTATCTGGAGAACTTGCGACAGATGGCATTACTGTCAATAATGTTTTGCCTGGCTATACTTTTACCCCTAGGTTACAGTCCCTGATCAAGGCAAAAGCTGATAAAACCGGGAAAAGCATAGAAGAGGTTAAGACAGAAATGAAGGGGGAAACACCTGCCAATCGTTTTGCTGACCCTGAAGAGGTGGCAGCGCTTGTGGCCTTTTTAGCAACACCTGCTGCTGCATACGTAAACGGAACCAGTATTCCTGTAGATGGTGGTAGGGTTAAATCTTTTTAAAGGGTTACCCATTTAAGTCTCCAGGAAGTAATGTTTTTTTGTACGACACAATAAATGCCTTAAACTGCTTTTTTAAATGGCGATATGTGCCATTGTTAGAAAATAAGGCGGCCATTGATGAAATTGCGCCTGCCTGCCGAAGGCAGGTTAAGAACTTAATAAGCATGAAGCGGCCAAAAAATTTGCTGTTTGAGCCCGACGCAAGGAGGGTGAGTTTCATTCCGATAGTTATCGGAATAGCGTAATGGTTATAAAGTTTAGCAAATTTCAGGGCCTTGACTTTTTTGCTTACTTTTTTTGTCTAAGAAAAAAAGTAAGGCCCTGCCGGCGAGGCAAAAAGTAACTTAGCGAGCCTAAATAAGCTAATAACACATAAGATATTTAAGTGGGTAACCCTATCTTTTTAACTATGAAATTACGAGCTTCTTACCAGAAATATAATCTAAAGTTTAAATTTGATGCAGGTACCTCAAGAGGGGTCTTGAAGGATAAAAATACTTGGTTTGTTAAACTGTACCATCCTGAAAACCCCGAGGTGTTTGGGTTCGGAGAGGCTGGACCATTGAAGGGGTTGAGTGTAGATGATAGGCCAGACTTTGAGACGCAGTTGTCAACTATTTGCCAGTTGATTAACGAAGGCCAACCTTTGCCATCTATTAATTTCAATGAGTTCCCTTCTATCGCATTTGCTTTGGAAACAGCCCTTGCTGATTTGGAAAACGGAGGTAAGAAAACGATTGTTGATACTTCTTTTTCTCAAGGGAAAGAAGGTATACCTATCAATGGCCTGATATGGATGGGGGCGGAGGAGTTTATGGCTGAACAGCTAAAGGACAAGCTGGCACAGGGGTATGCATGTATAAAAATTAAAATTGGGGCTATTGATTTTGAAGCTGAATGCCGCCTTCTTCAGTTTATACGATCTCAGTATTCTGCCCGTGAGATGGAAATTCGAGTTGATGCCAATGGAGCCTTTGATCCGGATGATGCATTGAAAAAGCTGGATCGACTGGCTGTCTATGACCTCCACTCTATAGAACAGCCTATCAAGCAAGGACAGTTTGAGAAAATGCACGAAGTGTGTAAACATTCACCTGTGCCCGTAGCGCTTGACGAGGAACTTATAGGCATGGCTGGGAGGGAGGAAGAGGTGTTGGATAGAATAAGGCCTCAGTTTATTATTCTTAAACCTACCTTGTTAGGAGGAATGCAGGCATCTGAAACTTGGATCAGTTGCGCCGAGAAATTCGGTATAGGTTGGTGGATTACTTCTGCTTTAGAGTCCAATATTGGCTTAAATGCCATTGCTCAATTTACTTCTCAGTTTAATGTGGAAATGCCTCAGGGCCTTGGGACGGGGCAACTTTATCACAACAATATTCCTTCTCCACTGGTTATTCAAACAGGGAAGCTTCTTTACAAAGCTAACCACATGTGGGATGTTGGATTTTTAAAGAAAGGGTGGTGTTGTGATGAAGTACACGTTGATAACCGGAGCGAGCAGAGGGATAGGTGAGGCAATAGCAAGATATTGTGCATCGGCAAATATGAATCTCATATTGGTGGCAAGGTCGGCAGAGGCTCTGGAAAAAGTGTCCAAGGAAATTGTGGATGAACACCAGGTTGATATTAAAACTTTTGCCGCAGACCTTACCTCCCCAGGACGTGTAAAAGACCTATTCCATTGGTGCAAAGCTCAGGATTATGATGTGAATATGCTGGTCAACAATGCAGGTGTAGCCTGTTATGGTAAATTTGATGACCTTTCATACGATGAACAAATGTCTGTGGTAAACCTAAACATCAATACCACAGTAAATCTCACCTATACGTTCCTGCCAATGCTTAAAGAACAGGGTCGGGCTTATATTTTAAATATGGCTAGTACGGCATGTTACCAAGCAATTCCTTATATGAGCGTTTATGCGGCTACTCAGGCCTTTCTGCAGTCTTTTAGTTTAGGTATTCGTAATGAGTTAAAAGGGGAAAATGTATATGTTTCTTGTGTTTGCCCTGGGCCTACAGCAACCGATTTTTTCGAAAAATCTGGATTAGCTGGTTTGCCGGTTAACTCTAAGGAGGTTAAAATGTCGCCAGAAGAAGTCGCAGAAACTGCCATTCAAGGAACCTTAGAGAAAGTTGCTGAAATTGTTCCCGGTACTAGTAATACGCTTGGAGCTTATTTTAGTAAGCTATTTCCAAATAAATGGGTGGTAAAAATGGTAGAAAACTATTTTCACCCAAAGGTTTCTACGGTTTAACCTAAAATTATGCGATGGATTTCATCACTTAATAGAAAGTTCTAATGCATATTTCAGGTTTAGGAAGATTGATGTGAACGTAAATAAAAAAGTCCTAAGAACTAAGATTCTTAGGACTTTTTACTGTGCCTATCTGTTAAACGCAGTATATGCCTTTGCGTCACTTAGGGTAATGGTTTTGTCGCTCATGATTACCAAGCGCTCTACCACATTCTTTAATTCCCTGATATTGCCAGGCCAGTTTAGCCCTTGCAGGTATTTTACTGCATCAGGCTCTATTTCCTTGACTGGTTTGCCATATTCTCCAGCAATATCAGTCAAAAACTTATCAATAAGTGATGGAATATCGTCTCTTCTTTCGTTGAGCGGAGGTACGTGAATAAGAATCACCCCAATCCGGTGAAAAAGGTCTTCTCTGAACCTGTTTTCCTTAATTTCCTCTTTAATGTCTTTATTGGTAGCCGCTACAATTCGCACATCAACTTTTATGTCCTTGTCGCCACCAACCCTTGTTATTTTATTTTCTTGTAAGGCCCTGAGGACTTTTGCCTGGGCAGAAAGGCTCATGTCACCGATTTCATCAAGAAAAAGGGTTCCGCCATTGGCTTGCTCAAACTTCCCTATACGTTGCTTAACCGCAGAGGTAAAAGCGCCTTTTTCATGTCCAAATAGCTCACTCTCTATAAGCTCTGAAGGAATGGCTGCACAGTTTACCTCTATTAAAGGACCGTTAGCACGTTCGCTTTTGTAATGTAGCCATCTTGCGACCAGTTCCTTACCAGAACCATTGGGGCCGGTAATGAAAACCCTTGCGTCTGTAGGAGCAACTTTATCAATAGTTTTTAGTACTTGTTTTATGGCGTCAGATTCGCCTAGTATATCACTGGTTTTGTTGATTTTCTTTTTTAGTGTCTTTGTTTCTGTTACTAGCGAAGATTTGTCCAGTGCATTTTTTACGGTAAGCAAAAGTCTGTTTAAGTCTGGTGGCTTTTGTAGAAAATCATAAGCTCCTTTTTTGGTAGCATCTACAGCAGTGTCAATGGTGCCATGGGCAGAAATCATAATGAACTGTACATCTTTTCCGAGTTCTTGAGCTTTGTCAAGTACTTCAATACCATCCATTTTGGGCATTTTAACATCACACAAAACAACGTCGTAATCGTTTTTCTTTAACATGCCCAAGCCTTCCTCTCCGTCTTTTGCTTCTTCTACCTGATAGCTTTCGTATTCAAGAATTTCTTTTAAAGTACTTCTGATGCTTTTTTCGTCATCAATAATGAGGATTTTTGACATATAGCGGTTAATTTAAAAATAAATAAAAAAACGAATGCAGGCCTATAAGCCGGGTTCTGTCTGCCGCCGAAGCGGAAGTCTTATCATTTATCTAGCCCCCGAATCACTTCGGGGTTCTAACGACCTACCCTCCCCACTATTTCATTGAAGAACTCAGGACGAGCAGCCCTGTCTACACCGGCAAAACCGGTCGAAAGTGGGGTTTATTTGGTCTTTCAACCCATAAGGTTTACCCCAATGGCCCGTCACCGGGACCACGAGTGAGCTCTTACCTCACTTTTTCACCCTTACCTCCTCATTGCTGAGGGTGGCGGTTATTTTCTGTGGCACTGGCTGTATCCCGTTAAAAACGGAACCCTTCCCGTTAGGAAGTATGGTGCTCTGCGTTGCCCGGACTTTCCTCTCCGGCAAATATTATGCCGCAGCGATAAGACGGCCTGCATTCGTTGCTTTAAATATAAACCTTTATTTTAACATTTCATCGTTTCGTCAGGTTCAGTAAAATATAACCAATGTGGCTCCATACCCAAATTTGTCAGGGCGGGCTTCTGAAAAAGACTTTACCTGCTTATGTTTTTTTAAATGATTATGGATCTTGTTTTTTAGGGTTCCATTGCCAACTCCATGGATAAAAGTGATTTGCTTCATTTCTGATGCGATAGCATTTTCAAGGTACTTTTCGAACTCCCGCAATTGGATGTCAAGAATACTGACTCCGGTAGTTACGCCCGGTTTTTTTAACAGTTGGTCAATATGAAGGTCTACTTCTGAGGGAGGACGCTCTGTTCTGATCTTTTCCTGTTGCTGTTTTTCAGAGAGTGCTTCTTTTAATTTGTTTGGATCAACCTCTTTAACCGATTCGTCTATTTGGAATACATGTCCTTCCTTGTTTAAGATAGGCGATAGCCTTTTATGCTTATAAAATGATTTGGCTGTTGGTTGAAGTTTCTTGACCAGTGGCTCATTGACAATGCCTGGTTTTACATTATAAAACAACGCTTGGAAAATCATAGTTGGCCATTCATCAAAGCGGCTAACATCTCTTTCACCGGTTTTTATAGAAGACTTTCTGCTTATTAGTCCTGAGTAGCTTCCATTAAACTTGAACCCGTTTTGCTCATGAAGCGTAAACAGAATTTCATGTCCTGTATTGTTGATAATGTATTGATGGAAAACTCTATCATTGAAAGGGATATATGCCAAGTATATACCTTCGTCATGTCCACTTGGGGTATCAGGTATCGTTACGTCTTCGTCTCTTGCCGAAAAAGAAACTGACTCTTCTTCAGAAACAACGACGAGCTCTTTTTTCATTACAGGGATAATGAAGCCATCCTCAATTTCTACTTCGACCAAGTTGCCTTCTTTTATGTTTCTGACAATCCCTTGTTCTTTTCCATGTAATAATCTTACTTTAGTTCCAGGTCTCATTATATAGCTTTATCAGATTGATGCCTTGAAATGTACAAAAAATCCGCTTTCCATCATACGGTTTAGAGAATATTCGAGCCGAACGACTATGTCATAGTAAGTTACAAAGTCCAATCCCATGCCGGCACCGTAGAGTAAAGTATTGGTCAAACGGAGGTTGTCAGGTTCGGGAAAAGGGTGGTGGACATAACCTGCGTCTGCATGGGCTTTAAGATATAGGCCAATAGGGATAGATTTAAATTTCTGGTTGGGCATTGCATTGACCTTTTTTTCTGTGTAAAAAATCCGCTTTTTTAGGTTTATTTTACCTAAAGAGTAATGCTGCCCATCTATCACATATAGTTCATAGCCGCTTACGACATCGGTCAGGTAGCCTAAGCCCCTTATGTTGAAGTAAGGCTGGCGGCCAGGAAAGGATAGCTTTTGCCTAATAGTACCAGCCCAAAACCAGTTTTTCCCTAATGGCCTATATAAGGAAAATTCTCCACGTAGGTCTAGCTGGTTAATGTCGTTGAACAAACCTAGCCCAAGTTTTTCAGCCTCTGCCATCATTAGGTGCCCCTTTAATGGGTAGTAAACAATATCTCTTCGGTCGTTTATCCATGCGTACTTCAGGGCCAACATGGTTTGTGATGTTCGGCCATCGAGAAAGTAGTCAGGGTTAAGGACTGCAACAGTGTCTCCTACGGAAGAGTGATAGAAGGAAAGCCCTAATTGGTGGGTTTCGTAGAACTTTCTTCTATAGGTAAACATAAATCCTGTGCTGAAACGGTGCTTTATAAAGCGTTCGTCTTCATGAAAGGCCAGCATATGGTTGGTAGTACGGTAGGCAATTTGCTTGTTGGTTATATAAGAGACGTACATGTTTAAGCCAAACTGCTGGGCACTGTCCAAATATGGGATGACATAAAACATTTCGGCTTTATTGTCAAAACCTCCTTGCAGTTTAATCTTGAGGGTCTCATTCATTCCTCGCATATTTTTCTGCCGGAAATCAATGCCTAGGTTTGTCCTTCTAATATCTCTGTCTCGAACTTCCCACCATTCATTGAAGTTTCTGTCGGCTAGTTCGAGAATGGGGATAGGGTATGTATACCAACGCTCTTTTACCTCTACCACCAGCGCTTTTTCAATGGGAGATTTCCCTCGCATATAAACTTCCACTTCTAAAAATAAACCGGTGTTGAATACACGGTTTTTGTTGGTTAAAAAGTGTTGGTGGATATGTTGGGCTTGAATGGTGTCCCCAACACTAATATCCAGCTCCCGTCTTATGATTTTGTCTCTTGTCCTTTTGTTACCTTCAATGACAATTTCTTGTATGACGATATATGGTCCCTCTTCTGCAGTGCCCCCTGATACTGCTGGAAATGATAGGAAAAGTAATAAAATAATTAAAAGGGGCATGCTTCGTTTTTAAAAGAAAGTGTTTTTTATGTAGATTTAAACCTAACTTTTTGTGGCTATAGAATCATCAATCAACTGTACGAATGTTTAAACAGTATTTGCATACAGTATCAGGTGCTTCTTTTGCCATTGATGAAGAACTTATGGAAAGTCCGGGTTTTTAATTATTAAACAATAATATAAACTTAATACAGCCTACCATGGTATATTTTAGTTTAAATAATAGCCAAATGTAGGCATATGTTTTTTCATTCTAATTAATTTTTAAAGTTGTAACGCTATGCCATATAAAATTTCCAGTTTTCAAGAGTATCAAGAGGAATATAATAAAAGCATAAATAACCCAGAACAGTTTTGGGATGAAAAGGCCTCTCATTTTTTATGGCGCCACAAGTGGGACAAAGTGCTGGAGTGGGATTTTGAAACGCCTGATGTCCGCTGGTTTTTGAATGGTAAATTGAATATAACCGAAAACTGTCTGGAACGTCACCTGCATAAGAGAGCAGATAAGCCAGCTATAATATGGGAAGCAAACAATCCAAAGGAAGCTTCTCGAACTTTGACATACAAAGAGCTGCTTTTTGAAGTTTCCAAGTTTTCTAATGTATTGATAAAAAATGGCATTGGAAAAGGGGACAGGGTTTGCTTGTACATGCCTATGGTGCCTGAGTTGGCCATTGCTGTATTGGCTTGTGCCAGGGTAGGGGCTATACATTCAGTTGTTTTTGCTGGGTTTTCTGCCAATGCGCTTGCCGAACGGATCAATGATGCTTCTGCTAAAATGGTTATAACCACCGATGGTGGCTATAGAGGCGCAAAAAACCTTCCTGTAAAAGAAGTAGTAGACCAAGCCTTGGAAAAATGCCAATGTACATCAAGTGTTGTGGTATACCAGAGGACTGGTGAGAAGGTAGAAATGAAGCCGGGAAGGGATATGTGGTGGCATGAGGAGATGTCTTCTGTGTCTGAGGAGAACTTTGCCGTTGAAATGGATGCTGAAAACCCACTGTTTATCCTATACACCTCTGGCTCTACCGGCAAACCCAAAGGGGTTGTTCATTCTTGTGGGGGGTATATGGTTTATGCCGGTTATACTTTTCAAAATGTTTTTCAGTACGAGGAGGGTGATATCTACTGGTGTACTGCTGATATTGGCTGGATTACAGGGCATACCTATTTAATTTATGGGCCATTACTGTCAGGTGCCACTACTGTTATGTTTGAAGGGGTACCTACCTATCCGGACGCAGGTAGGTTCTGGCAAGTGGTAGACAAACATAAAGTTAATATTTTCTATACAGCCCCAACAGCTATACGGGCATTGATGGGAAGTGGCCTTGACTTTGTAAAGCCTTATAAATTGGACTCCTTAAAAGTACTTGGTTCTGTAGGAGAACCTATTAATGAGGAGGCTTGGCACTGGTATCATAAAAACATAGGTAAGGAGAAATGCCCTGTAGTGGATACCTGGTGGCAAACTGAAACTGCTGGAATCATGATAGCACCACTTGCTGGTATAACGCCTGCCAAACCTTCTTTTGCCACTCTACCTTTGCCGGGTATCCAACCTATTTTGGTTGATAATGAAGGAAATGAAATTACAGAAAATGGGGTGGAAGGGAATCTTTGTATTAAATTTCCATGGCCTTCTATCATCAGGACTATTTGGGGAGACCATGAAAGGTGTAAAAATACCTATTTTTCGACCTATAAAAATAAGTACTTTACCGGCGATGGTTGTAAACGTGATGATAAAGGCAATTATAGGATTTTAGGTAGGGTAGACGATGTACTAAATGTTTCTGGACATAGAATGGGTACAGCTGAAATTGAGAATGCCATAGATGAGCACCCGCAAGTAATGGAATCTGCTGTAGTAGGATACCCGCATGACATAAAAGGGCAAGGAATTTATGCTTATGTTATTTGCGACCGGAAGATTGAAGATGAAGATTTTCTTAGAAATGAAATATTAGGGTTGATAACAAAACTGATTGGCCCTATTGCAAAACCTGATAAAATCCAGATTGTAAGTGGACTGCCAAAGACTAGGTCTGGTAAAATCATGAGAAGGGTACTGAGGAAAATTGCAGAAGGAGATACCTCTAACTTAGGAGATACTTCTACTTTGGTAGATCCAGGGGTTGTAGATGAGATTAAAGCAGGAAGGTTATAATGCGTAAAGTTTTTAAGTTTCTATTTCTAGTGCCTGTATATTTTTATAAATATGCCATATCGCCCATATTGCCAGCTTCTTGCCGGTATACACCTACTTGCTCAACATATTTTATAGGTGCGGTGCATAAGCATGGTATATTTAAAGGGGGATGGCTAGGTATAAAAAGGATAGCTCGGTGCCATCCATGGGGTGGGTGTGGGCATGATCCAGTACCTTAATTTTGCAGGTTGTTAAGGATGTAGCTTGGATAAGCTATTTATGCAATAGAACTTTCTATTTTGTAGCAAAGAAATAAAAATAAGTCGCTAAGCACCCACGCATTTGATAGATGAGAATTTTTTATTTAAGCACAAAAAAAGGGAAGAACGCGATTATGCCGTTCCTCCCCTTTTTGCATTTAGTTGTTTCTAGCTAGTTTATTTCATTCTTTTTTCTGAAAGAACGTAAGAAAATAAACAGGCCTATAATTACTAAAGGAATACTCAGTATTTGCCCCATGTTAAACATCATATCTTCCTCAAAAGGTACTTGTGCTTCTTTAAAGAACTCGTATAAGAACCTCAGAGAGAATATGACTATGATGAACAAGCCTAGCAAACGGCCTTCTGGGGTTTTCCCTTTCTTTCTACTATACATCCACAGCAAGGCCAAAAAGAGTATAAAACTGGATAGGGCTTCATATAACTGCGCTGGATGTCGGGGAATGCCAAAGATGTTGAGCGTTACCAAGGTGCCATGTTCTGTTTCTCTGGCAGTATATTGAACTTCTGTCAAAGGGAAGACTAAATGTTCCCTCACACTCGTGTAATCGTAGAAAACCCTTCGCAGGTCTTGGTTAAGCAGTTGAGGAAGTTCTTCATCTGAGACTTGCCTGTTAAACTGAATGTCCATTTCTAATCCAGCCAACAGAATGTCATGGTGGTGCGAAGTTGTATCTCGGTGCCTAAAATCTAAGTCAATAGCAGAGGCAGTCCACCTGCTGTTTGGCCTACCTTCCTGCGCTACGGCAAGAATGGTGTTTTTAGGTTCTTCCGTAAAAATGAAAGCCCAAGGAACATCTGTTTCCCGGCCAATGATTTCATGGTTCATCAGGTTTCCTGTACGGATCAAAGCTCCTGCAAGTGCAATAACAATCACCAATCTGTCCAGCACATAAAAATAGCTTTGTCCGACTTCCCTTCTGGAATAAAGCCAAATTGCTATTAATATGCCCAAGGCCGCACCATGGCTAGCTAGTCCTCCTTCCCAAATTTTGAGAATATCAATAGGGTTTCTTAGGTAGTGGTCAGGTTCATAAAATAAGCAATGGCCTAAACGTGCTCCTATGACGGTAGCAATAACCATATAGACTGTAAGCGTCTCTACATGTTTTTCAGATTTTCCCTCACCTTTGTATATTCTGATGAGAATTTGTTGTCCCAGAAGAAAACCGGTAGCAAAAAGTAGCCCGTACCATCTAATGGGAAGCCAACCGTCAGGAAAGAGCTCAGGAGAAACCTCCCAAAGTATAAAGTTTAACATGAATTCTTTTTAATTATTTTTCAAAGATATAAAAGAGGAGACAAAAAGCTAAACTCTATTGCAGGTAATAAAGTTTCTATTGTTTAGGACGCAATGAAAATACTGAAATATTCATTTTGATATATTTTCATAAGGTACAGATTGAAGAGGACAGGTTGTGGCCTCACATTCGAAGTATTTTCAGTACATCTTTATGTGAATCTGTTTTGATTGACTTTTTGTGCTGACCCTATTTCTTCCACATTAATGTACTTTATTGGTAATGTATTTTTTCTTTAGCTGTTCCAATTCTTCTGAAAAACCTCCATTTAATATAGGAAATCGACACCATGAACGAGGGTCTATATTAAATGCGTCGATGTGAAAAGATGGTGCTGTACGCTCTCTTTTCCACTGATTGATGGACCAAAGCTTGAAAAACTTTATGATGTATTTTGCCAACAACGAGTCTTCTATGTCAAGTTTTTCTTTAAGTCTTTGGTGTACTTCTAGGGGCGAATGTTTTTCTGCAATTCCTAAAACCTCAATTTCTCTTAAAATAGGGTAGGGCATTAAATCAGCTTCGTCTGTTTGGGTTTCTTCAGGTGGACGTAGTTCTGCTGTTGGTGCCAAGCTATTGACATACTTAAGTCCAGGATAATGTAAATTCCTTTCGGCCCACGATAGCCAGCTTCTTATAAAAGGTTTGTCCACACCGGCAATAGGTGCTATACTCCCTGCCGTGTCTCCGTCCATGGTCGCATAGCCAACATCTCCTTCACTTCTGTTGGAGGTAGTAATCAATAAAGCCCGTTTGATGTTTGCTAACATCCAGATGCCAGGCGCACGTGTTCTGGCTTGTATATTTTGTAAGGCCAAATCATCTGTTTCCCAAGACAAGCTTCTCCCTAGGGCGATTTCAGTTTTTTTCTTATATCCTTCTACTTCTTCGTCAACACTCCAATGATGAAACACAGCACCAATAGAAAGTGCCAGTTCTTTGGCTGCCTCCAAAGTTTCCTCTCCTGAATTTCTTGTACTTTGATAAACACAAGTCAGAAAGTGAGCAGTGATCAATTGTAGCTGTTTATCTTTAGGTTCGTTTTTTACCTGCGCATATAAGTTCTGTTTCCCTGTTTTAATAAGGAATTTTTCTGTTCCCAGTTCTTTGCAGCCTTTCCTGATCATTTCAGCTACGGCCACTGCACAGGCAGAAGAATCGGCTCCACCACTTAATGATAAAACAAAACCCTGGCTTTTGCTTTTCCTCAGATAGTCAAATAGTGCCAATGTAATAGCTTCTCTAAACTCAAACTCTTTTTCTCTATAATCTGGGTTTAGGGCATTTTCTTTGACCTTTCCTGTTTGGAAGTCGATTTCGCAACTGACCAGGTCTACATTGTTGAAAGAAAAGCGATTGTTTCTTTGTAACAGTTTCCCATCTTTTGCAATGAGTACTTCGCCGTCATATATCATTCTTCCGGCTTCATTTCCTAGAAGGTTTGAATATAAGTATGTGCAATTAAATGTTTTTGAGCTAGAACTTATTAGGTGGTAACGAAAATCAGATTTTCCCAATGCAAAATGGCTTGCACTTGGGTTAAGTATTAGGTCGGTATTTTTAAGAACATGTCTGCATGCAGGTCTTTCTGTGTCACAGCGCCAGGCATCCTCGCATATTTCATAGGCCAGCGTTATTCCATGGGTTTTGTATACTAAATCCCCAAATTCGCATGAAATAGTTTTATAGTTGAAATGGGTTGTTTTTCCTGCCTCCCACTCCGTAAACCAACGAGGTTCATAGTGGACACCATCATTTGCCAGAAACTGTTTCGCAGATATCCCTAAAATTTTTCCGTTACTTAATAAGCAGGCTGCATTATATAAGTTGTTTTTTATTTTTACTGGTAAACCTACGCTTACTGTAATGTTTTCTGTATGAGGTATAATAGATATAAGTATGTCAAGTGCTTTTTCGGGGACCCATTCGCTGAGGAACATGTCTTCACATCCGTATCCTGTAATGCATAGCTCTGGTAGGCACAGAATTTCTACATGCTTATTTTTTGCTTCATCAATAGCTGTAAGAATATTCTTGGTGTTGTTTTCCCAATCCAGGGGAGTTTGGTTCAAAGCTGCGCCTGCTATTTTTAAATATGCCATCCCAATAAAATCTTAAAAAAACTAAAACTCAATATACAATTAATTATTTTGAGGAACTGTCTTTTTGCTTTTTGGATTTAAAAACTTGCTTTAACTTTTTTATAGTTATCGCATGCTTTTCTGTACCTTGCGAGCTGAGCAAAAAAGAATATGGCTTGAGAGATTCCATGTTGTCGCAAAATATTTTGAACATTCCGACAAATGGTACGGAAACTATCATGCCAGGTAAGCCCCATATAACCCCTCCTATAACAATAGTTAATATAATGAAGAGCGGGTTTATATTAAGTTTCCCTCCTACGATATTGGGGGTAAGGATATTGTTTTCGGTAAACTGTATTATAAGGAACAGTATCACTACGCCTAATGCATAACCCGGTGACTCTTCGGTCAATAAGGCAAACAAGAATGGAATAGCTCCGCCAATCAGTGTTCCGAAATATGGAATAAAATTCATGAGTGCCGAAAGGATTCCAAAAAGAATAGGGTACTGGATGCCCACTATCATTAATCCAATACTATTGAGTATACATAGCAGCAATACAACAATGACTATCCCACCCATGTACCTTTTTGTCACATTGCTTATTTCCCGTATTACAGTCTGCATTCTCACATGCTTTTCCGATGGGGTCACCAATAAAATAAAATCATGAAATTTGTTTCTGTAATAAAGCATGAAAAAAACATAGACAGGGACCAAAGCTAATTTGGCAATTGTGCCAGCAGTGGCAGTTAAAGCTGTTTCCAGAAAATATCCACTGGCTTCTAGAAAACCTAGTAAGTGTTTCTTAAGTAGGCCTTCTTCAGGCCGGTGTTCCATATTTAGAAGTTCTATTGCTGTTTCTTCTATTCGGTTTATATTGTTTATCGCCTGTTCTCGAAAAGTAGGAATATCTTCCGCAAATACGATAAGCTGTTGATATAGTAAATAAAACCCTGCAAAAATCACCCCGAAAGCTAGTATAATGCTGATAAAGTTCGCCAGTATACGGGGTATCTTAAGCCTTTCTAGCCGTTTAGCTATAGGGAACAATAAATATGCAACTAAAATGGCTATAAATATTGGATATAGAAAGTTTCTTGCCTGTATAAGTGCAAAAATGGCCAGTATGACAAATAATAGATATACTGTAATTTTTATAGAGAATGGGTATGATTTCATTTAGTCCAAAAAAAAAGCGTCTTCTTATAAATTAACTCGACTTGTTCCTTATGGTTTTTAGAATGTGCGAACAAAGCTAATACTAAAAAGTTTTTATTGGAAACGAATTTAAATGGCCAATCAAATTATTATTTTTGGGCGCTTGTTGAAAGGTAGCTTTCAAGATCTGAAAGAAAATGATCCTTTGAGGCTTGCGGCTGCTACCGCTTTTATTGCTACGTTTTCTCTGACTCCTGCTATTGTTTTATTAATCAACTTGCTTGGGCTTATCCTTGATGAGGAAATGGTGACAGGAGAGTTATTTGAAGCCTTAGAAAGTATGGTAGGGGGAGATACTGCAGAGCAAATCCAAAATATTCTGATGAACATACAAGAGCTTAAAGCTGAAACGGTCGTAACGATAGGTTTTTTTATATTTTTAATGTTTATTGCTTCTACTTTATTTATTGTCGTCTTAAATTCTTTCAATCAAATATGGAAAATTAAACCCAAAGAGTCTCGTCGTTTTAAATTTGTTCTAAAAAGCAGGGGGATAGCTTTGGTCATTATTCTTTTGACGGGCATTTTATTTCTTTTGGCTCTTTTGTCTGATATTGTTATGGCTTTTATAGGAAGTGAACTTGTAGAAGGTTTGCCAACAGTAGGAGTATGGGCTTTGAGGATATTTAATCAAGTTATTTCCTTGGGTATATTTACTGTATGGTTTGCTTGCGTCTACAAATTCTTGCCCGATATAGCTATTCCCTGGAAACCAGTATGGGTTGGGGCTTTTTTAGCGGCTGTTTTGTTTTCTATCGGTCAATTTATTTTAGGACAACTTTTAATTGATAGTCAGATTGATGACATATATGGTGCTTCAAGTTCATTGGCTTTACTGTTTCTCTTTATATTCTACTGCTCATTTATTTTATATTATGGGATTTGCTTTATTAAAAATTACATTCAATATTTCCATTATGAGGCGCACCCAAAAAAGTTTACGGTTAGGTATGAGATTCGTGAGGTCGAAGAAGGATAATGTAGTCTCAGAGAGGCAATAGAAAAATAGGTTTGTTTTAACCTGCCTGGTAATGAACACAATGTTTCTATCTCTTATAAGAGTAAATATGAATCAATGTTTTGGGTGTTTTTCAGATACCTTAAATAGGTAATCCAGCATAGCAAGCGGTTTTACCTACTTCTATGCCGGATTATTTGAGTACTTATTTTGTGGTAGCTACAAGGTTAAGGTCTAATTCAAAATCATCATAGATCATTTTGTCCCCCAGCCCGTCAAAAAAGCTGCCAGAACCATACTTAATATCAAATTTGGTACGGTTTACTTTAACTTTGGCAGTTGCGGTTAACTGTTTCCCGTCTATTTTTACTGTTGCAGGAAAAGTAATGGTCTGCTTTATCCCTTTTATGGTTAAATCGCCTGTAACTTCATGTTGGTTGTTCTTGGCAGGTTTTACAGATTTGATGATAAACTCCGCATGTTTGTGTTTGTCACTGCTGAAAAAGTCATCTGACTTTAGGTGCCCTATTAATTTCGCGTTATACTTTTCATCTTCTAGGTCTGTACAGGTGATAGAGTTCATGTCTATTTTGAATGAACCGGCAGTAAGTTTTCCTCCATTAGCATGCACGTTGCCTTCTGCTAATTTAATGTTACCTGTATGTTCCCCGGTAACTTTTTTGCCCAACCAGGTTATTCGACTCTTTTCAGTGTCAAATTGATAGTTGGTAGTTTTTTCCTTGTCACTGTTTACTCTGAAAGATAGCATGGCTATGGCCGCTGCGATTACATAAACAAATGATAACTTTTTCATGATTTTTAATTTTTGCTAATTTGGTGTATAAACAACTAATGTACGTACAATTGTTTTCTTTTATTGTAGTTTTTCTAAAAAAAATAAAAATAATTTCAAATAGGAGGATGGCAATGATTTTAATCAGTTTTTAAAGCTTTAATAGTCATTTGGATGGCGCTTTCCTTTTTTCATATTTGTAAACAGACTTAACTCATTAAAAAAGGTAATACTATGAAAAACGTAGCAGAAATACACGTTGAAAATCTCGAGCTTACTTCAGAGAGTAAGTTTTTGATGCAAGAGATTGATTTCTTTCTTAAACTTCTAAAGAAGAGTTATTTACATACTAAGGATAGAGATAGGATAAAAATCCTTGATGCTTATTGGAAAGAGTTTGAAGCGTATAAAGGGATTTTAGGTGGTCTTGTGGCCAAAGTGAATACCAGAGAGCGGGATATCTCTATTCTCTTAAGGGATGACTTGGCAGATATAGAAGAAACTAAGCTTAAGGAAGGAGACGAGAACACTATATTTTATCAAGTACTAAGAGGTATTAGGGTGTTGAAAGAAAGCTTCTACACTTATATGAGTGAAAATTCTGAAGAGTGCAGTTGCTCTTAAGTTTATCGGAGATGGTATTTGATAATAAACCTGTGTGCAAATGACCGCAATGGAAGAAATGCGGTCATTTGACTCATTGCTTTATGTGATGGTCTTTAAAGCGGAAAGGTACGTTTATGAAAAACATTTTCGATTTGTAAAAAGTTATTATGTGTAGACAATCATGCTGCTTATGAACCAAACCATCCTATGTACCGCCGATTTTACTGACTACTCATCTAAAGTTGTACAGTATGCAAGTGATTTAGCTTTGTCATTAAATGCAGATTTATTGCTATATCACAGTTCCTATGTGCCCGTTACTGTTTCTGGTGCAGAATTTCCAGATGGAAAAAAGAAGGCATTTAAAGGGAGCCATGAGATACAGGAACAGTTAATCGACTTGTGTAACAGCCTTAAGGCTGAGGCAAAACGGAAAGGAAAATCCAGTAAATGTGATTATATAAAAGATGAGGGTTTTAATATAGGGGGTATTAATGAGGTTGTTCAGCAGAGGCGGGTGAGCTTGATTATTACAGGAGCGCCTTCAGCAAATACATCTGCTGGAGAAGGGGTTTTTTCTGGCGATACTGTTTTGTCTCTTTTGGAAAATTCTGAATGCCCTGTGTTGGTCTTACCTGTTGATAGTACTTTGCCAAAAGTAAACAAAGTTGTTTATTCGATTGATATTTCTGGATTTAAATTCCAAACTATTAATCAAACCTTGGACTTGTTAAAACCCCTTAGACCTGATATTTCTTTCTTGTATTTTACCGAAGAGGCTGATTCTAAAGAAATAGCTAAATTTGATGCTGCAAAGACGGCTATTTTGGAAAATATATATTATGAAAATACGCAGTTTAGGCTTATTACGGCTTCTAACCTGATAAAAGGCCTTAATGAGTATGCCGATAAAAACCAGGCAGACATGGTGGTAATGGCTACTTATAAGCGGAACTTGTTGGATAAACTGGTTATCAATAAAAGTCATACCAAAAAGATGGTACAGTCTTTAAGAGTGCCTGTACTTATTATGAAGGGGCAGCATTATTAAACCTGAAATATTCATTAGAACTTTCTATTGTGTGGCAAAATAACTTCAAATCAGACGCTTCGCTCGCATTTGGCTTTAACCATAGAACCACTATTTTTTGCAAGCCAATACGCTGATCTTTTGTTCCTTTGCCCCTCATAACGAAATCTAATGCATAATCCTGGTTAAAGCCTTATATTTACAGTTCGGTTCTATTACTTTTTCATATTGACAGTGTCATTTTTGGTGCTGTCTTTTTTTTGTTATATTTTTCATTAGTTTTGTTATAGGAAAATACCTCGCAATCTTGTGGTAGCTTTTTCGTATCTTTAATTATATTTCCTGTTTAATTGTAAATGTTTTATTATGAGTAAATTAAGATTGATTGTTTTTTGTTTAGCCGCTTCACTGATGATTTTTTCATGTAAAAAAGATGAAGAGGAACCTGAGGACAAGCCGGCAACAGAGGAAGAAAATGGAAATGGGGGAGAGAACGGTGAAGGTAATGGTGAGAACGGTGATGACAATGGCGAAAATGGAGAAAGCTCTATATCCAGCAAAGAGCAAATCTATGGTCGGTGGGTATATGAGGAAGTGAAAATTGATGGAGAAGATCAGAATGTGCCTGAAGACGAGCCTGGTCGAATTCATTTTAAAGATGATATGACTGTAGAGGTTGAAAACTATTATTATATGGGCAATACAGTAGACGCAGATGGTACCTGGTCTTTTGATGAGGGGAGTTCAGCTATTACAGTGGTAGCAACAGTTGAAAACCCCCAATTTGGGTCAATGGATGTTACTCTGGTGTTTTCTATAGTTGATTCTGGTGCTGATTTTATGTTGCTTGAACACAGAAATCCAGAAGGTCATGATATGGAAATTCGCATGGTGCGTGCAGATTGATACTTTAAACTGAAATATGCAATAGGACTTTCTATTAGGTAGGAAAATAACTTTAAATCAGTCGCTTCGCTCATATTGGTGTCTTAACCATAGGAAAAAGCCGATTTATTGTCATTTTGTTCCTTGTGACAAAATCTATCGCATAATTTAGCTTTACTGAAAACGGAGGTTTGTTAACTTCCGTTTTTAGTTTTTTCCCCTTCCTTTCTAAAACTATCTGATAATAAAAATATCTTCAGGCTGCTGTTCGGGTTTCTCTGCTGCTTCCTTGTTTAATCAGTTTCTACGCTACTTCATGACAGATATGTAAGGTAAAACTATTAATGTTTTAGTGCATTGCTCCAAATGCTCCTGGGCTTCTCTTGTTAAGTTTGAGGTCTTGTAGGATAGAAGCTTTTGCTACCAATGTAAAGTGGTAGGACCGCCTAAAGCCAAATGGAATCACGGTAAATGACATTTGCCAGCAGTGCAAGTCTCTATCTACAGTTACATTGGTCATTGTAATTTGACCATTTAGTAAGTCATATCCCGTCATTACTCTGACTTTCCAATTTTCGGTTAGGTTAAGATCTCCATTAAATGTTATGGAATTTGCCGTAGGCGTTCTTTGATATTCATGAAACTGACTGAAACTATAGTTGTAAGCCACATTTAAGTTCCATGGTATATTAAAGTCTACATACATGGCTGAATTTCCAGTGATATGGGCCATTTGCTCAGGAGTGGCATTAGGTGGCGGCTGGGGTCGTTGTCTGGCCCTAGGGTTCAAACTAGTCCCTATGGAAATGTTTGATGTTACTATCTGCCCAATACCTCTACCTTCTCTAATTGCTAACCTGTTCACCCTGGTGTTCCCTACGTAAATATAAGGGTCTAACTGTGCCAAAAAGTTGATATCTATCCTGTTCAACAACCTAGTACGTCCATTGATGTTGATCATAGATAGGTTTAAGGAATCAGCCGCAAAGTTATAATCTCCGGTAATGCTCAGGTTGTCTAGTATAGGAATCTTTTGAATGGGATTTGTTGTATCTTGTGTCCTAACTTTAGCTTCTAATGTATTGGTAATATTAAAAGAAAGTGCATTTCTCAGCCCTCGTGAAGGGGCACCCATTACAAAGCCTGTGTATCGGTTAACATATTCTGTATGTCCATTCCCATTTCTCTCTACCAATTGGTGGCTTGTTCCCTGTACCCCAAAATCTGGCATATATTGGTAGGTAAGTGTAGGAATTATAACATGTCGCATGGCCTGAAAAGTCCTACTCCTAAATTCATAGAAACCATTAATTTTAGTCGTTAGGTTGGCGTTCATACTATATTCGCTACTTCTAAAGAAACCACTCACCGTGTCTCTTTGAAATTGGTTAAGGTCTTCATCAAATTCTCCAAATTCCAGCCTTTCAGGATACCAGTAGTCTGTAAAGTTAAATGAAGGGTTGATGTTGAAAAATTGGAGGAATGTCCTTCTAGGCTTAATGGTGGTACCCACGTTGGCTGCATGGGTCATACCATATTGGCCTCTGTCGAGCAGGTCAGGTATGTTGTCAAATGTTAACACAAAACCTGTGTCCGCGGCAGCGCCCACCCTGTTGTTGGTCTGAAACTGAGTGTTCATCTGGTAATCAGTAAATATTTGTTCATACCAGCGGCCACGCGCTACAGCTCCTTTAAAAGGGTAGACACGGCTCATGCCTAAATTTACGGAAGGCAGGACGAAGGTTGCTACATTGTTTACTGTATTCTGGTCTTGCCTTAGAGAGACACCTAGTGTAAAAGGGGTATTGGCAAAGGTTTTAAAATAGGTTATGGTCGAATTTAATGTTCCCATTTGGGCAGCCATAGGATCCATCACGTTTCTTCTGAAGTAGTTACTGGAACCAAAGTTGACACTTGCAGAAAACTGGCTTGTCCCTTGACTCTGGGATTTATGTGACCAAGTAAAGTTATAATCTCTTGCAATATCAGGGTCATCATCAAACCCTTCGTGCAAGCGGCTATAATTAAAGTGGAAATTACCTGCAAACGAGTACCTTTTTACATAATCAGCACCAACATGTCCCCTCCAGCTACCGTTTGAAAAAATATCACCAGTAAATGTAACCCCAACATAGTCTGCGATGGCCCAATAAAAACCACCTTCCCTTAAGTTGAAACCAAAGCTGGCATCTTCACCGAAAGCCGGAAAAATAATACCGGATCGTCTTGTTTTGGGCACAGGGAAGTAGCCGAGAAAGAAACCTATAGGGGTTGGAATATCTCCTATGACCACATTAAATGGACCAGATATAATTTTATCTTCTGGAATAACCTTAAGCCTATGGGCGTCAATATAAAAGTGCGGGTGTGCTAAATTACAGGTCGTGTACTTGCCATGGTTTATATAGAGATTGCCCTGGGCACTTCTTTTTATCCGTTCGCCATGCAGGTACCCTTCTCCCTGTTCCGTTACCATTCCATGTATTATACCTTTTTGGGTCTGAAAGTTGTACCTGATGGAGTCGGCATTATACATGTCGTCTTGGTCTCGAAAAACAGGTATTCCGATATATTTTCCTGCTGTATCTATTATTCCAGTGGCATACACTGTATTGTTTTCGTAATCTATCTCAATATATTCGGCCTCCATCGTTATATTTCCATACTGAATGCTTGCTTCTCCGTATAGAAAAACAGTCATGGTGACAACATCTAGCATGATAGAGTCCCTGGCATGGTATAAAATTGTAGTTTCTATATCACCTTCTTGTTGTGGAGGAACCGTTAGAGTATCTCTAACTGGCAGCGTGTCAGTAGGTTCGGTAGGTTCTTCAAGTCCAGGCTCAGGTGAAACAATATTGGGTATTTCGGTGTTAGGAATAGTATCCCCGTCTGGAACCTGTGCATAGGAACAAGTAAGGGTTAGGCCTAAAATCGGCACTAGGAGTAAAATATGTAATAGTTTTTTCAGTTTAGAAAAAAATTTACAATTTTGTGGTAAAGTTATTGCGAATAACTTGTAAAAAACAAAAAAGTGAAAAAAATTATCTTCATAACTTTTGCGTCTATTGTTTTATTGTTGTCTGCGTTCACTCCAGTGGAAATAAAACAGTATAAAGTAAAAACTGTTGTCATTGACCCCGGTCATGGTGGAAAAGACCCAGGGTGTATCGGCAGCTTCTCTCGAGAGTCCGATGTGTCATTAAAAGTAGCATTGGAATTGGGGCGGATTATTCGGGAAAATATTCCAGATGTGAAGGTTGTGTATACAAGAGAGACCAATAAGTTCGTTGAGCTTCATGATAGAGCAGGTGTTGCTAATAAAAACAATGCAGATCTGTTTATTTCTATCCATTGTAACTCAGGGCCAAAACATGTAAAAGGTACCGAAACTTATACAATGGGGCTTCACTCGTCTGAAGGCAACCTTGAGGTGGCCAAAAGAGAGAATTCTGTTATATTGCAAGAACGGGACTACAAAAAAAATTATGACGGCTTTGACCCGACTAGTCCAATGTCGCATATTTTGCTGGCTAATTACCAGCAGGCCCATATTGGCAATAGTTTGAAGTTTGCCGATAAAGTAGAGAACCAGTTTAAGGAAAGAGTAGGGAGGCCTAGCAGAGGGGTGAAACAGGCGGGACTACTGGTGTTATGGAAAACTACTATGCCAGGTGCATTAATAGAAATAGGCTTTCTTTCTAATGCTGAAGATGAAAAATACCTTAACGATAAAACGAATCAGGTATATGTCGCCTCGGGTATATATAGGGCCTTTAAAGAATATAAGGAAGAACTTGAATCAATGAACTAATGTCTAAAGAATTTAAAGTAGGTTTACTGGCTCTGACTGCTGGTGTGATTTTATATATCGGGTTTAACTTTTTGAAAGGAATGGATTTCCTTTCGCCGACCAACAAGTTTCATGTGGTTTATGATAACATAGATGGACTGACGGCTTCTAACCCGGTTCTTATCAATGGGTTTAATGTAGGAAGGGTAAACAACATAAAGTTTCAGCCAGCAAGTAACGATTTGCTAGTAACATTAGATGTTGATAAGAATATACCGCTTACCGATTCTACCTATGCTAGGCTTACCAGTTCTGACATCTTGGGTGGCAAAAGCATTGAGCTGTTTATTAATAATGGAACTAGGGTATTGAAAAATGGTGACACACTGATTGCTCAAAAAGATCATAATATTACTCAGCAACTTAGCGAAAAGGCTATGCCTCTTTTGAGCAATATCGACTCCACGATCATAAAAGTCAATCAAATGTTTGGGCGGGATATGGAGAACTCTATTCAAGGTACAATGGGCAGTATCCAAAATGCTTCCAAGGACTTAGAAGAGATCCTATCCAACAATAAATATAAGATCAATAGCATTTCGACCAATCTGGCTAATCTTACAAACTCATTAAAAGAAACCGAAAGATCTATCAAGCCTGTAATATCTAAACTTAATGCCATTGCTGATTCCCTGGATGATGCAGATATTAAAAGAGTGGTGGATAATGCTAACCAATCTTTGAGTAACCTTGAGCAAATTACAGCTAAAATTGATCGTGGTGAAGGTAATTTGGGTAAACTGGTGCATGACTCTACTTTATACAATAACCTTAGCAGTTCATTGTATGACCTGGATAATCTGCTTATAGATTTTCAGGAGAATCCTAAAAGGTATGTTAATTTTTCTTTAATTTCTATCGGCAGTGGCGACAGAAAGAGAAAGAAAGAGCAAGAAAAGGCTGCGAAGGAAAACAAAGATGTTGACGCCGATATCAAAGAAGTAGGTAAAGGCAATAAAGTTCAGACAGGCCAATAGATTTATTAGATTTAATTGTTTTTCCTTGCTTGTCTCTTAAAAGCATTTTAAGTTTAGTTCTTGAAATCTATTAGGTTTTGCAAATCTTATCTATTTAGGTTTTTTTATGTTTATGGTTATAGTATAGCCATAATACCTGTGTGACGGTTATTTGATTATATATGGAACTTGAGAAAGAAATCAATCAATCTAAATTTCAAAGCCAGTATCAAAAGCTTGGAATAAATATTATTTATACAGCCAGTTGGCTTCGCAATTTTACCCTTCAAAGGCTGAAGCCTTATAATATTTCGCCGGAACAATTTAACATCTTACGAATTTTGCGTGGAAGGTATCCTAAACCAAGTACTATTATGTTACTTACCGAAAGGATGCTTGATAAATCCTCCAATGCTTCAAGAATTGTAGAAAAGCTTAGGCAAAAAGGTTATGTGGAACGTAAAGAATGTTCTAAAGATAGGAGGCAGGTG
Organism: Cytophagaceae bacterium ABcell3; assembly: GCA_030913385.1. Taxonomy (NCBI): domain Bacteria; kingdom Pseudomonadati; phylum Bacteroidota; class Cytophagia; order Cytophagales; family Cytophagaceae; genus Natronocytophaga; species Natronocytophaga cellulosiphila. The sequence continues at coordinate 1,972,516 of CP133159.1, forward strand.
GATATATTGATTACTGACGCTGGAAGGGAGGTCTTGGCAAAACTGGACGAAAGCGAAGATGATTGGTACCAAATTATGGGCGGCCTTACTGAAGAGGAAGCAAAGCTTGTAAATAACTTGTTGGATAAATTAAGAGGGTAAAATATTTTTTTGCTTAAAACTATGTATGTACATTAATTGTTTGGATGTTTATGTTAGCCAATTTAATAAACATTTGCCCCTTATTTGTTCTATTTATGTTTACAACTATTTCAGACCAAACGAATATGGATAAAGTTATTCACAGATCCGGAGAAAGAGGATATGCAGACCATGGTTGGTTAAAATCTTATCACTCATTTTCTTTTGCAGGATATTATGACCCAGAAAAGGTAAACTTTGGTGCCTTACGGGTACTTAATGATGACTCAGTGGCACCAGGAAAAGGCTTTGGAATGCACCCTCATGAAAATATGGAGATTATTAGCATTCCTTTGTCTGGAGAGTTGGAACATAAAGATAATATGGGCAATGCTACAGTAATTCGGACTGGAGATGTCCAAATTATGTCTGCTGGCACGGGTGTTAAGCACAGTGAATTTAACCATTCGAAATCAGAACCTGTAAAGTTTTTTCAAATATGGGTATTCCCCAAAGAAAAGAACATACAACCTCGGTATGACCAAAGGACCTTTGACATTGCAGGTAGGATCAATCAGTGGCAACTGGTAGTTGCGCCAGGGCCATCGGAGCAAACAGTTACGATCAACCAAGATGCTTGGTTTTCTTTAGGAAACCCTCAAAAAGGAACGGCGCTGGATTACAAATTAAATAAGCCTGGCAATGGAGTTTATTTATTTGTCATTGAAGGATCGGTGGAAGTAACTGGTGAAACACTTCAAAGGAGGGACGCTATCGGCTTAGATAACCTTAGTGAGGTAAAAGTTAACGCCACAAGTGACAGTCAATTATTGTTGATGGAAATACCAATGAAGTAATGATTTTATTGGATGTAAATAGGAGATTGTTGTATGTGAACAGTTAAATATAAGTTCTTTTTCTATCAATTGAAGTTTTTATTTTTTCACCCTTTGTTTTTTAAAAAAGCCCCTGACGAATCGTTTTGGGCTTTTTTATTTTTGGTCAGAACTTAAGGTATAATATTTCAGTATATTCTTCTAAGATTATTGATCTATTTCTTAATTTAGAAGCAAAGTTCAGAGGTATGAGCATCGAATTTGATAAAAACGAAGATCATAATAAGCAAGAAGTTTGGCGATTGAAAACCAAACTTGAAAAAGTAAAGTTGGGAGGCGGGGAAAAGAAAATCCAGAGCCAACACGATAAAGGCAAGCTGACCGCTCGTGAGCGAGTTGAAAAGCTCATTGACAAAGACAGTTGGTTTATGGAAATCTGTGCCTTTGCAGGAGAAGGGATGTATGAAGAATACGGCGGCTGCCCTTCAGGAGGGGTTGTGGCAGGTATAGGTTATGTAAGTGGGAGGCAGTGCGTTATTGTAGCCAATGATGCCACTGTGAAAGCAGGTGCATGGTTTCCTATTACTGCTAAGAAAAATCTACGTGCCCAAGAAATTTCTATTGAAAACAGATTGCCGATCATTTACTTGGTAGACAGTGCTGGTGTTTTTCTGCCATTGCAAGAGGAAGTTTTCCCTGACAAAGAGCATTTCGGGCGCATGTTCCGCAACAATGCCCAAATGTCTGCTATGGGAATAGTTCAGATCGCTGCAATTATGGGGAGCTGTGTGGCTGGTGGCGCTTATTTGCCCATTATGTCTGACGAGGCTATGATTGTGGAAGGAACAGGAAGTATTTATTTGGCAGGGCCATATTTGGTAAAAGCTGCCATTGGAGAGGACGTAGACAATGAAACCTTAGGCGGGGCATCAACACATTGTGAGATATCGGGCGTTACCGACAATAAATTTCCAGACGATGAAAGCTGCCTGGAATATATCAGGCGCCTTATGTCTCGGGTAGGCGCGGCCATAAAAGCTGGTTATGATCGGATAGCTCCTCAGCCGCCAGCATTAGAGCCAAAAGATATTTATGGAATTTTACCTTCAGATAGGGTAAAGCCTTATGATATGAAGGAAATTATTTTAAGACTGGTAGATAATTCTGAAATCGACGAATATAAAGCCCTGTATGGGCAAACCTTAATTTGCTGTTATGCCCGTATAGATGGCTGGGCGGTTGGGATCGTGGCCAACCAGCGTAAAATTGTAAAAAGCAAAAAGGACGAAATGCAAATGGGCGGGGTTATTTATTCTGACTCTGCAGATAAGGCTGCCCGCTTTATAATGAACTGTAACCAAAAGAAAATTCCCCTTGTTTTTCTGCAGGATGTAACGGGCTTTATGGTAGGTAGTCGGTCTGAACATGGTGGGATTATTAAAGACGGCGCAAAAATGGTCAATGCCATGGCCAACTCTGTGGTTCCAAAATTTACTTTTATTATTGGAAATTCTTACGGTGCTGGTAATTATGCCATGTGCGGAAAAGCGTACGATCCACGGCTTATTTTTGCTTGGCCATCTGCCCAATTGGCTGTTATGAGTGGCGCCGCAGCGGCTAAAACACTTTTGCAGATTAAAATTGCTTCATTAAAAGCAAAAGGGGAAAAAGTTACCCCTGAAGATGAGAAAAAATTGCAAGAAGAGGTAACAACCAAGTACAATGAACAGTTATCTCCTTACTATGCAGCATCAAGGTTGTGGATAGATGGTATTATTGATCCATTAGAAACAAGAAGGGTTATATCAGTGGGGATAGAGGCTGCCAACAATGCACCTCCGGAAAAACCTTTTAATGTAGGTGTGATTCAGACTTAATTTTTAATTGTTTAATTTTGTGAATGGACAATAATAAAATAAAAGCGCTAATTTCATTGCTTGATGACGAGGACACAGAAGTAGTCTCTCAGGTAGAGAGGGAGATAATTTCTTTAGGTGAAGGGATTATTCCTTTTCTTGAAAGTGAATGGGAAAAAAACTTCAATCCTGTAGTACAAAGGAGGATTGAGGAACTTATCCATACCGTTCATTTTGACCTTCTGCGAGAAAGGCTACATGTCTGGAAAGAACAAGGTGCAAAAGATTTGTTAGAAGGCATGTGGTTGGTTGCTACTTATCAGTATCCCGACCTAGAGCTTGAAAAAATACGGAAAGACTTGGAGCAGATTTATTATGAGGCATGGTTGGAGATGAAAAACGATATCCAACCTTTTGAGCAAGTTAGGATTATAAATGGAGTTTTATTTAATAAACTTAAATTTAGTGCCAATACCAAGAACTTTCACTCGCCGTCTAACTCCATGATTAATGTGGTGTTGGAAAGCAAAAAAGGGAATCCCATTTCTCTTTGTGTGATATATATGTTGGTGGCGCAAAAGCTGAAACTTCCTGTTTATGGAGTAAACTTGCCAAATCTATTTATACTGACTTATAAAACCGCAGACACACAATTTTACATTAATGTATTTAACAAAGGGTTAATATTTTCAAAAGGTGATATAGATAACTATATTTCTCATTTGAACTTGACACCCATGGATATTTTTTACGAGCCTTGCTCAAATGTAGATATTGTCAAAAGGGTATTGCGAAACCTGAAGGTCTCTTTTGAAAAAGTTGGAGACACTTCAAAAATAGAGGAAGTACAGTTGTTATTGGCAACCATAGCCGATGAAAACGAGAATATCGACTAAGTCTGTTTACTTTTTACTTTGCAAGTGTATAGAATTCTTGGATGGTGCTATGGTAGAAAAACTCGCTGAAATTGATGATGCGCCAATAGGTGCCTTAGAGTTTTTTTACGATACACCCAACTGCTTTTTTATCAGAAATTTTTACCACTTTGTTGTTTACCAGACAGTTTAATGCATCTCTTAAAAAGTGCTGGCTTGCTTGTGTGGCTACTTGTGGGTTGTTGTCTATGGCACCTTTGTAAAACAAGATAAGGTTGTCGTTGATGTTTTTCATGACAAAAACCTCTGGCGTTTTTGTTGCCCCAAATTGGTTGCAAACTTTTTGATCGCTATCAATTAGATAGGGGATAGGGTACTCTTTTTCTTGTGCCCACTGAGCCATTAAGTTAGGGGCGTCTTCATTACTTACTGAGGGATCATTAGGGTTTATAAGTAAAAACTGAATGTCTTTGTCGTTAAACTCATTAGCAAGTTTTAAAATTCTCTCTTCGTAAATTTTATTGTAAGGGCAACTATGGCTGGTGAATATAATAACTATGCCTTTTTTGTCACTAAAATCAAAAAGGCTTACATGTGTATTGTCAATACTGTTCAGCAGTGTGAAATTATGAACCTTGTCTCCTGGTTTATAATCCGGCTGATCTGACTTGAAGGCACTTAAAATGATAAGTACAGGCGCTAGTATAAGTAATATACTTCTCATAATCTGGATTATATTTTTATAAAGATACTAAAAATAGTATTTATTTAAAGTGCCTTTGGGAATATGTACGTTATTCTTATTGCCAACGTTTTACCTTTAAGTAGTTTCTTGCCTTGTAAAAGTATTGCAATTAATTCACTGCTATTTTCCAAGATTTAATAATTTCTTTAAATTTAGGCAAGCAAAGGAAAACAATGGGTGCAATTACCGTAAAAAAATCAGCAACATATTCTGGGCATCGCGACTGTGTATACACCTTGGAAAAAGATTGTGAAAGCCGTTTTTTCTCAGGGGCGGGAGACGGTATGGTGGTAAATTGGGATTTAAATGAACCTGATAAAGGTACTTTGATAGCCAAAGTTAAAAATTCGGTATATAGCCTCCACTTTAGTCCAGAAAAGAAATACCTTTATATCGGTCACAATTTTGAGGGCATTCATATGGTAGACCCTCATTCTAAAGCGGAGGTGCAGTCCGCCTCTATTACTAAAGCTGCTATTTTTGATATAAAATCTTACCAAGATTGGCTTTTTGTAGGTACTGGAGATGGTTTTTTGATTATTTTGTCTCTTGAAGACTTATCAACCATAGCAAAGTTTAAAGTTTCTGACAAAAGTTTGAGAACCTTTGCTGTCGACCCTTTGGGAAGGTTTCTGGCAGCAGGTTTTAGTGATAATAGCTTTAGGGTGTTTGACCTTCAGGATAATTTTAAGAAGGTATATGAGGTGACAGCACATGAAAACTCCATCTTTACTTTGCGGTTTTCTCCAGATGGGAAATTTTTGCTTAGTGGCAGCAGGGATGCCCATCTGAAAGTATGGTCGTGTGAACAAAATTTCAAACTGCATAGTTCTATTGTTGCTCACATGTATGCTATTAATAGTATAGACTATAACAGCAATGGGAATCTTTTTGCTACATGTAGTATGGATAAGTCTATAAAAATATGGGATGCCGAAAGGTTTGCCCTACTTAAAGTAATTGACAAAGCCAGACATGCCGGGCACGGTACCTCAGTAAATAAACTATATTGGTCTTCTTATAACAACCAATTGGTTTCGTGCAGTGATGACCGTTCTATATCTGTTTGGGATTTAAAAGAAAGTATATAATGAAGATAACTCCTATTGAAATTAGGCAGAAAGAGTTTGAAAAAGCTTTTAGAGGGTATGAAAAAGATGAAGTAGATGCTTTTTTAACTTCCCTATCCCAGGAATGGGAAAAGATGATTGATGAAAACAAAGAGCTGAAAAGACGCTTGGAGTCATCTGAAAAGGAGGTTGGTAAGCTTAGAGAAGTAGAGCATAGCTTGTATAAAGCATTGAAAACCGCCGAAGATACTGGTTCTAACATGATAGAACAAGCCAATAAGAGTGCTGAACTTCACCTGAGAGAGGCTCATCTTAAAGCGGAAGCTATTCTAAATGACGCAAAATCACGTGCCAGAAACCTTTTGGAAGATGCTGAGGATAAAGCACGGGATATTATTGAGCAGCTTCAGGATGAGATCAACATGGTCGAACGGGATTATAGCTTTCTTGAAAATCAAAGAGATAATTTTTTGGGTGAAATGAAAAGCTTAGCCAATGACCTTCTGGAGAAGATTTCAAGAAACCAAGGACGGGGTAGCCGGCAGGATGTGCTCAATAAGTTTCGTGAATTAAAAAACATGAACATTGAGCGGAAGCTACAATTAAGCTCTGATATGGATCATTCTGCTCATGAAGTTGAGCAGGAGTCAAAATTAGACAAGGAGAATAAGCCTAAGGCTGAACCTCAACAAAAGACTTCTCCTGTTCAGGAGAATAAAAGCAAACCAGGCAGCGCTTCTGATGAACAAGGATCGTTTTTTGATAAGTTGTAGTTATGCTCGAAATTTCACTCAATGGCCTAGAATTTATTGCTCACCATGGTTATTTTAAAGATGAGCGGGTAAAAGGTAATCGCTTTCTTTTAGATATTACCGTTTTCCTTAAGCCTCCTGATAATATCTTGAATGATGAATTGGAAAGCACGGTTGACTATTGCGCATTGTATAATATCGCCGATGAAATAATGAAACAGCCTTCTAAACTATTGGAGACTGTTGTGGAAAAGATTGCAGGCAAGGTTTTGCAAGATTTTACTGTTGTTGAATCTGTTGAGGTTGCTCTGCAAAAGATGAACCCGCCTATAGGTGGTGTTTGTAGTAGTTCTCGGGTAAAATTAACAAAGAAAAGATGAACAGACGTTTATTGTTCTTTATAGCCTTAATATGTGTACCTATGTTGGTCGCCGCTCAAAAGCCTGCTTATGTGCTTTATAATAAAAAGGGTAAGCAGGTAAAGTATAACAACTTGGTAAAAGATATGAGCAAAAACGATGTGGTTCTTTTCGGAGAATTGCATGATAATCCCATTGCTCACTGGTTGCAACTAGAAACTTTGAAGGAGGTGGCCAATAAAGCAGATGTTATTTTAGGAGGAGAGTTTTTTGAGGCAGATGTCCAAGTTGTGATAGATGAATATATGGCAGGGTTGATTCCAATGGCTCATTTAGAACGTGAAGCACGGGTGTGGCCAAATTTCTCTACCGACTACCGTCCCCTGTTGTCATTTGCTCAGGAAAATAATGTCCCTTTTGTGGCTACTAATATTCCAAGGAGGTATGCAGGCTTTGCTGCTAAACATGGCAAGGATTCCTTGGAAAAGTTTTCAGAACAGGCCAAAGGATATATGGTGCCGCTCCCATTTACCTACGATGAGGAACTTAAGAGCTATAAGCAAATGAAAGACATGGCAGCTCATGCCCATGGTATGAAACATATGGTCGATGCCCAAGCTGTTAAAGATGCTACTATGGCCCACCGTATTATGAAACATCGTGAAGAAGGAAAAGTGTTTTTCCATATCAATGGTGCATACCACTCCGATTATTATGAAGGTATATACTGGTTTTTGAACCAAGAAAATCCAGAGATGAGTATTCTTACCATTACTACTGTAGAGGCAGAAAATCCAGAGAAATTAGAGGAAGAGGTATTCGAAAAGGCCGACTATATAATTGCTGTTCCTAAAACCATGACATCTACGCATTAGTCTTTAAAAATAAAACCTCTTGCATTGATGCCATCTTCAAAATCAATGGTTTTGCCTATGATGTACATGGCATGTTTTTTCTCTAAGAAAATCTTTATTTCACCTTGGAAGTAAACAAGATCTTGGTCGCTTTGTTGGTCAAAGCCGAGCAAGTATGACATACCTGAGCAACCTCCACCACGTATACCTACCCTGAGGCCGTAATCAAGGGGCACGTTCTTATGGTTTATTATGTTTTTTATTTCTTTTAAAGCGGCTTCAGTGAACGAAAATGGTAAATCCTTTGTCATAATTTTTTAGAATACTATAAAGTACGAAATTGTTCTGAAACTTTATATTTTTGCGCTAAATATACATAAATATGGAAATTTTAAATGATCTAATTAAAATTTTGCTTCCTGCAGGTGTTGCACTTTTGGCTATTTACTTTACTGTAAAAGCTTTTTTGACCAAAGAGTTTGAAAAAAAACTTTTGGACCTCAAAATGAACAACAGCAATACCATTTTGCCCAATAGGCTTCAGGCTTACGAGCGGATATGTCTTCTGCTTGAGCGGATTTCCCCTCATAATATTTTATTAAGGGTCAATGACGGTTCTCTTAATGCTGGTCAGCTTCATCAAGTTCTTTTGCATGAAATAAGAGAAGAGTTTAACCATAATTTGTCCCAGCAAGTGTATATGTCTGATAGGGCTTGGCAAGTAGTGAGAAACACCAAGGATGAAATAGTAGGCGTGGTCAATACGGCAGCAAACAATATTCCTAAAGATGCTAAAGGCATTGAGCTGGCAAAAAAAATTATAGAGGTGTACACGAGCAAAGAACATGACCCTGTAGCGGGGGCATTGAGTTTTGTGAAAGATGAAGTGCGTAAAATCTTTTAAAGACACCTACACACTGTGATCGAGATGCCGGGAATATTTTCTTCCGGCATTTTTTTGGTCCCGGATTTTATAAACATTTTTATTAATCATAAAAAAAATTGGTATGTGTGCCTGTTTTTCGCTTTTTTTGTAGAATTTACTTCACTTGTGAAACGGGAAAATGAAGATAGCCATTCAGGGAGGACAAGCCTCTTTTCATGATATTGCAGCCAGATTATATTTTGGGAATCATATTGAAAGTGTGCCCTGTAATTCATTTAAGGAACTAAGTGAAGTATTGGCCAAAGGGGATGCTGATTTTGCAGTGATGGCTATTGAAAATGCCATTGCAGGCAGCATACTTCATAATTATGCCCTGATTAGGGAGTATGATTTTGGTATTATAGGTGAAATACAGCTTCGGATTGAAATGAACCTGATGGCACTTCCTGGCATTAAGTTGGAAGATTTAAAAATAGTCAGGTCACATTATATGGCTTTGCTCCAGTGTGAGGAGTTTTTTTCTCGTTACCCGCACCTTAAACTGGAAGAGTATCATGACACAGCAGATAGTGCTCGTGATATTAGGAAAAACAATCGGACAAAGATCGGGGCTGTGGCAGGTAGAATGGCCGCAAGCCTCTATAACCTTGAAATCCTTGCTGAAGGTATTGAGACAGAGAAAAGAAACTTTACCAGGTTTTACATTTTAAGTAGGGATAAGAAATTTAAAATTGATGGGGAGGGCAAGGCGACTATCAGTTTTCAGCTATCTAATGAAGTAGGGGCATTGGCCAATATGCTAAGTATTATTGTGAACAATAATATTAACTTGACCAAAATCCAGTCACTGCCTATTTTGGGTAAACCCAATGAATATACTTTTTACGTAGATTGTGAGTGGAGCGACTACGAAGATTTCAGACGAAGTATAGAAGTTAAAAATAAAGTTAAGAACCTAAAGATCCTTGGAGAGTATAAAAAAGGAGAAACAATTCATGATTATTCCAAAAGCTTCCCGTCTAAATAATGTTAGGGAATATTATTTTGTAAAAAAGTTAGAAGAAATTGCCCGCTTAAATAAAGAAGGAAAAGATATTATCAGTTTTGGAATAGGAAGCCCTGATATGGCGCCTGACGAATCTGTTATCCAAACCCTATATGATACTGCTTCTAAGAAAAATACCCATGGATATCAGCCCTACCGTGGGATTCCTGAACTTCGAGAGGGGATAGCTTCTTTTTATAAAAATACCTACGGGGTTGCCTTAGATCCCCATAAAGAGGTATTGCCGCTGATGGGCTCTAAAGAAGGAATCTTACATGTGTCGATGGCTTTTTTGAACCCTGGCGATGAAGTGTTGGTGCCTAATCCGGGTTACCCAACTTACTCTTCACTTTCTAACCTTACAGGGGCAAAGGTTAGGTATTATGACCTAACTGAAAGCTCAGGTTGGCAGCCGGACCTAGATGCTTTGGAAAGCAGTGATTTGTCTTCAGTAAAAATTATGTGGCTTAACTACCCTCACATGCCTACAGGTACTCCAGGCAGGATGGATGTTCTTCAGAAACTGGTGGACTTTGCCAGGAAAAATAATATTTTATTGTGTTATGACAACCCATATAGTCTAGTGTTGAATGAAGATAAGCCTGTAAGTATTTTGGCGGTTCCAGGTGCAAAAGATGTGGCTGTAGAGTTTAACTCGCTTAGCAAGTCTCATAATATGGCTGGGTGGCGATTGGGTATGGTTTTAGGTGCAGAGGATTACCTCAGCACTATCTTAACAGTCAAAAGTAATATTGACTCTGGGATGTTTTTAGGCCTTCAGAAAGCAGCGATTACTGCCTTAGGGTTGGGTGAACAGTGGCACAAAGAAAGAAACGAATCATATAAAGCTAGGAGAGAAGTTGTTTTTAAGATCCTTGACTTACTAGGGTTTGAATATGATACTTCACAGGTAGGTATGTTTATTTGGTGTAAACCAAGTCCTGAAAAAGGTATAGATGATATAGCACAGTACATTGATAAGGTCCTGTATGAAGCTAATGTGTTTTTTACTCCAGGGTTTATTTTTGGAAGTAATGGTGATGGATATATGAGGGCTTCACTATGTGTGCCTTTGGAAAGAATGAACCAGGCCTATGACCGTTTGGTAGCATGGAAGAAAAAAGATGGGTGATTTGAATTTAGCTTGTGTATAAGTATATAATAAAAAAAAGTCCGGTTTACCGGACTCTTTTTTATTCCTGTATTATCTAGTAAGGTTTACATGTCCATTTTCTCATCCACTCTTTGTCTCAGCTCAGGATCTTGGTGGTATGCTGAAATAATTTCTTGGAATTCTTCAAGTGAAAGCCCCTCATCGTTTAAAGTTTCTCTGATTTCAGCTTCTGCTTCAGCTTGAATTTCAGTTACACGGGCAGTAGCAGCTTCAAAAGCTTCTTCTTCCTCTTCAGAAATCTGGCCTTCCATGCCTAACTGTTGCATGGTCGCAATTTCATTATAGCGCTCTACGGTAAGTCCTTCTTCTTCTACTATTTCAGTCATTTTTTCCTGCGCAGCCATCTCAATTGGCATTACTTTCTCTGTAGCCTCTACAAACTGCTCAATCTCTTCTTCACTAAAATCAGTCCTTACTTCTTGTTGTTCTTGGTCTGGCTGCATTCCTGGTTCTTGGGCAAAACCATTAAAGCCAACCAACATCATAAGTGAAAAAGCCATTGTTGCTCGAAATACCTTCTCTACAATATCCTTTACCATTTCTAAACAATTTAATTTATATAAAATATAGTCATTTAATTATAGAACCGGCCTGCTCACATGTTTGTTAAAAAAACTTGAATGATTTTCTAAAAAAGTGCGAATGCTTTAATTTTAACAATGTTTTTTTCTAAAGAATATAATTATCGTTCACATGTTTCCCTTTCGTTTTCGAGTGGTTTAAACTCTGTTGTGAGGTAAGGGGGGTAAGTTTTAGGAAGGCCTTTGGTTAATTGAAAAAAAAGAGGCTTCTCTATTATAGAAAAACCTCTTTTTTTTGAATCTTATAATTTTAAGCGTCTGCTGTTGATAGCTTTTCAGTATTTTTGGGCTTTTCTGCATTGTCTGGAGCGTCAACTACCTGATCTGCCCTTAACTTGACTTTGTATCCTGCAAAACCATAATATACTATGTATAGGTAACAAATAACAGGGATAATATAAGCGAACTGATAGTTGTATAAATCTGCAAACTTACCCACAATAGGAGTTACAATCGCACCTCCAACGATACCAATCATTAACAAGGAAGAGCCTTGCGAGGTGTACTTTCCAAGACCTTCGATGGCCAATGTAAATATTGTAGGGAACATGATAGAGTTAAACAACCCTACTGCAATTAATGACCACATAGACACTGCACCGCTGGTAGAGGTTGACAATATAAGTAGCCCTGCATTAAAGATGGCAAATATACCTAAAGTCCTTGATGGGATGGTAGCGCCAATTTGGAATGCGATGATATTTAAAGCTATTAACCCTAATACGATGAGGGCAGTTTGACCTGGAGATATGAAAGTAAGTCCGAATTCTTCGACTACATCTACCATAAAGAAATACACTATGGTAGTTGCCACTACAGTTATTAGGGCTATTAGACCGTACCTTTTCAACTTTTCCATTGAGTTTGATAGTGATAGGGCGCCCATAAAACGACCAATCATGGCTCCGCCCCAGAAAAAGGCAATGAATTTACTTGCAACTTCTTCATTGAACCCGCGAATTTCTCCAAAGTAATTAGCCATAAAGCTACCTAAAGCAACTTCTGCACCCACATACATGAATAGTGCTACAATACCTAAAGTTAGATGGCTGAATCTAAGTACACCAAGACCTTTTTCTATTTTTTCTCCTGTAAATCTAGGAAGTTTAAAAGCGCTGATGAAAACAGCAAGGGCAAATAAAGTCCCCGCTAATACCAAATAAGGCATTTTTACAACATCTAAAGAGTGTACTTCAGCTGCTAAGTCCATGTTTCCGAAAATAACTTTACTACCAATGATCGGTGCAACTGTCGTACCAAGGGAGTTGAAGGCCTGTGTCATATTAAGCCTGCTTGAAGAAGTCTTAGGGCTACCTAGTAAGGCCACATAAGGGTTGGCAGCCATTTGCAGCAATACAACACCAGCGGCAAGTACAAAGAAAGCAAATAAGAAAGCAGGGTAGCTTTTCATTTCGGCTGCTGGGAAAAACAGGCAGCTTCCTATACCTGCAGTAATTAAACCTGCTATAATACCGTTTTTATAACCAATTTTTGATATCGGGTCTCCGAACCTGGAGGATATTATAAAGTAGACGAGCGAAATGGAGAAATAGGCAAAGAAAAAGAAAAACTGCACAAGACCTGCTTCGAAGTTTTCCAGCTTGAAAGCAATTTTGAAGAAAGGAATCATTATGTCGTTCATGCAGGTGATAAAACCCCACATAAAAAACAAAACTGTCAAAGCCAGTAACGGGATGGTATAATTTTTACCTGATTCGTCACCCTGGTGCAGGTTGCCTGCAGTTGAAGTAGATATTCCAGCCATTTGTTAAAGTATTAGATAATCGTTTTTATCTGATTTGTTTTTAATAAACTAATGTTAAAACTACGCTTTTTTCTGTTAAAACAAAAGAATTAATTGCGTTTTGTGCTTATAAAGTAAATATAATATTGAAATATTAATACTTAGTATTTTTTAAATTCTTTTTATTTGATAATTAGGTGTTTGTATTAGGTTGTTTGGATAATTTCTTATGCATTAACCCTTTAAGTATAGTTGTCAAAAATTTTCTAGTTCAGGTGCGCAATAATGATGCCAGTTGGTTTGTTTTATTTCGTTAAGTACAATAAATCCGAACATTTTTTTCTAGCACCATTGTATCACCCGAATTGTGTTTGAATGTTTTTTCTTTACTTCTCTTAAGTGATGTTTGTGGCTTATAAACCCTATAATTGTTTTTTTGTTTTAAAGGAGTTCTGAAAAATAAGACTTATGCAAAATATAGCGAATAAATTTGATTGTATATTGGAATCATTTTCAATTAACTCTCATAAAACAATCTAGGCAAATCTCATGAAAAAAATATTGATTCGGATATGTTGGGAACATAAAATGCTATATATCTCTACCACTTATGATAAAAATTGTTGTTGGGTAATGGAGAAAACCGTTTTTTTGTCAGGAATTATGAATTTAGGAAAACAATATACTCTTAAATGAGATAATTCATGTAAAAAAATGCTAATCGACTTCTAAATATCACTTATCTTTGCCACATGCAATATAAAAATGACCTTATATTACGCGCCGCTAAAGGAATGAAAACCGAAAGGCCCCCTGTATGGCTTATGCGGCAGGCAGGAAGAATCCTGCCAGAATACAGAGCTGTTAGAGCAAGTGTTAGCGGGTTCAAAGAACTGGCTACTACCCCTCATTTAGCTGCCGAAGTTACAGTACAACCGGTAGATATTTTAGGTGTAGATGCTGCTATTATTTTTTCAGACATACTTGTTGTGCCAGAAGCAATGGGATTGACTTATGAGATGTATGAAAAAAAAGGGCCTGTATTTCCTGAAGTGGTTAAAAATGCCGCTGATATAGACAAGCTCTTGGGTGTTGAAGCTTCTGATGAACTGGAATATGTTTATGAAGCAATTAGGCTTACCAAAAAGGAATTAGACGGCAGGGTGCCTTTGTTGGGTTTTGCCGGTGCTCCTTGGACGATACTTGCTTATATGGTAGAAGGTAGTGGCTCTAAAACTTTTTCTAAAGCACGGAGAATGCTTTATGAAGAGCCTGAGTTGTCTCATAAATTGCTTAAGAAAATTACCGAAGTAACCATAGATTATCTTAAGAAGCAGGTTGAAGCAGGTGCCGATATGATTCAGATTTTTGATTCTTGGGCAGGTATTTTACCTCCATATCATTATCGTGAGTTTTCATTAAGCTACATTTCTGATATATGTAATGCTATCCGTAATGTGCCTGTTACCGTTTTTGCAAAAGGTGCTTTTTTTGCCAGAGAAGATATGGGAAGGCTTAACTGCGAGACCATCGGACTTGACTGGAATATGGGAATTAAAGAGTCCCGGAAACTTATAGGAGAACACAAAACTTTGCAAGGAAACTTAGACCCTTGTTTGTTATACTCTTCTTTTTCTGAAATTAAGCGCTTTACAGTACAGATGCTTGAGTCGTTTGGAAATCACAGGCATATTGCCAACCTTGGGCATGGTGTATATCCTGATACCGACAAGGATAAGGTGAAATGCTTCGTGGACACCGTAAAGGAATTTAGGCTTTAGGTAGGTTTTGCTACATGATAGTAAAAGCGATAAGGTTTTTCTGGCTTTATCGCTTTTTTTTGGTGTGCCGTGCATGGTAACTAACTAGGTGGTGAAAGTCCACTGTGGGGGTTTGTAATCGCCAACCACTAGCCAATAGCAAGGGTGTCCACTGTGAAGTGGAATCTGAAGGAAGCTGGCGGCAAAACTCTGCCCCGAGGAACACGAACCTTATCAGGCATAACCGGTGGGATGAGACTACCAAACAAGTCGAAGTCCAAAGATTACACGGACATCGGAATGTAAATGAGGCGGGGACATGGAGAGAAAGTGAGTTGCCTTACCACGGGAGGTCTCATGGACGTGCGGAAACAGAGTAAGAAGCACGGAGTAAAGCTTGCCATGAGAAGTCAGCCGAAGCCATAGTACCAGATAACGACTAGATCTGGGAAGGGCTGAACTTTAAGGAGTGAGAAGTGAATGAATGTTACCGCATGAAAGGAAGAAAGCAGAATATCTTTGAAGAAAAGACCTGCCCACAAAAGAATAGGACGGCATCCGAAGGATATGTGGGAGGGCAGACTTTCATGTGGATAACTGAAAACAACCTCACGGATACTAATCGATTAGGGTATGGACTGTTAGAGTTTGTTCTGTCGCCATCCAACCTGAACGCAGCCTATAAACAGGTAAAGCGCAACAAAGGAGCAGGAGGTGTTGATGAGATGGAAGTCGAATCCCTCAAAGGTTATCTTGTCGCAAACAAGGACGAACTGGTAACATCCATATTGCAGGGCAAGTACCGCCCCAATCCTGTCCGCAGGGTAGAAATACCTAAGGACAACGGACAAAAGCGACAATTGGGCATACCCACGGTAGTGGACAGAGTAATTCAACAAGCAATTGCCCAGTCACTTATCCCCCTCTACGAACCCCAATTCAGCGACCACAGTTATGGGTTTAGGCCAAAGCGCAACGCCCACCAGGCTCTAGAAAAGTGTAGAAGCTATATCACAGAGGGCTACGTTTACGCAGTCGATTTGGACTTGGAGAAGTTCTTCGATAAGGTGAACCATAGCAAACTGATAGAAGTACTTTCGCGCACAATCAAGGACGGACGGGTAGTATCGCTGATACACAAATACCTGAACGCCGGAGTGCAGGTAGGGGGAAGCTTTGAGACCAGTGAAATGGGAGTGCCTCAAGGAGGCCCTCTAAGCCCCTTGTTGAGTAATATTATGCTCAATGAGCTGGACGGTGAGCTGGAACGAAGGGGGCACAAGTTTGTACGTTACGCAGATGACATGGTTATCTGGTGCAGGAGCAAGCGAAGTGCAGAACGTGTAAAGAGGTCGCTAATCTGCTTCATAGAAGATAAGCTGTTCCTGAAAGTGAACAAGGAGAAAAGCCAAACCGTTCCTATATCCAAGGTCAAATTCCTTGGCTATTCGTTTTATAAAACGAAGGGGGTAGGTCGGTTGCGTATACACCCAAAAAGTGTATTGAAGATGAAAGTGAAACTAAAAGAACTGACATCACGCAGCAACGGCTGGGGAAATGCACGTAGGAAGGAAAAGCTTCGCCAATACATTGTCGGCTGGGTGGGCTACTTTAAACTGGCAGATATGCAAAGCCTGTTACTAAGGATAGATGAATGGTACAGGAGGAGAATCAGAATGGTTATCTGGAAACAGTGGAAACGGGTGAAAACCAAACTGAGGAATCTTGTTAAGCTTGGTGTTAATAAATTCAAAGCTTTAGAGTGGGCAAACACGAGGAAAGGCTATTGGCATATAGCCAATAGCTTTATCCTTAATACCACTATCACCATAGATAGACTTAGACAGGCAGGCTATATATTCCTGTCAGACTACTACCAAAAGGTTAGGGTCAAAACTTAAGGAACCGCCCTGTACCGAACGGTACGCAAGGTGGTGTGAGAGGTCGGAAAATAAAATAGGAGGAAAACTATTTTATTTTCCTCCTACTCGATTCCTAATGAGTGGTTGCTGCTAACTGTTTCGCTAGCAATAAAAGTTTTAGTAAGGGTATCGCACTTTAAGTGTTTTTGTTATCCTATCATTATATGAGTGTCTGGGTATCGGTAGGAGGTAGTGCTTACCTTTCTGCTCAAAGCTAGGGCAACTGTTAAAATTCCCACCCTTCCTGAAAACATGGAAATAATAATCATTAGTTTGCCAGGGGGTGTTAATTCTGGGGTAAGTCCTGCACTGAGCCCTGTAGTTGTAAAAGCCGAAATCTGCTCAAATATAACCGTCATAAGGCTGGCTCCTTGTTCTGTAAAAGATAGGACAAGGATTCCTATGAAATTAAATGCCACTGCAAAAGTAAATAGAGAAAAAGCCTTGGATATTAGTTCGTTTGGTATGGTTCGCTTGCCTATTTCTATGTGGGTACTTTCTTTAATAGTAGCTAAAGACGAAACTACGATTAGTAGAAATGTAGTAGTTTTTATACCTCCACCTGTCGAGGCGGGCGATGCTCCTACGAACATTAAAAATATAAGAATCAGATGTGTTTGAACCTGTAAGGCAGAGGTGTCAATGGTATTGAACCCTGCACTCCTAGCCGTGACTGATTGAAAAAAAGAGGCTATGAAAGCCTGCATTAGGTTCATTTCTTTAAGGGTATTGTTTGATTCTATCAACCAAACGGTAGCTGTTCCAAAAATCAATAGTGCAATGGATGTATAAATGGCTACTTTTGAGCCTGTTGTCCAGTCTTTCCATGGGTATTTTAGCCTTTCCCTCATTTTCTTAATGGAAAGGACATCTTGGATAACCGGAAAACCAATACCTCCAAAAATAATAGCTAAGGCTATTACTATGTGCAATATGTAGGCATCTCTTATAAATTCCGTATATAAACCATCGGTATATAGGCTAAAACCTGAATTGCAAAAAGCGGCTACTGCATGAAACAACGAATAGAATATTTTTTGCCCTGTTCCTTTAAACTCTACTTCTGGCCCCCATGTGAAAAAAATAGCTGCTGTAATTAAAGCTTCTATAAAGATTGTAATCAAAACAATCTGCTTAAATAACTTTTGGGCAGATACGAGAGACTCACTGCTATAGATGTTTTTGATGATTGACTGATGTTTAATGCCAACACTTTTGGGAAAGAGGGTACTAAAAAAAGTCGCAAAGGAAATAATACTTAGTCCTCCTAACTGAAACAATATCAGTAATAGAATATGGCCTTTTAACGTAAAGTAAGTTCCTGTATCTACTACAATAAGACCCGTTACGCAACTGGCACTTACTGCGGTAAAAAGGGCGTCTATAAATGGCATGCTCCCTTCGACGGTGGTAACCGTAGGCAACATCAGAATACAAGTCCCTACCGTAATCAGCAATAAGAAACTGGCAATGAATATGGTAGTAGGCTGTATTTTTATCAGGTTAATCCTTGGACTGATTTTTACAAACTCAAATACAGATAAAAATATAATAAACAGTGCTACATAGCTTTCTAAACCTTTGTCTATCAAATTGAAGCCAAGTAAGAGAAGTATAAAATAGGCGAGGTTTGTCAACATGAGCGATCCCTCAAACCAGGTTCTTCGTAAAAAATCCCGTCGGTGAAAAGAGTATAGTATTCGGAAGAGGTATGCAAATAGGAAGCATAGCAATAAAATAATCCAAGCCGTATGTATAAGACTTACCTCGTCTTCAGAGAGATAAAAACCATAGCGTGTCATGGTCAAAGCAAATGCGATGACAGAGATAATTACGCTGAATACTCTCAGGATGTAGTAAACGTCCCTTTTGCTTTCGTATAGTTGGGTATTTAGATTTTCTTTCCAGTTTGCCATAAATGCTGGCTAAAAGAGCTGAAGTTTTTGTGCTTCTTTTACAAACTTTTCTTTATTGACAGGTACCACACCGACTTGTTCACACACAATACCTCCTGCCAAATTGGAAAGAGAGGCTAAAGCATGGGGTGGAAGTTGCAGCGCTTTGCACAATGCCGCTACACTTATAACAGTATCTCCGGCACCTGAAACATCACATATTTCTCTTAAATGTGCAGGGATCCAATGTTTTTGGTTTTCTGAATCTATAAAAATACCTTTCTCCGATAATGTTATGAGTACAGTTTCCGTGTTTAACTGTTTCTTGAGTTGAAGGACAGCTTCTTCTACTTCCTTAATTTCTGAAAGGGGCGAATCGAGCTTGAGGCCTTCTTTTAGCTCTTTTCTGTTAGGCTTGAAGAGCGATACCTGGTTATAGCTTAAGAAGTTTCGCTTCTTAGGGTCTGTAACTGTCGGTATATTGAGTTTTTGTGCGGATTTGACACTTTCCCTAATGACCTTCTCGGTAATTACACCTTTGTCATAGTCTTGAAAGATGATCACATCTGCAACACTTGCCAGCTTTTCAATTTGGTGAAGCACTAAGTCTTCATCGCTGTTTGACAATGGAGTGTCCATTTCAGAATCTACCCGTAGCATGTGCTGAGAGCCTGAGATAATTCTGTGTTTGATAGAAGTGATTCGTTGAGCACTTCTTATGACACCCTTGTCAGAAATGCCATTTTTTTGGAGAATTGATACAAAATCATCTCCGTCAGGGTCATTTCCTATGACAGTACAAAGAAGGGGGGTAGCCCCAAGTGCCTGAATATTCAGCGCAACATTGGCAGCACCCCCTAATCTTTTGTCCTTTTGTTGAACATTGACGATAGGCACAGGAGCTTCAGGAGAAATCCTATCGACTTTTCCCCACAGGTACGAGTCGATCATAACATCTCCAATGATCAGGACTTTTAATCCTTCAAAAGCTCTGAAGACCCCGTCAATTGTATCAGGTATATTTACTGTAGTTTTGCCAGGCATTCTTTAATTCTTCTCATTGCTTCTTTAAGGTTATCATCAGAAGCGGCAAAAGAAATCCTTAAGTTTTTAGGCGCACCAAAAGCATCACCACCTACACATGAAACATGGGCTTCATTGAGGATGAACATAGCCAAATCGCTAGCTTTTTCAATTTTAGTACCATTGTAGCTCTTGCCTATGTATTCGCTGATATCAGGGAATATGTAAAAAGCACCTTGAGGTACATTTATTTTTACACCAGGAATTTCTTTTAATAGAGAAATAACCAAGTCTCTTCTTCTTTTGTAAGCATCGGCCATATCTTTTGCAAAACCTAGATCGCCAGTGATGCCTGCAAAAGCAGCTTTTTGTGCAATAGAGCATGTGCCTGAAGTTACCTGCCCTTGTATTTTGTCACAAGCAGCAGCTATCCATTTAGGAGCTCCTATATATCCAACTCTCCATCCGGTCATAGCATAACCTTTAGAGAATCCATTGACAGTGACAACTCTTTCTTTAATAGAAGGAATGCTGCCTATACTGAAGTGTGTACCTTCAAAATTGATATATTCGTATATTTCGTCAGCGATAACAGTAATCCTTTCATTTTTTGCTACCACTTCGCCAATAGCCCTTAACTCTTGTTCGCTAAAGACAGATCCTGTAGGATTGCTAGGCGTTGAGAAAAGGATTGCTTTTGTTTTATCTGTAATAGCTTCTTCAATTTGCTTTGCAGTGGCTTTGAAGTCAGCTTCGATAGTGCCGGTTACGACGACAGGAGTACCTTCTGCAAGTTTCACCATTTCAATATAGCTTACCCAATAAGGCGCAAGGATGATTACTTCATCACCTGGGTCTATGATACTTAGTAAGACATTGGCTATTGATTGCTTAGCACCAGTAGATACAACGATGTTTTCTGCAGCCCAGTCCAGGTTATTGTCTTTCTGAAGTTTCTCAGCAATAGCTTTTCTTAATTCAGGATATCCTGGAACAGGAGAGTAAAAAGTGTAACCGTCATCTATGGCTTTCTTGGCAGCGTCCTTTATGTGCTGAGGAGTCTGGAAGTCAGGCTCACCCACACTCAGGCTTATTACACTGTGTCCCTGAGCAGCTAATTCTCTTGCCTTTTTTGTCATGGCAAGTGTCTCTGATTCAGAGAGCGCATTCAGTCTTGCAGAAAGCATGTTTTGATCGGTAATTGTTGTCATTTCTGTATGTTGGTTTTTTTTGCGGGTAAAATTAGGCATAATAAGCTAATCTTTCCAGAGAAATTTGATTTTTAGCAAGCTCAGACACCTAATTTCCAAAATGATTTTATGATTAATAGTAAATCGGTTAAAGGATTGTAGTTCCTTGCGTAATCAAAATTGACATTTCCTATAGTGTTCAGGTCCCGTTTATGTGGAGGAAGGACACTTGCAGGTGAAATAATTCCTTTTTTTATCGTAGGCAATGTTCTGTCGCCGGTTCCCTCATAACCGACCCATGAATATTTGCCGCTGAACACGGAGAATATATTGCCTATAAACTTTAAAGGCTTATTGAAAAACCACATTATTATAGGAGAAAAAACTAATAAAACACAGCTTATGCCCAAGTCCAAGAAACGCTTTTTTCTGAGGTTTACCTTGCTTGAAATGTTTAGTTCAAGGTTTAGGGTAAAGAAATCTCCTTGCGTGTCGCGCGAGCTGCTGCCTATAATATAGTTGCTTTCTCCAGGTATAATTTTAAACTGAAGGTTGCGGACATCAATGCCAGACATCAGTTCAATGATTTGGTGGGCCGGTAAGTCTTTGCTGCAAAAGAGGATTTCATTGATTTTATGAATATCAATAATTTCTTCTATTTGCTGAACCGTGCCTAAGCATAAGTCATTTTTTACATCTTCCGGGCCTGGGCTTATAAAACCGGTAATATTCCATGCTGGACGTGTTTCCTTAATGCGCTCGATAATACGAATGCTTTCTGTTTCGCTACCTATGAGCAAAATGTTCTTGCCTGTTTCCCCAATCCTGAAGTTTCTATATGTTTTGTAGTGGGCTAGCATTCTTATTCCTGCCATGGCTGCAAAGCCCCAAACACTGCCTAAAAGGATCAAAGCCCTGGAAAATCTATAGCTGTCAAAGAAGTTTGAAAAAGCAGAAATAATGATAGTCCCGATAATTACCCCTTGAAATATCTTGAAGAGGCTGCTCCCGCGTTTATACCCTCCTGTGAAATAAGTCGACCCTTGCCAAATAAGGCAGTATAGCGGGGCCGCATACAGCATCAGTTCTTCCGGAAAATAGTTGGGCTGCTGTTTATAGTTAATTTCCCAAAAGTTTTTAAGTAGATAAAAACCACCTAAAGTAACGGTGAAATCTGCTATGGGAATGATAGTTTTGTCTATAAACCTTTTTATTATGGACAAGGACGCACGGAAGTAGATGGCCGAGTGTATAAGAAAAGAAAATAGTTTGGCATTTCTGCTAGAAAAATATTTGCTGGCAAAAATGATCATTGCCTTATAAAAAATAAAGACGTAGTTGATACTGGTCTTTTTGGTGCTTTCTCCTTTATAGTGGATAATCCTGGTTTCAGGAAAATAGTAGTTTTTATAACCACCTAAAATTATTCTCCAAGAGAGGTCTATGTCTTCGCCATACATGAAGTACTCTTCTTCCAACAGGCCTATCTTGTCTAAGGTTTCCTTTCTTAAGAACATGTATGCGCCAGAAAGTATGTCTACCTCATGCGTTTGGTTTTCGTCAAGGTATCCTAAGTGGTATTTTCCAAAACGTTTAGATTTTGGAAAAAGGGCTGCTAAACCGAATATTTTATAGAAGGCAACTTCTGGAGAGGGAAGCCCCCTTTTGGATTCAGGCAAAAATCTGCCTTGGCCGTCGAGCATTTTTACCCCTAGTCCGCCACCTTCCGGGTGGGCGTCCATAAAGTCTATACACTTCCTGAAAGTGTCTTCCTGAACTATTGTGTCAGGGTTAAGCAAAAGTATATACTCTCCAGTAGCCTGGCGAATGGCTTGATTGTTAGCCTTTGAAAATCCAGAATTATGCTTGTTTGCTATTAATTTGACTTGTGGGAAAAGCTTGCGGACCATATCCACAGATCCATCAACAGAGTTATTGTCGACGACAAATACCTCTGCATCAATATTGTGCAAGGCGTTAAATACAGAATGTAACGTCTGTTCTAAAAAGTGACGTACATTGTAGTTGACGATGACAATGCTAAGTTTCTTCAATGGCTGTCCGTTTGTCCGAAGCTTGTACGGCTTATGATACTTCTTCCTAATGTAACCTCATCTGTAAATTCTAGTTCCCCGCCGACAGGGATACCTCTGGCTATTGTCGAAACTTTTATGTTTAAGCCCTTAAGCCTTTTGGTGATATAAAAAGCAGTCGTATCACCTTCCATGGTTGGGCTCAGGGCAAGGATGATCTCTTTCAGTTCAGAAGACTGATTTACACGTCCGAGAAGAGACTCCAAATGCAAGTCCGAAGGGCCAATACCTTCTATAGGTGATATGACGCCTCCTAGAATATGGTAAAGACCATGGTATTGCGATGTGTTTTCAATGGCCAATACATCGCGTGTATCTTCAACCACACATATAGTACTCCGGTCTCTTCGGGTACTTGCGCACACATTGCATAGCTCTGCATCAGAGATATTATGGCACGCTCGGCAATATTGCGTTTTTGTCCGCAAGTCTGTTATTGCCGAGGCTAGGGCAATAGATTTTTCTTCATTTTCCTTCAGTAAATGCAAAGCCAGTCTCAATGCTGTTTTTTTGCCGATACCCGGCAGTTTTGAGATTTCGTTGACCGCATTTTCTATAAGCCGGGAAGGAAAATTCATATATTTTGCCAGAAAATTTGTTTGTACCCCATGTATAACGGGGAAAATGCTGTTTGGTATATGTTAGACGATTTCCGCAGAAATGCCTTTGTCACATATGCCTTGACGCATAGGGGTTAGCTCTTCGAAGGTTCCGATTTTTACTGAACATTTGCCTTTGTAATGAATGATCATTGTACACTGCTCAGCTTGTTCTCTTGTATGTTTGCAAACTTTAATCAGCGTTTCAATAACATGGTCAAAAGTATTGACATCGTCATTGAAAACCACCAGTTCAAAGTGTTCTGAAGAGTTTACTTCTTCCAACACATCTGAATCTTCCTGATGAAATGGGTTGACGCTATAAAATTTATTCATACTATTTCGTTGTTAGTAAAATATCCTTTTAGCAAATTTAACGAATTTTAATCAATTTTGGGATTATTTCTTAAATAATTTATGTCATCAGGCCTTATATTATCTGTCATATTTATATACTTTGCCGTTCTTTTGGCGATCTCCTGGATTACCAGCAGAAATGCAGACTCCGAATCTTTTTTTGTTGCTAACCGGCAGGCACCTTGGTATCTAGTGGCTTTTGGTATGATTGGTACTTCGCTTTCTGGAGTAACCTTTATATCTGTGCCAGGTGCCGTAGGGGCTATGGCAGGTGATGAGATTAAAGGTTTTGCATACTTTCAGCTTGTCCTTGGCTATGTGGTGGGGTATTTCGTTATTGCTACTGTTTTGATGCCTTTGTATTATCGCTTAAACCTTATTTCCATATACTCTTACCTGGAAGACCGTTTTGGGTATTGGGCATATAAAACCGGATCTTTTTTCTTTTTGGTTTCTAGGGCTGTAGGTTCTTCGCTTCGACTTTATTTAGCGGCAATGGTACTTCACTTATTCCTTTTCGAAGCATGGGGAGTCCCTTTTGTTGTTACTGTGGCTATTACTATTCTTCTTATTTGGCTGTATACTTTTAAAGGGGGCATCAAAACGATTGTATGGACGGATACTTTTCAAACTTTCTTTTTGGTAACGGCCGTACTGATAAGTGTTTATATGATATCTGACCACTTGGGGTGGTCGCTCTTTGAAATGGTAAAGCAGGTAGGGGAAAGTGCTTACTCCAAAACCTTTTTCACGGAAAGCATTTGGGAAAGCAATAATTTTTTTAAACAGTTTCTGTCTGGGGCGTTTATTGCCTTGGTAATGACTGGACTGGACCAGGATCTTATGCAAAAGAACCTTTCTTGCCGTAACCTAAAAGATGCGCAGAAGAATATGTTGTGGTTTACCGTATGTATGGTTTTTGTAAACCTGCTGTTCTTGACCCTAGGTGCTATGTTGTATATTTACGCTACGAGCCAGAACATTGCCATTCCTGCTGATACCGATGAATTATACCCAATGTTGGCCTTAAATCACTTTGGCATTGTCGTGGGTATTTTCTTTTTGTTGGGTATAACAGCCTCTACTTATGCAAGCTCTGATTCTGCGCTTGCGGCACTAACGACTTCTTTCTGCATAGATTTTCTAAACTTTAAAAGTAAGCCTGAAAGTGTCAAGCAGAAGCAAAAAACCTTAGTCCATATTGGTTTTTCGCTGTTATTCTTGCTTATTATTGTGGTCGTTTATGAAATAGGGGAGAAGTCCGTCATCCATATGGTGCTTAAAGCCGCTAGCTATACTTATGGCCCTTTGCTTGGTTTATTTGCTTTTGGCGTCCTTTCCAAACGTAAAGTTCGTGACAAGTTTATTCCACTTGTCTGTGTTTTAGCGCCTTTAGCGACATTTTTCCTGACTATGGCTATTGAAAGCAATACACGTTACCAGTTTGCTTACGAAAACCTTATCATTAATGGATTTATTTGCTTTTTAGGATTATTGGCATGCTCTTATTCTCCTAATACCAAGGTTGATGAAAAGGTAGACACAGTTAAGGAAAAGTTAGTTTAGCAGATTTGATAAATGGTCACAATAGCTCTTTTGCCGGATCCCAAAAGACGCTGTCAAAATCCATGATTTGGCTATTTTTGACCTTTATCCCTTCTTGTTCCAGTTTTTCCTGCATTTCGTTTGGTGTAGAAAAGTGCATTTTGCCGGATAGTAATCCTTGCCTATTGACAACGCGGTGCGCAGGGACTTCTTCCATGCTCGATGCGGCATTCATAGCCCACCCTACGATTCTGGCACTTTTTACTGCGCCTAAATATTTGGCTATGGAACCGTAGGAGGTGACCCGTCCAGGTGGTATAAGTTTCACGACTTCATATACCTGCTCAAAAAAGTCAGCAGTCTTTATAGATACTCCCATTGGTTAAATGTGGCTGCCTGCCCTTTGAAGTTACTTTCATCGTCGTGCAAGTTCCAGATAATGGCATCTGAAATTCTAAACCTTTTACCGTCTTTGGCAATTCTGATACCAGAATATTGATCTACATACCCTTTCTCTTGGGCTTGTTTCAAGAATGCTTCTCTTTGCCCTCTTTCCATAGCTTCGGCCGAATACCTTGACGGTAAGCTAGTAAATTCTTCCCAATTCATCTTCCAGAGATTTAGTGCGCAGTGGTTCGCAAAATTAAATATGGGATCATTTTCGGTATTGTGAGAAACAATCACAAAAGGTGCATTAAGCATTTGATTTACCAATGATCCCGATGTCGTATCCTCTACTAAAGGGCGGCCTAACAGTTTAGTAAAACTAGTGTTCAGTAAGTTGCAATGAGCGTGTAAAACTTCTGGGTCAGGAATCATTTTTTTGTTTTTTTAGCAATAGAACCAAAACTATGCATGGAAAAGCATGCATGCTCTTGACTTCAAATATACTAATGTTTAGGCTTCCTTGTTTGATTTGACAATGAATATTCATTGCCGTTTTTGCTTTCTGTTGTTTGTCTCAGTGAGTTAATGTTATAGGTTTAAATGTATTTTTATATTGATTAGCAGTAGCTTGTGGTCTGATCTGAGGGTTTTCCCTTCGAACTATAGTTATCAACACTATGTTTTTTTATTAGAGGTATATATGTGGAACTAAAAAAGTTGGTATTATGAGATTCATATCCACGCGTGCACACGCTTATATGGACTATATAATCGGTGCATTGTTAATTATAGCGCCTTGGCTGTTGGGATTTGCAGCAGGTGGCGCTGAAACTATTATTCCAGTAGTTTTAGGTATTGGTACGATTTTATATAGTATGTTTTCAGACCATGAAATGTCCGCTTCGAGAAAATTGCCTATGAATACCCATCTTTCTATAGATATAGTGGCTGGTATATTCTTGGCCGTTTCTCCTTGGCTGTTTGGGTTTAGCGGACTGGTTTGGCTGCCACATTTGCTTGTTGGTATTGTTATGCTGCTGGGAGGTATTTTTACTTCTAAAGTGGCTGAGAGTTGCCCAGAGGGGACTCCATGCTATAATTATTCGCACTCGCGGTAGGTGCGTGCGGCTTATCGCAATGTAGGAGTTTTATGACCTGTTTTGCTTGAGAGAATATGGGGGCTAATGGCTCCCTTTTTTTATAACCTTTGCTCTTACACGCTAGTTAATTCTAAAAAAGGCAAAGCAATTTTTAGATGGTTACATATAAGAGAATAAATGAGCTGAGGAGGATTGAGAAAAAGCGTATATTGTTTTTTTGTTTGCAGTTAGTCCTTTTTGTTGGGTTGGTTTACTTGGAATATGCCCAACCTGGTTTGATAAGATCGGAGTCTTTTCGGCTAGCTTCTAGTCTAATGTTTTTAATTACCACCTTGTTGCTTGTCTCTATCATACGTATGGTGGTTGTGTATTTTTATGTTAAAAGGAAAAGGCGACATATTTCTTATAAGGATAACTTTATAATCGGGATCAATCAAATTGCTTCGCTTTTGTACTTTTTTACAGGTGTTGTCGCTGTTTTTATCTTTTTCAGGATACATCCGGGAGAGATTTTTACCTCCTTAAGTATTTTTGCCGTAGCTCTTACCTTGATATTCAAAGACTATATTTCGAATATGATCAATGGTATGGTGGTAATGTTTTCGAATCAGCTTGCACTGAATGATTTTGTGAGGATTTCTAATCATACAGGAAAAATTATTGATATTACACTCAAAAATATAATACTGAAAAGTGAAGATGAGAACCTGGTATATATTCCCAATAATACCATTTTTGTTTCAGACGTAGTTAACTTTAGCAAAGGCCGAAATGAAAAAGTGGGGGTTGAGTTTGAGCTACCGGCAAATTCCACTAATAATCCAGACGAAATTAATAGCTACCTCCAAGAGAAAGTTTCTAAATATGCAAGCTTTATAAAAGGAGGAAGTGCTTTGCTTAGGGTGTTGAGAATTAGTAAAGAGTCAATTTGTTTTCGGTTTGAGTTTGTATTGGTTAGGAAAAACCCCCAACTGGAGAGTGAGATGAAAAGTTATATTAATGAACAGGTGGTGTACTATATTCAAAAAAAATAATACACCACCCAAAGGGGAGAATGTTAACCCTCTGACACTGGTTCGCCGTCAACAAACTCCTTTACTTCATCAAATACTTTTCTGTCATCATTTTTGCTGAGATTGGTGCTTCCCATAAGTTTGACAATAATTCTTGCATCAGGAAATTGAGCAAGTACTACTTTCATTAAAACAAGAAGCGGTACAGATAAAATCATGCCTATAGCTCCCCATAAATAACCCCAAAACATAAGTCCTGCGAGTACTGTGATAGTGTTTAGGGAAAGACTGCTGCCTAGTAAACGGGGTTCAAGGATGTTGCCAAACGACATCTGTATAGTAAGAAGGCAAGTAGACAAAAACATGATGCTTAAAGGGTCTAGCTGAACCACACTCAAAAGCAGTGGTGGTATAGTGGCTATTATGGATCCAAATGTGGGGATAAAGTTTAATACAAAAGCTAAGAACCCCCAGAAAAAGTAAAAGTCAAGACCAAAAACCCAGCACACAAACCCATAGCCTAAACCAGTTAAAAGGCTAACGGCAACTTTAACCTTCATATAAGTGGCAATAGAGTTTTTGACCTCTTCGAAACCGCTAAGAATTTTGCCTGTTTGTGGCCCTCCTTCTTCCAGATAGCGGATAAACTGCTCATATTTCAAGATACCTCCCATAAATACGATGAGGTATAAACTGGTCATAAATAGCAAGTTGGTGACGTTTCCTAAAATGACGCCGGTAGACTTTAGAAATGAGCTAAGGGAGAAATATTGGTAGACATAATTGATAGCATCTTTATGCTCTATGGTTAAGTTAAACTTGTTGTTGGCCCAGGTTAGGATATCGGTGAGGCTTTCTCTGATCTGTAGAGATAGGTGTGCTTTTTCCGACATCATCTCGATACCTGTTTGATAGATGACCAACCCAATCAATGCCAAACAAGTCAAGCTTCCTAATGAGATTACTGATAAGCTTAAACCATAAGGCCAATTTTTTTTTTCAAACCATGCCAGGGCAGGCTGCAAAAGCATAGCCATAAAAAGTGCAAGAAGCAGAGGGATCACAAGTGTGGAAAAGACATTAAGAAGGTATATGAAAAGAAAGCCTAACAATGCAGTAAGGATATTTTTTATGGTCTTAATGTCGTTTTCCATTTAGAAAAAAGTTTTGGGTTTCTAATCTAACAAAAAAATAATCATAAAATATTAAATTTTATAAGGAAAACGCTTTTCGTTCAGCTTTTATGATTAATTCGGGAAAAATCCGGCAACTATGTTATATTTGCGTCTATCTGAAATTAATAAATCTGGTCATATGATACCTGTTGAAAAACATACTATTATTAAGCCTGGCGATGTGCTTGTCCAGCCTAAGAGCAACGAAAAATGGAAAGTCACTAAAGTAGAGGGCCAGAAGTTTTTTGTGACTAACCTTCAGTCTCAAAAAGAAGGTTTTGTGGAAAAGAATGAAATATGCATTGATCCACGCTGGCATATGGAAATAGGCGATGGTAGGGGATATTGGTAATCCCCTGCTTTTACTTATTCTTATAAACCCTCTTTACTTCGCAGATAGGCTGCGTTCTTTCCTTTTACCTTTGTCAGCATGTCGCTTACTATTTATAAATCTTCTGCCGGCAGTGGCAAAACTTATAATTTGGCTAGGGAGTATCTGCAAATAGTTATTGCCAACCCTCGCGCTTATAAAAATGTTCTTGCCATAACCTTTACCAACAAAGCTACCGCTGAGATGAAAAGCCGGATTATTCGCTTTTTATCAGGACTGGCTGATGGAAAAGAAGAGGTTTTGCCCCTTTCTGAGGCTTTGCAAAAAGCTACTGGCCTTTCTGAAAAAGTGGTGGCTGGTCGGGCGCAAGAGGTCCTTACCAATATTCTTCACGATTATGGGCGGTTTTCCGCAACCACCATTGACTCGTTTTTTCAATTTGTATTAAAGTCCTTCAGTGCTGAACTCGGGCTTTATATGCAGTACGATATGGAGTTGGACAATAGCAGAATGATCGAATGGATGGTCGATAACATGCTGTTGTGTACTGAGGACGATAAAGAGCTTGAAGATTGGCTCAAAAAGTATGTGTATAGGCAAATTGCAGAGGGAAAATCTGTTCCTGGCATTAAACAGTCTTTCGCAAAACTTGCTGGGGAATTGTTCTCTGAAAATTTTTTCCGCATCACTTCTGCTGTTTCCTTTCAGGAAAACCTGGATTTATCTTTTTTCAATCAAGTAATTGCACGTTTAAATGCCTACAGGAGTGAAATTAAAACTCAATTTAGACAATGTGGCAAAGAGGCTTTGGATACTTGTCTCCAACATAACTTATGTGCCAAAGATTTTTTTCAGTCCTCAAGGGGCGTGTATAAGTTCTTTGAAAACTTACAGAATTTTGAAGATGCCATAGGTATGAACAGTTATGTTCAGCAATGTCTTGAAGATCCAGAAAAATGGGTTGGCGCGAAGCACAAAAGCCGCAATCTAATCATGCCATTGGTTTATGAGCAATTATACCCTAAACTTCAAGAGGCCAATGAGCTGATGCAAGAGTTTTACCAGCATTTCCTTACTGCCGGTGAAATTTTAAAGAATATTTATGTCTTTGGGGTGTTGAATTACCTCGATGAAATGAAGAAGGAGTATATCGCTGAGTTCAGGCAAATTACGCCTTGGGAAACCTTGGGTTACATCAACGATATCATTAAAGATGCCGAGGATGCTCCTTTTGTTTTTGAGAAAACCGGCACTTATATCAAGCATATGCTGATTGATGAAGCGCAAGACACTTCTATGGTGCAATGGGCAAGCTTAAGGCCATTGGTAGAAAATGTATTGGCAGGAAATGGAAGGGTGGTTATTGTAGGAGATGTGAAGCAGTCCATTTATCGTTGGCGTGGTGGGGACTTAAGTCTTCTTATGAACCAGATTGAAGATGAACTGGTCGTTTTTAATCCTGAAAGTCAGGTTTTAAATACGAATTGGAGAAGTTGTAAAAATATAATAGAATTTAATAACAGCCTTTATGACCAGTTGGGAATGTTTTCATCTTACCCATGGAAAAAACTTGCCAAGGTTTATGAAGGGCATAGGCAATATTGCAAGCCAGGTGCTCCAGATAAGGGATATGTGGAAGTAGGTTTTCTTGACGATGATAAAGAAAATGGTGGATGGAAGGCAAAGGCGGCTGAATTGACTATAGAAACCATCGATGATTTAAGGAACCGTAATTTTAGATTTAAAGATATAGGCATCGTTATTCGTAAAAATAGCGAAGGGGTGCTGCTGGCATCTATTTTAAAAGAGGCTGGCATTCCTTTTATTTCATCAGAAAGTCTTTTTGTTCAAAATGCACCTGTAGTACAGTTTATAGTGGCGATTTTGAAACTTTCGGCAGATAACAACGACGGTGTTTCGGCAAATTTAGCTGCAAAATTTTCTGCCGAGCTCAAAGGGGTAGGTATTTATGATGGTATAGGCTTGGTAGGAATAGAAGTCGTTAGTGGCCAAGTATTTAAGGTTGCTGAACATATACGGCCTATGAATATTTATGAGGCTGTAGAATATCTTATTAAAATATTTGCACTTGAACATGAAGCACCCGCTTACTTACAGCGTTTTCAAGATTTAGCGCTTGAGTATCTCAACAAACAGGGGACAGATATATATGGCTTTGTAAAATGGTGGGACGAGGAAATTGAAAGTGGTAAATATTCCGTGATTGTTCCAGAGGGAGAAGATGCTGTTCAAATTGTCACGATACATAAATCTAAAGGGCTCGAGTACCCGGTAGTCATTCTGCCATTTGCCTGCTGGCCCACCCAGCCTAAGTCAGGATCTGTATTTTGGACCGTGGTGCCAGAACCTGAAAGGTATGGCATACCTTATGTGCCACTTTCTGCCGGAAAAGAGCTAATGAACAGTGCTTTTGCGGAACAATACGGGCAAGAGTGGGAGAATAACTTTACAGACGAAGTCAATAGCCTCTATGTGGCTACAACCAGAGCTGAAAAGGAACTATACCTTTTTACATTAAAACCCAACAAGGAAGGGCTGCCTGAATATGATACGTTCAATGATTTGAATGTTTTTCTGTACCAAGCATGCAAAAATTTTGAAGTGGGAGAATTTGTTGACGATTTTTATAGCAGAGGGGAGAAATTGGAAGAGGAAGCACAGGTTACTACGGAAGATTCTGCGCAAGCAAAACTTAATAGTTATCCCGCAAAAGGTTTAATGCCACTTTCTGTGGCTGAAAGTGAAAAAGCTGTTTCGGCAGCGGTTGCCAAAGGCCTTTTGCTTCATAAGGTCCTCGAAAATATAAACAGCCATGCAGATATCAATCGCGCCGTACGTTCTGCTGTCGACGAAGGACTTTTTCAGTTGGAAGAGCAGGAGGCCTTTGTTGCCCATCTTGATGAACTATTAAATGCTGACAGCCATTTGCAAGAATGGTTTTCTGACGATCAGCAGTGGCGCAACTATCGGGAGCGAGAACTATACGATGCCCAAAATGACAAGATATACCGACCAGATAGAATTATGACTAGAGGTAACAAGGTTGTGGTACTGGATTATAAAGTAAGTTTTATGGATGAAGAGGGGGGAGATGAAGGAGTAGAGAGCTTGTTGTTGGATAGGTATAAGCGGCAGATGGACAAATATGCTGGCTTGTTGCAACGTTGTGGGTTTGCCCATGTGGAAACATACTTGTTGTTTACTGAAGATAAAAAACTTCTGAAGGTTTAATGTAGCGTTATGAAGAAGAAATTTTTGCAAATAGTAGCAGAACAGACTTGGGACAAATCAGCTTCTGATTACTGCTATGTTTTTCCTTCTAGAAGGGCAGGAGTCTATTTCAGAGACCATTTGAAAGCCTTTATTCGGGCGCGTGGAGAAGATGGTGTTGTGATGATGCCACAAGTGGCTACATTCAGTGAGTTTGTCAAAGCCCAATCACCCTACCTGTCAGCAGACCCACTTGATTTGTCTGTGCGCATGTACCGAATTTACTGTTCCCTTGTAAAAGAAGGAACCGCCATGGACTTTGACCGTTTTTACCCCTTGTCAGTAACCATGCTGCGGGATTTTAATGAGATGGATTTCGCTTTGGCGGATATTGATCAGTTGTTTAGCGATATGTCTTTGTTGAAGGAATATGAGTTTTCTGATATGGAAAGCTTGTTTTCCTATGAAGGCGTTAAGCAATTTTTTCAGGCTTTTAGATCTTATGGAAATAACAAGATAAGGGAGCAATATTTGTGGCTATGGAAGTTGGCTTCAGATCTATATAAAAATTTGAAAGCCGAGGTTATTAGCGAAGGGCTTGCATGGGATGGCCTAAACTATCGAATGCTTTCTGAAGGGAAAATAGCAGTGCCTGGGAAAAAAGCCATTTTTGCAGGTTTTAATGCCCTTAATAAATCTGAGGCTGCTATTGTTGAAAAGCTTCTTGTCGGTAAGCAGGCTGCCATCTTTTGGGATGGCGATGATTACTATGTCAACAATCCTATGCAGGAGGCAGGCATGTTTATTAGAAAATATGCTAAACGGTGGGAGGCTTATGAATCTATAGTGGTTTCTGCCGGACTTCAATCAGATAAAAAGAATATATATACTTATGGTAATGCATTGCAAGCAGGGCAGGTAAAAGCATTGCATTATGTATTGAATCAGTTATTGGATGAAGGACTTAACCCTGCAGAGACTATGGTGGTGCTGCCCGATCAAAATATGTTGCAGCCCTTGTTGTTTTCTTTGCCTGAGCGCTTGGAAAACATTAATGTGACCATGGGTATAAACTTGCGGAGGTCACATTTGCTGACATTGTATGAATACCTATACCAAACCTATAGGGAGGGTAAACAAGAAGAGGCTGCTTTCCTTGTAAGCATAAACAACCTGACGCGGATTTTACGCCACCCACTGATCTACCCATTAGCATCTGGCGCTATTGAAAGATTTACCGAAGCTTTAAATACGCAAAACCTTCTTTTGGCTAGTCATGAAAACCTGAAACTTGTGGCAGAAAGTTGTAAAACATTGCCTGCTTTGCAACAATTGCTGGACTTGATTTTTTCTTATGACCGCCGTAAGGGGAAAGCATTCTTTCAGCTTTTGATACAAATGAACCGCTATTTGCAAAAAGCACCTATGGCTATGTCTGCCATAGATAAAGAGTCCTTAGTTTTTGCAAATGCCGTACTTGATAAAATTATCAGTAACGCTTATTTGAAAACAGAAGCATTTTCACTGTCTTTTCATACAGCTTGGAAGCTGCTTCGTGAAGTGTTTGCTTCGGCCACGCTCCCTTTAGAAGGAAATGCTTCAGGAAGTTTGCAGGTAATGGGGCCTATGGAAACACGTTGTCTGGATTTTAAAAATATATTTATCTTATCAGCGAATGAAGGGATTTATCCCGCAAAACCTTCTTCAGACACGCTTTTGCCATACCAGGTTCGGAAAGCTTATGGGTTGCCTGATTATGAAACGCACGATGCAAATTACTCTTACCAGTTTTATAACCTGATTCAACGGGCAGAAAATGTTTATTGTTTTTACAATACGGAAGCTTCTGGAGCAGGAAAAGGCGAAATAAGCCGGTATTTTCAGCAACTTAAATATGAGCTCTCGGGCCAAAAAGGGGCTTTTGATTTTTCCAGTCGTATTTTTTCCTTTGACCTTGGTAAAAGTGTAGAGCCTAAGCCTATTTCTATACCTAAAGACGCAAATGTCCTTCGTGAAATATTAAATTATACCGAAGGGAGCGGAAAGGGATTTTACTTGTCTCCCTCGGCCCTTAGTGTTTACCTTAACTGCCCACTTCAGTTTTACTTTACCTATATCAAAAAAGTAAAAGTCCCTGAAGAGGGAACTGAAGATCTTGAGGCATGGGCTATGGGTAATATTGTTCACCGGACTATGGAACTGTTGTATGAGGCACATGTAGAAAGTGGACAGCCTGTTACTGCCAGCGATATTAAAGAATTGCAGAAAAAGGCCAATGCTGTCATGGACAAAGTGTTGGATGAGGAAATGATTAGCCAATATAGGAGGAAGGGGTTTAATAACTTATTGCTTGCGGCACTACGGAAATATGTCCTGAATATTTTGCTAAATGACTTGGAGTCCGTTCCCTTCAAAGTGCTCTCTTCGGAAGAAAAAATTCGGACAGGCATAAAAGTAGGTGGCCATGTTTTTGAATTAGGAGGGAAAATTGATCAAGTGAGAGAAAGGGCAGGGGAGGTTTGTTTGGTAGATTATAAAACCGGAAAAAGCCAAAAAGAACCTGTGAAGTTACTCGCTGAACCTGAACTTTATGTGGAAGAGGTTATTGGAAACCAGCAAAAGTTTAGGTATATATTTCAAATGGCAATGTATGGATGGCTTTATCAAAACGTTAAATCGGTGCCATTCCCGTCCCTGCAACTTCATTTTCTTCGTGATAACCATATTCTCCAGCTTCAGTATCCTTCGGGATCAGACCCTTGCTGGTTTGGCGATAAACTTGCTGAAAAGCTCCAAGAACTAAGTGACGCTGACGTACCTTTTTTGCAGACCGAAGATGAGAAAAGCTGCACTTACTGTGCGTTTAAAAAAATATGCCAAAGGTAGTAGTAGCGCTTGTATTTCCAGGGAATTTTAAGAAATAATTATTTTTTTGCGGAGTTTTTTTGAAGGTGTTTTTTGAGTTTTTTGATACAATTGTAAGAAAAGTCCCTTAAATTTTAAGGGTGTTCTGTTAAACAATACCATGATTGTTATAATAGCGTCATGATTTAAGGGTGTGTTTTCTAAATTATTGAAAAATAGTGTTTTGTAAATGTTTGCTAAGTGCTGTATTTTAGGATAACAATTGCAAGATTGCACTTGTTGGTATGTAAATTCTAAAAAAACTTAGCCATGAAAAAAATCGAAGCTATTATAAGAACGTCCATGTTCAATACAGTAAAAGAAGCCCTTCATGCTATAGGTGTAGACTTTTTTACTTTTGCAGACGTGAAAGGCGTAGGCAACCAAAAAAGTGAGCGGGGAACTTATAGGGGGGTAGAGTATGATTTAGGTTCTATTGCCCGGACACAATTGAATATTGTTGTTCCTGAAGATATTGCAGATGACGTTATTCAAGCCATCCTTGCTCATGGTGCTACTGGAGAAATAGGTGATGGAAAGATTTTTGTAACCGATGTAGCCCAAGTCATTCGCATTAGAGATGGAAAAGTTGACGATGCAGCATTGCAGCCCGTTGGCTAAACGGAGCTGTTAAAGCGGTGCTTGTAAAGTAAGGCTGATTGGAAATAGAAGCTATTAAAAGATAAAGTCCTGCGTATAACGTTTATACTGGTTTTCAAAGCACTAAGCCTTTCTTGATATTATAAGAAAGGCTTAGTTTCCTAAATTAATATTGTTCTTGGGTTTTATCTCTTATAGTCTAAATGCTATACCAAGGTTTAGGTTATAGTTATACATCCTTCCAGAGAAATCAGGAGCTTCCATAGAGTCATAGCTAAAACGACTAAAGCTAGGTTCTAGGAAGACTGAAAATACAGTAGCTCCCCGAAACTCCAACAGCATGCTAAATTTTGTGAACATCCTATTGGACATTGTCTCGTTGAAATCGTCCCTTACCGTTCTGAAAGTGCCAAGTGTAAAAGCGGGAGACAAATGAAAGAATGGTGCTTGAATCAAATCAAACCCAATTCTTCCGCCGCCCATATACATCGTTCTCCAATGAGTTCTCCTTTGCACTGTAGGTTGTATTCCTGTCGGTACATCAATATCGCGAATTCCTACGCCGGAGAAACCTGCTTCGGCGCCTAACCTTAATCTGTTTACCCTAAGCGTAACAAATGCGTTAGGTGATGCATTGAGTCCTCGGCTTTCAAATGGTGTAGTAACCTCTGGAAGCTGATAGTTGAATTCCGAATAACCAGCCCCAAAGGGACTTATGTAAACCCCTAGTTCTTGCCCCTTGACTTGATGTGTCAATGAGGCGATAGATAGTGATACAAGTAATGTAAGTAACCTCTTCATGTTCATCCCCTCTTGCCTTTTATATATTAAGAATAAAAAATCGTGGATTGTTAATGAAAAAATTACATTTACCTATTGATTTCTGATGATTCAACTATTAAATTAGTATTACAAACAAACATTACCGTTATGAGAAATCTGTTGCTGTATTTTAGATCCTTGTTTCAAGGAGTTTTTAGTCTTGCAGTATTTCTTGCTGCATTTTATGTATCAGTTGTTTTCTTCCTGCTATCAGTACTTGAAGAGATCTGGAGCGGAAAGGAAAATCCATCACGAGTGGCACGTATGGAGATGTTTGTAGAAAAGATCCAAAAATACGCAGGCGATGAGCGGCCTCAGCAAAGGAAGCATCTTCAGGTCGATGAAAGTGTTTCTTAAGGATCGTTATTTTTAACATTATTAGCTGTTCCGGGTTAACGGAATATTGACAAATTAGAGTTTTTTAATGATTAAGATTGATAGTGCACTACTGGATGAGACATCCACAAAAGCTGCTGCAAGTCCCCGCAGGAGAATGAACTATAACTTTCATTCGACCATGGAAGATAGTATGCACCGTATGCTCAATGCCATGGAGCCTGGTACTTATGTTCAGCCACATAAACATGAGGATCCTGACAAGACGGAAGCGTTCATTATTCTGCGGGGCTCAATTGCAGTAGTTATATTTGATGCAGATGGTACCCCCCAAGAAGTGCATGTGTTGAAAGCTGAATCAGGAAGTTATGGGTTGGAAATTCCCCCTCGCGTATGGCATACGCTTATCTGCCTAGAACCTGGTTCGGTAATTTATGAGATCAAACATGGGCCATATACCGCCTCTACAGATAAAAATTTTGCTTCATGGGCGCCCGCTGAAGAATTCCCAGAAGCTCATTCCTACCTGCAAAAATTAATCAATCAGTTTAACCTAAAAGTTTATGGCAAGGAGCAACCCGCATAATGAAAAGCCCCCTCAGTTTTGGTTTATGCTCAGGATTTTGGCTTTTGCTGGAACCCTTTTATTGCTCTACCTTATCTATTGGATTTTTGGATAGCTTTTTATTGGTTTAAGTTTTGGTGTGCTTGGAAATAGTGCAAGACTTGTATTAGGTGTTTCGTCTAATAAATGAAAATGCTTAATTATAAATATGTGTATTTTGTTTATTTTTATATGTTTTTGTCTTATTTTTGTCTATTCTAGGCCTGTGGCTGTGCTGATTTGCTCGGCAGGTTTAATTTCTCTGATTAATGAAGAAACATTTACTTCTTTTTTCTTTTCTCATTCTGGCTATAGTGTTATTGCGTTTGATCTTTAATGCACCAGAAAAAGAAAAGTATGTTGATGAGGTTTTGCCTGCGTCTTTTGCCATTGTTAAACTAGATGATGACTACCAAATTGTTGACGATACTTTAGATTTCGATTTTCAGTACCCTCAAATCGAGAAGTTTGTGCATACTCCTCTTCGACAAATGTCTATGGAAGGGGAGGTGGTGCGCAAGCATGAATCTTTTTTAAAATATTATCAATCTTATTTACATTCTGAAAACCCCAATGCTAGAGAAATTGGTTTTCTGGCTTTGGGAATGTATTACTCTGTGCTCGGTGAAGGGGAGGTTTCTTTAGAATACTTTAATAGGCTTGAAGGGTTTTATGATCATGACCTTGTAGTTTATTGGCGTGGCAGGTCTTTGGCCCTTGAAGGCGCTTACCTTGATGCTTCTCTGTTAATAGAGGAAAGCCTAGAAAGACAGATTTATGAAGATTCTTGTAAGAAATACCTTATAGTGGCAAGTTTAGCGTCTGAAGATTGGGGTGCTGCTTATAATTTGATCCAAAACTACCCAGAAACCAAACAATATTTAAGTGAAGGGGAATATTTAAAATTATTAAAGGCTAATGTTTCTTCTTTGGAGTTTTTTGTTGAAAAGGTTGGTATTGATGTTTTTAAGTTTCCGTTTTATGCAAGTTTGTTCGTAGCTATTATTTGGTTTTTTCTACTCATTAGCTTAAATATTTTTGAAGCGAGGATCTTTCCTGCTGTTTTTGCCACGTTGGCCTTGAGCGCACTTTCTACTCTATTCTTAACTGAGTTTTTATACAAGTTTTATGGTATAAGTTTATTACAAGTTTCGCCATCAGATTATTTTGTTTACTATGTAATGGTGGTAGGTGTGGTGGAAGAGCTTGTGAAGGGAATTCCTTTTATAGTATGTTATTTGATTTTTAGGCCTAAAGACTCTGTTGCTATTTTGCTTATGGCTGGAATGTCTGGTTTGGCTTTTTCATTTATTGAAAACATTACTTATCTGGATAAATACGGGCATAATATTGTGTCTGTTAGAGGTTTTAGTCCCACTATTGTTCATGTTGTCTTGACTAGTTTTTTGGCTTATGCAGTAATCTACAATAGATTTTATAAAAAGAAATTGGTCGGACTTTATTTGTTAATGGCTTTTGCTGCTAGTGCATTTTTACATGGTGTTTATGATTATTTTCTTGAAATAGATGATGGGGTAAGAGATACCAGTTCCCTTTCTATTGTATTGGTTCTTGTATTAATATTTATCTACGGAATGATTTTGGGGAATAGCTTAAACGTTAGTTCTAATTTTTATTATGACAAATCATTGCGGTTAAAGAATAGGGTTTGGCGCTTCTTGGCAGGGCTTTTTGCTATTGAAATGTTTGAGTATGCAAGTGTGCTGTATTATAGTGGGGTGCAATCTTCAGACCTTTGGCTTATAGTCAACTTTTTTAAAGTTATTTTTGTGGTATTCCTCATATCACACATAATCACCTATAAAGATCTTATTAAGGGTCGTTGGCATATATTTAACTTGTGTCCTTTTTATAACAGAACACATTTAAACAAATTAATGACTATGTCAGGTA
The DNA here is from genome assembly GCA_030913385.1 of Cytophagaceae bacterium ABcell3. NCBI lineage: Bacteria > Pseudomonadati > Bacteroidota > Cytophagia > Cytophagales > Cytophagaceae > Natronocytophaga > Natronocytophaga cellulosiphila. The sequence goes on from CP133159.1 coordinate 2,012,214, forward strand.
AGTTGGTGGTTAGCGACCAGGAACATGTTTTTAAGCCGGTAGCGAGGGTAGTGGATCGCGCTTATAATTCTGCTTACATTGCGTTGGCGGGATTGGATATTCCCAAATTTGTAGGGAAAACGCCTGTGTTATATTTTTTTAGCTCAGGTATCCAGAAAGCAAAGCTTGGCTATTTTAATGAAAAAGGAGATTTTATCAAGTATAAAGAAGTAAAAATAAAATTAGATGAACAGGACTGTTACAAAAAAAGTAGGCAAAAAGAAGAAGGTAGTCAAGCCTGAAAAGCCACAAAAAAGCAATTCTTCAAAATATGTTTTTATTGGTATAGGTGTTTTTGTTGGTTTAGTGACTATTGCTGTAGTTTTTTTCAATTATATGAATTACTACTCCGCCAGAAACTATCTAAAAGAAGCTAAACAGTTTTTAGAGCAGGGCGATGAGTATTGGGCTATGCAATATGCTAAAAATGCCTTGATTCGTGATAATGAATATGCAGATGCCTATTTGTTTAAGGCTGGCTTGTTGATGGAATGGAAGAATTATGAAGAATGTGTTTCACAAATTAAAATGGCCATGTTGTATAGCGATGCTCCTACGATAGACATGCATTTTGTTTATGGAAAGTGTTTGTATAAGATCGGTAAATATGAAGAAGCGTATGTTCACTTAGATAAGGTATATGAAGAAACTCCTAAAAGGGATAGTGTTTCATTGTTCCTTGGCGATATATATTCAGCCCATATGCTCGATTATGCTTCGGCAGCAAAATTGTATAGGGAGTTCTTTGACGATCACAGAAATAGTGTTGATGCCGCTTTAAAAATTGGTGATTCTTATTACAAATTAGAAGACTATGACCAGGCGATGAAATTCTATGATGTAGTTCTTCGTATCGATGATGAGCATGCAGGTGCTTTATATGGAATGGCAAAATGTTGTTTCAAAGACGAGGACTCCTTTGCGGATGGTTGTCGTAAAGCCACTTTGGCTGCTCAATTTGGCCATGCAAAGGCTGAGGCTTTGCTCCAGACTTATTGTTCAGACGGTGAAGTGGACTTTGAATAAGTTTTGTGAATTTTTGCTCAGGGTTATTCCCTGAGCTTTTTTATTGCTATTCGCCTATTTCCCTAAGGTCATAATCACTGCCTTTGCCATACTGGGTAAGTTCTTCTAGTGTTAAGGTTTCCAGTGTGAGCAATGATTTGATTTTTATGTTTTTAGGGCTTATTTCTTCTACAATAAACTCTGTTACTTCTCCAAAGTTTTTTATTTTATATTTCTTTCCTACTCGGAGTGTGTCTCTGGAAATTGCCATAGTTTTTAATGTTTGTCGTTACCAGTATTTAGCTCTTCCGCGGCCTTTGGGCTCCGCTAACAGTCCGTCTGTAGACGCCCATCCGCCACCTTTAATGATAAGGGCTGTGGCCATGCCTATTGTAAGCAGATGGAACTCTATCCCATGTCCTTCTTGATTTCCCTGCCAATCTATGAAAAAGCCATATTGCAAATGAACCATAAAAATAGCACCGATCATAACAATTCCGATAGACAGTGCCATAAATCTGGTTAAGAACCCAATAATCAAACCTACAGCGCCAATAGACTCTGCCATTATTACCAAGAAAGCCACTGCAGCCGGTACTCCCAGGGATGTTGTAAAAAACTCCATAGTACCGGAGAATCCAGCCCCGCCAAACCACCCAAATAGTTTCTGTGCCCCGTGTGGAAATATGACGGCTCCTAAGGTTACCCTTATGATAAATGTGGAAAAGTCGTTGTCATTGGTTGCTAAAAACTGCTTGAACATAGTTTTTCTATTTTCTTCTTTAACTCGAATCATGCCATAGGGTTCGTAATGAGTGGCAAAAGAACAAAAAATCAGCGCATTTTTGCTGCAAAGCATAGTGGTGCTATGGTTAAAGCAAAAATGCGAGCAAAGCGACTGATTTGAAGTTGTTTTGCTACGTAATAGAAAGTTCTATTGCATATTTCAGGTTTAATCAATACTTTTTTGAGACTAGCCACAAATGCACAATCTACTTTTTGGTCTTACATTCGAAGTATTCCAATACGTCTTCGTGTAAGGCTACACACACTTGTGACTTTTTCAGCAGGTCCTAAATAGGTTCCCAAGCATAGGGAATTGATGTTTTCATAAAACCTTCTTGCCTTATTAGTTTAGCATACTCTTGCTTCTTTCTCTTTTTTTTTTAAAAAAAAGCAAGTTTCGATAACCTTTTGGTGGACATAATATTTATATTTTTAATAGTGAGAGAAGAAGAAGTAACTTTTAACTGGCGATGTATGAAAACAAAAATCAAGAAAGCGCTCCAGAAGAGCCTAGGGTTTGAGAACTATCTTTTTGGGTTTTCGCTCTACAAGATTTGGATGATGAGGTATGATTCTTCGGAAAGAGATTTTCTGGAGTTTATGAAGTTGCTGCCTGAGGAGGGTGTTGTACTGGATATAGGAGCAAATATTGGCCTAATGACAGTTACACTTTCTAGAAAATTTAAGAAAAGCCAGATATTTTCGTTCGAACCTGTCCCAAATAATTACAAAGCTTTGAAAAGGGTTTCAGATTTTTTTGGGTGTGGCAATGTAAGCTTTTTTCAACATGCACTAGGTAATGAGGAAAAGGAAATGTCTATGGTGATGCCGGTTAAAGATTCTGTGAAAATGCAAGGCTTGTGTCATATGGTGGACGAGTCAATACCTAAGCAGAGCCAGGGAGAGCTTTTTGTTACTGATGTAAAAAGATTAGATGAGCTTGAATGCTTGAAGCATGACTGTGGCCCTGTTACTGGCATTAAGCTAGATGTTGAGCACTTTGAATGGGCTGTATTAGAAGGAGGAAGGGAATTGATTAAAAAATATAAGCCCGTAATATATTGTGAACTTGCCGATAATATGAACAGGGTCAAGAGTTTTATGCTCCTTTTAAATCTAGGGTATAAAGCCAAAGTGGTTTGTAATGGAACGCTTGTTGATTTTGATGAGAAAAAACACAAGAATTTAAACTTTATCTTTGTTCCAATTTAGATTAGCGGTAAAGAGTCATATTTGTGTTTGTTAAAATGGAAGAAAAGACCTGAGTGATCTCAGGTCTTTTTGTGTTTGCAGTGCTGTAAGTGTTTGTGGTTTAGTTGTTTTTTTGTGATTTTGAATTTTTCTTAGGTTGGTAGGCAATTTTTCTAGAAAATCAAATGACTCGCCTTTGCTTTTTTCAAAAGTGATAAATGTCATTTTTCCTTCTGTTCATGGTCATTCTATGGAGGCTTAAGTATGCCTTCCTTTGTAAGTAAACAAAGCTAAAAAACCATGAGTGTAATCTTCATTTTGATCTTGATTAGCCTATTGGTCGCAGGGACTTTCCTTGCTGCATTTTTATGGGCTATGAAGTCTGGCCAGTTTGACGATGAGTTTACTCCTTCGGTCAGAATGCTGTTTGATGATGAAAAGCCTAGTAAACAACAATCCAATTCTCATAAATAACCATGCTTAAAGACAACCTAACACAAGACCGGGACAGGCATGTGGTCAGTAATATCGATCAGGAGATCGTTATGTATGATAACACTATTGTACGTAACTTTTCTATCGCTGCCGCTGTCTGGGGAATCATTGGTATGATAGTGGGACTTACAGCCGCACTTCAACTGGTGTTTCCTGCGCTTAATTTCTCAGAAATTACAACTTTTGGTCGTATCAGGCCTTTGCACACCAATGCTGTTATTTTCGCTTTTGTCGGAAACGGGATTTTTGCAGGGATTTACTATTCCCTTCAGCGCCTTTGTAAGACAAGGATGTACAGCGATGCATTGAGCAACATTAATTTTTGGGGATGGCAATTGATTATTCTTTCTGCCGTCATAACCCTGCCTTTGGGAATCACTTCCAGTAAGGAATATGCTGAACTTGAATGGCCAATCGATATTGCTATTACAGGTATATGGGTGGTTTTTGGCTGGAATATGTTTGCCACCATTTTAAAAAGGAGGGAGAAGCATATGTATGTGGCTATCTGGTTTTACATTGCCACATTTGTTACTGTTGCGGTTCTTCATATTGTAAACTCCTTTGGGCTACCTGTAAGCTTTATGAAAAGCTATTCATGGTATGCAGGTGTGCAAGATGCCCTGGTCCAGTGGTGGTACGGACACAATGCGGTGGCATTCTTCCTGACAACTCCTTACTTGGGTTTAATGTATTATTTTGTGCCTAAGGCTGCTAACCGTCCAGTATATTCATACCGGTTATCGATCATTCACTTTTGGGCATTGATATTTATTTATATATGGGCAGGTCCGCACCACTTGCTATATACCGCACTTCCTGACTGGGCACAATCTTTAGGGGTAGTGTTTTCTATTATGTTGATCGCACCTTCTTGGGGGGGGATGCTCAATGGACTTCTTACTTTAAGAGGTGCTTGGGATAAAGTCCGGGAAGATGTCGTGCTAAAATTCATGGTCGTTGCGCTGACGGCTTATGGTATGGCAACCTTTGAGGGGCCTATGCTTTCATTAAAGAATGTAAACGCTATTGCACACTTTACCGACTGGGTAGTGGCGCACGTACACGTAGGTGGCCTAGGGTGGAACGGTTTCCTTACCTTTGGTATGCTTTATTGGCTATTCCCTAAGATGTACCGTACTGAACTATGGTCAAAGAAACTTGCCAATTTCCACTTCTGGATTGGTACGCTAGGTATTATCTTCTATGCCCTTCCTATGTATTGGGCTGGATTTACACAAAGCTTAATGTGGAAAGAGTTTACCGCTGATGGTTTCCTTGCTTATCCTAACTTCCTTGAAACGGTAACGCAGATTAAACCTATGTATTTGCTGCGCGCATTTGGTGGAGGGTTGTTCATTGTCGGTGCATTGGCTATGTGCTACAACCTTTACATGACAGCTAAAAAGGGCTCTTTCCTTGCCAATGAGCCATCACAGGTGCCAGCTATTAAAGAAGAGAAGCATGATGCTAAAGAGCACTGGCATAGAGCTATAGAAAAGCGCCCTACGCAACTTCTGATCTTTAGCTTAATAGTGATTTTGATAGGTGGATTGGTTGAAATGGTGCCGACTTTCCTTGTGAAGTCTAATGTGCCTACTATTGCCAGTGTTAAACCTTATACACCACTCGAACTAGAAGGAAGGGATTTGTATATCAAAGAAGGTTGCAATAACTGTCATACCCAGATGATCAGGCCGTTCAGGTCAGAAACAGAAAGGTATGGCGAGTATTCGAAGGCTGGAGAGTTTGTTTATGACCACCCATTCTTGTGGGGATCTAAACGTACAGGGCCGGACTTGCATAGAGAAGGTGGCAAATATCCTGATTCATGGCATTACAACCATATGTTGGATCCAGAGTCTATGTCTCCTGGCTCAATCATGCCTGCTTATCCATGGATGATTACCAGAAAGCTAGATACTGACAATTTAGAAGCGAAAATTTCTGCCATGAGAAAATTAGGTGTCCCATATCCTGAAGGGTATGAAGACAAGGCACTGGCTGACCTGCAAACTCAGGCTGTAGGAATATCTGACAATCTCGCCCAAAGCGGTATCAGAGTAACTAGTGATAAAGAAATTATAGCCATGATTGCATACCTGCAAAGGTTAGGTATAGATATCAAAGGTGAAAGTAACGAATAAAATATAAGATAATGCTAAAGTTTATAAAGCATCATATGTCAGAAATCGGTGGGATAGAAATCTATCCTATCATTTCCTTTCTTATTTTCTTCATATTCTTTTTGGTAGTACTCATACTGGTTTTTGGAGCCAATAAAGAGTATCTCCGAGAGATGGAGCATTTACCCTTAGATGGACAAGCAGATGAGGAAGGTCAGGATAATGTATTGTTTCATTCAAACCAGAAAGTGCAATGAATTTCAAACTTTTAACAATGAAAAAGCAGTGGTTTATTCCTGCTATGCTCCTGGCGGCTCTTAACTTACTGCCTGTGTCCGCTTTTGCAGCAGAAGATAAAGGACTTTTACAGTCTTTGTTGTCAAACCAGGATGCTTTTCTGTCAGTACTTCTTATTCTTATCATATTTGTGGTGTTAGTCTTGTTGTTTGTACTGGTGGCCTTCCGTGCATTGATCAATTTCTTGCAGGCTGAGAATAAGTTTGCTTCCTCCAATGCTGTGGAGCCTCAGCAATCTTGGTGGGCTGCTTTACAAGACAAATTGACTGATGCTGTTCCTGTTGAACGTGAGCATGAGGTGTTGACCTCACATGAATATGACGGAATCAGGGAACTTGATAACAATTTGCCTCCTTGGTGGAAATTTATGTTTTACGCTACCATTGTTTTCTCTGTGGTCTATTTGGGTTACTATCATTACTATGATGGGCCTTCTTCGGCAGAGGAGTATTATGCAGAAATGAAAATTGCGGAAGCGAGGATTGCCGAACATAGAGAAAAAGCGGGGAATCTTATAGATGAAAACAATGTGGAAGTGCTGGATGATGTATCGCACCTTGCCAGTGGAGAAGCGATCTATAGCCAGAATTGTGCTGCCTGCCACGGTGTCGCTGGTGAGGGAGGGGTTGGGCCTAACTTGGCAGACGAGTATTGGCTATATGGTGGTGATATTAAAGATATCTTTAAGTCAATAAAATATGGAATTCCTCAGAAAGGTATGATAGCCTGGCAAGGACAACTTACGCCTTTGCAAATTCAGGAAGTGTCCAGCTTTATTTATCATATGCATGGAACAAACCCTCCGAACGCTAAAGAGCCGCAAGGGGAAATTCATAAAAGGTAATTACAAACAAATTAAAACAGATCATCAATGTCTGAGCATTCAGGAAATACTGCTGCCTTTAGAGATTCGATTTCTACTGTTGATAAATCAGGGAAAAGGGTATGGCTGTACCCTCGAAAACCGCAGGGTAGGTATACCAATGCCAGGACGGGTGTGTCTTTGTTTTTGCTGACCTTGTTCTTCACCGGTCCTTTTTTGAGGATCGGTGGGGAACCTGTTTTGCTGCTCAATGTCATTGAGCGCAAGTTTATTATTTTCGGCAAAGTCTTCTGGCCTCAAGATTTCTATCTCTTCGTTATTGCCTCTTTGATAATGATGGTTTTTATAGTCGTGTTTACTGTAATATATGGACGGATTTTTTGTGGCTGGGTGTGTCCCCAAACCATCTTCATGGAAGGGGTGTTTAGAAAGATTGAGTACTGGATTGAGGGTGATTATAAGAAGCAACAGGCATTGGATAAGGCACCGTGGAGTGGTGCGAAAATTGGCAAGAAAGTATTTAAACATAGTGTGTTTTATGGAATAGCTTTTTTGGTGTCCAATACCTTTCTGGCTTATATGATAGGTTCGGAAGCCATTTTGGACTTAATAAAATCGTCACCTTTTGAGCATCCAGAAACTTTCGGTAGCCTAGTGCTTTTTGCAGGTGTTTTTTATGGGGTTTTTGCACGTTTTCGAGAACAAGTTTGTACGACTGTTTGTCCATACGGGCGTTTGCAAGGCGTACTTATGGACAGGAACTCTGTACTGGTCGCCTACGATTATAAAAGGGGCGAACCTCGTATGAAGTTTAGGAAAAATGAAGACCGGGAAAACGCTGGTAAAGGAAGTTGTATAGACTGTAGCTTGTGTGTCGATGTCTGTCCTACGGGTATAGATATTAGGAACGGTACCCAAATGGAATGCATTAGCTGTACGGCGTGTATAGATGCCTGCGATTTTGTAATGAAAAGGACTGGCCAGCCAACAGGGTTAATTAGGCATGACAGTGAAGAGGGTATTGCTAATAGGCAACCTTTTCGCTTTACCAAGCGCATGATGTCTTATTCTGCTGTCCTGGTAGTGCTTGTTTTTGTCTTGGGTGTACTTATAATTACTAGAACAGATGTGCAAACTTCTATTCTCCGAACGCCAGGTATGATGTACCAAATCCAGGAAAATGGCTATGTCAGCAATTTGTATAATTATAAAGTCATTAATAAAAGCAGTCAGGATATGCCTCTCTACTTTATGCCTTTGAATTTCGAAGGAGAAATAAGAATGGTAGGGGGCAATGATGTTAGCTTGGAGAAACATGGGCTTGCTTCTGGGTCTATGTTTGTTCTCTTGGACCAACAGCAAATTACAGAACCTAAAACCCGTTTGGAAATTGGTGTGTTTTCTGACGGAAAGATGGTAGAAAAAGTTAAAACTACCTTTATGGCACCGGTTAATTGAGTATTATTTAATGAGAATGTTTAAAAACTTATAGCTATGAATTGGGGATATAGTATAGCAGTGGCTTTTGCCTTTTTTATGGCGTTTATCATTTATTTGGTGGTAGGTACTTATAAACAAAACGTTGATTTGGTGTTTGACGATTATTATGTTCGTGAGATCAAATTTCAGGAACAGATTGATAAAAGCGTTAATGCCGCTGATAAACCGCTAAAATGGTCTGTAAGAAATGACTCAGTGGTGGTCAAATTCCCTGAATCGGTAGACTTCCAGACGCTGAGCGGTGAAATCGTTTTTTACAGGCCCGACCATTCTGGATCTGATATCAAAGAACGCATCTTTCCTGGGACTTCTGGCGAGCAGGTATTTCCGGTGTCAAAGTTTAGACAAGGGAAATACCGGTTAAAAACAGATTGGCAGTCTGGCGGGAATAACTATTATGATGAACAGATAATTGTTCTTTAATATGGAGACACAAATGTTCATGGCCGCCTTTCTTATCGGCGTGGCTGGTAGCCTGCACTGTATAGGTATGTGCGGGCCTTTGGCTATGGCCCTTCCTGTCAGAGATAAGCATATGATTGGCAAAGTCGCTGGTAGGTTGCTCTATAACTTTGGTCGAACGGCCACATACGCATTTATGGGTTTGTTCTCTGGGCTTATAGGGAAGGTGTTTTATCTGGCAGGTTATCAGCAGGTATTGTCTATTTTATTGGGCGTATTGGTAATTGCTGCTGTTTTATACCCTTCTTTGGTAAAAGGCAAGATCAATGTTATTGGGTTTGGATTGGTAAATTCAATCAAAAGAGGATTGACAAGGGTATTTAACAATGGCTCTTACCCTGGCTTAATGTTCACTGGAGTATTAAATGGTTTTTTGCCCTGTGGGTTGGTTTATATGGCATTGGCAGGAAGTATGGCTACTGGTGGTATGATTTCTGGTAGCTTGTTCATGGCTGCTTTTGGTCTTGGGACACTGCCAGTGATGATGGCCGTTTCTTTGGGCGGCGCTTTTGCCAGCGAGTCTATAAAATCTAAAATTCGCAAAGCTGTGCCTGCCATGATGGTGGTTATGGGTTTGGTATTGATACTCCGCGGCCTCAACCTCGGCATCCCTTATGTAAGTCCCGCCGTGGGAGCAGAAGGGCAGGAGGTGCATAGTTGTCATTGAAATAGATTCCTTCTTGTTTTGGGCTTATACTTCTATAGTTATAAACTTATCGGAAAATGTTATGGTTTTAAGATTTGGAAGAAAAATGAGGTTGTTGTTTTTACCCCATTTTCCTTCTTCAAAATCTTGCAATAATTTATTCTAATATGAAGCTTTTACCTTGTTTTTCGTTTTGGTTGATTGTGTACAAGTAATATACACCTTTGGGCAAATGCTTGAGATCGATTATGTTTTCTCTTTTATTTGTATTAATAGAAAAGACATTTTGTCCTAATGAGTTAATTATGAATATTTGATATTCATTTAAATCTTTTCCTGTAATATTTAGGTTAATTGTGCCTGTACTGGGATTGGGGTATAAGGTTAAGCTATAACTAGAATCAGCTTTAACCTTTTGTGGTATTTCAACGTCTTTTATTTTTAAGTCGGTATTATAGACTTTAGCTTTTTTATTTTGAGGTGCATCTGAAAAACAATCTATTTCTTTACAGTTATTTATATACCTCTGAATACCGGCAGAAAATCCAGGCCTAGCTACAAAGCCAGGGCGAATATTGATTTCATTCCCCGCAGTTAATACTGTTGCTCCACTGCTTTGTCCATTTGTTGTGTTTACTAGAATGGTATTGCTTGCAGAATGATTTCCTGATATGGAAGAAGACGTTAGGTTAAGATCATAGTTTAAATCCTTAAAGGCTCTCAACTGTGAAGTGTAATCTTGGCCATTAATATGAAAGGTGCCTCCCTCGTGGATGTTGAAGTGGAAAAGACTAGTTTCATTGTAAAAACAAACGCCAGGGCTATTTTCCAATATTACTTTTCCTGTACTATAAACATTGAAAATATATGATATATCTAACATTTTTTCTTTAACCCTTAAGTCTCCATGTATATAGAAAGAAATACCGCACTTTTGATCGCAGGCAAAATTTATGTCAGAATTAGAATCAATTATTAGTTCTGCGCCATTTTCAACCCATATTTCACAATCAGCGGGAAGGGTTATGTTACAATCTATAGTTAGCTTTGCCCCTGGCCGAACACGGATTTTTTCATAAAGCCTTATGTCAGTATCTAATACCATGTCCTCTTCTATAAAGAGTATGCCATCTGCATAGCAGGTTTCAACAAAATTTTTCATGTTGGTTATTGACAATGTACGATGCATTTCAGCTATATTGTCTCCGCTTAAATATGTTCTTCCAGCGTAATAGGGGTCAGCATTATGCATTACATGATTGTTTATTTCCCCTTCTATTTCATTGCAGGGTTTTACCTTTGTCTCACAATCATTACAATGGTTTATGCATGGGAAAAAACAGTGGCCTATTTCATGAATTAGTGCTTTGTATAAATTAAATGCCTTATCGTCTAGTATTGTCTGCCATGAGCGAGTGTTCTCTTCATCTTCAAGTAAGCATTGGCCTGCGATATAGCCATTATAATGATCAGTCATGGAAACTCTCGATGATTTATTGAAGTCATCATAATAAGGTCTTTCAGCACAATCAATACCGTTAATGGTACCATTACAGTATGCTGTTAAACTATCATAAGTATCTTTGTTCTCAGTAAAGAAAACATTGATACCCGGCTCAATTGATGAATTATTGCTTACTAATGCGTCTAATTGATTAAAATACGAGTTGCTTGATGGGCAGGGAAGTCCGAAACCATTATTTTGATTGTTCCATAAATATGGATCTACTATATAATGTTTGGAAACATTAAACCGTATTTTGGTGTCAGGGATATGGTCAGGGCTTCGGCACAAAGATGGATGGCCGTTCGTAAGGTTTTCCCATTCTCCATCATTGGGTGGAAGGATGTTTTTTAATCTATGATGTAGTCTTCCTATAGCCTCGTCTAAAATATACTGATGTTCTGGGTTGCCTTCTTCGAACATCCTAGGATCATTTTCATCATATTGTATGAATATTAAGTTTACCCGCACTTCTTTGTAGGTTGTATTGTTGTTAGGTTTAAAGAAGCCTAATGGGTAATTGGGATTTATGTTCAATAGCCGTGAGCATAAACCATTAGAGTTTTTTGGCTGTGCCTCTCCCATTCCGCATGTGCGTGTGTTTTGCGAAATACCAGAAGTTATTATCCCAAAAATGTAGTATAACAGTAGTAATCTAAATTTCATTATTAGGCATTGGTTTAGTTCTCATATTATTTGTTCAAGTTGATTTTTGAATAAACAAAACCTTTATGGTCTTTGTAGTTAGCGAGGTTCAAGCATTATTTCTTTAATACTTCTATTTCCTTCTTCAACTTCTCATTCTCCTTCTTCATTTCAATCATGTATAGGGTAAGTTCTTCTACTTTTTTTAGAAGGATGATGTCCATGTCGGCAACGTTAATGCCGTTTTCTTCAACTTCTGCGGCTGATGGAACTTCAGGAAGGTGGCTGTTTTCTTTTATAAATGACTCTACTTCTTCTAATGGTCTCAGTTTATAGTCTTTGGCAAATACATAATCTGGGAAGCACCGGCTTTGAGTTAGACGTACCTTTACTTCTGTTGCATATATAGTTCCGTTGACTGATAACCTGGCGTCATCAGGCAAGCAGTCTGCTCCTTGGTTCATGTTAATTGCAACTTTTCCATCTCCTCTTACATAAAAAGGACTCATACTATTTGCGCCAATGTCCCTAATTTGGAAAAAATAGCTGTTGCGGGCATTTGCTGCAGTGCCAAATGTTTGTACGTCAACAGTTAAAGCGTTTAATGGATTGCCTCCGCTGCTAGGATGGAATATATGAGATGCGCCTTGTACTCGTAGGCCATTTGCTGGAGGTGTGTGATAAGTTCCTATTGATAACCCTCCATTGTAATGGGAAAGTAATTTAGTATTTTGGTTCTGTTGAATTCTCATTCCGTGCCTATTAGATTCTGTTACATTTATATGAAATTTAGAATCATTCCTAGGTGCGACATCTATTCCTACATTACCATTTGATGTGCTTCCGATGTTTTGAGTTCCTCCGGGTACTCTGATCTGGGCGTGTAAGTTAAAAGAAATTAATAAAGTGACTGCAAAAGTTGCAATGAGTAATGTTTTTTTTATTTTTTTTGTTTGATTTAGTTTATGCGTGCAAACTTAGTGTTTAGTCTTAAGTTGTGCAAGTTTAATTTATTATTTGTGGGTATAAGTCCATGTTATTGTTTTGATTGTCTATAGACAGTTTTTTTTGTGGGTTTTGTCGGATAGGGTTAGGCTGTTTTAACGTAGGGAAGGTGTTTTATCTGGCAGGTTATCAGCAGGTGTTGTCTATTTTATTGGGCGTATTGGTAATTGCTGCTGTTTTATACCCTTCTTTGGTAAAAGGCAAGATCAATGTTATTGGGTTTGGATTGGTAAATTCAATCAAAAGAGGATTGACAAGGGTATTTAACAATGGTTCTTACCCTGGTTTAATGTTCACTGGAATATTAAATGGTTTTTTGCCCTGTGGGTTGGTTTATATGGCTTTGGCAGGAAGTATGGCTACCGGTGGTATGATTTCTGGTAGCTTGTTCATGGCTGCTTTTGGTCTTGGGACACTGCCAGTGATGATGGCCGTTTCTTTGGGCGGCGCTTTTGCCAGCGAGTCTATAAAGTCTAAAATTCGCAAAGCCGTCCCTGCCATGATGGTGGTTATGGGTTTGGTATTGATACTCCGCGGCCTCAACCTGGGCATCCCTTATGTAAGTCCCGCCGTAGGTGCAGAAGGGCAGGAGGTGCATAGTTGTCATTAAGGGTTTGGGGTAAAAGAAAAATAGTATATATATAGCATATTAAAGCCATGGATACTTTATCCATGGCTTTTGTTATTTAGGTTGGTTTATAAGGGCCAACTATCTTGTAAGAGCTGGTTTTGTTGGATAGCTTTTGCTTCTTCCTCAGAGCATATACATTTTTGGAGTTCTGAGATTATTTGCTCTTTATTCAAGTCTTGGCCTATAATCACAATTTCTGTCATTCGGTCTCCCCAAGTTGGGTCAAAGCGTGATAAAATAAAGTCTTCATCTACTTGGTAATATTTCCACTCATCGCGAGGTTTGGATGCCCACCATACACCGGCTTTGTCCGCTTTCAGTGATCCTCCTGCTTGGCTCCAGGCTATGGCATCATCCGGTCTTGAGGCTAACCAAAACAAGCCTTTGCTTCTGATGATGTTTTCTGGCCAGAGGTGGTTGACATAGTTCCAGAAACGTTCTGGGTGGAAAGGTGCCCTACTTCGAAATACAAATGACCCTAGTCCGTACTCTTCAGTTTCGGGAGTATGCTCAGTTTCTAGTTCCTTGATCCTCCCTGCAGAAGATGAAGCCTTTTCGAAGTCAAATAACCCTGTATTTAATATTTCCTTAGGCGGAACTTTGCTCATTTGAGATTCTATGATCCTTGCCTCAGGGTTTAGTTTTTTTAGTATAGCTTTTAGTTCTCCTAACTGGTAAGAGGAAACCAGGTCAGTTTTGTTTATAATGATTACATTGGCAAATTCGATTTGATCTGTTAGCAAGTTGACGATGGTTCTGTTGTCAGATGGGTCTTCGTTGAGGTCTCTCGTCCATACCGTGTCTCCACTGGTAAAGTCTTTTGAAAAATTAAACGCATCTACTACTGTTACCAAAGTGTCTAGTGTGCTGAACTTTGTCAGGTCTATACCGGACTCCTCATCTACATAAGAAAAAGTTTGTGCTACCGGCAAAGGTTCTGAAATCCCTGTAGACTCTATAAGCAGGTAGTCGAACCGCTCTTCTTTGGCCAACTTTTCTACCTCTTTTAAAAGGTCTTCACGTAGTGTACAGCAAATACAACCATTAGACATCTCGACTAACTTTTCTTCGGTCCTAGAAAGCACGTTTTCGTTCTTTACCAACGCTGCATCCACATTTACTTCGCTCATGTCGTTGACAATGACTGCTACTTTAAGATTTTCTTTGTTATGTAAAATATGGTTTAGCAATGTTGTTTTACCTGCGCCTAAAAAGCCACTCAACACTGTTACTGGAAGGTTTTTCATACACTTATTATTTTTTTTGTAAAGTAAGCATGAATATGTTTTAATTGCAACAATGTTGCGTATAAATACTTGTTTGCAGTTTTTGTTGCTTTTGTTTTCAGCAGTTCTCCACTAGCGCACTAAAATTTCCCAGTGATGACAAATGTCATATTTTTCTGTTGCCACAGTCATATTTTTGCAGTCTGGTTGATTTTATATTGCATAAAATTTCATAATATGGATAAGCTGATTTCAGATTTGAAGACAGAGTTGGCCTATGCGGATGATAGGCCTGCAAGTATATTGCTCAAGCATAACTCATCTAAGGTGCTGTTACTTGCTATAAAGGCGGGGCAGGAGTTGCAGCCTCATACAAATCATGAGGATACTATACTGACAATTACTGAAGGAGATGGGGCTTTAGTAATGAACGGAAGTGAACATTTCCTGAAAACAGGGGCTGTAGTGCGTATTCCGGCAGGGGTAATGCATGCGCTTCATGCACTTTCTGATATAAAATTTATATTGATCCGCTGAGGTTAAATTAAATTTATACACATTTATTTTAACAGCTTTGGAATTTTCTTTTAATTTGAACCTATAATCAAAAAAGTATCAAAGCTGTACAGTTGTGGAGTTAGCCCCTAATACCTTTACCGAGTTTGCCTTAATTTTAGCCCTTGCTGCTTTGATAGGGGCTGTAGGAAGACTGCTCAAACAACCCCTTATTATTTCTTTTATTGTAGTAGGCATCTTGGCTGGGCCTGCTGGTTTTGATATCCTCAGCCTTGAAGAAGAGGTGGAACTATTGGCCGAAACAGGAATTGCTATTTTGCTATTTGCTGTTGGCCTTAAGCTTGATGTTGCCCTAATCCGTTCAACGGGAAAAGTTGCTTTTTTAACGGGTATGGGACAGGTGATTTTTACTTCAGTCATTGGTTATTTGATCGGGCTGCTTTTAGGGTATAGTAATATTACCTCTCTTTATATTGCTATTGCTTTAACTTTTTCCAGTACCATTATTATTGTAAAATTATTATCTGACAAAAAGGAAATAGACTCTTTACATGGACAGATATCCCTCGGTTTTCTGATCGTGCAGGATATTGTAGTGGTTTTGCTCATGATCGTCTTGTCTGCCTATGGGGCTGGTGCGGCAGAGGAAAGCACGACAACTGCTATGTTGACTGTTTTTATTAAGGGGATAATATTATTGGCGTCCATTGCTTTGTTGATGAAGTATGTATTGCCTTATCTTGTTCATCAATTGGCAAAGTCACAGGAGTTGCTGGTGCTTTTTGCCATTGCCTGGGCGGTAGCACTTGCAGCCATAGGGGACAGTATTGGCTTTTCTAAAGAAGTAGGAGCGTTTTTGGCTGGTGTGTCCCTGGCTTCTACTCATTATCGGGAAGTGATCAGCGGCAGGCTCGTGGCATTAAGGGATTTTTTGCTTTTGTTCTTCTTTATCAACCTGGGTGCGCACTTAGACCTTTCTGAAATGGGCGCTCATATACTTCCTGCGTTTGTATTTTCGATTTTTGTCCTTTTAGGTAACCCTTTGATAGTGCTTGTTATTATGGGGCTGATGGGGTATAGACGCCGTACAGGTTTTTTGGCGGGTTTGACGGTGGCGCAAATCAGTGAGTTTTCGCTCATTCTGGCGGCTCTAGGTTTTTCTCTAGGGCATATCGATTCTGAAACTGTAGGGCTTATTACCTTGGTAGGACTTATTACCATTGGTCTTTCCACCTATATGATCATTTATTCTCATCCAATTTTTGAAAAGCTTTCTCCTATGCTCAAGGTTTTTGAAAAACCTGTGCCATATCGGGAGGCTATTGCCAAGCAAATGGAGCAAAAGAAAATTGATGCCATTGTTTTTGGGCTTGGCCGTTATGGAGAAAATATTGCAGAAAGCTTGGAAAGGGAAAACTATAATATACTAGGTGTAGATTTCGACCCTATTGTCGTACAACGTTGGCAGGAAATGGGTAGGGATGCCCGCTATGGTGATGTGGAAGACCCTGAGCTGGCGGAACATTTACCTTTAAAAAACACCAAATTTGTTATTAGTACTTTTCCTGATGTTAACGTGAGTATCTCGTTGCTTAAGTATTTGCGTGAGCTAGATTTTAAAGGTAAAATAGCCCTTACAGCACATAGACGTTCTGATGCGGAGAAGCTACAAAAGCATCAAGCTGACCTTATTTTGCTCCCTTTTGCAGAGGCTGCTGTAAATATTGTAAGTAAATTAAAAAGCAAGGAATAACTTTTAATTTTATATATTAAACCTTTATTTTGGTCTGAACCATTTTTTGTTGACTTTGATCATAACCAATAGTGCTTAATGCCTTTAATTTATAGAGAAGAGGTTTCTACCTTTATACTGTTCTTGTCAAATACCAATTAATTTTAATATTATGAAGCGCACAATCCTTTTTCCAACAGACTTTTCAGATAATGCTCATATAGCATTGGATTATGCTGTTGCCTTTGCAGATTCCTTAGATGCAGAAATTCTTGTTTTTCATGCTTATTCTATTGCTCTTATTAATACTGATATGCCTTATAGTGTTATTGAAGAAGAGTTGGAAAGGGTCAAGCATAAGGCTATTGAGGATTTAGAGGCTCTTTGTAAAACAATTAAGGAAAAGAACCCTGAAGTGAGCGCTTCTTATATTCTGAAACAAGGTTTCGCAGGTTCTATGATTGTTGAGTTTGCTAAGGACAGGGATGTGGATATGATCATAATGGGTACCCAAGGGGCGGGGGCTGTTAAATCTTTCTTTATAGGAAGCAATGCGGCAGACGTTATAGAAAATGCCTCTTGTCCAGTTTTGGCAGTGCCTGAGCGGGTACCATACAAAGGTATTAAAACTATTGCTTTTGCCAGCGATTATTACGACTCTGATATTAAAGACCTTTCTAAGCTTACTATTATAGCGAAAGCACTCGATGCAGAGATTACTATTATCAATATATCAGACGAAGGCAAGGAGATTCAAGAGGCTGTTAGTGCTAGGTTTATGCGTGAAGTAAGGGAGCGTAATAGTTACCCCCGTATTGAATTGAAACTTATAGAAAGCGACGATGTGGAGAAAAGTTTGGAAAAATACATGAAAGAAAACCCTACTGACCTGTTGGTTACTTCTACAAGGAAGAGGAACCTTTTGGAAAAGTTCATGGAAAGAAGCCTTACCAAACAGCTCGCTTACCATGCAAAAGTCCCTTTACTTGCATTTCATCAGAAGTAAGTCGTTAGATGAACATATTAGTTTTTGTATTGCCTTTTGCTGTACTATTGCTGCTTACCATCGGTTGGCGTCGGCCGCTTTGGCAAGCAGCAATGGCCAGTTACGTAACAGGTGTTGTTATTTCTTCTATTGCGAGAGGGTTTGAAATGCCATTGCTGGCTGTACCCATGACCCATGCTTTTTTTATTGCGGTAGAATTGGCTGTTATCCTTTTTGGAGCCATTTTTTTTCTGAATTTTCTGAAAATAAATGGAGCTATTGATAAAATACAGGGGTCGTTAAACAGTGTTACTTCGGATAAACGCTTGCAAGCTATCTTGCTGGCTTGGCTTTTTGGAGGGTTTATTGAAGGAGCGTCAGGGTTTGGAACTCCTGCAATGATCGTGGCACCGTTGTTGGCCTCTTTGGGCTTTCCATTGATGGTGGCTGTGGTACTTCCACTTATGGCCAACACTACTGCTGTTACTTTTGGTGCTGTTGGTACGCCTGTCAAAATTGGATTTGCTGGCATTGAAAGTGCTAATGCTGCTGGAGTGTTTGCTGCTTCTGTCAATTTGTTGGCAGGCTTGCTGGTGCCGCTTTTTATCTTGTTCTTTGTTGTCCGCTTTACCGGAGGTACATTGAAGAAAGATTTTAAACAGGCAGTGCCTTTTGCGCTTTGGGCAGGACTTTGTTTTTTAGTCCCGTACTTCTTACTTTCTTTTGCCGGGGTGGAGTTTCCTTCTATGGCCGGTGGTTTGTTGGGCTTGTTTTTGTGCATCATAAGTATTCGATATAAGTTTCTTGTGCCTGAAACACAGACTGGTGTGTCAAAGCCTGACCTTGCCGGACTTGTAAAAGCTTTTATGCCCTATACTCTTTTGTGTGTGTTGCTTGTTGTGGGCAAATTGGTTTTCAGGAATGTTATCATTCTTGACCTGTGGTATGAAGCAACGCGCAATTTTGCTGTATTTCAACCAGGCATGGCATTCTTAACGGCTATATTGGTTTTGTACCTCATTTCTCCAAAATTTCGGAGCAGTAAGATTAAAATAGCAGCACTAGATGCTTTTAAAGTGCTTCCCAAGCCTTGGGTAGCTATATTCTTTATTGCGGCACTTGCTCAGAATTTGCTTTTTGTGGGTAGAGAATTTAGTGTTATCTGGCAACTTACGCCTTATTTATCTGAAGCAGGGGTGCTGTTTACGGCTGTTGCCGCTGGAACCTTTGGTAGTTTTGCTGCCGGTAGTGCTACTGTATCAAATTTGCTCTTTGGTCGTGAGATATATGAAGCGGCTTTGGCTGCTGGTGCTGGTGCGGTGGCTGCTCTCGGAATGCAATTGATAGGCTCTGGAATTGGAAATGCCCTGGCGCTTCAAAATATTGCGGTAGTTCAAGCTGCTGTGAAGATGGAGGGTGAAGAAAAGAATATCCTTCGACAAGTGGTTATTCCATGTATGATATATTTGGTAGTAGCTTTTCTGGCAGGAATGCTTATCCTTAACTTAACTAGGACTATACACTAGGACCTTCTGTGTAACTTGGATTTTATTTATATCTTGAGAAACAAAAAAGCTGCCCTTATTTTAAAGGACAGCTTTTTTGTTGCCTATCTTATATGATTTTAGAATGGAATAAGGCTTCCCAGCACTGCAGCAACTCCTGAGATGACCAGTGTAGCCACTACCCACCATGAAGCTGACATGGCTGTTTTTCTGGTGTTCTCAGCCTGCTGAAGCGCATAGAGTTTGGCATATTCTAATGTTTCTTTGGTTTTTTCTTCTACTTTTTCTGCAAAATCCAAAGTGTCCTGTTTAGCTTCCTCAAATTTTTCAAAGATGAGTTCCGCTTCGCCTTTGCTCAGTGATGAGTTGGCACTGATAAGGGCTACCATGGTATCTTTGTCAAACTTTTGGAACCGTTCTTTCAGGATAGGGACGGCCGCATTTGGATCATGAAGCATTTGGGTGAAATCCTGCTTCATTCTGTCGTAATTTAGCTCTTCGCGATCCATAGAGTTAAAGTACTTCCTTACTTTATTTTCGAATTGTGTAAGGACTCCTTCTGCCTTATCCATTTGCTTGGTCGCTTTGCTTGATCCTTCAGTAGCCACTTCCGCTGTTTTTTCTTTATTTTCCCTAAGCTTGTTGCCTAAGTTAAGTACTACATTTTGAACCTGGCTAACTACTTTTTTTGCTTCCTCTTCGTCTATGTCTGTTCTTGCAGAAATAGCATTGACAATAGCTGCACGATCCAGGCTTTTTATTTTTCTTCTCATGATGTCCTTTGAACTAACAGGATCTCTCATGATTGTTTCGATATCTTTTTTCAGACGGTCTGCTGTAAACTCTTTTTTATCCGTAGCGTTTAAGTAATCAGCTACTTTCTTTCTAAAGTTTTCAGCATCCTCATCTGTGCCTGGCGTAAACTTGTCAAAAGCCTCGGTCAATTTATCAGCATTGCTACCGCCAGATTTTACAATACCCTTTGCTTCATCAAAAGTCTGCTTTAATTTACTCGCTTTTTCCTTAGAAATAGTAGGGGTGGATTCTGCAATTTCCACAAAAGTCTTTTTAAGCAATCCTTCGTCGGTAAACTCAGTCTTTTGCTTAAATTCCAGTTCATTTAAAATGGATACTAGATCATCTTTTATTTTATCATAATCCAGATCTTTAGGCTGCATTTTTTGGATGTAATCGTCAAAGTTTTTGACGATTTTGTTATTGTCCATTACCCCTGCAATTTCAGACCTAATGGCACCTACAGTTTTTTGCGCAACATTGGCCATTTTGTCTTCTTCAGATTTTCCAAAGATAGCTTTTGCAGTGTCTGCAGAAGCTTTAAATCCTTCTCTTGCCATGTTCCAGATAGTTCCGGTAATGGATCTGCCTACTCTGTAATCCAAATAAGCGACAGTGGTCATGGTCAGAGCCCAAATGACAAGCCCTAAAGTAATACCTAGACCAACATCGGCTATAAGGCTAAACCTTACTGCTAACCAACTGGCAAAGAACAACGAAATGGCAGACGCCAAAACAGACCACAAACCTGCTGCCGATGTTATTTTTACACCAAGCGGTGTGCTGCTTTCACTGCTTTCGTCTTTCTTGTCTGACTTGTTCTCGTTTTTATTTCCTGTAAACTTATCCTTTATATTACCGATCAGGGATATACCTGTAGCGGTAGCAAGTGCCGATAATAGCAGCTGAAATGCAAGTGCTAGTATAACACCTGCTATAACGCTGAAGAAAAACTGTGGACTTAGGTTGATAAACCCTGTTTCAGGTACCTGTGCCATACCTTTAAGGGCCGTTCCGCCTATCAGTCCTCCTGTCAATACTATACCTTTCCCTTTCATATCTCCTTTTTCTTTAGCCTACAACTAAATCAACGAGTTGGTTAATGGAATTGGTTCCCGATAACTTTTGGGTTCACATGCAGTTTTCTTACAAGGAGCATAAGTGAAATATGAGAGATTTTTTTAAGGTTTTGAAACGTGCTGTGGTTGAATACATAGATGATGAACCATTTGACTTAAGTGCAATTGTGGCCTTTTATGCAATATTTTCTCTTCCGGCTTTATTGATCATTGTCATTTCTTTGGTAGGATATGTGTTTGGGCATGATGCTGTGGAGGGTGAGATAGAAGCTCAAATATCAGAAGCCATTGGACAGGAAGCGGCTGTTCAGGTTCAAACCATGATAGCCAATGCCTACGAAGATGAAAACACCAAATTAATGACTATTATCGGTATAGCGGTACTTTTGTTTGGTGCTACTTCTGTGTTGGTATCTCTGCAAAGATCGCTGAATCGGGTTTGGTGGGTTCGGACAAAAAAAGAAAGTACTGGGGTCAAGAAAATTGCCAGAGACCGAATTGCCTCATTTGGGATTATCCTTGCCATCGGGTTTCTCTTACTTATATCTTTACTCGTTACAGCAGGGTTGTCAGCACTTGGTTCATGGGTAAGGCAAGCTTTGCCCACTTCTTTGTATTACTTTTTTTATGTATTACATTTTGTTGTTTCTCTTACTTTTATTGCCGTTCTGTTTTCGTTGTTGTTTAAATTCCTCCCAGATGTACGTGTTCAGTGGAAAAGCTTATGGAAAGGTGCTTTGTTTACCTCGTTTTTGTTTATGATAGGCAAATTTGCCATGGGTATATATTTTGGCAATATGGATCCAGCCTCTTCTTATGGAGCGGCGGGTTCTGTTATTTTGATTCTCTTATGGGTAAATTACTCTTGCCTGATTCTTTTTCTTGGTGCAAAATTTACCAAAAAATATGCTGAATATCACCACCACTATGTAGAGCCAAAACCTCATGCAGAATGGTCTGCTCATGGCTTTGGGGCTTGATGGAGTATCCAGATTATGCAATAGGGGGCGTCATGAGGGGCAAAACAAAAAATCGAGCAAGCGACTGACTGACTTGAGGTAGCTTTGTCACGTAATAGAAGTTCCTATTGTATATTTCGGGTTTATTTTACAATTACCGTGTAGTTTTTGCTGTTTTGCCCAGGTTTCATCCATCCGGGGGCAATATCTATCCTTAATGTATACGTTCCAGCAAAATCGGGCATAATGACTTTTACTTCTTGGTCTACGGAAGCGCCTGGTTCCAAACGGTTCGTTATAATATCTTGTTTGAGTTGTGTAGGCGTGGGGTGTTCTTCAAACATTCTAGGGAGCAACTTGGCCATTAGGTCAGGGTTTGCGTTAAAGTCTACTGTTTGCTTAAAGTTGTTTTTGATTCTGATGGGTAAACGAATAGTGTCACCTTGGTCAAACTCCAGGTTTTCCGGCAGTACTTCAATGTCTACTTTGTTGTATGACCTAAAGTTGTTTATGTGCCGGTAGTAAATATATTCTCCAAATACTGTTTTTAATGAATCAGAATCTGGCAGGGGTGACCTGTGAATTTTTATAATATTTTTTCCTTGTAGAGAGTCTTCAAAAGGCCAAAAATCATACATGTTTCCCCTGGCTCCGCTGGTGTTGTAACTGTGTCCGGTGCCTTGGTCTGAATAAAAGTTATATTTGGAAGCCCATTGGTATGAGTTGATAAAAACTACAGGACGGCCTTCTGCAATTTCTTCTATCTCTTGCGCCCATTGGTCCCAACCATGAAATTGGGTCTTGAAACCTAGGCTTTTCCATGTAATGTCAGAAACCATTAGAAAACGTGCTCCTGCTATAAAAATAACAGAGGGAATGGTTAGGTACAATATCCATTTTCTTAGCTTTTCATGATATAATGCTTTATTGTAACTGAGGATAATTAATGGAATAAATGCTGGAATTGTCCAGTTTGCTTCTACCCAACCTTTAAATGTTGACAAGAAGAAGAAAAAGAAAATACCAAACATGGTGTATTTCAAGGCCCGCTCAAACTGATTGCTTACTTTATACGAAAAAGCAGTGTATAGTACAAAAATGCCAATAAATGGGCCTGTTACTAACAGTTGTCCCAACAGGTAATCTAATGTATACCGTACCTGGTAAGGGTCTGTAGAACGTGTAACCAAATGATATCTTAAAGAAGGATAGTCGTTATCTATTTGCCACAATATATGTGGGAGAAATAAAACAAAAGAAAAAAGTACAATTCTCCAGAAGGAAACCCTGATGAGTAGGAGTGGGTTAGACAGAATGACGAAAAACAAAACTAATACCCCATGGTATTTGCTATACAAAAGTAAGGCTATGGTGACCGCAAGGAGCAACTCTGATTTGATGCCTGGGTGCTGTAAAAAATATTTATATACATAAAAGAACAATGCAGTAAAGAGGATCAGCGGTATGTCCGGTACAGCTAGGAAGCCACTGGCATTGAACATGCTGATAGAAAAAGCAATAGCTGCAAAAAGCAGGACATCCTTTTTGTCTTTATCAGTCATTTTCCAAATGAGGTAAACAGCCAGTGTGCTGCTGATGGCGATGAAAAAACGTACCCCAAATTCATTTTGGAAGAGCGTGTATCCCGCTTTAATCAAAACAGCAATTGCAGGTGGGTGGTCAAAATACCCCCAGTCTGGGAAACGGCTAAACATCCAGTAGTAACTTTCGTCATGCGCTAGCTGGATCAATCCGCCTTGAATGAGGTTGATCGTAAGCCAAAAGATGAGAAATACTGAAATGTAAAAACCGGAGCTATACTCAGCTCCGGAGAACAGTTTTTGCCTTGTCATGTGCAATTGATGTTTTCCGTTTTGCAAATATACAATTGCCGCATGAGGAATTTAGGAAAAAACTCAGAAGTTAAACGAAGCGCCAAACAGTCCATAGTGAAATAGTACTGAGTTGTCTGTTCCATTAATGCCTGTTTCGGTATGCATCATTCTATAACCTATCCGCGCAGTGACATGTGGTGAAACTGCGTAAGGTAAAGCCACCTGGTAGTCCAGAAACCGGCCATTGTCTGTATAAATACCGTCACCTTCTACCAATATACCTAACCTGTTAAACAATCTAGCTTCGGCATGAAAATGGACTAAAGGCGTTATGTCAAGTTCTGTTTGTTGCGTGCCCATATCTCCCTGTCTTAGGAAAATGGCTTTGTCCATAACATTTCCAGAGATACCAGCTGCTGCTTGTACCCTGTCTCCCAATAAAAAGAAGTACCTGTATGTTGCTCTGTAATTGTTTAGCGTGTAAGTAAGTGCTGTTCCTGTATTTGCCTGAAAGACATTGCCGTTAAGGCTAAAGCTTTCATCAAATGTGCCACTATAACGCTGCTGAAGCGGGGCATAGGTAAAGAATATGTCATGTCTGCATGCTATCCTATATCCTAACCTTAGCCTAAGTGCAAATGCAGGATCCGAGCCTAGTTCTGTTCCGGCATTGAACTCTGACATGCCTTCTCCCGGACTTGATATTCTGTTATATCCTTCTAAAGCTCCTGCGGCTTCAAAATCTGTAATTACCTGTGCTTTTGATTCTACTACACAAAATGTGATTAAAAACGATATTATTACTAACCTCCACATACCTTTCTCCCTTTACGTTTTATAAAAGAACCTGATTAATATTATATTTGTTGAGTGCGATTTAAATTTTTTCTATTTCTTTTAGGTTGATATGTAAAAAAAGGAAAAAGTATGGCAGGATGTGGATATGTATGTCCTTCGTGTAATAATAGTGGTTTTGATGAAGCTGGCAATGCCTGCCATTGGTGCAGACCAGTGAATCAGAGCAAGTGTACCGAAGAGCCTAATAAGGATGAGGACATAGAATCCTGGTTGGAGAATGTGCATGGAGGGTCTTGTTGCTGGGATGATAATGACTACGATGATGAATCAGAACAAGATAAAGATAAATAGCCGCCAACCCAGCAAATGGCTGGATTGACGGCGGGGTTGACGGAATTATGCTTTTGCTCCTTTTATTAAGCTTGTGCTTTTTGCAGTCTTTTCTCTGCTAGTTTCAATGTTTTTTTTGCTACATTTTCTGCAGCTTTAGGACCTACTCCAGTTACAAAAGGATAGTCCACTTCTGTATGGCCAGGGGTGAATAGTGACCTTAGAAAGTTGAAGTTGCTGACTTTGGCTCCTGACTTTTTCATTTTATCTTCGTTAGAATAGGGGATAGGCACAAATTTCTCGTGAACCCATCCTGCTTTTAATAAAATATTGTCAAGTTTTTCAGGAAAGCCTGTCATCTTTTTGTCGGCTACTATGGGTTTGCTTCCGTCGTTTACAAACCCAAAGGTGGATGTACCGTGACATACTGCCGATAGCAACTTGCCTTTCTGATAAGCTTCTAATATTTTTTGGTGTAGCTCCCTGTCTATGTTTACATCGAATAAGCAGCCATGGCCTCCCGGTAGGTAAATAATATCTGTTTCATCCGTATTCATGTTTCCAACCGGCTGTACTTGGCTAAACTTATTGACGATTTCTTTCCCTATTTCGGTATCAGGTGAAAAAGATTCAGATAGCCCCAAGCCAAATGTGCTCATGACTTCATTTTTCTCCAGACTTTTCGGATCTCCCTTAGGTTGATGCCCGTTTACCGTATAAAAATTGATCTCAGACCCGCTTTTTTGAAACTCTTTGTAAGCGTCATACAACTCTTCCCAATGAAAACCTACTGTACTTATGACCACTGCTACTTTCATACTAAAATGTTTATTGCCCTTCTTATTTTTCAACAATGGTTAAATTGTTTTCGTTTTATGGAACTTTTTCAAGATTTGCTCATACCGTGTTCAGTACGGCTGATGTGAATTGGTTTGTGTTATTTTTATTTGTTAGTCAGTTGGTTGTGTGTTTGGTGCGAAAAATTTTCATATAGCTTTAACAATTTGCTTATACCGCCAGTTGAATTTATAGAGAGACGGAATTAGAGGGAGTTGGATTTTAAATTGCTGTTTTATTTCGACTTGTTGTTCTGACGTATGGTGCTGTAGGTAGAGGAGTTGGGGCATACGGAAGTGATACGGAAGTTGCAGTGCGGTTGGTAAGTGATACACGTTGGTTTGGTTTGTGAAGTTGGGTGTTGTTGGCAAGTGGAGTTTGAAGTGTGGTTGGATAGCTTATGTGAAGTTGGAAAGTAGGGTAGTAGCTAGCAGGGTTGATTGTGCGTTTGGCAGTGTTGAGGAGTGAGAAGGGGCAAAACGTAGGAAAGCAGCTTAAGAGGGAATGGTAGAGGAGAGATATCAGCAGACAATCAAGTTGATAAGTTAAAAACAAGAACCTTAGTGAAGAAAGATTTGAGGGGTGAGAAGTAAGGTTTGACAATACAGCGTGAAAACGGAGGCCATAGGTCTCCGTTTTTTTATGAGAGAAAATAAATGACCGTTAGGTGTATTATCCCATCAAATAAACCTGCAATACCAATTTTCATTTTAATCTCTGTACTTTTAACTATAAGAAGAAACATTAAGGAACATATGAAGTAAATGGCTATGAGAGGCCAGAACGTCTTAGTTGGGTGAATTAACGCTTCAAATTTTAATATCCTCTCGCCATTAAAAATTTCAGCATAATTGATAAATCCAAAAAGGCGAGTTGAGTATAGTGTTACTTCTTCGTTAAGTCCAAGGTTATAAGGTTTTACAGTAAGTGCCTTCCCGTTGGTAAAGTAAACCTTGTCCCTAGCGTTAGGATTAGAGGTGTGTCTAGCACTTTTTTTACCATATTGGTAAATTAAAACAGTGGTTTCTGTAGACTTTACAGCGGGAAGTGTATAATCTATGACAAGAAGTGCATTAAACAATAAAAGAAAAGCTACCGGGTATTTCATGAAATAGCAGATTTTTCTCATAGCTTCTTCATTCCTTGCCCAGCGTTTTGCCTCAGCTTTCTTTCTTCGCTCGTCTGCTTTTTTGCGTTGTTCTTCTTTTGCGTTATTACGGTTTGTGCTGCTGTTTTTTTGCGAGGTGCTGTAACGGCTTCTTCTGGTGTTTTTTGTAGAACTGGTTTTAGTGTAGTTGGCTTTGGTAGGCCTCCTGTACTTTTCTGGGTTCATCAGGTGGTCATGGGCTTGTCTCAGCCGGATGAACTTTGCCTGTGCTCCAGGCGCTTGGTTGATGTCAGGGTGGTACCTTTTGGCTAAGCGCCGAAAGGCTTTTTTTATTTGCTCTTTATCTGCGCCAGGAGTAAGTTCAAGTTCACGATACCACTTGCTGTTCATTTGTTGTTTTTGATCGTTTGCCTGTTTTTTAGATAATGTTAACTTCCTAATATGGTGAAAATATCTTTAGAAATCAATTGGTGAACATGTTTAAACGCTGGATTTTCCCATAGCTTTCTCTTGCTAATTGAAAATTTCAGCAAGCAGGTAAAAGCCTAAGTTTGTAAAGACAATGAAGGTGCCGCCGCTTAGTTTGTGATTGTCCTTTTTTATTTTGAAGAAAGCCATTCCGAGGAATATCATCACTAAGGGATAAATGCGATGGATGGCGTGCTGATATGGTTCAATGGTTCTTGATCTATTGTTTCGGCTAACGCTCAGAGACTTTACTTTGCCCAACAGAAGTGAAGAAGATACACTTACTTCTTGGTGCAGCTCTACGGCACCGGCTGCTGTTTTGATGGTTTTCCCGTTTGACAAGGTGACTTTGTCATAAATATGTTTGCCTGCTTTATTAAACCTGCTTCCTTGGTCAAAGATAGGTTCAACTGCTGTAATGCTATGGCGGGATGTATGGCCGGGCAGGTGTAGGTCGGCAATAAGCAGTAGATTGATGAAAATTGTTGCTCCTACTAAAATTGAAATACCCTTGATAGTTAATTTTATAGCTTTATCGGCCTTTTGTTCCGCTAATTGTTGCTCTGTTGGTTTTTTAGAAGGATATTGTTTCATTTTTGCATCATACGTAAATTATCGTAGAGAGGGTTCTGTGTCTATTGCTTAATTTGCTGTTCATGACTTCTTTTCAATAGCTGGGAAATTGGGTAGTTGTAATAAGGTTGCTTAAGGGTAATTTTTTAAGATGCTATTTTTTTAGTTTTAAAGCAATATTAATTTCTGAACCCTTTCGAATTACCTTATTATGCTTTCATATTTTATGTATTCAACAATTGAGTCTAGTTCTGCTTCACTCATATGCTTAAAAGAAGGCATGAGCATCTGGTAAAGCTCATAAAGTTCTTTTGCGTAAGGATCTCCTGACTTTATTACTTCACCAGGATCTTTTATAAAGTTCTTTAATCCTTCCTCAGAGTGTCTGTTTTCAACGCCTTTCAAATTAGGCCCGACCATTGATCTGTCAAAGCTGTGGCACATTATGCAATTTTCTTTGAATAGTGAGGCACCTGTTTCATTGAAATGAATACCTGCTGCTTTAGCTTTTTTATGGTTTATCCCATCGTCAGGAAAAGTAATACCTCCACAATAAATGACCTGCTCTTCTTTTAATTCTTTAGAGTACAGAAAAGCATAAACAAATACAGCAATAGCCAGTGCTGCGAGAAATGTTAGGCTGGCAAAAAGCCTGCTAAAAAGTTGCTTATTGCGCATGTTTTACTGCTTTATTGCTTTTAGTAACTGATACATATTCCCATCGCTTACCATAGCCCCACTTTGGACCAGTTCAAATATCTCTTGTTCCTTTTCCTTTCTGTAAGGTTTTTCAGTCTTAAAAATTTCAACTTGCAGGTCATTTAGCTTTTCGGGGTTTTCGTTGATTTCCTTAATGAAAGAGTCATCTTTTAAGTTCGCCTCTCCTTGTATATTTAAACCAATTAATACCATGCGGTCGTCGAGGCACTCAAAGGCCATAAGGCTGTTGGTCTCGCGATGTTCCAAGAAGGTGATTTTAGAAAGAACTTTTTCCATTACTATATCTGAAAATATAGTAATCAGCTCTTTGACTTTCTCCGGGTCATTTTCTTGTAATCTTTTGTAATCATCGGCCGTAATGGTGTTGGCGGCTAAAAAGTTGATGAACTCTGGTTTTAATTCTTCTAATTCTTCAGGGGTAAGAAGTCTATATTTCATAAGGTATTATCGCATTTCTTTTTACAAAGAAAATATTTTCGTTTTCAAAAAAGTAGGTTTTTTTGAGGAATGTGGCGGAAGGTAAGCTGTGTCGGTGCTTTTGCGGCAAGGATCGAAGCGGTTACCCCGCAGTCCCGACGATAGGAGGGCGAGGAGTAATAGCGGAGAGCCTGGTGTTCCGGGGCTTAAGCTAAAAGGTTGCTTTTATGCGCCTATGGCTGCTAAAGCCCCGGAACAGCCGCCCTATAATTTATTGTCAAAGTCTTTGTCCTTGACCCATTTAAACCTGTAGGCATAATGGGCTGGCTCTATGTGTTTTCCTCTCATGCGTGCATAGGCTTTGGTGAAGGAAGCTCCGTAAAAGAATGCCAGCGAATTGTAAAAAAGCCATAGAGCAACTAACACAATAGGGGCTGCATAATCATACAGGTCTTCTATGCCTTCGTCAACCACTAATACAGATAGCAACCAAATGCCTATGAGGAAAAGAAGGGTGGTAATGGCTGCACCGACTATGGTTGGCTCCCACTTTATTTTTACGAAGGGGAGTATCTTGTAAAGTACGGCAAACCAAAGCCAAACAAAAAGTATGGTTAGGATATTGATTATAAGTATAACAATAGGATCATTGGTACCAGTTTCTCCGCCTGTGGCATATTCAATGCCTCGTTCTAAGGCAACATTTGCAAAAAATAATATTCCTGTTGCCAAGACAAGTATAAAGGTTAATCCTCGTTCAACCCACATTTTTTTCCAAAAGCTCTTGAAAGCTGGTTTTACCTGCCACAAGTTGTTTAGGATGTCCTGAAAGAATACCAAAAGCTGGGTAGCCAGTGAGAGGACGGTAAAGGTATAGGCTATGAGTAACCAGATATTTTTGGAGGCTTGTATCATGTATCTCTCGGTTATGATCCCAAGGATATTTGCCGAGTCTTCTCCAATAATTACTGCCAATTGTTTTTGTAGCTCATGGTATAAAGTGTTCGTTTCAAAAAAGAAGCTGAGGCAAAAGATAACTATTACAAAAATGGAGGGTAAGCCAAAAAGTGAAAAGTAAGCAATGGCTGAGGCGAACTCTCCTGGGTGGTTTTCTTTAAAAATTTGCCATGATTCTAAAAATAATGAAAAAAAGCGCTTAAGTTTTTGTTTGTTCATAGTGAAACAATGGGATCAAAGACTTGTTCGACTTAAACAACTTTGAAGTGAGCTTTTAGTTATTTGCTATGACGCTATTTAAACCGAATTATATATTTTATGGAGAATTAATTTCGGACGATGATTTTGATTTTTTGTGACGGAATGTCGAATGGCTTTATTTTCTTATATGAGTTTGGTAGGTTTCCTAGGGTTGGAGTATTATTTACAAAGTTTTGTAGGAACCATTCTCCTTGGTAATTTTTGCCTTCCAAATACGATAGCATGTCTTGCAGGCTTTGCTGGTCGAGCTGCTTGGTATGGACAGTGGTTCTCACTTCAAATGGAAAGTTTTCAGAAAGTAGGTAGTCTATAGCGGTTTCAAAGTTTGGGAATAGATGAGACCTTGTAACCTCTTGAAAATGGTTAAGAGGTGCTTTGAAGTCTAGAGCTATATAATCAATGAGCTTTTGTTGGGTGAGTCTTTTTAGTATCTGCGGATTGGAACCGTTGGTGTCTGCTTTAACTTTGAGACCTAGTTTTTTTACTTTGTACAAGAAAGCTTCGAGCCCTTTGTGCAGGGTAAACTCCCCGCCACTGAGTACTACGCCTTCTAACAGATTTTTTCGGGTTTGTAAAAACTCAAGCACTTCGGCATAGGATTTTTGTCCTTTCCCATATACAATTTCTGGATTATAGCAGTATGGGCACTTCATGTTACAGCCTGCAAACCATAGAATGCAGGCTGTATGTTCTGGATAGTCCAGCATGGTAAAGGGGGTAATGCTATAGACCGGTTTTACAGCTTCTTCTGTTTTCAAGGAAATGTTTTCTTTGTTTATGTTCACCTTTCTTGCCAGTGTTAAAACTTTCTACAGGCCTGTGATAGCCCATAACTCTTGTAAAAACCAAGCATTTTGACCTTTTTTCTTCATTTTGTTCAAGTAGCAATTGTATCGGGTCTTTCATAGTCTTGTTGTTTGTTTTGAGTATTTAAAGATTGAATTAATTCGTCATCGCAGTGTGGGCAGTATTCATGTTCGCCGTTGAGGTATCCATGAACAGGGCAAAGGCTGAATACTGGTGTTACTGTTATATATGGTAACCTGAAGTTTGTGATTACTTTTTTGACAAGTTTTTTGCATGCCTCTGGCGAGCTGATTTTTTCGCGCATATATAAGTGCAATACCGTTCCTCCGGTATATTTGCACTGTAGCTCGTCTTGAAGCAATAAAGCCTCGAAAGGGTCGTCTGTATGGTCTACAGGTATTTGAGAACTGTTGGTGTAGTAGATGTTTTCGTCTTCTCCGGCTTGAATAATGTCCTTGAAACGCTTTTGGTCTTCTTTGGCAAACCTATACGTTGTGCCTTCTGCCGGGGTGGCTTCAAGGTTATAAAGGTTGCCGGTTTCTTCTTGAAACTCTTTCATGCGGTTTTTGATGTGTTCCAGTAGATCCAGCGCTATAGTTTTCCCTTCTTCGGTTATGATATCTAGTTTGTCATTGGAGTAGTTTCTGATCATTTCATTGATGCCATTGACACCAATAGTAGAAAAGTGGTTTCTGAAATGGGGCAGGTAGCGCTTGGTATAAGGGTAAAGCCCCCGGTCATACATTTCTTGAATAAATTTCCTTTTCTTTTCTAAAGTTGATTTGGCAATGTTCAACAAATGGTCGAGACGTTGGTATAGGCCTGTTAGGTTGTTTTTGTATAAGTACCCCAGCCTGGCCATGTTTATAGTTACTACACCTATGCTTCCGGTCATTTCTGCACTTCCAAATAAACCGTTCCCTCTTTTTAAAAGCTCTCTCAGGTCTAGTTGCAAACGGCAGCACATACTCCTTACGGCATTGGGTTTATATGCCTCCGGGTTTTCTAAGCGGTTTCCTTCTGCATCATATATATACTGACTGCCAATAAAGTTCTGAAAATACGAAGAGCCAATTTTTGCAGTGTTTTCAAATAAAATATCCGTGTTTTCGCCTTCCCAGTCAAAGTCCTCGGTAATATTTACTGTCGGTATGGGAAAGGTGAACGGTTGTCCATTAGCATCTCCCTCTGTCATAACGGTATAATAGGCTTTGTTGATCATGTCCATTTCCTGTTGGAAATGCTTATAGCATAGGTCTGTTAGGTTGTTTGCGCCACGTTGTTTTGCTTTTGTTTGCAGTTCCTGACTTGTTAGCCCTTCCATTAGGTGCTTGTTGTTTTTTGTAGGTGTTTGGTCTTTTAGGTCGTCAGGGGCTACCCAGTCTAAGGTAATGTTAGTAAAAGGAGATTGCCCCCAGCGTGCCGGCACGTTAAGGTTATAAACAAAACTTCTTATGGCTTTTAGAATGTCATTGTATGCTAAATTGTCTTTGAACACATAAGGAGCTAAATAGGTGTCGAACGAACTAAAAGCTTGGGCGCCGGCCCATTCGCTCTGGAGGATTCCCAAGAAGTTGGCCATTTGACCTAAAGCTTCTCTGAAGTGGGAGGGAGGTGTGCTCTCTACACGCCCTCTTACACCATTGAAACCTTCATTGAGGAGTACACGGAGGCTCCATCCTGCGCAGTATCCGGTCAGGCAGTCTAGGTCATGTATATGAATGTCACCATTTCTGTGGGCATATCCTTCTTCTTTTGAGTAGACCTTGTCCAACCAGTAATTGGCTATAACTTTTCCTGCTACATTATTGACTAAACCTGCATTTGAGTAGGAGGTGTTGGCATTAGCCTTGATTCTCCAATCAGTACGGCTAATGTACTCTTCGATGGTCTGGGTACTATTAACATAGGTGGTGTCCTCGCTCAGTCCATTGGCATGTTCGCGTTGCATTTTACGCGTATGCCTGTAGAGCATAAAGGAGCGCATGACTTCAAAATGACCTGCTTTGAAAAGTTCTTGCTCAATCAAGTCTTGTATATCCTCTACAGACCATAGTTCTTTGTGCCGTAGTTTTTCTACAAGCTTTAGGATAATGGAATCCTCAGGGTCTTTTTTTACACTTAAGAATCCTTTGTGAATGGCATCACTGATCTTATATAGCTGAAAAGGTTCGTATTCTCCATTGCGCTTGATTACATATCTGGTCATAAGGTGCTTTTTTTATGTCAAAAAAAAATCTAGGCCAATTTCTAAGAAAAAAGGTGTAGTTTGTTGAATCCTAAATTTATTATCAGGGGTAAAGTCTTTCTTATGCTATTGGTCTTTTAACTCAAATCTATAAGTCATTAAGGAGTCAGGAAATAAGCTAAATCATTTTTTTAGACCCCTATTTTTGCTATTTGGCTCCTGATTGTTGAAAACTTTTAAAATATTTTGGATCCTAAAATCGCCATCGTTTGTGTGGGAGGCCTTTTGCTTTTTCTATTAGGGTGTGGTAATGGGTGGGGAAAGTGGTTAATAAAAAAAGTCTGACAGGAGTGGGTGTCAGACTTTTTCTTATTGATTAAAAATGAGAGACTTAATCTTGAACAGCCTTTTTTCTTTTCGGTGTTCTTTTGTTGGCTTCTTTTGACAATAACCAGTCAAGTCTGATTTCAGGTTTAAATCTCTTAGCAGTTGGCTGCCCTTCTGCCCTGAGTATTTTTGAACTTGTTAGTTCTGTGATAGTAGCCCAACACGTTCCAAAACCTATTTCAGGAAGGTCTAGGAGTAAACTTTTACTTTTGTCTGCCAAGACCTCTCTTATATCATCAATGGTTAAGTCTTCCTCTTTTTCTGCCAAGAGCTCTTTGGTTTCCTGTAGTCTTATGGTCGATTTACTCCATTCATTTTCCGACTGTTCAAAAGCTTTCATTTCAGGAGATTGGAAATGATTGGTGCAAGAAATGAAGTTGCGTTCAGGCTTTCTGACCATAGTTTTCTCCGGTGCTGCTTCTACAACGACCATCGATCTCTTTTTGTCAGAAATTAAGTAATTGCTAGAGACGGAAAGGGGGGCTTGTTCAATTATATGGATGGCTTCATCTGTACTGCTACAGTTTTCTAAAATATATCTAACAATAAAGTAGTAGTTTACGCCCGGCTTATGTGATTTTCCGTCTACGTGGGTGGCAGTTATGGCTAGGCCTTTTTCATTGAACCCATCTTCGCGTCCAATAAAAGTTTTTGAATGGGCTAAGTAGGCAAATTTGCCATCTGGTTTTACGAGACTGGCTTCGGTAAACTTTGTCTCGTTATAGTGAAAATCAAAACTTCTGGCAAACAGTACCTGATCTTCATTTTTGTAGGCAAAAGAGGTGCCTTGGGATTCTTTTTCAGGAGCTCCGGGGCTTAACAACAGTGTGGCGATATGTTCTTCTGAAACACCTAGGGTTTCTGCCAAACCTTTTATCTCATCAATAACCTCTGGAAAGAAATGTTGAAGTTCTTTGTAGCTTTCCTTGCCAAACTCTAGTTTGCTTTGGTCTAAATCAGGTAGTTGATATTCGTTTTTGATTAGATTGGTGGCGTGTTTAACCCCCATTTCATGGTATGAACCTCTTAGTCTTGGATGATACATAATAGTAATAATGATGTAAAATAACCCTACTTAAAGTTATGACTCAATCAATGATTGAATGGTAACTTTTCCTTTTCTAAAACCTTTATGAGGCATATACTGCTAGTGAATTGTTACTAATTCCCACAGTTTTTTTACCAATGCGGAAATAAGCCTGTCATAAAGTGGGCGGAAAGATAGGGAAAAATACTGATTAAGGTAATTATTTGGTATAAAAATAAGTTTAAAAGGTGTTTTTTATGGATAAGGTAGTTTTGTGGTAGGATATTAATTTTAAGTTCAACAACAGTGTATGTAAAGAGGCGGTTGTTTCATTTGAAGAAGGTTAGGGGGAGTTTTTTTACATTTATCTTGTGTTTTTTGCTATTTATGTGAAACTTGTCCAATGGCTTGGCGTATATAGTATCATTTTTATGGATGAATGTAGGACTTTAGGGGATTTTTCTTGCGAAGAGATCTTATTTAAATAGAATTTGAATTTTTTAATTATACTTTAACCAAATACACATTACTATTTATGGACGCACAAAAAGTGGACATGTTTATTATGTCCAACAGTAAATTTTTTGAAAGTCATCACATTGAGTCGATAAGAGAAAAGCTTTTAGCGGCTAGCGATGACAAATGGGGAGCTATTCAAGCGGTTTCTCTTAAGGATCCTACCACCATGCTTATTGTTTCACTTGTTGCTGGCCAACTTGGCATTGACAGGTTTATGATTGGCGATACGGGAATGGGGATCGGTAAGCTTTTGACCTGTGGAGGTTTTTTAGTTTGGGCTATTGTTGACTGGTTTATGATACAAGGTGCTGCTAGGGAAAAGAACCTGCAGAAGCTAATGAAGGTGATTGGCTAATATGGCAATGGGCAGGAACAAACTGTATATGTTGCTGTCAGTTGCTTGTCTGGCGGGGTATATCTGGCTTACAATAGCTTTTTATATGTACAATACTAATAAAGAAAACGCCTTTAGTATGTGCATGATCAAGAATGTAACAGGTATCCCCTGTCCATCCTGTGGCTCAACACGTGCAGTAATGGCCTTACTGAACGGAGGACTTGCAGAGTCTGTGCTGTTGAACCCTTTTGGGGTAATTGTTTTGTCTATTATGGTTCTTGCGCCTTTGTGGATATTATTCGATCTTATGTTAAATAAAAGCTCGCTACACCTTTTTTATAATAAAGCAGAAACATTTTTCCGGAAGAAGTATATAGCGGTTCCGCTAATTATCCTTGTTCTGGCAAATTGGATAAGAATTATTTGCGCAGGCTTATGATTTCAGTTAAAGAATTTGTTTATACGCCATCCGATCATGAGTCAGAAAGGGCATCTAACAGTTATGTTATGTCTCTTGTGGCACTAATTGCCGGATTGCCTCTACCCATAGTCAACCTGATTGCTACGTTTATTTTTTTTATGGGAAACAGGAAAGCCACTTACTTTGTACGTTGGCACTGTATCCAGGCCTTATTGTCGCAAGTTTCTCTGCTGGTTTTTAACACCTCTCTCGTATGGTGGACAATTGCTATTGTGTTTGGAGACCAGATAGCAGATAATCAATACTTTTCCTGGTTGTTTACTGTACTTCTGTTTAATATAGTAGAGTTTATTTTCACAATTTACACGGCTGTGAAAACCCGCAATGGAATACATGTGGAATGGTTTTTTTACGGTAGCCTAACAAACTTAATTTGCAAACCTGCGCATGAAGAAAGTACTGTCTGAATTATCTATAGCTGTCCTTTTTGTAGGAGGAGTCTGGTTTTTGCTTAGCCAGGTAAATTGGCTTTCTGTTTTGGGAATGAATAATTCAGAAGAGCGACTTGAAAATCAGCTAGGGGAAATTTTTGAAGAATATTTAAATAATGAAGAAGAGGAAGTGGAGGCTCCTGCTATATATTCTCCTGTAGATTCTTTGTTAAATCACCTATGTAGTGCCAACGATATTGAAAGAGAAAGTATTCAATTGCATGTAGTCCGGAAAGATGTTGTTAATGCTTATGTTGTTCCTGGCAGGCATATGGTTGTGTATACTGGTTTGTTGGCAAAGTGTTCCAGTGAGGCGGAACTGGCCGGCGTGATTGGTCATGAGCTTGCGCATATTGAAAAGAAGCATGTAATGAAAAAACTTATACGTCAAGCTGGTTTGGCAGTGCTTGTTTCTCTGACTGCGGGCAATGGCGGTGCGGAGGCTGCCGCTCAGCTAATGAAGCTACTTTCTGCGGCTTCCTATAGCCGGGATATGGAAAGAGAAGCTGATTTTACATCAGTAGACTATCTTATTAAGGCTGATATTGACCCAGAGCCTTTTGCCGAACTGATGTATCAATTTTCAGAAAAAGACCATGAAATGCCGGCAGCCCTGAAATACCTGTCCACACACCCTGCTTCTGAGGAAAGGGCTGTTGACATTATTAATTATATGCAGGGGCAAAACTGCCAAAAGTATCCTGTACTCCATCCGCAGACATGGGATAATATGAAAGTAAAAGTTAAGGATGAGGACTTTTAATGGATTTTAAGATATGATAGTTTATCAGACTGAAAATAACCTTCTGGCGGAGGAGTTTCATGATATTCTTATCCGCTCAACTTTAGGTGAACGCAGGCCGGTTGATGATATGGATAAAATCAGGGCAATGGTGGAAAATGCAAACCTGATTGTTACTGCAAGGCATGAAGGGCGGCTGGTAGGTGTTGCCAGATCAATTACAGATTATGTGTATTGTACTTACCTTTCTGACCTGGCCGTGGACGAGGCTTATCAGAAGCAAGGAATCGGCAAAGAGCTTATAAGACAAACCAAAATTGCCTCCCCTCAGGCAAAGCTTATCCTACTGTCTGCCCCTAAGGCAATAGACTATTATCCGCGCATCGGCATGGAAAGACATAATAATTGCTTTTTTCTGGACGATGTGAAACTCCTGAAATGATAAACATTTTGCTGTTTTTCTTTGTGTAGAATCCGCATATTTCTGTTTATCTCAAAATTTGATTCGGGCTGACTTTCTATTTCTTTCAGAAAAAAAACTTAAGTATTTGTAAATTAGATTATAATTATCCTAAAATTCAGTTTCAAACCCTTTTCAGTAAACGCTCTCCTGACGAGTTGCTCTTCATGCTCTTCAGAACGTTTCATGATGTTCTGAACTGTTGTTTACGCTTCTGAACTTTCTGGTACTGATATTGAAAAGTACCCTGTGTTCTCCCGGGCCGTCATAGTTTCTGGTAAACATAAATCCATCTTCTGTTTGTCCGTCGCCTGGCTTTATTGAAAAACCTATTTTTTTGTGAAAGGTAATTGAAAGTCTATTTTCAGGAGAGGTGAGGCATTCTATTACTGTTACCCCTGATGGCTCTGCCTTTTCAATAAAAGCACTATAAAGTTTTCTTCCTATACCTTCTTTTCGGAAGTCAGGATTGACACCAATAAAGTGAACATAGCCAATGGTAGGATTTGCCGGAGATATAAAGCCTATGAGAAAACCTTTAATAAGTCCCTTTTCTTCAATGATAAAGCTTGTGTCTGAGAAATGATCAAAAAACAAACGTGGGAGTTTGTCTGTCATTTGTTTGCGCCCCCACCAGTCATCAAGCTTTGGTATGATTTTGTCGTAATCGTTAGGTTGTATATGTCTGATCATGTTTTTTTATTCCAGGTTAAGCTAGTTGAGCAGTGGACTTTTGCTGTTTTTGTTTTATAAGGCTTATGATAATAAAAACAGCACCGGCTATAATATATGGGATGCTGAGAATTTGTCCCAAGTCCAGGAGCAGGTTTTCTTCAAACGCCACCTGCCGTTCTTTTACAAATTCGATTAGAAACCGTGAAATGAATATGAGACTCAAGCAAAGGCCAAAGAAAAAACCATTCCCTAATTTTTGATTTGCTGTTCTATAAAGGTATAGTAGTAACCAGAATATCATAAGGTAACAAATCGCTTCATAAAGCTGGGCTGGGTGTCTCGGCTGGTTGTCTACTTGAAGGAAAACAAATGCCCAAGGCTTTGTGGTAGGGTAACCTATAATTTCAGAATTTACCAGATTGGCCATGCGGATAAAAACACATGCCAGAGGGGCGGCAATTGCCATATAGTCTAAGGTTTTTATTAACGGTTGTTTGGTTTTATAGGAGTAAAATAACAAGGCTATTAATACACCTAGGCCACCACCATGACTCGCAAGTCCTGAGAAACCTGAAAAAAAGTATACGCCCTCTGGTGTTTTTTGTATTGGTAAGAACATTTCAAGAGGGTTTGCCAGAAAATATTCAGGCTCATAGAACAGACAGTGTCCTAACCGAGCTCCTGCAATAATTCCTATTATTGAATATAGGGTTAGTTTATCTAAGTGTTCGGCCGGAATATGCTCTTTACGAAAAATCCATTTCATTACATACACAGATAGAATCAGGCCGGTAACAAAAAGAAGGCCATAATACCGCACAGGAAATCCGAGAATGTTGAATATTTCAGGCTGTATGTCCCAGTATATGTAGTTGAATAGCATTGGGTGAAAATTTATCGGTAAAGATAAGAGGTTTGATGTTAAGGATGAACAAAACGGCATTCCTGTAGTGCCGATTTTTTATCGGCATGGCTAAATTACGAGTAAAAGATAATCCTCAAAACTAACAGCTATAAAACTAGCGGTAAGCTCCACACCCCCTCCAAGTGTTTCAAAAAACCTTGGAGGGGTTCAATAACGGTTATAGCTTGATTTTATAAGTCAATTGTAACATCCTTGACGGTAAGTTCTATGATGGTAAGTGCCGAAGAGTAGACGGAAAGGGTAATTCCATAATCAGTAGCCCGGCAGCGCAATACCTGTCAGCGTCCATAAGACCTGGTCAGACTCTGGCACATATTAGTTAACCCCGAACAATCAACCAACACAGCTTACCGCAACCAGATTGCCGCGGCATTTTTTCATAAGAAACTAAAGGCTAAAGTTTCATGCAAAGAACTTTCCCGACCACTACCTTATGCCTCGCAATGACGGTTATATTTTGGTTTTCTGCTGATTATAACCTTTATAATAACCTGTCATTCCGACGCAGGAGGAATCTGTTAGACTCTAGCACCCCTGGTAATAAGAGCAGATAAAGGCACTCATGCTGTTACCCCGACAGATGCTTCGTCCCTCAGCATGACAATTATGATTATTAAGGGCAAAGGGTAATAATATTTACGTTGGTATCAACACGGGGTAATGAAACAACCACAAGTCCTTATTCAAACAGGCTCCGCAACAGGTGCGGGGATGCAGGTATAGTGTTTGTTTTTAGAGTTTAAAACACTACCCCAAAAACTAACAGCCAAAATTTACGATAACCTCCCAACTGGTAAGAGCCGAAAAGTTGACAAAAGGATAGGTCAATAATCAGCAGTCCGGTAGCTACTAAGGGCGGGTGGGGACTCTATGGCTGGTGTGGGCATATTGCGGCTTGTGGGGTGCCGGATTTTTAAAAATGCCGCCATAAAATACTGCCTTTGACAATGAATCGTCAGTTAAGGCATTTTTCTGGCAGGGAGGGGCTGTGCGTTTAGTGCGTGGCAATATATGCCTTTCAGCCATAGTGTCTTTTTTTGGTTACCTTTTTTGGACAAGCAAAAAAGGTAAGAAGAAATGGAGAATGAGCTTTAGGAAACATTAGCTCATTAGGTGTATTAATAAGGCGACCAATTTAATGATTTGATGATGCTCTAATCGTCAGGTCTGGTACATAACACCCTCAATTACAACTCACCCCAACGTCATTGCGAGGAGAAACGACGAAGCAATCTCATCGTCAAGTCTAATATTCATTACCCCACAAACAATCAACCTATACTGCTTATCTCAAACAGATTGCCGCGGCATTTTTTCATAAGAAAACTAATGGCTTATAACTTCAATCCATAGAACTTTACCCACCACTATCTTGCGCCTCGCAATGACGGTTAAATTCTGATTTTCTGCTAATTAAAACCTTAATGTTAGACGCTGGCACCTGCCTAATATTTGGCAATTCACATTCCTGCTTTACCCCAACAGCCCCCCGCAACAGGTGCGGGGAGACAGCTATAGTGTTGATTTTAAAGCTTAAAAACACCATCCCCAAAAGGTACACCCAAAGCCAGCGTAACCTTCAAACCGGTAAGAGCCGAATAGTAGACAAAAGAATAACTCAATAATCAGCAGTCCGGTAGCTACTAAGGGCGGGCGGGGACTCTATGGCTGGTGTGGGCATATTGCGGCTTGTGGGGTGCCGGATTTTTAAAAATGCAGCCATTAAAAACTGCCTTTGACAATGAATCGTCAGTTAAGGCATTTTTCTGGCAGGGAGGGGTTGTGCGTTTAGCGCGTGGCAATATGCCTTTCAGCCATAGTGTCTTTTTTTGGTTACCTTTTTTGGACAAGCAAAAAAGGTAAGAAGAAATGGAGAATGAGCCTTAGGTAACATTAGCTCCTTAAATTTAATAATAAGGGGATCAGTTTAATGATTTGATGATGCTCTAATCGTCAGGTCTGGTATTTGACACCCTCTATTACAACTCACCCCCAACGTCATTGCGAGGAGGAAGGACGAAGCAATTTAATTGTCAGGTCTGGTATTATACTGTCTGAACCGGGATTCGAAAGATGGAAGGATAGGCAGGATTTAAGGATAGATGTTATTACAACCTATAAGATAATAACACCCCCACAATCACCAAATTACCCCCAACGTCATCGGTAGGAGGCACGACGAAGCAATCTAGTCGTCAGGTCCAGTATTTGACACCCTAACAATCAACCAATACAGCTTACCGGCACCGTTTAATATTTGGCAATTCACATTCCTGCTTTACCCCAACAGCCCCCCGCAACAGGTGCGGGGAGACAGCTATAGTGTTGATTTTAAAGCTTAAAAACACCATCCCCAAAAGCTACACCCAAAGCCAGCGATAACCTCCAAACCGGTAAGATCCGAAAAGTAGACTAAAAGAATAACTCAATAATCAGCAGTCCGGTAGCTACTAAGGGCGGGCGGGGACTCTATGGCTGGTGTGGGCATATTGCGGCTTGTGGGGTGCCGGACTTTTAAAAATGCCGCCATAAAATACTGCCCTTGACAATGAATCGTCAGTTAAGGCATTTTTTTGGCAGGGAGGGACTGTGCGTTTAGTGCGTGGCAATATGCCTTTCAGCCATAGTGTCTTTTTTTGGTTACCTTTTTTGGACAAGCAAAAAAGGTAAGGAAAAATGGACAATGAGCTTTAGGTGACATTAGCTCATAAGTTTATTATTAGGGCGATCAATTTAATGATTTGATGATGCTCTCATCGTCAGGTCTAACAATATTCCCCCGAACAATCAACCAACACAGCTTACCGCAACATTTTTTCATAAGAAACTAAAGGCTAAAGTTTCATGCAAAGAACTTTCCCGACCACTACCTTATGCCTCGCAATGACGGTTATATTTTGGTTTTCTGCTGATTATAACCTTTATAATAACCTGTCATTCCGACGCAGGAGGAATCTGTTAGACTCTAGCACCCTTGGTAATAAGAGCAGATAAAGGCACTCATGCTGTTACCCCGACAGATGCTTCGTCCCTCAGCATGACAATTATGATTATTAAGGGCAAAGGGTAATAATATTTACGTTGGTATCAACACGGGGTAATGAAACAACCACAAGTCCTTATTCAAACAGGCTCCGCAACAGGTGCGGGGATGCAGGTATAGTGTTTGTTTTTAGAGTTTAAAACACTACCCCAAAAACGGGTCACCGTATTTTTCTGGGGATTTAAGCAAAAAGCTTAGAGAGCCTGAACAAGAAGAACCTTGTATCTACAACGCCTCTTAAGTTTGCCCTGAAGAGCTTTATTTTTGAATTAAAAGATTCCGCATTTGCATTGGTAGATCTATTGTCAAAGAAGTTTAGAATATTGCTCATATGGTTGCTTACTGTATTTGCTACCGTTAAAAATTCCTTGGTTCCCATCTCATGAGTTTTATTGATCCATTCAGCAAACTTTTTTTCAGCGGATATTTTTGTGTTGCTTTCATATATTAGCCTAAACCCAAGAACATGGTCATAAGCTTTTTTGAGGTCTGGATAATTTTCAAAAGCTATGTTGGCTCTCTGCTCTTGGCTTTGAGTCCAATCAGCTTTCTTTTTGGCAAAGACATACCTGCAGCGGGCCAAAAGTTGCTTTGGGGTGTCCCCATTGGGCAATAAGGGTGCTTTATACCTAACGCCATTCTTTTTGGCAGCTTCGATAGCCTTGTTTTCCATATCTAGTTCAACCCATCTTTGATTGACCCTTATATGTTGTAGAGCCTCCAGGGCCAGCCTTACTACATGAAAGCGGTCTGTAACCAAATTTGCCATGGGGAAACATGTTCTTGCGGATGACTCCATGTTTTTTGCCATGTCAAGGGTTACTTCCTTTACTTTATTCCTTTGTTCCAGAGGGATTTTCTCTAGGACTTGTATGATATTTGCCGACAATGTGCCTTTTACAGAAGCTACCAAAGAGCCTTTTTTGCCTCTCCCGTTTTTATTGGTAATAAAAGTGTACAACTCTCCTTTTGACAGTGCAACTTCGTCTATACTAAGATGCTCTCCGATATTGTCCGGAAAGACCAAATAGTCCTCTGCATGCTCTTTTTGTTCCCACTGCTTAAACCCACTGCTTTTCTTCTTATAGTGCCTCCTCAACAAATCCCCTTTGACCTCATAATAGCTGCCAATGTTACCAATGGTATCTTCGCGGGTCTCGACCTGTACCTTTTAAAAAATCTGAAAGCTCTTGAGTGATTTTAGAGCCTTCAGCTACAAATGAATAGTCATTGTAAACTATTTTGTTCTTGCATGTTTTATGCCTCCACCTTCGTCGCTTAAATTCAAGATAAACGGCTTTTCCCCTGATAGGGAAATCTTGAACAATTTTAGGTTCATAAAAACCTTTAGACTCGTACTCTTCAGGTTTATGCTTTCCTAATAGCCGGTTCTGCTCAATGAGGTTGATTTTATAAAAAGCTCTTTTGCTGTTCAGGTCACATAGCTCTATTACAGCTTCTATTTCAAAAAAATCTAGTATGCCTTCCGGCAAAAAAGGGGCAATAATGCTTTCTTTCATCTTGCCTTAAAATTAACAAATCAAACCAAGACTCCCCAACTTTTACGTGTGAGCCCCAAAAACTAACAGCCAAAATTTACGATAACCTCCCAACTGGTAAGAGCCGAAAAGTAGACAAAAGGATAGGTCAATAATCAGCAGTCCGGTAGCTACTAAGGGCGGGTGGGAACTCTATGGCTGGCGTGGGCATATTGCGGCTCGTGCGGTGCCGGATTTTTAAAAATGCCGCCATAAAGAACTGCATCTGACAATAAATTGTCAGTTAAGGCA
This sequence comes from Cytophagaceae bacterium ABcell3, assembly GCA_030913385.1. Classification (NCBI taxonomy): domain Bacteria; kingdom Pseudomonadati; phylum Bacteroidota; class Cytophagia; order Cytophagales; family Cytophagaceae; genus Natronocytophaga; species Natronocytophaga cellulosiphila. The sequence continues at coordinate 2,056,282 of CP133159.1, forward strand.
TTTTTTTGGCAGGGAGGGACTGTGCGTTTAGTGCGTGGCAATATGCCTTTCAGCCATAGTGTCTTTTTTTGGTTACCTTTTTTGGACAAGCAAAAAAGGTAAGGAAAAATGGACAATGAGCTTTAGGTGACATTAGCTCATAAGTTTATTATTAGGGCGATCAATTTAATGATTTGATGATGCTCTCATCGTCAGGTCTAACAATATTCCCCCGAACAA